>CAWIUD010000019.1:0-63609 GCA_963839185.1 uncultured Alphaproteobacteria bacterium | reverse complement strand
GTTCAATTACAATTCGGGGAACTATACGTTCAACCCGATAAGCACCTCGGTTCCGACAACGTCCGTGAACAACCACCCAGACTACTCGGGAGCGGTAACATCCCGCGCTGCACGGCTACGTCGGCGGACTGATGGTGACGGAGACCAGCACCGCCTATACGAACCCCTATATTGTCACGAATGTCAGCGGGAAGCCAGGCGACGTCAGCATCTATCTGCCCGGCAATTCAAGCGAGATGGTGCGCGATTTTCAACGTCACCAGCGGCCTCACGCCCCCGCCTGGCGCCCTGACGACCGCCAGTTATCAATTCGGCAACTACAACATTCCCGGGGCGACGAATACGGCACGCGGCGCCTATGTCAATCCGACAAACTTCGCGGCGAGGGCCGCGACCATTTTCGACAACGGCGCCAACATTCCGCTATCGACGCGCAACGGCGCTTCCGTCGGCTACGCCGACCAGATGATGGTGACGGCCAACAGCGTCGGCGCGAACACCGCGGCTTTTCTCGGCTCAATTTCGTCTGTCGCCGTCCAGCCTTGCCAATGCGAGTTGACCCAGTGGGGCTTCTGGAGCAGCTATAACGGCGAGCGCAGCGGGGGCGAACTCCTGTTCGAAGATCAGGGCAATCTCATGCTGTGGGTCGCGGGTGTCCCGGCGACCGTCGGCAGCCTGCCCGCGATCGGTAGGGCCACCTATACCGGTCACGCGATCGCCGACATCTCGACGCCGGGCTGGGGCGGCAGCTATCTCTCCGCAGGCACATTCTCAGCCGCGGTCAACTTCGGCGCCCATAACGGCGTCATCACGATCAGCGGCCTCGATGGAACCAATTACACTGGCACGGCCTATTGGGTCCCCTCGACGACTTCGTTCGCGACGCGGACTGGCTTTCCATTGATCGGCAACGTTGGGAATTGGACCGCTGCGCTGGCCGGCTCCTTTTTCCAGGGCGGAGCGACCAACTTGACGCCGCTCTATGGCGAGATGGGCGGCTCAATCAACCTGATGGGAACCACCTATCTCGGAAGCGGGATTTTCGCCGCGCGGAAACCTTAGGAGCCAGACCCTGCTTTAGCGGCAAGCGCTACGCGAGTTTTGCCGCCGCCGGCGCTCTCGTCTTGGCCCGCGTTCCCTTGAGATATTCCGTCAGGCCAAGGGCCAGCCAGTCGAATAAAAGCCGCAACCGCGGCGCGGTCTTCAGGTCGCGATGCATGACCAGCCACACTTCGAGCGTGTGCTGGACGAGGTTCGGGAGGACGGGGACGAGCTCGGGCGTGCGGCGGGCGATCCCTTCCTGGCAACCGCCGACCCCGACGCCTGCCCGCAGCGCGGCGAGCTGGACGAGGTCGCTGTCGCAGCGAAAACCGAAATCCTCGCGCGACAGACTCCGCGCCACCTCGCCCGCGGCGCGGAAGGCGCGGTTGTCACGGTCGAAGCCGATGACGCAATGGCGTTTGAGATCGGCAAGCGAGCGCGGGTCGCCGAGACGCTGGATGTAGTCGCGGTGCGCGTAAAGCCCGATGCGGGTCACGCCGATGCGCCGCGCGACCAGTCCGCTCTGAGTCGGGCGGATCATGCGCACCGCAATGTCCGCATCCCCGCGCGACAGATCCTCGTTGCGGTTGGTGACCGCAAGTTCGACGGCGATCCCGGGATTTTTGACGCGAAATCCGGCGACGATCGCGGGAAGAACCTCGCACCCGACGATCTCGCTTGCCGTGACGCGGACGACCCCGCGATCGGTCGCCGCCTCGGACGAAGCCGACCGGGCAAGCGCCGCTGCCGCCGCGGCCATTGCTTCGCCGTGCGGGACAAGCGCGGCGGCCGCCGGGGTTGGCGTCAGGCCGCGCGGCGATCGGGTGAACAAGGTGACGCCAAGCGCTTCTTCCAAGGCGTCGATATGCCGCCCGACCGTCGGCTGGGCGAGGCCGAGTCTGCGAGCCGCGCCGCTAAGGCTCAGGTCGCGCGCGACCTCTCGAAAGGTCCGCAGTTCATCCCAATGGGGCTCCCGGCTTGCCATACGGAAATGTATAGCTGATCAACGACAATATGCAATTTCGCAGAGATGGGAGATGCCGTATCCAGAAGCTGTCATCGCTGGCGCGGGCCTTTCCGGCTGCGAGACCCGGGAGACTTCAATGGCCGCGATCCTTTCGAAATTCGCCTTCGCCGGCCCACAGGCGTCGCCACAAGCCGCCCCTGCCGGGTTCGCGTCGGGCGGCGTGCGGGCGATTCTCCGGCTTGAGGGCGCGGCAGCGCTAGCCGCTGCGGTGGCGCTTTACTTCCACGCCGGCTTTGGCTGGCCCTGGTTCGCGCTTTTGTTTCTCGCCCCGGACCTCGCAATGCTGGCCTATCTCGCCGGGCCGAAAGCGGGAGCCGCGGCTTACGATTTCGTGCACACCTACGCGCTTGCTTTGCCGCTTGCCCTTTTCGGTCTCCTTTTCGGCGCGCCGGTCGCCTATGCGCTAAGCCTTATCTGGATCGCCCATATCGGCTTTGACCGCCTGCTCGGCTACGGCCTCAAATACGCAAGCGGGTTCGGCGACACCCATCTCGGGCGCATCGGAAAGCGTTGAGCCTGGCCTCGAAATCGGAGCGACGCCATGCGCGTTCACGCCATCCAGACCGGCCGAGTGCAGATCAAGGCGAGCCAGATCGTCGGTCGCGGCCACGGCCTGCAGCGCCGCGTTGCGCCGTTGATCGACGCACGATGGTCGGACTGGCTGCCGACCTTATTTACGCAATCGAGCATCGCGACGGCGTCATTCTGGTCGACAGCGGCGCCTCCGCGAGCCTCAAGAGCTTGCCGCGCTGGCATCCCTACTTCCGGCTGGCCGTGCGGTTCGAGATCGAGCCGGAGGAAGAGGCTGGACCGAAGTTGAGAGCGATCGGCATCGGCGCGGCCGACGTCAAACGGGTCGTCCTGACCCATCTGCACATTGACCACGACGCGGGGCTCGCGACATTTCCGGGGAGCGAAATTCTGGTCAGCCCCGGCGAGCTTGCGACCGCCTCGGGGATCGCGGGGCAGATTCGCGGCTACCTGCCGCAGCGCTGGCCGATGAGCTTCGATCCGAAGCCCCTCGTCCTCGATGCCGGTCCCTACGGACCGTTTCCGCAATCGAAGCGTCTGACCGCCGACGGCGCGGTCATCGTCGTCGCCACGCCAGGCCACACGCCTAATCATCTGTCGGTTGTCGTCGAGGATGGCGACGCAGCGATCTTCATCGCCGGCGACGCCTCGTACAACGAGGCGACGATGCTTGCCCAAGAGATCGATGGCGTCAGCGCCGACGAGACGGAAGCCGCTTCGACTCTACGAGCGATCAAAGCGTTCGTCGGGTCGCGTCCGACGATCTATCTGCCGGCCCACGACCCGGACGCCGCGCGGCGCCTTGCCGAGCGGAGGCATGCGCCAACTGCTCCCGGGTCGCGAGCCGGTTCAACGGCCACGCCTCAATGCAATCGACCATCAGCTTCCGCTCGCTGAATAGCCAGCGTCGGCTCGCGTCGATCTTACAGGCATGTGGTGATATATTCCGGGTAGTTCAGAGTTCCGGTCACGAGCCGAGCTTCCACGTGGCACCGGCCATTGGCGAGCGGGGAGCCTGCGACGTTGGCCTCGGGCGCCAGCGCCGTCGCTCCGGGGTGGATGCCTATTCCCCGCAAGGCGTGGCGCGGCCGTCTCCACGATGCCGACCTGGGAAATCCTTCCCGCGATTGGACCAGAGCTGACGGATTCGTAAGACCCTGGGCGGTCGCGGGCGTCGCGAACGGCAGCATGCAGGTCGCTGCCGCCGACAGAAACGCTATGCTTGCGTACCTCATGTGGCGAACCTCCGATAAGTGAATGACAGAGAACTTGCATACGCCTCCATCCTCTTCGATGGAGTCGGCTCAGCTCTCTGTTTGATAATAAACATAGCGCAACAAGATTGCTTTCAAGTGCTTGTAAGTGTAATATTTATTTCACAAAACTATTATTAGTTATAAAACAATTGTAATAATATAAATAATATTGAAACAAGTGACGCTCTTAATTACTGGCAGCACCGCTGATCTCGTTGTTCAAAAACTACTCATAGAGACGGCGGCAGTACAGTCTACGCTACTCCATCACCGAAAGCGCCGCCGCTTCGCTAGGGGCGGCGACCACGGCGGGCTTTCGCCAGCGACCGGGCGGGCGCCGCCTTGGCGGCCAGAGTGAGCCGAGTGCTTCACCCGCCAGACGCAGTCGAGCGGGCGGCGCCGCGGCCGGCTTGGGATCGGATGGCGGAAAGGACGGGGCGTTTGGCTTCGCCGATTTTTCCGAACGCACTCGGCTTTAGCCGAGAGGCCGCGTCTCGCTACAATCAATCGACCGTTGGCTTTCGCTCGCCGAACAGCCAGCGTGCGGTCGCCCGGGTGAAGCTGTCGAGGTGCCGAATTGACGCCGCCACGCGGGCCTCCGGCGAGGCCGCAGGCGTGGTCTGACAATCAGAATTTCCTTCAGGCGTCTTTGGCCGGTCGCCGCAATCAGTCCATCACCGCGTGCGCCGCTGCTTCCTTCGCCGCGCCGGCAGCCACGGACTTCGGCGAGCGGATGAGGACCAGCAAGGGGAAGGCGCAAAGCGAGATGAAGGTCATGAACAGGAAATCGTTCGAATAGGCCATCGCCGCCGCCTGCTGGCTGACCATCCCCTCAAGCATCGCCATGCTCGGCAACCCGTGCCCGGACAGCATCGAAGCGTTCGGCATTCTCAAGGCGTCGTTGAACGGCGTCACATGCTCGACCAGCTGGCTGTGGAACTGGGTGATCATGCTGGTCAGCCGGGCGATGACGATCGAGATCCCGACCGAGGAGCCGATGTTGCGGATGAGGGTCCACAGCGCCGCGCCCTCGGTGCGCAATTCTCCCGGCAGGCTCGCAAAGGCGATGGTGTTGAGGGGAACGAAGATGAAGCCCAGGCCGAACCCTTGGGCGATCGAGTTGAGCGCGATGGCGCGGCTGGAAACGTCGAGCGACCAGCCGACCATCAGCCAGAGCGAGCCCGACGCCAGTACGAGGCCGATGAAGATAAGGAGCCGCGCATCGACTTTGCCGCTGAGGCGCCCGACCAGGAACATCGCAACGAACGTGCCGATGCCGCGCGTGCCGAGCAGATAGCCGCTGGCGAGCACAGGGTAACCGAGCAGGTTCTGAATGAACGGGGTTATCAGCGCCATGGTCGCGAGCAGAATGACGCCGACCAGAAACATGAAGACGAGGGCGATGGAGAAATTCCAGTCGCGGAAGATGCGCACGCTGATGAACGGCCGGCGCGACGTCAGGCAGTCGGTGAGGAAGAAATAGAAGCCGACGACCGAAAGGATGGCCTCGATAATGATCTCGTTGGACTCGAACCAGCCCAGCTGCTCGCCGCGGTCGAGCATCATCTGCAACGATCCGATGCCGAGCGAGAGGCTCAGGAAGCCGAACCAGGAGAACGGCACATCGCGGCGGGTCGGCGTCTCGCTCATGAAGAGCCAAAGGCCCACGGTGGTGAGGATGCCGAACGGCAGGTTGACGAAGAACACCCAGCGCCAGGAATAGGAGTTGGTGAGCCAGCCGCCGAGCGTCGGGCCCATGATCGGGCCCAGCATCACCCCCATGCCCCAGATCGCCATCGCCGAACCGCGCTTCTCCGGCGGGAAGATGTCGAGCATGACCGCCTGGCTCAACGGCACAAGCGCCGCGCCGAACACGCCTTGCAGCAGGCGATAGGCCACCATCTGCTCGATCGAGAGAGCCACGCCGCACAGCATCGAGGCGACGGTGAAGCCCGCAGTGCAGACGATGAACAGTTTTTTGCGCCCGACGCGCGTCGCCATCCAGCCGAGCGGAGAAGTCATGATCGCGGCCGCGACGATGTAGGAGGTCAGGACCCAGTTGATCTGATCCTGCGTCGTCGACAGCGAACCCTGCATATAGGGCAGGGCGACGTTGGCGATCGTCGTGTCGAGCGCCTGCATGATGGTCGCCATCATGATGCAGACGGTCAAGAGCCACTTGAGCGTCGGCGTGATGGTCTCGTAGAGCGGCGGGGCGGGCGCAGGCGCGTTCATCTGATGACTGCTGTCCTCGCCCCCATGAGGGTGTCGACGTAACCGACCACCCACTGCTTGAGGCCTTCGAGCGCGCCCAAGAGCGTGCGGGTGCGTCCGGTGTCGATCGTCAGGTAGGCGCTCATCCCGGCGCGCAGGCCCGTCGTGTCTTCCTTGGGGTCAAAGCAGAAGCGAAGCGGCACGCGCTGGACGATCTTGACCCAGTTGCCGCTTGCGTTCTGCGGCGGGAGAATTGCGAACTGCGCCCCTGTCGCCGGCGCGATCGAGCAGATCGTCCCGCTCCATTCCCGGTCGGGGAACGTATCGACGCTCACCGTCGCCGGCAGGCCGACATGGACGTAGGTCAGGTCCGATTCCTTCGGATTGGCGTCAACCCACAACCCGGTGTTGGCGACGATCGCGAACACCGGCTGGCCAGCGGCCGCCACGCGCCCGAGCTCGATCTCCGGCACCTGCGTCGCGACGCCGTCGATCGGGGCGAGCACCTTGGTGTTGTGCAGGTTGCGCTGCGCGTCGTCGACCGCCGCTTGCGCCTGCATATAGTCAGGGAACTGTTCGATCTTCGTATCCGGGCCACCGCCGAGCTTCACCTTCACCGTCGCCTGCTGCCATTTGACGAATTCGAGGATCTGCTTGGCCTGAATGAGATTGGCCATCGAAGTGTCGCGATCGGCGGCCGTGCCTGAGCGCGAGATCGCGAGGTCGTTCTTGCGGTCGAAGTCGGCCTGGCGCACGCGCACCGCGTCCTCGCCCATCTTGATCTGGTCGACGTTGCTGAGGTACCCGGACTGCAGGTTGGAGAATTCGACTTTGGCCGCTTCGAGCTTGCCCTTGGCGAGCGCGAGCGCAATCTCATAGGGCTTGGGGTCGATGTCGAACAGCGGATCGCCGACTTTCACCTTCTGCCCCTCGACCACGTGAATGGCGACAATTGCGCCGGTGACCTGCGGCGTGATCAGCGACTTGTCCGCGCCAACGTACGAATTGTCGGTCGAGACGTAGCGTCCGCCGTTCAGCCACCAGCCGAAGCCAAGCGCCAAAGCGAGGAGGGGAACAACCACGAGCATAAACGATCGCATCGAGGCCATTCGTCCGCGCTTGACGACAGGCGCCGGCGCGGCCGGGCGCAGGGACGCGGGCTGGGCCGGCGTCTTCGCTGGCGCGAATTGCAGCGGCTGCGCCGGCTGCGGGCCAGGGGAGGGAACATCCTGCGCCGCGATATCCCGCGCGGCGGCCGGCTTTGGCTGCGTCACTGACTTAAGCTCCTAAGCGCAATTCATTCTTGAGATTGAGTTTCATGGTCCTGAGGCCGTTCTGAAGCGCGCGTCTGGCCGGTTCATCGAGGCCGCTCAGCGCGCGCCCCATCACGTCCTCGGCAAGCGCACCGAGAGCCTTCAATGTGGGCTGCGCCTTCTCGGTCAGGTAAAGGCGGTGGACGCGCCGGTCGGTCGCGTCGTCCCGCCGTTCGACGAAGCCGCCGGCGGTCAATTTGTCGATGAGCCGGCCAAGCGTAATCGGCGCGAGATCGAGCGCGTCGGCGAGCTCGCTCTGCTTCACGCCTTCGCAACGCTGGAGCCGCGACAGCACCGCCCATTGGGCGCGGGTCATATTGAGTTCGCGCGCCCGCTGGTCCGAATAGGTGCGCAGAAGGCGCGCCACGTCATTGAGGGCGAAACCAAGCTCGCGGGCTGGGCTGAGGGTCAGGGGCATGGGCTCTGGCAGTCACGCTTATAATAAGCAGGCTTATAATATAGGCGTGCAGGGATTGCAAGGCGCGCGGGTCAAATTTTCCTGCAATTCTGCTGTTTGCAACCCAGCCATTCGCCGAACGCAGGTCTCAGCCGGCGGGGCGAGGGCCGGCCGGGCAGGCCGCATAGAGCAGGTCGTCGGCGCCGACCGGCCACCACGCGCCCGGCGCCTTGGCGTACGAGGCGAGGATCAGGAACCCATCTTCGCCTTCGACCCGAACCCCGGCGACCGCAATCGTCAGGTCGCCTGGCCCTTCGCCTTGCCGGCAAGAGCCTCGGCGGCGAGCCGAAATGGCTCGACTTTCGGAAGGTCGGTTCCCCGGATGCGAAATCCCCAGAACGTCGTATGGGGAACCACGGCGCCGATCCGCGCCCATTCGCCCATCGGGACGTTCGGCGCGGCGGCCGCGAGCGCGCGCCGCGCGGATGGACGAGGCAGCCGAGGTGGATGTGGAGCTGGTCCTGGCCCCGGACGACGGCAGAGTTGACGACGAGCGCGATCGCGTCGCGATCCGGCGCATGTCCGTCCGGGGCCCTGAGGAACGCGCGAGCATCCATGCGGCGTCGAAATAGTTCGGGGCCCCTGGCGACAGCAGGAACGGATCTTCAACCCCGACGATCCTTCGCGTCGGAACCAGGATCGTGTCATCCGACAGCGGGGGCGCAGGACGACATTGCCGCGCTCCTCGCCGCCGGAAAGATCGACCTCAAGGCACGGGAAAGGAGCTCCAGTCAGCTTGAAGTCGGCGACGCAGGCGCGCACGACCTGCCACAGCGCCATCCGGTCGAGCCCGATCGCGAAGGTCGCGAACGCCGTTGAGACCGTCAGTCCGGCGACCGCCCAAAAAATCCACGCTGTCTTCGTGCCGCGCGTCACGACTTCGCCCTGCGCATCGCTCTCAGCCTTCAACAAGCCCTCGCGCTAGCATAAGGGGCCTGTCAAATGTATGAGATTTCCGCCGTAATGCTTTTTGTTTTTCGCGCGCTGCAGCTTCTGGCTTGCATTCTGACCTTGATCCCACCGCGGTGAAGGTGGGACTTGGCCGCTCGGTGTCGCCCCGGCTCAAAAGGAAATCGCCATGTATATCGCCATGAATCGCTTCAAGGTCATGAAGGGCGCTGAGAGCGCGTTCGAACGCGTGTGGCTGTCGCGCGATAGCCATCTCGACCGGGTGCCCGGATTTCTCGAGTTCCATCTCCTTCGCGGACCGGAGCGTGACGATCATGTGCTCTATTCATCGCACACGGTCTGGACGAGCAAAGCCGCGTTCACCGACTGGACGCAGTCCGAGCATTTCCGCGCCGCCCATCGTGACGCCGGCGCCAATAAGCCGCTCTATCTCGGTCATCCCGAGTTCGAGGGCTTCGAGGCGATCCAGACCATCAAGAATCCAGATGGGCGAGATCGGGCCGCCTGAACGGCGACAGGTCGCCTTCGCGATCGACGCCTTGTGATGTCTTACCGATGTCGCCGCGGTCCTCACCCGTCCGGCGCGTCTTGAACCGCGGCGGCGCGCTGGCCAAGACCTATCGTGGCTACTGCGGCGCAAATCCGCATTGCTTGGCGACGACCTTGCTTTCCCAGCAGCCGCTCGCCATGCATTCCTGATGGAATTGGCGGCACTTCGCGTGGCAGCCCGGGGTGTCGCCCATGCTCTTGACGCAATAGCCCTGACAAACCTGCAGCCGCTCCGAACAGGTCATTGCTTGCGCCGACCCGCCGAGCGCGACGAGCAGCGCCCCGACGCTCCAACCGCCATGCGGCTGCATAAGTGGCTTCGCATCCTCATCTCCTGTTCGGGACTTTGGCGCGCGCCGCTTAGCTTATGGTCCAGGCCCAAGGCCCGCAATGGCGTGGAGCTCGGGCCTCGGCATCCTCGCCTATGGCGCATTCTCGACCCGATAATAAAAGGCGCCATGCGCGGCACAGGGAGAAGACACTCTCGAGACGTCAGCTTTTCGCGCGATTGAGACGTTGGCGGCGATATCGCGCACGCGCTTGTCGCGTGATAGCGTTGGTCCGGTTCCCGAGGCGGGAGCCATACGCCTCTGCTGCTGATGGAAATCGGAGGGGTCGCAATGCTTCCGAAGGCGGAATCGGCCTGTTTCGCGATCGCGGATATTTCCGGCTATACGCACTTCGTGTCCGGCGTCGAGCTCGACCATGCCCAGGACATCATCGCCGATATCATGGACACCCTGGTCAGGGCGCTGCGTCCGCCGTTCCGCCTCGCGAAGTTCGAAGGCGATGCGGCCTTCGTTTACGCGCTCGCCGAAAAGATCGATGGGTCGCTTCTCCAGGATTCGATCGAGCAGGCGTATTTCACGTTCCGAAAGCGGCTCCGCAGCATCAAGCAGGCCAACAGCTGCGAGTGCCAGGCCTGCAGCCGCATGCAGAGCCTCGACGTCAAGTTCGTCATTCATCACGGCGAGTTCGTCCGGCAGAAGATGTCGGGCCGCGAGGAACTCGCCGGCCGGGACGTGATCCTGATCCATCGCCTGCTCAAGAATGACGTCAGCAAGGCGTTCGGCGCCCACGCCTATGCGCTCTATTCCGACGCCTGCGTTCGGGCGATGGGGATCGACGCGAAAGCGCAGGGCCTCGTCGAGCACTCCGAGGCCATCGAGCATATCGGCGAAACGAAATGCTGGGTGAGCGACCTTGAGCAGGCGTGGACGCAGGAATGCGAGACTGCGCGCAACCTGGTTCAACGCGCCGACGCCTACGCCGTGATTGAGAGGGACTTTGCGGCGCCGAGAGCGGCGGTGTGGGAGCTGGTCACGCTGCCCGCGCATCACTCCCGCTGGCAGAGAAGCGACGGGGTCGTCGAAAACTCAGCGAAAGGCCGGCGCGGCGCCGGCACGCAGAACCATTGCCTGCACGGCAAGGACGCTGTCATAGAGGACATCCTCGACTGGCGTCCGTTCGACCACGTGACCCAGACCGCCCTTCTGCCGATCCCGGGCGCCCCGAAATTCCTGATGACCTACGCGTTCGAAGAACGGGACGACGGCGGCACGCATTTCGAGTTCCGCGTCGCCAAGCCGAAGCCGAAGGACCTGCCGTTCTACGAGCAAGTCTGGCCGACGGTGGAGAAGAATTTCAACGTGGGTTTCGAGATTTTGCGAACGATGCTGGAAGAGCAAGCGGCCGCGCCGGAAACTGTGGATGAACCCTCAATGCCCGCCTCGCGGGAACGGTTCCGCACGCAGCCGTTCCATGCAGGTTAGGGCGAGATGTAGTCGAGTCGATTTGGTTTGGTTACTGCGAAAGCAAACCAGTGGATCGTCGGGCGCTCTACGATTCCTGGATTGCTTCGTCGCTGCGCTCTTCGCAATGACGGCGGTGGTTGAAGCTATATTCATCGGGCCCTCGCGAGCGCTTCCGGCGTGGTCGTCCTCGCTATGGGTCGTGTTGGGTTGGCGGCAATCTGGAGGAAAGCGATGAAAACTCGATCTCACGCGGCGCTCGCTCTGTTGGCGGGCTTTGCGATTGGCGCTGTCGCAGTTCAGGGCCTCCACGCGGCGGCCAGGGCGCCCGTCTATGTCGTCACCGAGGTGGAGGCGGCAGATTTGGATGCATACCAGAAGGACTACGTCCCCCTCGCGCAGGCCTCGATAAAAGCGTCAGGGGGGCGACTGATCGCCGCCGGGCAAAATTTCGTCACCCTCGACGGATCGCCGCCTGGCGCGCGCGTCGCGATCAATCAGTTCGATAGTCTCGAAGCAGTCCAGGCATGGCGCAATTCCGCGCAGTACAAGGAAGCACGGAAGGTCGGCGACAAGTACGCGAAATTCCGCGCTTTCGCTATCGAGGGTGTTCCTCAGTAACCAGGATTTCGCGGCCGGAATGGCCGGGAATTTGCGCATCACCGACAAATTCCCGTGGCGGCCGATCTTTGGGGGCGTCAGGCGATTGATCTCGTCCCTTAGCTGCCCCGATAGGTCGAATAGCTCCACGGCGAGACCAGCAATGGCACGTGGTAGTGCGACTGCGGATCGGCGATCCCAAAGCGGATCGGGATCAGGTCGAGAAAAGGCGGCTGGGCGACTTGCGCGCCTTGCCGGCGGAAATAGTCGCCGACATGAAAGACAAGTTCGAACTGGCCCGCATGCGCGTCGGAAGCGGCGATGATTGGCTTGTCGGTTCTGCCGTCTGCATTGGTCAGGGCATCGGCCAGGATGCGCAAGGGCGCGTCTGAACTGATTTCGTAGAGCTGAACGCGCACCCCCTGAGCCGGTCCGCCCCGGGTAACGTCAAGAACGTGCGTCGTGAGACCAGCCAATGCCTCCTCCGGGAATGCGCCGCGTCAACCGGTCAATGTAGCCTATGCGGCGCTTCCCCGGAATCGCCGCATTGGTAATATATTTTATAACGGTAATAGCTCTGTCTTCGAACCTCGGCCGCGCCGAAGGCTACCGGATCTGCTCCGGACTACTGTTGTACTCTGCTAAACCATTGAAAAGGCTGAAAACGGCAAGCGGCGACTGTTCCGAAAAGTTGGCATGGATTTGGGATTGGCGCCGCACCGGCTTGGCTTTGACGCGGTTTCCCAGCCGAGGAAGCTGCTGTCGCGCATCGGTTTTCCAACGCTCCTATTTTGCGCCCAGCTTCGTTGACTTCCCGCGACCGCTGCGGTCGAAGTCAACGCCAAGTGCGGAGAATAGGACGTTTGGGGTTCGGGTTGCCTCCTTGTCATCCAGGCGGTTTCAGGCGCCAGGCGTGGCCCACGGTCAGCCCGCGCTGCGGCGCAGGCCTTCAGATTTGCGTCAGCATTCGCAATCGCCTGCCTCGCCGGGGCCGCTCATGCGAACTCATCCCCGTCTCCGCCCCTGCAGCGGGCCAGCCCGCCTCGGGTCAAAGCGCGCAGCCGACGATGACCCCGAGCGCGGCCCCGGCCTCAGGGGAGACGTGGCCATTCGGGTTCCTCAGCGCCGCATCGAGCAACGCGAACCTGCTAGGCGACATGGGCGGCTTGCGGCCCGCCTTGGCCAAGTACGGCGTCACGCTGAGCATACTCGAGAACGTCGAGACGTTCGGCAATCTGACCGGCGGCGTCCAGCAGGGCTTCGAGGCGAACGGCCTCACCACCGTGACTTTGCAACTCGACACCCAGAAAGCGTTCGGTCTGAACGGCGGCCTGCTCAACGTCAGCGGCCTACAAATCTGGGGCGGCGATCTCAGCGCCACCAATCTCCTGATCTTGCAAACCCTGAGCGACATCGAGGCGCCTGTCGGCGTTCGACTTTGGGAGCTGTGGTACCAGCAGAAATTCGGCGACAAGCTCGACGTCAAGATCGGCGAGCAGAGCCTCGACGAGGAATTCATCATCAGCCCCAGCTCACAATTCTTCATCAACGCGACATCCGGGTGGCCGGTTCTTCCCTCAGTTGATTTGCCGGGCGGCGGCCCCGCCTACCCGCTCGCGGGCCTGGGCGTTCGCGGACGGGCGCAGGTGGCGGACAATTTCACCGTGCTCGCCGGCCTGTTCAACGGCAGCCCCATCCCGAAGAATTCGCCCAACACGCCGCTAAGCAATCCCTATGGCGTGAGCTTCCCGCTCAACACTGGCGTTCTGGCGATCGCCGAGCTGCAATTCGTGTTTCCGGGAGCGGGCGGCTCGGGGAACCGAGCAACGACAGTTCGCTCAGCGGCACGTACAAAATTGGCGCATGGTACGACAGCGGGAACTTCAACGACCTGCAATACGACAATCAGGGCGTGCCTCTCGCCAGCCCCGCCAGCAACGGCGTCCCGGCCACCCATCAGGGCGATTTTTCAATCTACGGGATCATGGATCAGATGATCTGGCGATCCAAAGGACAACTCCAGCCGCAACTTGAATGTCTTCGTCCGTCCCATGTTCACCCCGTTTCAGGACCGCAATCTCGATCAGCGCCGGCCTGGACGCTGGTCTGACCCTCCACGGACCCCTCCCAGGGCGCGACAACGACACCTTTGGCGTCGAAGCCGGGATCGCACGAGCAAGCAGCGGCGCGTCCGGTTATGACAGGCAACTGCAGTTCTTTGAACCCTCCGTTTACACGCCCGTGCGCGGCAGCGAGACCGTGTTCGAGGCGACCTATCAGATTCAAGTCCTGCCCTCGTGGGCAGATTAACCCGATCTCCAGTATGTCGTTAATCCCAGCGCCGGGATCGCCAACCCGAACGATCCGATGCAAAGGATCAAAAACGAACTGGTGATCGGCCTGCGCACGAACATCACATTCTAACGCGGCTGGCGAGGCCTTCGTGCCGACGGAAACGTCATCAGACGACCCCGAGCTTGCGCTGCAAATTTGTAGACGATGTGGTGTACTGGAACACCAACCGCTTGTTCGGATAGACATAGTGGTGGATCCTTTGCGCCGCGAGCGCCCCTTCGTGGAACGCGGAGAGGATCAGCTTGAGTTTGCCGGGATAGGTGATGATGTCGCCGATGGCGAAAATGCCGGGGACGTTCGTCTCGAAATTCTCGGTGTTGGTCGGGAATCAGGTTCTCGTGCAGGTTGAGGCCCCAGTCCGCGATCGGGCCGAGCTTCATGGTCAAGCCGAAGAACGGCAGCAGGTCGTCAGTTTCGACGTCGACGATGTCGCCCGTCTCCTTGCGTAGCGTAACGGCGCTCAGCGCGCCGTCGGCGCCCTTCAAGCCCGTCGCTTGCCCCAGCACGAAATCCATCTGGCCTGCGGCGACCAGCTCGCGCATCGCATTGACCGAATGCGGCGCGGCGCGAAACGCGTCGCGGCGATGCACCAGCGTCACCCGCCTCGCCACGGGGTGAAGGTTCAAAACCCAGTCGAGGGCGGAATCGCCGCCGCCGACGATCACCACACGGCGGCCGCGGAAATGCTCCATCCGCCGCACCGAATAGAACACGCTCGTGTTCTCGTAAGCGTCAATGCCGGGGATCGGCGGCTTCTTGGGCTGAAACGAGCCGCCGCCCGCCGCGATGATGATGCACTTGCATTCGACTGTCTCGCCGCCATCGGTGCGAACCCGGAATTTCGGATGCTCTGCGTCGCCGACCGTCTCGAGCGACTCGACCATCTCGCTGAGCTGAAAGGTCGGCCCGAACGGCTGGATCTGCCTTTGCAGGTTGTCGACCAGTTCCTGCGCGTTGACGACGGGAAAGCCGGGAATGTCGTAGATCGGCTTTTCCGGATAGAGTTCCGCGCATTGGCCGCCGATCTTGGGCAGGATGTCGATCAGGTGCGCCTTGATGTCGAGCAGGCCCAGCTCGAAGACCGCGAACAGGCCCGCCGGACCGGCGCCGATGATCGCCACGTCGGTCGTGATGAGTCTTCGGTCATCGGCGTCAGCCCTGCTTCGGGGGCGTCGTCACGACGAGGCCGTCGAGCTGCGAGGTCACCTTGATCTGGCAGGAAAGCCGGGAGCTCGGCCGCACCTCGAAGGCGAAATCCAGCATGTCCTCTTCCATCTGGGAGGGCGGGCCGACCGTCTCCGTCCATTCCGGGGCGACATAGACGTGGCAGGTCGCACAGGCGCAGGCGCCGCCGCATTCGGCGTCGATGCCGGGCACGCTGTTGCGGATCGCGGTTTCCATCACCGTCGAGCCGATCTGCGCATCGACGGTGCGCGCCTCTCCGGACGCGCTAACGAATGTCAGTTTGGTCATTGAGCCGAATTTTTCCCAGAAGAACCGCTTTCTCGCGTGACGATGCGTGAATGGCGCGGGCCTGTCGCGCGCCTTCTTAGAGCAAGCGCGCCAGCGCTGGAAGAGCGTCGCGAGTTCGGCCTTCGTCACCGCCCAAACGGAATTCGTGCTCGACAACTACAAGTTGTCCCCAGCGAATTTTCGGGGGACCTCCGCCGTTCTCAGCTAGCCTTGGATACGATCGATCTCGGCGACTGCTTCGGCCACCGCAGACCGGAGGGCGGCTATCGCCTCCGCTAGGGCTTCCTCGGGGGCCAAGATAGAGGCGCGCCCGGCGGCCGAAGCCAATTCTTCAATTCTCCACGCCGCACAAGCGACGCGCGAGGCGCCGACCGCAAGCGCGGAGCCGCGAAGTTTGTGGGCGATATTCGCCTGTGATTCCAACGATGAGCCGGACACTTCGGAGAGTTGCCCGGCAAGCGCGTCCGACTGAAGCCGAAACAGCCGTAATAATTCCCCCACCAGCGTCTGATCGCCCAAACAATGGCGGGTCAAATGCACAAGATCGAGAGGAGGATCAGTCCGGCGCCCGGTCAAAATGTCTCGAATTCGAAACACTCTCGCCGCGCGCCGGGTCGGCCTGTCGAATTGGTGTTGGCGCGGCTATAATCGGCTGAACAGACTGTCAAAACATGGTAACCGAAGCGTTAACGACGTTTGCAAGTTGCCGGTGCGGCGACGTTTTCTTATTTGGGGAGCGGCGGTAGACTACAACGTGGTTAATTCGCAGCGTTTTTCCCGGTCGAGGCAGCCGGGGGGGCGCTTGGCGCTTGCGTGATCCAGCGAGCGAGCGGCGCTCAGGGAATGAGGCGGACATAATGGCGAAACAGAATTCGGCGACGGACCCGGTTTCCGCCGCCATGTCGGCGATCGAAAGCGCGCTGAATCTCACCGACGACGACGAGGCCGCTCTGGCCTCGAGTGAAAACGCCGCGGTGCCCCACCTCGCGCCGGCGAGACCGACGACCGCGGTGCCCGTCCTCAAGCCGAGCGCGCCCGCGGGCGAATCGGCGTTGCTGCTGCGGCCAAGCGCGGCGGCGGCTCCGCTGGATAGCGGAAGTAAAGCCCGTCATTCCCGCTCCCGCCTGCAAACGACGATCGCGAGACCGTCGGGGCCATTTTGCAGGCGATGAACGCGCCGCCCGCCGGACGCGCGCCTTTCGTTCTCGCCCTCGTCGGATCGCTGATCTGGGCCGCGCTTTGCGGCGTCTATGGCTATGTCGCGCTTTGGCCGTCGGCTTCGACCCATCGGGCGGACATGCTGTTACGGCCCGGAGACGCCGCTGTTTCTGCTGGCGGCGTTGGCGCCTGTCTTCTTGATGTTCGCATTCGCTGCGCTCTCGCGCCGGCTCCGCGAGTTGCGCCAGTCCGCGCGCGCGATCTCCCAAGTGGCGGTCCGCCTCGCGGAGCCCGAAACGATCGCCGGCGAACGTGTCGCGAGCCTGTCGCAGGCCATCCGCCGCGAGCTGATCTCGATGGGAGATGGCGTCGAACGCGCCGTTGCGCGCGCCGCCGAGCTTGAGACCCGCGTCCGGTCTGAAGTGTCGACCCTTGAACGGTCCTATTCCGACAATGAGCGCAAGATTCGCTCGCTGATCGCCGAAATGGCCGACCAGCGCGAGGCGATCGTCACCAGTGGCGGCCGGGTGCGCGAAGCGATCGCGATCTCGCATGACGGTATTGCACGGGACCTTGAACTCGGCCGGCGCGATCCTGAGCGACCGGCTGAAGGAGGCGGGCCAACGGCTTGTCGCTTCCCTCGGCGCCTCGTCGGACGACGTCGCCGCCGCAATGAACCGCAACGGTTCGGCGACGCTCGAGCGCATCGCCGCCGAGGGCGGGCGGATGAGCATGTCGCTCGCGGGCATTGGCGACAGTGTTGCTGAACGCCTCGGTGAGACGAGTCAAAAAGCGGCCGACGACATCCTGGCTCGGGTCGGCGACGTTGACGGCCGCCTCAGAACAGTCGGCGAAAACCTGCTGTTCCGCATCGGCGAGCGGAGCGACGATTTGATCGAGCGCATTCAAACCTCGCAGAACTCCGTCGTCGAAGCCATCGACGTCCATGGCGATCGGATCGCCACCCGGCTTGCCGATGGAGCCGAATTCGCTCGAAACGCCGTTGGCGCTCACGCCGATGACGTGGTTAGCCGAATCAATGGGAGCAGCGCCCGGGCGGTGGAGGCGATCAGAGGCCTTGGCGACGCCATCGCTGGTCAACTCGACGAGGCTTCGGCAACGCTGTCCGCCGCTTTCGCGGCTCACGCCGATGACGTGGTGGGCCGCATAGACGGCAGCAGCGCCCAGGCTGTTGAGGCCATCAGGGGCCATGGCGACGCCGTTGCCGGTCAGCTCGACGAGGCCTCAGCAGCGCTCTCCGGCGCTTTCGCCGCCCATGCCGATCACGTGGTCGGCCGCATCGACGGCAGCAGCGCGAGGGCGGTCGCCGCCATCAGGGACCACGGCGACACGATCACGGAGCAACTCGATCAGGCATCGCAGACGCTAGCCAGCGCCTTCAGTACGCACACGGACGACATGGCCAGCCGCATCAGCGGCAGCAGCGCCCTGGCAGTGGAGACTATCAGGGAACACGGCGAGGCGATTGCGGATCGGCTCACTCAGACCTCGACCGAGGTCTCCGGCGCCTTCGGCGCCCATGCTGAAGGTATGGTCAGCCGCCTCGACGGTAGCGGCGCACGGGCGGTCGCCGCCATCAAGGACCACGGCGAGGCGGTTACGAACCAACTCGCCCAGGCTTCGCTTGATGTAACCGGCGTCTTCGATAGTCACGCGGAACACGTGGTCGGCCGCATCGCAGCGAGCAACGCCGAAATCATCGAGGCGATTTCGAACGCACGGCGACGCCGTCGCCGCCCGCCTCTCCGAAGCCGCGGCTTCCGCCAACGGCGCAGTCGCCGACCATACGGACAGCGTCGTCAATCGCGTCAGCGCGACGAGCGCCGAGGCGGCGCGGACGCTGCGAACACATGGCGACACGCTCGCGGTCCGCCTCGCTGAGGCTGCCGAGACCATCAACGCCAATGGCGGCGCCGTCGCCGCGCAACTGGCTGACGCGTCTGCGGTCATGAGCAGATCCGTTTCCGCCTATGCGGACGAGTTCGTCAACCGAATCGACGCAAGCGGCTCGCAAACCGTCGAAGCCATCCGCGCACACGGGGATGCTGTCGCCGACCGCCTGGGCCGAACGTCCGCCGCGACGACCAGAGCTGTGGCCGCATATACGGACGACGTGGTCAGCCGGGTCGATGCCAGCGGCGCGCAAGCCGCTGAAGCGATCCGCGCGCATGGGGACGCCGTGGCAAACCGGCTCGGCGAATCGTCGGAGGCGATAACACGAGCTGTCACCGCGTACGTGGACGACGTCGCCAGCCGGGTTGACGCAAGCGGCGTGCAGGCCGCCGAGGCGATCCGTACGCACGGCGACACTGTCGCAGACCGGCTCAGCGAAACATCGGCAACCTTAAGCAGGGCTGTCGCCGCGTACGCAGACGACGTCATCAACCGCGTCGACTCAAGCGGCGCGCAAGCCGCTGAAGCGATCCGCATCCATGGCGACTCGGTCGCCGATCGGCTTGGCCAGACCAGCGACGCTGTGGCCCAAGATTTCAGCGCGCGCTGGATTCTCTGGTCGAGCGCCTCGAAGTCGGCGGGGCGCGTCTTTCAGACACTATTCTCGTCCATGGGGATCAACTGGTTGTACGCCTCAACGACGCTTCCGATCGCTTGCACGACACTATCGTCGTGCGGGGTCAGGGACTGGAGGATCGACTGATCGGATCGAGCGAGCGCCTTGCGGCGTTGATCCGCGACCGCGCCGAAGACGCCGCGACCATCCTCGACACCGCGGCCGGGCGATGGGGTGATCAGTTCGATGCGCGCGAGGCGCGTTTGCGCGGCGCGATCGACGGGCAGAACGGCGCGCTCGAAAGCCTGTTCGACGAAGTCGACGCGTCGGCTCATCGGCGCGATCTCCGCCGAGGGCGCGATGATTCAGCGCGGATCGAGGCGTCGACGACTCAATCTCTGGCGACGCTCGGCGCGGAGGCGTCTCAGCTCAACGGCGATTCGCTGCCCTGGTTAGCGACGCGGCGACCACTTTGGCGAACGGGGCCGACACGTCCGCGAGGCGTTGAGCGATCGCGTCGCGGCCTTCGACGCCCTCACGAGCAGCGCCGCCGCCACATTGGCGAATCGCGCCGATAGTATGCGCGAGGCGTTGGGCGAGCGCGTGGCCGCCTTCGACTCAATCGTCGGGGAGCGGGGCGGCAAGCTGGTGGAAGCTGTCTCGCAGCAAACCGCGCGGATGCGCGAATATCTCGAAGCGCTGGATGGGCTGGTCGGCGAAAGCGGGCACAGCGTCGTCGATCGCATCGGCGCGCACTCCGAAGAGCTCAACGCCAGAATTGCCAGCCATCTCGATGCGATTGACGTGATGATGAAAGCCCGTCGGTGACGACTTCGACAAGCGCCTGGGGGACCAGGCCGAGCAGCTGACGGCGAAATCGACAGCCCGATTGGAGCAATTCGAAACGGCCGCGGCCACCCACCATAGCGCACTGGATTTCGCCCTTGCATCACACTCGCGCCGCATCGAAACCTCGCTCGGCGACGGCCTCGCGCGCTTCGAAGGCGCCATCGATGGACGCGGACGCGATATCGTCGGCCAGATCGGCGACCGGTCAGCAGCGCTCGCCGCCGATCTCGGCGCCAAGCTTGCGGCGATTGAGGAGACGCTTGTCGCCCGCGGCGGCGAGATCGACGAGAAGCTTGGCCGCCGGAACGAGGAGACCGCGGCCCTGTTCGATGCTCGTCTGCAGGTGGTAGACGAGCGAGCGGGCGCAAAGCTCCGGGAACTTTCGACGACGCTCGAAGTTCTGCTGTCGCGGATTGAAGAAGGGCTTGCCCAGCGCGGCCGGACGCTGTCGGAAACGCTGGCGCGCAACACCCTCGAGGCCGCCCGAACGCTCGGCGACGGCGGACGCGAAATCGCGCAGGGCATCAGCGCCAAGTCCATTGAGATCAGTGAGACGCTGCAAACCCGGGCCGACGAACTCACACAGGCTCTTTCGACGCTCGCCCGGGACATCAACGCGACGCTCACCGGGCGCGTTGAGGACGTTTCCCGATCGCTCGGCGTCAGCGTCGAGCAATTCGAGGAGCAAGTTGTGGGCCGATACAGGACCTCGGCGTCCAGTTTGACGCGAGGCGAGCCGAGCTTGAAGACAAGGTCGGCGGCCATTCGCAACAGATCATCGCGATGCTCGACCTGCACAAAGCCTCGATCGGCGCAGCGTTCAACTCGCACCGAGCCTCGATTGCCGATGCGACAAACCAGAGCGCGCAGGTCTTCGACGCGCGCCTGGCCGCCCTCGCCGAGGCGGCGGACCAGAGCGCGCGGGTGATTGATGCGCGCCTCGCCGACATGGCTGACGCGGCCGACCGCAGCGCGGGCAGCATCGATGGGCGGCTCACCGCGCGCGTTCAGGCGATGACGGATGCGCTGGCGAGTGCGGCGGCGGAGGCAGACTCCGCCTGGGCGGCCCGAGGCGCGAACGTTTCCGAATCCATCAGGGCGAAGGTCGACGATTTGCGCGCGGTCATCGAGGGAAAGGGCGCAGATTTGGTCGCCACGCTCGGCGAGCACAGCGACGAGGTCTCGTCTCGGATTGCTGGAGCGGGCGAGCGCGCGACGCATATTATCGACCAGCAGATGGCCAGCCTCGCGGCTCTCCTCACCCGGCGTACGGACGAGCTCATTTCCGCGGTCAACGGCAGCGCCGCCGACCCTGTGCGGGCGTTGAGCGCGCTGACCGGGCAGCTGCGCGCCGAGGTCGCCGAGTTCGAGCGAGGCGCTTCGAAACGTCGCTTCTGACGCCACCCACCAGTCAGGCGAGGCGATCGGGGCTCTGCTCAAGCATTTGACTGAGCAGGTGGAGCAATCGAGTTTGTCCCTGCGCGAATCTGTGAACCGCAGCGCCGAAAATACTGTGCAGGCGCTTGCGGGCACCGGCGACCGGCTGCGCAACGAGTTGACGCTGGTCATCGAGAATCTTCGGCCAAACCAGCGCGGCGATCGACAGGACGATCGTGTCGGCGGGCGATCGGCTCGCCGTCGTCCAGGGCGGACTGGCGACGCGGGTCGAGGAGTTCCAACGGGCGCTCAACGGCATCGCTTCCCAGGTCGCGACGCTCGGGCGCCTCACGGCGACCACTCAGTCCGATGCGAGCGCGCTCGCTGGGCAGTTGTCCCAGCACGCGGAGGCCCTCGCGGCGGTCGGAAAGGATCTGTCCGAGCAGCAGCAATCGATCGACCATGCCCTCGAGCATCGTCACAACAGCCTTCAGGCGCTCATTTCCGATCTCTCGGGCCGCAGCGAATCGTTCGAGGCGGCGCTCGGGCGCTTCGCCGCGAACGTCGAAGACAGTTTCGGCCGGGCGCAGTCGCGAGCGCAGGAGATCAGCGCCGCGCTTGCGTCTGCGACAAAGGGCGCCTCGATCGCCGTCGCAGGACAGTTCGAAACTATCCGCGACACTGCGGCCAGGGAGCGCGAGCGCACGGCGCAGACGCTGCAGGCGACCCTCGAGCAGACCAACGCGCAACTCTTCAGCGCGCTCGATCAGTCCGCCGAGCGTTTCCGCCAATCGGTGGCCGAGGTGAAGGATATGGCTGGCCAGGTCCAGCGGGAACTGGACGAGACGCGGCAAGAATTGCGCCGCGGCGTCCTCGATCTGCCGCAGGAGACCACCGAAACCGCGGAGGCGATGCGCCGCGTCGTTTCCGACCAGATCCGGGCGCTCAAGGAGCTCGCGGCGCTCGTGTCGGATTCCGGGGCGGCCTACGACGTCGCCGAGCCGATGCCGCTCGCGGCCCCCGCTGCAGCGGCTGCGACCGCTCGGCTTGAACAGCCGCAGTCGCGCGCCGTGGAAGTCGCGGGAGGGTTCGACCCTGCTTCGGCCCGGGATAGCGCGGTCGCGCGCGTCGCCGAGCCGGCCGTCGCGCTCAATATCGAGAGCGAACCGTCCGGACAGATCGCCACTTTGGAGCTTGCGCCGCTGCTGACCCGCGCGCCCGCTCAAACGCTGCCGCCCGCCGCGGGAGCGCAACCCACAGCCACGCCCGCGCCGTTAGCGCCCGTGGCCGCGGCGCCCGCCGACCGGGCTCATGCCGGATGGCTGTCGAACCTGCTCGCCGCCGCGTCCCGCGACGAGCCTGAGGCCGCCGCGCCGCGAGGATCCGACACGCTGGAGGCGCTGACTTCGGAGATCGCCGACTTCATCGACAGCGCCGCCGCGGCGGAAATGTGGGATCGATGGAGGCGCGGCGACACCGCCGCCGTCTCGCGGCGCCTTTACACCGAGGCCGGCCAGCAGGCGTTCGACGAAATCCGCCGCCGCTATCGGGCCGACCCTCATTTCCGCGAATTCAACGACGCGCTATATGCAGGAGTTCGAGCGGCTGCTGGCGAAGATCAGCCAGAATGACCGCGACGGCTCGCAATGGCGCGCCTACCTGCTGTCGAGCACCGGCAAGGTCTATACGATCCTCGCCCACGCCTCGGGCCGGCTTGCCTGAAACGGCTTCAGGCCCGTTGACCCCGAGCCGCCGCCCTGCCGAGAGGTCGGGCGTTCGGCCCGTGGGGGCCGAATTCCGCCATCTTAGCGTCGCGCCCCAATAATGTCAGGCGCTTGGGACCCGGTTTAGCGTCGTCTTGTCGCTTCGAAGATCTTGCGGCGGACGCATATTACCGATCAATAATGTTTAAAAGCGCACGAGACCGTTATTGCCAATGGCGGCGCCCCTGAACACCGTGTTGCCCGGAACAGAATACGATAGGCCAATGCCAAGCGGGCCAGGCGCCGGGCCCGAACAAACGCGGCGCCAACCCCAAATCCATGCCAACTTTTCGCAAGAGGGCGCCCACTGTGAATTTGAGCGATTCCGAGAGCTTAATCGCGGCCCGACGGCCGCATCACCGCTGACGGGACAATTCGCTCCAGTGCTCTCCCTTCTGGATTTGTCAATCAGCGCCCATTCCGGGCAGTCGAGTTCAGAATTATAGAATAACCGGGTTTGATTGGCAAGAAGATATTGTTTTTTCGAAAATTGCAGTGGGCGCTCATATCGCGTTAGCTGTTGGATCGCCTTTGGCAAGCGCAGAGCTCTGTTTTCCCGTCATGGCCGGGCTTGACCCACGGCTGTCCGGCAGGAGTTTTGCTTGAACGGTCGCACGACATTGATTCTACTCGTCTCCAGAGTTTCGCGACTCACTTGGACACGAAAGGGATCAACGCCGTGCGCCACACCAATAGCGTTTTCCACGACATCCTCAAACTCGTTCCGTGGGCGGCCTTCGACAGGCTGGTCGACGAATATGGGACTGACGAGGCGGCGCGTCGCTTTACGACCCGCAATCAGTTCCTCGTGCTGTTGTTTGCCCAGTTCGGCGGCGCTTCGTCGCTGCGCGAAGTCGAAGCGGTGATGGCGAGCCATCAGGCGCGGCTCTATCATGTGGGCGCCAAGGCGCCGAAGCGCTCCACCTTCGCCGACGCCAATCGGAACCGCGATCCGCGCGTCTTTTCCAAGCTGTTCGAGCACATGCTGGCCGCGTCCCCGCGCGGCTTCCGCCGCAAGATGGGCGATGCGGTGCGTCTGATCGACTCGACCAGCCTGCATCTTGCCGGCGCTGGCGCGCAATGGGCGCGCTTCTCCAGCGACGTCTTCGGCGCCAAGGCGCATATCATCTACGATCCTGACCTCGGCCGCCCGGTCTATCACGCGGTGACGGCCGCCAACATCAACGACATCGCCGCCGCCAAGCCGATGCCGATCGACCCCGGCGCGACCTATGTCTTCGACCTCGGTTACTACGACTTCTCCTGGTGGGCGCAGCTCGACGGCGCGGGCTGCCGTCTGGTGACCCGCTTCAAGGCCAACACGCCGCTGCGCGAGGCCAAAGACATGCCTTTGGCCGAGGGATCGGACGTTCTGAGCGATCGCATCGGGTTCTTGCCCGCCCGTCAGTGCAACAACCGCAAAAATCCGATGCAGGACGCGGTGCGCGAAATCGTCGTCGAGACCGAAACCGGCAAAAGGCTGCGCATTCTCACCAACGACCTCGACGCCCCTGCCCAGGAGATCGCTGACCTCTACAAGCGCCGCTGGCAAATCGAACTGTTCTTCCGCGTGATGAAGCAGACCCTGAAAATCACCAAATTCCTCGGACGCTCCGAAAACGCCGTGCGCATTCAGATCGCCGTCGCGCTCATCGCATTCTTGCTGCTCCGCCAGTTGCAAGACGTCACCAAAGCAAAGCGCGGCTTCCTCGAACTCGCTCAACTCGTGCGCGCCAATCTGATGCACAGAAAAGACGTCTCTCGCCTGCGCGACGACAATCCCGCCCAGTCAAGCAACTCTCGCCAACTGCAACTGAACTGGGGCACGACATGAACCGGACAGCCGTGGGCTTGACCCGGCCATCCACGAGAAGACCGCCATTCCCATTAAAGAATTGTTGTGCCAGCGAAACTATTAAAGGGAGTTCGAAATTGGCCACCTCAGCGTGGATGGCCAGGTCAAGCCCAGCCATGACGAAACCTCGGAATTCCGCAAATCCACGAGCGCCAACGACTAACGCCCTAAGCGCCTTTGCAGTGAAAAGCGCTCGGACGGCGGGACGGGAAATCAAGCCGGGAAATCGGCTTTCGGACCCGACACGCGCCTCGACCGTCGTTGCGCAGAGCGAAGCGACGAAAGCAACCCATAGGATCGAGGGGTCGCGGCGGTCGCCCGGGATCGCCGCGTCGCTTCGCTCCCCGCGATGACGCAGGCGGGCGCGCCCAGATTGGGCTCGCTCCCCATTGCTGAACAAAAACGGCGCAACGTCGGACACGCCGGGGGAGTGTCGACCGCGAACGGTGCGGGGCGACACACGGCGGCGCGGACGAAGTCGACGCGCGCGGTGTGGAGGCCGTGGCGGGGCCATACACCGGCTCTTGACCATGACGGTCGGTTTTGCTCAATCTCCATATATGCCGGGGTTTTTGGCGGCTCCGCTCGCCAAAACGGTTGCCGGTGTGGGCCGCCGGAAAAGCAGGGCGGACATCAGCAGGGCGGCCCAGGATGGTCAGACGGATCTTTATCGAACACGCACGATGGGCGGGGAGCGTCGAAGCGCGCTTCTGGCGATCCTCGCCGCCGCATTCGCATCGGTCTCGGCGCCGGCGATCGCCGCGAGCACGGTGACCTGGCTGCCCGGAACTACGGGCAGTCGCAGACTTTCGGCGGGCCTGCGACCAGCACGCTCGACGTGTCGCAGAGCGGCGGCCTGACCAACTTCGACCTGACCGGCGCCGACAACGCAAGCTTCTCCCTCTCGAACGCGTTCCAGCCGCTCATTTTCTCGATGCGCAGCACGGCTTGGGCTACAATCTGGTCATTCCGACCGCCGCGCTCGCGTCGGAGAGTCGGGCGGCGAATGTCTATCCCTATTGAGCTTCTATTCGCAGCAGGCCGGCGGGGGCATCGTCATCAGCAATATTCCGGGCGGCAACCCCGCCGCCGATCTCGTCTCCACCTATTCGTCAAGCCCGACCCCCTATTCCGTCTCCGGTTTCCCGGGCAGCCCGGTGCTCTATTCGAACGTTCCGCCCGGCGCGTCCGGCACATTGAATTTGACCGCTACGGACCCCTCCTCGCCGGCTGGTTGCTGCGCGAAGACTGTCGGTTATCCGTCAGCCTCCTGGGGCCAGAACGTCGTCGAAAAGCAATCGGAAATTCGCGCCACCGGGATCGTCGGCAATCAGACGATGAATGTCGCAGCTTCCGTCTGGCAGCCCGCCCCGGCGACCGACAATTTCGTCGACCACGCGACGAGCGACGCGAAACTCACTTACTACATTGAGGTTGTCGGCAGCGGGTCCGCGCCGGTCGCGGTTAAGATGCAGAGTCTCCTTTACACGACGCCCGACGCGCTCAACGGGGCCAACGAAGTCGTCGGGTCCGCAGTAGCCTCGGTTCAGCTCCCGACCGCGCTCGACAGCTCGATGCAGCCCTTCGCCGGGATTCTCAAGTTCGAACGGACTTTATGTCGACTATAACAGCATCATCTATCTGCAGCCCGGCGTCGCCTATCCGGTGATCCTGTCAGCGTCCGCCTTCGACAATTGCTACAATTTCCAGTCCTGCCCGGTGCTCTATGAATCCGCGTTCGCCGACCCGACGTTTACGGTTGTGGGAGGCGGCCAGATTTTGGCGAGCGCAAATCTCAACGCCGTTCCCGAGCCTGCGACCTGGGCGATGCTGACAATCGGCTTCGCCGGGCTTGGCTATGCGGCCTGCCGACGACGCCTGAAGACGCCGACCGTCTCCGCCTGAGCGGCGGCAATGATGACGAGCCCTGCTACTCGCCCCTGTTGCCGCTGAACAAAAACGGCGCGACGTCGGAGACGCCGGGCGGTTTGTCGACCGCGAACGGGGCAGGGCGGCAGACGGCGAGCGCGGATAAGCCGACTCGTGCGGTCAAGAGGCCGTTCAGCACGCCTTCGCCCATCCGCGCCGAGATGCGCGAGGCGATCCCGTGGCCGACGATCTGCTGCACCAGGCTGTCGCCGACCGCCATGCCGCCGGTGATGGCGATATGGGCGGCGATCGAGCGGGCCAGTTTTACGAGGCCGAGCAGCCCCGGCCGGCCGCCGTAGATTTCGGCGATCCGCCGCACGAGCCGGATGATCTGGGCGATGACGAAGATCACGTCGAGGAAGGCGCGCGGGCTGATCGCGGTCACCAGCGACACCCGCTTGGCGGCGGCGGCGATTTCGCCCTGCGCCCTGGCGTCGAGCGGCCGGAGCAGCGCGCGCTCGGCGACGTCGATGAGGTCGCGCCCGTCGATGATCGCCCGCGCCGCGTCCTCGACTTGCGCCCGCGCATGCGCCGTCTCCGGCCGGTCGCGATAGAGGGCGACAAGCTGGCCGACCAGCCGGCGCGCCGCCGCGCGGTCGTCGGCGGCGCGCGCCTTGGCGAGAGCGACATGCATTTCGGCGATCCGCGTCTGACGCGACACCGCGACGATTTCGCGAGCCGCGAGGCCAATGACCCCAACGAGGAACACGAAGCCGAAGACAAGCCCGATCAGCCCCAGCGACGCCGCCTTGGCGAACAGCCCTCGATGAGGTTCGTCGTCCAGAGGCCGAAGGCAAGCGAGGCAAGCCCGGCGAGCCCCGACCAGGCCAGCCCCGCAAGGCTCAGCCGCGAGCGGGCGATAAGGCCGGACTTCTGCGCGGCTTCGACCTGCCGCTCGGCTTCGTCGATCGGCGCAACCTGGCTCGCGGGGGGAATCGGCTCGTGCTGCGACTGGATGACCGCCTGCGGCGCGAACGGGGCAGGGCCGTCGTCGACCGCGACGCGTGCGTCGTCGAGCCGGAAAGCGCGAGGGCGGGGCGGACGCTGGCTCATAGCGCCTTGACCTTCGCCGGGCGCCGCTGCCTCCTTCGAGACGCGATGCCGCGCATCGCTCATCAGGATGTCAGAGCGAGGGCGTTTCTCGAAGTCGATGCGAAGTCGGGACATTCCCTTCATGCGAGGCGATCCCCAAACAGGAACTGCATCGCGCGGTCGAGCCGGATCTGCGGCGCGGGCTGGCCGCGCGCGACCAGCGGCGGGCGGAAGCGCACGAATCGCCAGTCGTTGTCGGCCTCGGGCCGCGCGATCGCGTCGCCCTCGAAAATCGCGTTCGGATCGGCGGGCAGTTCGCCGGGAAACACCGCCGCCTCGACGACGCCGTCGAAAACCTGCCCGCCGATCGTCTCGCCCTTCTCCGGCACGCCGATGATCGCGTCCAGCGTCTCGCCGGCGTGCCGGATCTGGGCCTCGCGGGTGGCGCGGATCGCGGCGAGCGCGATCACGTCGATCTCGGCGCCGACGCCTTCGGCGCGGGCGATGGCTTTCGCCGTCAACGCCCGCAGGATCGCTTCGAGCCGGTCGTGGCTCGTATGATGCAGATGGTCGGCCTTGGTCGCGGCGAACAGGATACGGTCGACGCGCGGGCGGAAGATTGAAGCGAGCCGCGAGGCGCGCCCGGCGCGGAACGCGCGGAGGACGTCGGTCAGCGCGTTCTCGAGGTCGCGCACCGCCGCCGGGCCGGAATTGAGCGCCGTCAGCGCGTCGACCAGCACGATCTGACGGTCGAGCCGGGCGAAGTGGTCGCGAAAGAACGGCCGCACCACATGAGCCTTATAGGCCTCGTAGCGCCGCGCCATCATCGCCGCCAGCGAGCCGGAGGCGATCGTCTCGTCCTCGCCGAGCGCGATCGGCGCGAAGGTCAGCGCTGGCGAGCCTTCGAGATCGCCGGGCATCAGGAAGCGTCCCGGGCGGCAGCGTCGAGAGCGCATAGACGTCGTCGCGGGCGCTGCGCAGATAGGCGGTGAACAGCGCCGCGATCAGCCGCGCCGCATCCTCGTTTGCGTGAGCCTTCGGGTCGAGGCCCGCGATCGCCGCGCGCCACTTGGCTGAGAGCGGCGCGCGCGCCGGGGTCTCGCTCGCTTCGAGCGTTTCGCGCGACCATTGGGCATAGGTCTTGTCGAGGAGCGGCAGATCGAGCAGCCATTCGCCGGGGTAATCGACGATATCGAGCGCGAGATGCGTGCTTCTTGCGCCCCAGCCGGCGGCGCGCTCGAACTCGATCGTCAGGCGCAATTGCGAAATGCGCCGCGTCGATTGCGGCCAGCGGCGATCGGGTCCGGCGAGGCTCGCCAGATGATCCTCGTAAGCGAAGCGCGGCACGGCGTCGTCCGGCTGCGGTTCGAGCCGGGCGCGGGTGATGCGCCCCTCGGCGGAAGCGGCGAGCACCGGCAGGTTGGCGCCGGCGATCAGATTGTTGACCAGCGCAGTGAGGAATACGGTCTTCCCTGAGCGCGACAGGCCCGTGACCCCGAGACGCAACCCGCCGCCGGAGAAATAATCGCCGAGCGACCGGGCGACGAGCCCCGCCTCGAACACGAAATCGCTGACAATCGGCAAGGCAAGTTCCGGGCGTGAAAACCGCCGGGCCTATTTAGGCGGCCCCCGCCGGTTTGCACAGTGGGCGTCAGTCCGCGTCCGCCTCAAGCTCGGAAGGCGTCAGATAAAGCGCGAGCGTCGCGGAGCGCGGCGCGATGTCCGCCCACCGGCGGACGTCGAAATCGAGCACCGCGACGGCGCCGGTCGGATATTTGGCGGCGAGGCGGGAGAGCTCGGCCTCCGGCCCGGCGCCGGCCAGCGCGACGGCAAGCTCGCCGAGCCCCGGATTGTGTCCGACCAAGCCGACGCGCTCGCGGGCGTCCGGAAGGGCGCGCGCCTCAGCGAACAGGCGGCTCTCGCTCGCGTCGTAAAGACCTCGTTGCTCCTGAAGCGCGATTTTCCGCCGCGCCGCGGCGAAGATCTCAGCCGTTTCCTTGGCGCGCGCTGCGCCGGAATGGACGAGAATCTCGGGCAGCATTTTGCGCGCGGCGAGCGCTTCGGCCATTCGCCGGGCGTCGGCGCGGCCGCGATGCGTCAGCTTGCGCGCGTGATCGTCCCGCCCGACCGAAGGCTCGGCCTTGGCGTGGCGGATGAGGAACAGTCTGAGCATGGATGAACTTTGCTTTACGAGAGCGGAAATTCGCAAGCGGCGGCTGCCATAAATCCGGTTGTCGAACGCCGGCCTTCTACCGCTCGCGCCGGCTGAGGAACGCGAGCTTCTCGAACAGGTGCACGTCCTGCTCGTTCTTGAGCAGCGCGCCGTGCAGCGGAGGGATCAGCTTCTTGGCGTCGCGCTCGCGCAGCGTCTCGGGCGACACGTCCTCATTGAGCAACAGCTTCAGCCAATCGAGCAGCTCCGAAGTCGTGGGCTTTTTCTTCAAGCCGGGCATCTCGCGCAGCGCGAAGAACGAACGCATCGCCTCCTCGACCAGCCGGGGCTTGATTGACGGATAGTGCAATTCGACGATGGCGCGCATCGTCTCGGCGTCCGGAAAGCGGATGTAGTGAAAGAAGCACCGGCGCAGGAACGCGTCGGGCAGCTCCTTTTCGTTGTTGGAGGTGATGATGACGACCGGCCTCAAGCCGCGCCCGCACCGTCTCGCCGGTCTCGTAGACGTGAAACTCCATCTGGTCGAGTTCGAGCAAAAGGTCGTTCGGGAATTCGATGTCCGCCTTGTCGATCTCGTCGATCAGCAGCACCGGCCGTTCGGGCGAGGCGAAGGCCTCCCATAGCTTGCCGCGCCGGATGTAGTTGGCGATGTCCGAGACGCGGGGATCGCCGAGCTGCGAATCGCGCAGGCGCGAGACGGCGTCGTATTCGTAGAGGCCCTGCTGGGCGCGGGTCGTCGATTTGACGTGCCAGGCGATGAAGGGCGCGCCGATCGCGCCCGCGATCTCCTCGGCGAGCAGCGTCTTGCCGGTGCCGGGCTCTCCCTTGACGAGCAGCGGACGCTCGAGCGCGATCGCGGCGTTGACCGCTGTCTTCAGGTCCTCGCCCGCGACATAGGTGGCCGTGCCCTCAAAACGCATCGGCGGTCGGCTCCCCATAAGGCGAAAAACGCGCGGCGCGGATCAATTCATCGCCCCCTTGACGGTCTCGATGAGTTGCTTGAGCGTAAAAGGCTTGGGAAGGAACACGAATTCCTGCCCCTCCGGCAGATTGCGCGCGAAAGCGTCGTCCGCATAGCCTGAGACGAAGACCACCTTCGCCGTGAGCCCGCGGCGGCGCAATTCGGTCAGCATCGTCGGCCCGTCCATTTCCGGCATGATGACGTCTGAGACGATGAGGTCGATCGGTTCGCCGGCCTCCTCGACGACGCGCAGCGCCTCAAGGCCCGTCTCGGCCTCGAGCACGGTATAGCCGCGCGAGGAGAGCGCCCGGGAGGCGATGGCGCGCACCGCCTCCTCGTCCTCGACCAGGAGAATCGCGCCCCGCCCGGTGAGGTCCGCGGCAGGCTTCGCGGCTTCCTTCTTGACCGGCTCCTCGACCTCGTCGGCGAGATGCCGGGGAAGAAGAATGCGAAACGTCGCGCCCGCGCCCGGCTCGCTGTCGCAGAATACGTAGCCGCCGGTCTGCTTGACGATGCCGTAGACCATCGACAGGCCAAGCCCGGTCCCCTTGCCGACGTCCTTGGTGGTGAAGAACGGCTCGAAGATCTTCGCCCGGACGTCGGCGGGGATGCCGTGTCCGGTGTCCTGCACCTCGACCAGCACATAGTCGGCCGGCGCAATCGCCATGTCCTTCAGTTCGCCGCATTCGGAGGCGGGAAAGTTGCGCGTGCGCACCGTGATCTTGCCGCCATCGGTAATCGCGTCGCGGGCGTTGACGACGAGATTGACGATCACCTGCTCGAATTGATTGAGGTCGGCCTTCACCAGCCACAGATCGCGGGCGTGCACGACGTCGAGATGGATCGTCTCGCCGACGAGTCGACGCAACAGCATCTGCAGCTCGGACAGCACATCGTTGAGCTGCAGCGTTTGCGGCCGCAGCGTCTGACGCCGCGAGAAGGCGAGCAGCTGCCTGACCAGGCCCGCGGCGCGATTGGCGTTCTGCTTGATCTGCATGATGTCCTGAAAGGACGGATCGGTCGGGCGGTGATTGGCGAGCAGCAGATCGGAATAGCCGATGATGGCGGTCAGCACGTTGTTGAAGTCATGCGCGACGCCGCCGGCGAGCTGGCCGATGGCCTGCATCTTCTGGCTCTGCACGAGATTTTCTTGCAGCGTGCGCTGCTCGGTCGTGTCGAGGGCGAAAATGGTCGCGCTCGCGCCCTCGTCGCTTTTCGGATCGGCGGCGGAGACGAACAGGCGAACCGAACGCGTCGCCCCCTGGCCATCCAGCGACACGTCGAGCGGCGCGATCTCGCCCTTGCCTTGCGCCGCCGCATCGATCGATGCGGCCAGAGCCGCTCGATCGCGTTCGGCGACAAGGTTGAAGATCGACAGCGGCCCGGTAGCCGAGCCGGGCTTCAGCGTCGCCTGCGCGAGACGGGCGAAGGCGGCGTTGGGGCGCAGCACAGCGCCGGAGGCGTCCACGGCGGCGATCGCCACCGGCGTCGAATTGAAAATTCGCGCAAAGCGGACCTCCGCCGCGCGCAGGTCTTCCCCTGCGATTTCGCCGGGCGCGCGATTGATCACCAGCGAGCGGGAGGGGCCCGGCGCTCCGTCGCGGGAGAAAGCGACCTTGTGCAGAATACGCACCGGCAGGAGGCGGCCCTGGCGCGGCTTGAGGTCGACGTCGAATGACTGCGTAGTCACTTCGCCCGGCCGGCCGGCCGTCATCGCCAGCATCGCGCCGCCGTCGCCTGCAACGATGTCGTCGATCTTCAGACGGCCGACCCCGAACTGGGCGAGATCGTAATCGAGCCAGCCGGCAAGAGTGGCGTTCATGTGCGCGATTGCGCCATCCGGCTCGGCGGAAAAGAACCCAGCCGGCGCGTGGTCGAGATAATCGATCGCGTGCTGGAGATCTTGAAAGAAGGTCTCATGCCGGTCGTGGTCGCGCGTCTCGTCCGACACCGTCCAGAGGGTCATCCCGCTTCTAGCCACGCCCTCGAGCGGACGAACGCGAATCCGATACCAGGCGACCTCGCCCTCTCCGCTCGGCGGCGGCGAGAGACGAAGCTCCTCGCTCGCGCGGCCGCCGGATTTTGCCGCCTGCGACAGACGATAGATCGATTCCGATACGTCGGGTGAGCCGGTGAACAGGCGCTCGACCGGACGAAGATCGCTCGTCGCTCGGGCGCCGGATAAGGCGCGATAGGCTTCGTTGGCGTAGACGATGCGCAGTTCGCGGTCAGTGACCAGGAGTCCGTCGGGATCGGAGTTGGAGATGGCCTTGGTCGTGTCAAACCGGGCTGCACGACCCGGAAATTGCAGTAGACCAAAAGCAAAAAGCAGCAATCCGAATGCGCCGAAAAACGCCAGGATGACGATCATCCAGGTCATAATCGTCGCGCCGGCCGTGTTCGGCGCGAGCCAGAGGGCGGCAATCGCGCCTACCAGGCAGGCGACCAGGACGGATAGCATGAGCGGATTGGTCGTCCGCTCGATTCTGTCCACCGGCGCCGGCGGCGTCGATTTCATTTGACGATCAAACCCCGAGGACATGCCTTCGCCATCGCGCCCTGTCTATCGCCGTTGCGGGTGTGCTACCACGCGGGGCGCGCGAAGTCTTGGCCGCGAACCGCGCTGTCCAGTCGAAAGACGGACGAATGCCCTAGTTTTCAACGGGATCGCATTTTGTTATGAAGATCGAGTCGGCTCGCCTTGACTGGTTTTGGGGCGCGGGACGGCGGGCGCGCCTCGCCAGCCGGCAAGCGCCTGAGGACGCCGCGCGGACAGCGGGCCGCAAAGCCATCCGCTGGCGCTCGGCGGCGTTTAGTCTTGGATTTGGCATGCAGTGGTTAAGTGAGCTTCCGTTCGCCGACAACCGCGTCCTTCAGATCGGATTTCTGGCGGTTTGCGGAATCGCCGCCCTGATCGTCCTGGCGATTGCCTATCGGTTGGTGTTCGCGCATCGGTTGCGCGTTCCGGGCGGGCGGACGCGCCAGCCAAGGCTCGGGCTCGTCGATGCGTTCAGTCTCGACGGCCAGCGGCAGCTCGTGCTCGTCCGGCGCGACAACGTCGAGCATCTGGTGATGATCGGCGGACCCAATGACGTGCTCATCGAATCTGCAGATCAACCGCGCGCTGGCGCCGGCGCGCGAGAACAGTCAGGCTTCGCCTCCCGCAACGCTTGCAACGCCGGCGAGGAGAACCGAGCCGGTCGTCCTCGCTGCGCCGGTTGTCGCCGAAGCGCCTGCGCCGAAGGCCGTCCCTCCACCCGCCGCTTCGTCGCCGGCGGCGGTCCCGCCTGCCGCTTCGCAGCCTCCTACGCCGCCCGCGCCCGTTGCTCCGCGAAGCCCTGCCCCTGTGACAACGCCCGTCACGCCGGTGCGGCCCGCAGGGCCGGCGGAGTCGACGCAAGCGTCACGCCCTGCGCCAGTGACGCCGCCCGCGCCGCAGCCGGCGGCACACCCTGCGGAGACGCCGCGGCCGGCGGCGGGTTCGCTTCCCCCGCGCCCTGCGCCGCCGCGACCAGGCATGCCGCCGCCAATCACCCCCGGAGGCGGATCGGCGAACAGGGCGCCCGTCACCCATCTCTCCGACCGTGTTCCGCCTAAGGCCGCGCCGGGACCAGCCGGTCCGCAACCGCCGACGCCTGCGGCGGCCGCAGGGCCGCCGCGCACAGAAAAAACTGATTCGGCGGCCGCCGCCCCGAAACCCGACGCGCGCGCGACGCCCGCGCCCAAGACGAGCCCGGCGCCCGCTCAGCCGCCGCCCATCACCGAAGACGCAACCCGCCGCGCCGCCGGCGCCAGGCCAAGCGCAGCCGGCCGAGGAGGCTCGCGCTCAAGGGCAGAAGGCAAGCGCGGCCGCTGGGCGAGAAGCCGCCGATGAAGGCCCAGGACCCCTTCGCCGATCTCAGAATCGCTTGAGGCGGAAATGGCGCGCCTGTTAGGCCGAGAAAAGCAGAGCTGACGCCGCCTGCCGCTGCGACAGAGCCATCGCTGAACGCTCGGCGCAAGGGCGCTGTGCACGCTGCGCCCTGTTGCACGCGAGAATGAATGCGGCGCAACCTGCGAACGCGACCCGCGCATGGCGGGGCTCGCGCCCGCGAGAATCATTCGTCCCGATAGATTCTCTCGCGCCGCTCGTGGCGTTCCTGCGCTTCGACCGACAGAGTCGCGATCGGCCGCGCGTCCAGCCGTCTGAGCGAGATCGGCTCGCCCGTCTCGACGCAGTATCCGTAGGAGCCGTCCTCAATTCGCGCCAGCGCGGACTCGATCTTCGCGATCAGTTTGCGCTGTCGATCGCGGGCGCGCAGCTCGATCGCCCGGTCGGTTTCCGACGACGCCCGGTCGGCGATGTCGGGATGATTTTCGCTTTCCTGCTGGAGGGCGGCGAGCGTGTCGCGGCTCTCAACCAGAATCGCCTCGCGCCAGGCGATCAGCTTGCGGCGGAAATATTCACGTTGTCGCTCATTCATGAACGGTTCGCCATCCGACGGCACGTAGCTTTCAACGACGACATCGTTCATTGGCGATCCCTGTTCGCGCATGGAATTTGGCGGCCTTATAGCGATCCCTCGCCTAACGAACAATGACTATCGTCGAAGAGCGCGGGAATGCTGGCCTCAGCCCGCGGATGGACTGAGGCCTTTTGCCTCAGGCGCCTTGCCAGGCGGTAAACAGCAATCCACCTTGATTTGCGGGAACGGGATCATTCCGATGAAGGTCCGGTCCTGGAGGAGGGTCGTCATGTATAAGCGCATCGTTCTTGCGGTCGATCTCGCCGAGGCGGCCTCAGCGCCGAAAGGGCTCGTGCAGGCGCTCGAACTGGCGAAGATGAGCGGCGGCGAACTGAGGCTCGTGAACGTCCAGCCGGTCATTCCGGCGACGTTCATGGAATACGTGCCGGCGGACTTTGACGTCGAGCAGGCGAAGCGGGCGACGGACGAACTCGACGCGATCCTTGCAGCGGTCGATTTGCCGGCCGGGAAGAAAAGCGCCGCGGCGCGGGCGGGCGGCATCTATCATGAGCTGTTGCAGGAGGCGTCGGAATGGGGCGCAGACCTCATTGTCGTCGGCTCCCACCGTCCGGTGATGTCGGATTACCTCCTCGGCTCAAACGCTAAGACGATCGTGCGGCACGCGCAATGTTCGGTGCTGGTCGTGCGCGAGTGACGGGGGCGACTCGCTCAGGCGGCAAGCGCCCGCATCGCCGCCTCGACGCCGTCGGGCGTGAGCGGAAACATGCGATGCTGGAAGATCGTCGGCGATCATCGCGGTCGACTGCGAATAGGCCCATTGGCGCTGCGGCGTCGGATTGATCCAGGCGATATGCGGCCAGGCGAGAACCGCTCGTTCGAGCCAGACTTCGCCCGGATTCGGGATTGAGATGCTCGACCGAGCCTCCCGGGGCTTCGATCTCATAGGGACTCATGGAAGCGTCGCCGACAAAGAAGACGCGATAATCCCTACGGTACGAATTGATCAGGTCGCGGGTCGGCGTCCGTTCATCATGGCGCCGGCGATTGCTCTTCCATACGCTGTCGTAGAGGCAATTGTGGAAGTAGAAATGTTCGAGCCGCTTGAATTGGCTTTTGGCGGCGGCGAACAGCTGTTCGGCCGCCTCCACATGCCAATCCATCGAGCCGCCGACGTCGAGAAACAGGAGCACCTTGATAGCGTTCCGCCGCTCGGGCCGGAGCAGAACGTCGATATAGCCCTTGTCGGCGCTCGAGCGGATCGTGCCGTCGAGATCGAGTTCCTCCGCTGCGCCTTCGCGCGCGAATCGGCGCAGGCGTCTGAGCGCCAGCTTGATGTTGCGCGGCCCAAGCTCGGCCTCGCCGTCGAAATCCTTGAACTCGCGCCGATCCCACACCTTGACGGCGCTGCCGCGGCGGCCCTTGTCCTGCCCGATCCTGACGCCCTCTGGATGGTCGCCGTAAGCGCCGAACGGCGACGTCCCGCCAGTTCCGATCCATTTCGAGCCGCCCTGATGGCGTCCCTTCTGTTCAGCGAGGCGCTGGCGCAGCGTCTCCATCAGCTTGTCGAAGCCGAGCTTCTCGATCTGCGCCCGCTCCTCCGGGCTCAGATAGCGCTCGGCAAGGCGCCGCAGCCATTCCTCCGGCAGTCTCGCGCCTCGACCGCGGCGGAGAGCGACAGCACGCCCTTGAACGTCTCGCCGAAGACGACATCGAACTTGTCGAGGTTGCGCTCGTCCTTGACCAGCAGTCGCGCGCGCCAGCCGGTAGAATTCGTCAACTGATTTGTCCGCGAGATCGCCCTCGAGCGCCCGCATGAGATCGAGATATTCGCGAGGCGTCACCGGAACATGCGCCTGGCGCAGGTTGGCGAAAAAATTGAGAAACATGCTGCGATCCTAGCGCGCCGGCGCGCGGGCGTGCAATGCTTGCGGCCGGTACGAGAGCGAGGGTCGCCTGATGTCGGTTGTCGTCCAGCGTTCGCGTTTCGCGTTGCCGCGCGCCGCTGCCCCCGGCGTCGAAATCTTCGCCATCGGAGACATTCACGGCCGCTCCGACCTTCTCGCCGCGCTCATCGACGAGGCGGCCCGCGAGCCGCGCGGATGCGAACGGCGCGCGGTCGTGTTCCTCGGCGACCTTGTCGATCGCGGTCCCGACAGCCTCGGCGCGATCGATCTGGCGATCGGCGCCGCGTCGCGGATCGGCGCCGAGGAGGGGATCGCACTGATGGGCAACCACGAAGCGATGATGCGCCTGGTCCTTGATCCCGCATCGCCTCGCGACGCCGCGATCTACGCGCTCGAATCCTGGATCGTCAACGGCGGCGACAGCACGCTCACGGAGTTTGTCCCATTCGATGAGGGCGTCGACGACTTGGACGCCGCTGCTCGAGCGGCGCGCGCGGCGCTGCCGAGGCGGATCCGCGTTTGGTTTGCATCGCTGCGCCAGAACTGGCGCTCGGGCGACATCCTGTTTGTCCACGCGGGCGTCAACCCGAAGGTCGACCTCGACGCGTTTCTCGCCGTCCCCTGGAACACGCCGCTTGCCGAAGTGGACGAGGACCGCCACTGGGGCTGGGTGCGCTCGCCCTTTCTCGAACATCGGCCTGGGCCCAATGGCTTCAGCGGCCTGTTCGTCGTCCACGGGCACACGCCGAACGACGCGCGGCGGGACGCCTCCCACGAGGACCAGATCGCCCGCTTCCGCCTCAATCTCGACGCCGGGTCGGTGATGACCGGGCACGCGAAGATGGCGATCATCCGCGGCTCAGACGCAGACGTCGTCACGGCCATCGGGCCGACCGGACGAGCGCTGCGGGCGCGCGTCGGCTAATAGGGCGCGATCACAAAAGCGCGAGATGATCCAAAGCCGCCGAATAATCGACGCGCCGCCCGTGTTCCCCGCAAACGCCAAAGCGTAAAGTGCCCGCGACGAGGTCCTGGGCGAACGTCCGCCGCCATATCCAGCGTTTGCTGACCCACTTTGGGAGTTGAACCATGAAGCTTAAATCGCCATTGGCTGTCGGCGGCGCTCTGGCCCTCGCCGCTTCCCTCAGCGCGGCGGGCATTTCCCCGAGCCAGGCGGCGGACGCCGTGCAGGTTCGCGGCACGGTCGTCAGCCTCGACGGATCGACGCTGACGCTGAAGACCCGAGAAGGCCCGACCAGCGCGCTGACGCTGAAGCCCGGATGGAAGGTGACCGGCGTCGCCGCCGCGTCGGTCAACGACATCAAGCCGGGGGACTTTGTCGGCATCGCGTCCCTGCCGAAGGCTGCGGGAGGGGACGGGGCGCTGGAAGTGCTGATCTTTCCGGCGGCGCTCAAAGGAACCGGCGAAGGCAGCTATGCGTGGGACTTGAAGCCCAACAGCACCATGACCAATGGAACGGTCTCGAACGCAGTCAAGGAGGTCGACGGGCGGACGCTCACCGTCTCCTACAGCGGCGGCCAGGAGAAGAAGATCTCGATTCCCGACGGCATTCCCATCGTGACCTTCGCGCCGGCGACGGAAGCAGACCTCAAGCCCGGCGCGACGATCTTCGCTCGCGCTCAACCCGGCGCGGACGGCGCTCTGACGGCGGGATTTCTGATCGTCGGCACGAACGGAATTGTCCCGCCGATGTAGGGCGGGCGCATGGATGGAACCGGCGCGGAAAGACGACAACAATCCCGAGCGTCCATGGCGCCGCGCCCAAACAGACGCGGCGCCAATGCCAAATCTATGCCAACTTTTGACAAGGCTGGCGCCCATTGCCGTTTTGAGCGATTCCAAAGCGATCTGGACGTTGACGGATGGCCGCCGGGCGGATAATTCGCTCTTTAACGCTGTCTCCTGGTGCCTTCTCCATTACGTGAATTGGGCCCGATCGGGGCGTACGCATTCGGAATTATAGAATATACCGGCTCGATTGGCAAGACATTGTCATTTTTTCCGAATTTTTCGCCGGGGCGGCCGAACGGTGGGACTGGTCGTGGACTCGCCCTTATGGTTTGAGCGCATTGGTCGTCCGGCCGCTACGCTCGCGCCGGGAACCCTTGCTTGAACTCGATCCTGGTCGCGTGGAACGGCTCCGTATCGTTTGCTGTGGAGACAGCGTCGGCTCCGTCACAGCCAGAGGCGAAAGACGACCTCGCCATTCATGTTCACGCCGGTCGGGCGCCACCCCTTAGCTTTGTAGAACCCCTCCGCCCTTGTGTTCCGCCCCGTCGACAGGAACGCCTGCCGGTGTCCAGCCTCTCTCAACCTCGCCAGAGCCGCATTGAGAAGCGCCGTTCCGTGGCCCCGCCCTTGTGCTCCGTCGATGACGAACAGCGCCCAAACGTAGCCCGTTTGGTGGTTCGCGCATACAAAGCCTTGGACGCCTGCCTCGTCTTCGGAAACGAGGAATATGGCCTCATCCAGATACCACGCAACTTCCGCGTCTGTGACCAATTCGGGATTGGTCAGCCGGTTCTCGGCAGTTCCGTCCCGCACTTGGCGAATGCGCGGCAGGTCGGCGCGTGTGGCGGGGCGCAAGCGAGACTCGGTCATGATAGCGAAAATATCAAACTGTGCTTCAGATCGAAAAATTGATGGTCGCCTGCGCGGAACGCCCGCACGGTTGACAGGCTCGCTTGGCGCTCCCCAATGCGAAGTGAGGGTGTGTGAGGGCAGGGCGGGCGATGCGTCTATGGATCAAGGACCCGGTGGCGATCCTCGCCGAGGGCGCGGAGCGCGGCGTGGTCGTCGAGGGGGCGCGGATCGCCGAGCGGATCGGGCGAGGCGTAACGCCGGAGCGGATCGACGCGATTTTCGACGCTTCGCGCCATGTCGTGCTGCCGGGGCTCGTCAACGCGCATCATCATTTCTACCAGACGCTGACCCGCGCCCATCCCAAGGCGATCAACAAGCCGCTGTTCGCCTGGCTCGTCGCGCTCTATTCCGTCTGGGCGCGGCTCAAACCCAATCATCTGCGGCTCGCAACGCGGCTCGCGCTGACCGAGCTTCTGCTGTCGGGCTGCACGACGGCGGCCGATCATCACTACCTCTATCCAGAGGGGCTCGAGGACGCGGTCGACATCGAGGTCGAAGAGGCGCGCCGCCTCGGCATGCGGATGACGGTGACCCGAGGCTCGATGAACCTCTCCGAAAAGGACGGCGGACTGCCGCCCGACAGCGTGGTGCAGGACGAGGAGACGATCCTCGCCGACAGCGAGCGCGTGCTCAAGCTGTTCCACGACCCGAGGCCCGGCGCGCAGATTCGCGTCGCGCTCGCGCCCTGTTCGCCATTCTCGATCTCCAAGGATCTGATGAGCGAAAGCGCCCGCCTCGCCGAGCGTTACGACTGCCGGCTGCATACCCACCTCTGCGAGACCGCGGACGAGGAGCAATTCTGCCTCAAGGCCTACGGCCTGAGGCCGGTCGATCTCCTGGAGGAGACCGGCTGGATGTCGAATCGCGTCTGGCTCGCGCACGGAATTCATTTCAATCCGCAGGAGATCGCCCGGCTCGGCAAGGCCGGGGTCGGCGTCTGCCATTGCGCGGCGTCGAACATGGTGCTCGCCTCGGGCATCTGCCCGACCTGCGACCTCGAGGCGGCGGGCGTCGCCGTAGGGCTTGGCGTCGACGGCTCGGCGTCGAACGATTCGTCCAACATGATGGAGGCCGTGCGCCACGCGCTGATGGTGGGCCGCCTGCGCTACGGCGCGGCGAAGGTCACGCATCTCGACGTTCTGCGCTGGGGGACGGAGGGCTCGGCGCGCTGCCTTGGCCGCTCCGACATCGGCCGGATTGAGGAGGGCTACGAGGCGGACCTCGCGCTGTTCACCCTCGATGAGCCGCGTTTCTCGGGCGCGCACGATCCGCTCGCCGCGCTCGTGCTCTGCGGCGCCCATCGGGCTGACCGGGTGATGATCGCCGGCGAGTGGCGCGTCGTCGACGGGCGGCCGGTCGGCCTCGACCTCGACGCGCTGATCGCCGAACATCGCGCCGCCGCGCGGGACTTCGCGTGATCGGCTTGGCGCAAATGGATACCCGAGCGCCCCGCGCGCCTGGACCCAACGGGGCGAACCCGCGATGACCGCCCTCGTCATCCTGTTCATCGCCTCGATCTGGGCGGGCGCGCAGAATGCGCTGGCCGGCGGCGGCTCGTTCATCACCTTGCCGTCGCTGATGCTGACCGGCATGGACGCGCGCGCGGCCAACATCACCTCGACCGTGGCGCTGTTTCCCGCGCAGCTGGTGACCGGCTTCACCGGACGGGCGGACGCCGAAAGCCCGCCCGGCCTCGCCATGCGGACGCTGTTTGCGATCAGCCTCGTCGGCGGCGCGCTCGGGGCGTGTATCCTGTTGATGACGCCGGCGACCGTCTTCGCGCGCCTGGTGCCATGGCTCGTGCTGTTCGCGACGGCGCTGTTCGCCTGGGGCAGCTTCTTCCGCAAAGCCCCGCAGCCCGGCGAGGCCCACCTGCCCCCGTGGGGCGCGGCGATCGTGCAGTTGTTCATCGCCATCTACGGGGGCTATTTCGGCGGCGGCATCGGCCTCCTCATGATGGCGGCGCTGACCATGGCCGGCCTCGCCGTGCGCAACGCTGGAGCGAGCAAGAACATTCTCGCCGGAGTGATGAACGCCTCGGCGGTCGCGATCTTTGTCTTTTCCAGCGACGTGCATTGGCTTCCGGCGATTGTCACGTCGGTCGGCGCCTCGTTCGGCGGGTGGGCCGGCGCGCTGATGCTCAGACATGTGAACGAGAGGCTCCTGAAGCTCGGCGTCGTCGGCATCGGCGTTCTGCTGACGATCGGGCTGTTCCTCAGAGCGCGATGAGCGGGCGGGATCGTCGCATTGTTGTCGGGATTATGGGGAATGGAGCGCGTGAAACGAGAATTGGAGACCACGCGCCATGGCCGTCGCAGCCGACATTCGTCCGGTCCCCGTCTACAATCCCGGTCTGCGCCTGCTTCATTGGCTGATGGCGGCGCTGATCTTCATTGCGCTCGCGCTTGGCGTCTGGGCGTCCCTGTTGCCACGCGACGATTTCCGCTCCGGAGTGCTGTTTGTCCATAAATCGATTGGCTTGACGGTTTTTGCGCTGGTCGCGCTTCGCATCGTCTGGCGGCTCGTCGTCGGCGCGCCTGAGTATGCCGAACCCCTCGGCTGGCTGACGCATTCAGCGGCGCGCGCGGGACACCTCGCGCTATATGCCCTGATGATTGCGATGCCGGTCAGCGGTTATCTGACGACGGCTGCCGGCGGACACGACGTCCCTTGGTTCGGCCTCTTCAGCGTTCCGAGCCTGGTCGGCAAGAACAAGTTCCTGGACCAGGCGGCAAGCCAGGCTCACTTCGTCTTCGCCTGGGCGATCGCAATCGTGCTCGCCTTGCATCTTGCCGCGGTCGTTTGGCACGCGAGGATCAAGCGGGATACCGTGCTGACGCGGATGTGGCCGCGATATCGGCCAAACGCGATCGACGGCAAGTCATGACGCCGGCCAGGGCCGCCATGTTCGCGAGGTCAGGTTCCCGAACCGGTCACGCTACGCGCCGCCCGGACCGGCCAGGCGAGCGCGTTCGGCAGTTCCTGGGCGACGCTGGAGGCGAGCGCCGAGGCGGGCTCGGCATTCCAGGTGGATCGAACGGTCGGCGACAAGACCACCCCGACGCCGACCAGATAGATGATGACGATCAGGGAAAGCAGTAACTGCATTTTCGTTTTGTCCGGACGTGATTGACGCGACGGCTATAGCCCGCCTGCCTGTGCAACAACAAGTGAACCTGCCCCGGTGTTCCGCTCAGGGGTGGGAACCTTTTTGCCGCCGCCACATTTCCTGGTTTCCGGCGCCGGCGGACGGGTAATCGCCGTTCGCGGACTGGAGTTTGTTGAAGTTTGTCAACCTCGCGTTAGCGAGGGGGTCGAAGTGTGATAGAATGCGGCAGCAGGAGGCCTCGCGGCCGAAGGGTGGGAGTTGGTGATGGCCCAAGGTTTGACAGCTCGAATCGTCGGGCTTGCCGGCGCCGATCCGCTGTTTGCGCGCATTCGGCAGGAGGCCGAGGAAGCGATGCGGCGCGAGCCGGAACTCGCGACGTTCCTGATGACGACGATCCTCAATCACGAGACGCTCGAGAGCGCGGTCGCTTATCGGGTCGCGGCCCGGCTCGACAATCCGGACGTGTCCGGAGCATTGATCCGTCAGACGTTCGCCGAGGCGATCGCGCGCGATCCCTCGATCGGCGACGCGTTCCGCGCCGACATCATGGCGGTCGCCGACCGCGACCCTGCCTGCATGAGGATGATGGAGCCGCTGCTCTATTTCAAAGGCTTCCAGGCGTTGCAGGCCTATCGTCTGTCGCATTGGCTTCTGAAAGCCGGCAGGCGCGATTTCGCGCTCAGCCTTCAAAGCTTCATCTCCGCGACGTTCGGCGTCGACATCAATCCGGCGGCGCGCATCGGCAAGGGAATTTTCCTCGACCATGCGACCAGCCTTGTCGTCGGCGAGACGACGGTGATCGAAGACAATGTGTCGATCCTACAGGGCGTGACGCTGGGCGGCACCGGCAAGGAGACCGGCGACCGGCATCCCAAGATCCGCCATGGCGTCCTGATCGGCGCCGGGGCGAAGATTCTCGGCAACATCGAGATCGGCTATTGCGCGCGCGTCGCATCGGGCTCGGTGGTGCTGCAGCCGGTGCCCCACAACAAGACGGTCGCCGGCGTTCCGGCGCGCATTGTCGGCGAAGCCGGCTGCGCCGAACCGGCGCGCGACATGAACCAGATCCTGGCCGACAAGGCGCTCGAAGCGTAGCGCGAGCGCGTCGCGCGCAGGGTGCGGCGGCCGGTCCAGTTCAAATCGGCGGTCGTCGGCGACGCGGCGCTTGCGAGGCGCAGGCGCCTTCGTGGCAAAGGCTCGTCACGCTTGTGGACCGCCCAAGGGACGCTCATGGACAAATCCGAGATCGTGAAGCTGCGCGAGCACCTGCGCCGGTCCTTCGGGGCGCCGGCGCTGCAGGTCATGCCGAATTCGAAATCGGCCGACGAGGCGGACGTGTCGCTTGGCGAGCGCAAACTGGGGACCATCACCGTCGACGACGAGGACGGCGACCGATCGTTTTCCTACGCGATGAAGGTGCCGGTCGGCCGGGCGGTGTTGCAGGACTATCTTCGCCGCCTGTTCGAGAACGACAAACTGACCATCGCCGGCCGGCTCAAGAAGGCGGATTCGGTCGAACTCAACAACGGCCCGGAGTTTCTGGGCGTCATTTCCGCCGACGATCCGCAGGGCTCGACCTTCACCCTGCAAATGGCGATCCTGGATATCGACCTCGACGAAGAGTGAGCGTCTGACCGCTGCGCTGCGATGAGGCCGCTCACGCCTTCGCCGCGTCGCCGTCCTGCCCGCTGGCGCCTTGCGCGAATAGGCCGCATGATGATCGGCCTGCAACGCCTGGAGCCTCTGCGATGCCGCTCTATTCGCTCGACGGCCGACGGCCGAGCCTCCCCGCGGAGGGCCGGTACTGGATCGCGCCCAGCGCCTGCCTTATCGGGGACGTCAGGCTCGGCCTCGACGCTGGAATCTGGTTCGGCGCGGTGTTGCGCGGCGACAACGAGCCGCTCATCATCGGCGCGCGCACCAACATTCAGGAGTCCTGCACGCTGCACACCGATATGGGCGCCCCGCTCGTCATCGGCGACGGTTGCACCGTCGGCCACAATGTCATCCTGCATGGCTGCGCGATCGGGGACGACTCGCTGATCGGCATGGGATCGGTGGTTCTCAACGGCGCGAGGATCGGGCGGGGCTGCCTTGTCGGCGCCGGGGCCCTCGTGACCGAAGGCAAGACGTTCGACGACTATTCGCTGATCATCGGCTCGCCGGCGAAGGCGATGCGGACGCTCGGCAAGGAAGCGATTGAGGAGATTCGCGCTGGCGCCGCGCGCTACGTCGCGAACTGGCGCCGCTACGCGGCGGGTCTGAAGCGCATTGACGGAAGCGACTAGGGCGAGGCGTCCCGAACGCGATGTTCCGTCAAAGCGACACATCCTCGCTGAATTCGTCCGGAGGGATTGGCCGAAGGAATTCTACCGCAAGTCCGGTTTCGAAATGGCGCACCACCTGGGCGGGAGTCGCGCCGACCACGACCTTCGAGCCCACCGCCGGCTGGAAATCGGCGGCGAGCGCCGCGCCCGACATGGAGACGTCGATGAGGGTCGCCGTCAATTCTCGGCCATTCGCAAGCTTGAGAATGGTGTACCGGTCGCGCGGGGCGATGCGCTGATGGCGCCGGTCCTCGGGCAGCCCGAGCGAATGACGGTTGGCGAGCCACGTCAACTGGTCGGCCAGCTTGTCGCGCTTCGCCTGCGGCAGGCTCATCTGGATGGCGAATCCCCCGCCGAAAATGCGCGCGACCCTCCCTTCAATTCGTCCGATCTGGTTCAGATAGGCCACGATGCGCTCGCCGAGCTGAACGTCGGCGTTGGACGAGAGGGCGATGCCGCCGGGAGACGCGTCGACGGATTCGCAGTCGAATTCCTTGCGGTCGGACCGCATGAAGCGGCCGGCGAGGCGCACGCGAACGCGCTGATGCCGCCGCCGTTCGACCTTGGCAGGCTCTGCGATGCTCCACGCCACAGCGCCCACGACGGCCTGCTCCCCGCATTTGCGACGTCAACCCGAGGCGGCTGTCGGATTTTCAAGTGATTCGCGCCGCGCCAGCGTAAACCTCGGAAACATAGGCGGTAGGAATTAAGGCGCTGTTACGCAGGCCGGGCTCCGCACGTCAGGTCGCTTGGCCGTCGCCCGAGTAGACGAAGAGATGTTTGTAACGTTTGGGGACGTTGCGGCCCGAGAAGCCGGGCGGCCCGTCGGCGCGCCCCGCAGCCGCTGGCCGATCCGACGCGTCGAGCGCGCGCAGCGAGCCGAGCGAGACTGGACCGGCCCCGATCAGTCCGAGCCACTGAGGCGAAGCGTTCATCGCAAAACCGCCAAGAATGCGGGAATGGGTCAGGCCATGGTGACGAAGGGGCAGCAGGATGACCTCGACATCCACCGCGCTGAGTCCCGGCGGCCCCGCCTTTGCGCCCGCCAGGAAAGGTTGCGCCTCGTCGGCGACGCAGTGAAGGATCGACTTGAGCTCCCGGCGGTCGGGCTCGCGCCAGAGCTGCAGAAAGGGAAATCCCCTGAGCTCTTTGAGGAAGAGGGCGTTGGTCCTCGATCCGGCGATCCGGAACGGGAAGCCATTCCGGGCGTCGAAGTCGAGGATAAAAGTCTCGGCCAGCACCTCGCGGATGGCGCCGGGGTCGATATCGTTCCGCTCCGGCGCGCTGCGCGCTCCGCGCAGCCGGTTCCAGTAGGCGTAGAGTTCGAGGGTCACGGCGAGCTTCACGGACCTGTCCCCATCCGGGCTCGCGACGACGCCTGTCCTGGAAAGAGACGAGGTTTCGGCGCCGGCGGGGCCCCGGACGCCGAGCTGCAGAGAGCATGCCATGACGCAACGTCAGCCGCGGGCGAAACCCGGCCGGCTGCGTTAATGGTGAACTAAGCTCGAGATTGCAGAACCGCGCCAAATTCGGCATGGTTTTCGCGCAGGCCCGCACCGTGCGGACCGTGAGAATTGGGGCTGGGGGAATGCACAGCCTAGGCTTCAGCGGACGTCCGCTAGGCTAAAGCGAACGCGACGGCGTGATGGCCGGGCCTGCTCCGCCGGCGATCGTAGACGCGCAGTCGGTACGGACGAAGGGAGAGCTCCGCTCCGGGCTCTCCCTTTCGTTTTGGCGCGCTTGGCTGCACGCGAGTCCCATTTCGCAAAAGCTTTCGTTTCGGTGTAACAGTCCCGCGGGGGCGGGGTTTCCCGCCGGCGTCGGTCGCGGCATCGCGTCGAAAGGCGTCGGAGTTCGTGATCGAAAGGCGTTCAGTGGGATGAGCGGTATTGAATCTCGCGGCTTTCGGCGCCGCCGCGAGCCCCTGTTCGACGCGCCCCCGGTCGTGATTGGCTTGGTCGTCGTTCTGCTTGGGATCCACGCGGCGTACACTTGGGCGCCCGACGGCGTCCAGGACAAGATCATTCGCGACTTTGCGTTCATTCCCGGACGCTTGACCGTCGCGCTCTGGCCCGGGCGACTCGTCGATCTTTTGAACCGGGCGAATACCGACCCGGAAGCCCTGCAACAGGCCCGCATTATCCGAGAACTGCATCTTCTGGGGGGCGGGGCGAAGCCCTGGACGCTTTTGACCTACGCCTTCCTGCATGGATCGTGGACGCATGTCGTGCTCAACACCGTCTGGCTGATCGCGTTCGGCCCGCCTGTTGCGCGTCGGTTCGGCACGGCGAAATTTGCTCTGTTCATGGCGATAACCGCGATTTTCAGCGCCTTGGCGCATTGGGCGAGCACGCCGATGGATTTCGCGCCGCTCATCGGGGTGTCGGGCGCGGATTCGGGACTGATGGGAGCGGCGGCGCGCTTCATGTTTCAACCTGGCGCGCCGCTCGGCCCTCCCAGCCCGGCCAAACGGTTGGAGATTGAGGCGATCCCCGCTGCGAGCCTCGTCAGCGTTTTCGTCGAGCCTCGGGCGCGGATCTTCCTGGCCATTTGGCTCGGGACGAATTTCATCTTTGGCGCCGGAGCGCAGACGCTTGGCCTCTCTGACATGCCCGTCGCATGGGTCGCGCATATCGGCGGTTTTTTCGCCGGTCTCGTGCTGTTCCCGCTGTTCGATCGCCCGCTGCGTCCGCCGCCGCTCGCCCCGGAGGCCGCTTAGCGCAAACGAAGCGAGCGCGCCGCCGTGTCGGGTGCGCAAGACAGGGTAGGGCGCGCGACGCCCGGCGCTCGCGCCGCCGACATTGGGAATCCGTAATCTCAGAACCGCAATTCGGGCCGAATGGGCGGGGAGAACGAGGTCCATGGCGTTCGTGAATTCCCGCGGACGGCCGACCTTGTCGACGTCGATTCGGAGACTCCTGATGAAGTTCGTTTGCGCCCTCGCCCTCCTTACTCTCACCGCCGGCCCCGCTCTCGCGGATGGAAAATGCTCGAGCGCCCCTAAGGCCAATTGGCAACCCAAGTCCGCGCTCGAAATCCCAGTTGCGGGCAAACGGCTACAAAGTGAGCCAAATCAAGACCGAGGGCGGTTGCTACGAGGTCTATGCGACAGACAAGGACGGCAATCGCGCCAATATGGCGTTCAACGCCGAGACGCTCGAGAAGCTCGGCAACGCCGAAGCCGGCGAGAACTGACCGCCCCGGCGCGGCTGAGTGGGAACGCGGCAGATGATCCGGGTCTGGGATCCGTTGGTGCGGACGCTCCACTGGGCGCTCGCGCTGAGTTTCGCAATCGCCTGGCTCAGTTCCGAGCACTCAGGGCGGTTGCACGAATTGGCCGGATATGTCGCGGGCGGGCTTGTCCTCGCCCGCGTCGCCTGGGGGTTTTTCGGGCCCGGCTATGCGAGGTTCTCGCAGTTCGTGCAGCCGCCGGCCGCCGTCGGCGCATATCTCAGGTCGATTGCGGCCGGCTCGGAGAGACGCTTCATCGGCCATAACCCCGCTGGCGGAGCGATGATTATCGTCCTGCTGGCTTCGATGGCGGCGACCGCGGCGACTGGCTGGATGCTGACAACCGACGCCTTCTGGGGCTCGTCCGCAATGCAGCGAACGCACTCGATTCTCGCCCATGGCCTCCTGTTGCTGGTTCTCCTGCATCTCTGTGGCGTCGGGCTGGCGAGCATGCGGCACAGGGAGAACCTCGTGCGCGCCATGCTCTTTGGCGCCAAGCGCGCGGCCGGACCAGGCGACGTGGCCTAGCTTCTTTCTTCGATTAGGAGGGCGCGATGCGTGAAACTCTCGAGAACGGAGCTCCGATCGTTTTTGCCACGCAGCCGCCGACGGCGACCGCCCGGGACGACGATATTTTCTTGACGGTGACCGCCGCCGCCCGAACGGTTCCCGATCGAGTAGAAACGATCGACATATTCCTGTCGGTCGACTATGCGAGGCAAGCCATCGCGCAACTTCGGGAGGCGGTCGATTTGGCGACGAAGGGCGACGCTTGCCAGACGCCGGTCCAGCGTCAATCTTCAGGATCCGCGGTCGTCAACGTCACCCGCAGGCCTGGATGATTGTCCGACGCCGAGCACTCAAGACCGTGCAAGTCGGCGATCGCGGCGATCAGGCTCAACCCGAGACCGCTGCCCGGAAGGGGCCGCGCGGCATCGGTCCGATAGAATCGCTGGAAGATCGCTTTCAGGTCGCGCGGATCGACGCCTGGCCCGTTGTCGGCGACAGATAGCCGGACGCCTCGGGGCGTCCGCTCTCCTACGACTTCGATGCGCACGCCTCGCGGAGTGTGCCGCAAGCCATTGTCGATGAGATTCGCGATCATTTGGGTCAGCAACTCCTTGTCGCCCGACATCGGCATCGGTTCGTCGAGGCGCAAAGCGAGTGATTTCGCCTGGTCGTCCGCGGCCGGTTGGAAAGCCTCGGCGACGTCGCGCGCAATTTGGGCCAGATCGAGCGGCCTGAACGCCGCCCGCCGCGCGCCGGCCTCCACCTGCCCGATTCGCAGGAGCGCGCTGAAGGTTTCGAGCACAAATTCGATCTCCGCAATCGCGCCGCCGATCGCATTTCTCATCGCGGCCAGACCGGCGTCCTGCGCCTGCGCCGCCTCGAGGCGCCGCAGCATGCTCGCGAGCGGTTTGCGCAGATCGTGGGCGATGTCGGCGCTGATGTGCTTGTTGGCCAACAGCAGCTTTTCGATGCGTTCGAACAAGCGGTTGAAGGTGCGCGCGAGCGCGGAGAGATCGTCGTCGATCGTCGTCAGCGGAATGCGGCGGCTCCAATCTCCGGCCATGATCCCCTGCGCGGCCAGCCTCATCGCATCGACGCGGCGAAGGAATTGCCCGCTGAGCCACAGGCCGCCGGCGAGCCCGAGGACAATCGTCGCCCCGATCGCCCAGGCGAAGGCCGATAGAACGCCGCGCAGGGCCTCGTTCGTGCGCCTCTGTTCGTCGCCGACGATCAGCATCGATCCGTCGGGGAGGCGCGTGACGAGCGCGCGGACGATTTCCGCCGCCGCTTCGGGCGGTTCGTCGCTTTCTGCTTCCTGCAGTTCGGCCCAACCGCTCGCCGCCTTGGCCGGCGCGACGAGATCGCCCGCGAGCCGTTTGCCGTCCGGACTTTCAAGGCCATAGGCGAGCGCGCCGCCGGTCGAACCGCGCGCCGCGAGGATCGCGGCAAGCCCGTCGCGGCCCTTATCGGCGAAAACGCTCTGGAGCGCGTCCGTCTCCTCGGTGATCCTTTCGTCGAAATCCACGAGAATCTCATGACGCACGGACAGGTAGACGAACACGCCCAACGTGACCGCCGACAGCGTGAACAGGGCGAGATAGATCGCCGCCAGACGAAAGCTGGTCGTCCTAAGGAGTCGCGTTCGGGACACGCAACACATATCCTGCGCCGCGCACGGTTTGGATCAACGGGGCGGCCCGGCCGCGATCCACCTTGGTCCGCAATCGGCTGATATGGGTTTCGACGATGTTGGTTCGCGGATCGAAGTTAAACTCCCAGACCTGTTCGAGCAACATTTTGCGAGTGACAAGGCGACCTTCGTTACGCACCAGAAACTCAAGCAGCCGGAATTCACGCGATTGCAGACTTATCTCCTCTCCCTCCCGCCGCACAATGCGTGCGACAAGGTCCATTTCGAGATCCCCCGCCACGAGAACGGTCTGAGAGGCCCCAAGCGTCGGTCGGCGGGCGAGCGCGGTCAGGCGCGCCATCAATTCGTCGAATGCAAAAGGCTTGACGAGATAGTCGTCGCCGCCCGCCTCGAGCCCGTCGACCCGGTCGTCGATGCCCGAAAGGTTGGTCAGAAACAGCACGGGCGTCGCCACTCCTTCCGCGCGCAGCAGCGCGACGACGGCGAGGCCATCGAACTCCGGCAACATGCGATCGAGAATGATCGCGTCGAAAATCTCTGCGGTCGCGCGTTCGAATCCGTCGCGTCCGTTGGCGACGACCGCCGCCTCATGCCCGCGCGTCTCCAGCCCGGCTCGGACAAAATCAGCGGCCTCCTCGTCATCCTCAATGACCAGTATCTTCAAGGGGCAGAGTCCGGGACTTGGCGCATGCGCTCCTCCAACGCGAACAAGCCGCGAGAGAACCTCATTTGCGATCTAGCGACCGGGGCCGCAAAGCCAATCTGCGCTAGCTCGCTTTCGACGTCTCAGTGAGCGCCGCGCCGTTCGGCAGGCGCGCCAGCATGGCGATCAGCGCGCGATCTGCGAGAACGGCGAGCCGCTCGCGCGGCTTCAGCCAGGCGCAGGCGTCCTCGATTGTCTGGGCGTCGTTGAGCTTCGCCGTCGCCATGGCGACGTCGACATCAACCTCGCCGCGCCGGTGACGCGGCGCCTCCGGCAGGAACAATTCATGGATTGCGCGCAGCGCCGGGTCGGCGCGGATCGCCATCAACGCATCGTCATGATCGCTGCCGGTCAGCGCAAGTTCGCCCGCGAGGGCGTTTGCCCGTTGAACGACGTCCGGCGGCGACGTCTCTTCCGGGGTGCGGAAGAGCCCGATGCGGCGCATGCCGAGGCCGAGCCACAATTGCCCGCTCGCCCAGGAGAGCGGGAATCGACAGGATGAGACCTGCGATGGTCGGCGACATCCAGATGACCAGGGACGGTGAAATGAGCGCCGCCGCGAACAGGGTGATCACCCCGAGCAAGGCGTGCGACCGGTGGCGACGCGCGATGCTGTGCAGGGGTATCGATCCGTCGTCGCGCCGCTGCGGATTCCAGCCGGTGTCCCGTCCCGACAAGATCTGCGCTACCGACCCCGACTGAATCAGCATCATGATCGGGGCCAGCGCGGCGGATATGAGGATTTCGACGATCGTCGAGGCGATCAGTCCGACCGCGCCGCCCGAGCCGGCCCGGGTCTTGCCGTCCAAGAGTGCGATGACGAGGCCGAGAAACTTGGGCGCGAGCAGGATGGCGATGGTGAGCTCGAAGAGTTGCAGCGCGCGCTCGTAGTCGAATCGCGGCCAGGCGGGAAACAGCGAGAATTCGGCGGTGAAATATTCGGGCCGAATGTAGTGCGATTGCAGCACCAGCACGATGCCGACCAACAATTGCGCCATCCATAAGGGCGAAGCGAGATAGCCCATGATGCCGTGCGCCAAATGCTGCCTTGTGGCCAGCGTGAAGCCCTTCGCGCCGATAATCCGGGCGTGCTGGAGATTGCCCTGGCACCAGCGCCGGTCGCGGGTTGCAAGATCGATCAGCGAAGGAGGGCTTTCCTCATACGAGCCGCCGAGGATGGGCAGCATGTAGACCGTGTAGCCCGCCCGCCGGATGAGCGCCGCCTCGATGAAATCATGACTGAGGATATGACCCCCGAGCGGCGGTCTGCCCGGCAGATCCGGGAGCCCGCAATGATCGGCGAAAGCGCGCGTGCGGATGATCGCGTTATGGCCCCAGTAGTTGCCGTCGCGCCCCATCCACGCGGTCAGGCCCGCCCCGATCACCGGTCCCGCGACACGCGCGGCGAACTGCTGCAGGCGCGCAAACATCGTGTTGCGATTGATGATCAGGGGCAGGCTCTGGATGATGCCGGCGTCCGGGTCCGCCTCCATCGCCGCGGCCAGTCCGACAATCGCCTCGCCGGTCATCACGCTATCGGCGTCGAGCACCACCATGTGTGGATAGTGGCCGCCCCAGTGGGTGACGAAGTCGGCGACATTGCCGGCCTTGCGGCTCAAATTCTTGCGCCGCCGCCGATAATAGACTCGCGCCTGCGGAAGGCGCTCGCGCATCGCGGTGAAAGCACGCTCCTCCGCGATCCAGATGTTGGCGTCGGTGGTGTCCGAGAGCAGGAAGAAGTCGAACGCTTGCCCCTGGCCTGTTCGGTCGACGTCCTCGACGATGGCCTGCATCGCCCCGAACACCCGCGACGGCGCCTCATTGTAGATCGGCATGACGACCGCGGTCCTCTCGCATAGCGTCTGCCGCGGCTCGCGGCGGCGCCAATGCGCAAGGAGCCAGATGAAGCCGACGACGCTCGTCGTAAACGAGAGCGTCACCCAGGAGAATGTGAGGACGAAAAGGACGACCATGATCCACTCGAGCGCGGTGGTCGTGCCAACTCCGACAACCTTGATCATTTGATAGGCGCCATAGGCGGTCAAGGCGAAGGCGCCGCCAAAAACGATGAAACGGGTCAGAATAGGCGCCCTCGCGGCGTCGGGATCGACGAGCGGGCGCCGGTCGCTGCGGGAGAACCGCCGGAATGACTGTTTCGGCATGGCGAGCGGCGCCAAGCCGGGCATGGAGGCCCCGAGGGACGCTCCCAAATCGCGAGGCCGCGCGTCGGCCGACATTAGCGTCAAGCCGTCCATCGGTAGAGCCATGTCTCGCTGGCGGGCTGCTTGTCCACGCTGAGGGTCAGGCGAAGCTCAGAATAGGTTTCCGATCCCGGATCAAGGTCGAAGACGACGCGCACCGAATGTCTCTCTTTGTAAGGAAAGAGCCGGACCGAGACAATCTTACCAGGCGAAGCGTGGACGTCCGCGGTGGCCGCCGCGGCCTTCTCCGGGTCGGCGAACAGGTCGCCCGCCATCTCGACCGCAAAGCGCTGGCGACTTCCGATCTTGCCGCTTCGCGATGAAACGCAGATCGCAAGCGGAGGTTTCGAGGGCGGCGACCAGCACCAGAATTGCCGGTAGGCGATCGACAGGCTCGTTCCGGCCGCCATTCCCGTCTTGGGACGCCATTGCGCGATCACGTTGCCGTTGGACTCCGAGGCGGTCGGGATCTCGAGGAGGCGTAGATCGCCTTCGCCCCAGTCGCCGATCGGCTCGATCCAGAGCGACGGCTTGAGTTCCCAGTGCGTATCGTCATCGTAGAACGCGTCGAACGTCCGGCTGCGCTGCAGAAGCCCGAACCCGCGCGGATTGACATCGGAGAAAGCTGAAATCTGCAAGGTTTCGCGATTGGAGACCGGGCGCCACAACCACTCGCCGGTTCCGGCGAGTATTTGCAGCCCCGTCGATTCGTAGACGCCTGCGCGAACGTCGTCGGCGTGGCGATGATCGAGGCCGCTGAACAGATAGGCCGTAGCCGCAGCGCCGAATCCCAGCTTGTCCGTCGCGGTGCGCGCAATCAGCGTCATCTCGGTGTCGATGATGGTCGTTTCGAGGGGGCGCAAAGTGAAGCGAAAGGCGCCGGTCACGCTCGTGGAATTCGAGCAGCGCGTGGATGGTCAGCGTATCCGCCGCGGCCTTGGGCTTCTCGATCCAGAACTCGCGAAACAACGGAAATTCCTCGCCCGGCTCGTCGCCGGTTCGAATGGATAGGCCCCGCGCGGTCACGCCAAAAGCCTGGCCGCGGGCCCGCGCGCGGAAGAAGCTCGCGCCCTGGAAGATCGCGGTATCCTCGAATCCCTGGTCGGAAGCCTTCAGGATGCGCAAACCGGAAAAGCCGAGATCTCCCAAAGGGGCCGGCGGCTGAAGCTTCCCGAAGTCGAAATCAGCCGATTTGTAGATCACCTTCTGGGAGACTCCATTGTCGATGATGTTGATGCCGATCGGCGTCGTATAGACGAATCCCCGGTGCAGCGGCTCGAGCGAAAATCCGAGCTTCTCGTTGCTCCAGATTGCCGTGTCCGGCACGCGGCGGATCGACGCGTATTGCTCGAAGGTAAGGTTGGCGAAGAGGCTGGGGAGCGGCGCTTCAGGCTCCTTGTAAGGCTTGAGCGCCAGATCGATCGCCCTCTTCACGACCGTGTCTGCGGCGAAGGGAACGGGCTGTCCGAGCGGCTCGGCTGAAGCAGGAGGCGGGCCGGACCGGCTGAGCGCAGCCGCAACCGCTCCGCTTGCGGCCAGCCGTAAGAACTCGCGACGCTGCCTGTCCGCCATTGGTGTCTTCGTTCGCCCGCCGCCGGATCGGGACCGCTCGCGGCGGACCGATTCGACCCAATCCCCGATCAAATGAAAAATCAGCCGGTTAGGAAGAAAAAACGCGTGGCGATCCCGGCGCGTTCCATCCTTGGCCCTCAAGTTGTATATCGTTTTTTGCGGCGCAGCGAGGCGCATTTTGCGAGATCGTGAAAATTGCGCTTTGTTGGCCATGGGTTATCGGTGGGAACTCGTCCGCGCATGGCGATCGAGTTCGCTTCGAGGAATCCGCTCGCGACCGGATGCGCCTTGAAAAGAAAGCATGAGCCATGAGCGCCGACGCGCGCCGTTGTTTGACCATCGTGCTCGCCGCCGGCGAGGGCGTGCGCATGCGCTCGACGCGCCCCAAAGTCCTGCACGAGATCGCCGGCCGCTCGATGCTCGGGCACGCCCTCTCGGCCGTCGGCGAAGCGGGAACGCAGGATATCGTCGTGGTGATCGGACCGGGCCGCGGCGACGTTGCGGCCGAGGCGCTCAGGGTTGCGCCGGGCGCCGAAATCCAGGTTCAGAGCGAGCGAAGGGGCACCGCGCACGCCGTTCTCGCGGCCCGCGAGGCGCTCGCGCGCGGCTACGACGACATTCTGATCACCTACGCGGATATTCCGCTCATCAAGGGCGTTACGCTCGCCGCCATGCGCGACGGTCTTGCGGAAGGCGCGGGCCTGGTCGCGCTTGGATTTCGGCCCGCCGATCCGGCCGGCTACGGCCGTCTCGTCGAGCGTGACGGGCGCCTGGTTGCGATTCGCGAGCACAAGGACGCAACCGACGAGGAGAGAGCCGCGCCGCTTTGCAATGCAGGGCCCATCGCCTTGAGCGGCGCCGAGGCGCTGAAGCTTCTCGACGCGGTCAAGCCGGACAACGCCCAGAACGAATATTATCTGACCGACGTTGTCGAGATCGCCGCCGCGCGCAGCCTCACGGCGCGGATCCTTGTCGCTGACGAGACGGAGGTCATGGGCGTCAATGACCGCGTTCAGCTTGCCGCCGCGGAGGCGGCCTTACAGGAGCGGCTGCGGCGGCGCGCGATGATGGAGGGCGCGACTCTGTCGCGCCCGACACGGTGTTCCTGTCGTCGGACGCCAGGATTGGCCGCGACGTCCTGATCGAGCCGCATGTGGTCATCGGCCCCGGGGTCACGATCGAGGATGGCGCGACCGTCCATGCCTTCTCGCACCTTGAAGGCGCGCGCGTCGCGAGCGGAGCGTCGGTTGGACCGTTTGCGCGGTTGCGGCCGGGCGCGGATATCGGCGCCAAGGCGAAAGTCGGCAATTTCGTCGAGGTCAAGCAGGCGTCGATCGAAGCGGGCGCCAAGGTCAGCCATTTGAGCTACATCGGCGACGCGCGCGTCGGGGCGAACGCCAACATCGGCGCCGGCACGATCACCTGCAACTATGACGGCTTCTCCAAGCACCGGACCGACATCGGCGCCGGCGCTTTCATCGGCTCGAACTCCGCGCTGGTCGCGCCTGTGACGATCGGCGACGGGGCCTATGTCGGTTCTGGCTCGGTCATCACCAAGCCGGTCGCGTCCGACGCCCTCGCGGTCGCCCGCGGCCGGCAGGAAACAAGGGCCGGCTGGGCGAAGGCGTTCCGCGCCAGGCACAAGAAAAGCTGAGCGGCCTGCTGTCTTCGCTGTCGCCGCTCTGCTGCGCGAGGAGCGCGACGTCGGAGGCCTTGCTTGCCCTTATTTCGCCGCGGCCGCTTCTGGGTTGTGATCATAGGCGCCGGCGTCGACCGGACTGCCCCGGACGTCGCCGCGGATGTCGAGCTTTGGCGCCTCAGCCGGGCTGCCGACCCCGATCGCCTGCGCTCGCGGCTTGAGCCGCAGGTCATAAACCAGTTTGGCGGGATCGAAATTCATGAATTCGGTCTCGGCGCCTTGTTCGTCGATCAGGTCGTGATCGCCATGAAACCCCGGCTTCACCACATTCCACTGCGGCTTGCCGCCGATATAGGAGAGAATCCTGCAATACCCCTTGATCGTCGCGCACACGTTATGATCCATGACCATATTGCTGTCGCGGTTGTCGATGCTGAAGCCGTTGGCGATGTTGTTGCGAATGACCACGTCATTCGATGACGAGCCTTCGTGAGTCTTGTCGGCGACGTTGATGATCGGCTTGCAGTCGCCGGGCATTGGCAAGAGGTTGTCGGCGAGGACCGTGTTGTTGACGATCTTGCCGCCATGCAAGCTCCCATAGGTGATGCCCCAGCAGGCGGAGGTGACGATCAGGTTGTTGCTGACGGTGACGTTGTGCCAGTCATCGTCAAAGGCGTCGATGCCCTGGAGATATGTCGGAAATCTTAGGTTGGGATCGGTCTGCCGAATGACAACGTTGCTGTCGATGAGGATGTTGTTGTACTGGTTGGAGGGCACGCCCGGAATCCTTTTACCGAACTGTCCCTGCATTGCGTCTTCATGATTGTTGTCGCCAATGTCGTTGTTGTTGGTGATCGTGTTGTGGGTGATGATGAGGTCGCTGGCGTAGTAATCAAGCGCATCGTCGCCGAAATTGTTGATGACGTTGCCGGTGAATAGAGTCCGATTGCCGCCGAGGCCTACGCCACTGTTCACGTTGAAGATTTTCGTATTGATGACAGTGGTGCACGTCGCCCGATCGAGCCCGGCGATCCTGAGGCCGTCGCGCCCCTGCTTCCGCCATTCCTCCTGCGACCACGGGCCGACATCATCCTGGGCCGAGATCGACAGGCCATCCAAAATGATGTCCTGAACCGGGTTTACGTCGTCGGGGCCAACCAACACCAAAGGCTTCCAATCTTTCTTGAGGGCTTGAATCTTCAAGTCCTCTGAAGCGCCACTTGTTGGTTCCGCTCACGTAAAGCAGGGTCATGACCGGCGTCTGGCCGGGAGCGGCCTCGATCGTCACGAAGTCGGAATTGTCGATTGCGTTTGCAAACAGGTGAACGAGCAGGTCGCCGTAGTTGCCGCTCATCAATTCGATAGCGTCCCCCGGCTTGATCGGAGCGTCGGGATTCGGGGTCATGACGCGCTTCTTATCGTCTGAAAGGTGAGGATAGGGCATGGTCGACAGCAGTGGGCTCGCCTTGCCAACAGGGGCGAACACTGCCTGCAGTGAGTTCCACGGGCGGGATTTCGAACCGTCGCCGTCGGCGCTGCCGTTCACCGGGTCGATGTAGAAGAGGTGTTTGGGCGCCGCGGCGGGAACGGCGCAGCCGGGATACACCTGCTCCGCGCTGGCGGCGCTGGCGCCAAGGAGCGCCAAAACGCAGCAAAGCGGGCCGATAGCGCCGGCGCGCTTGAAGGGGAAGGGCCACGTTGGGCTCCGGTTAAACCGAGGAACGCCGACTTCTTCGCGACAATCGGGCGGAAATTATGGCCGCAAAAACCGAACCGCCCGCGTTCTGGTCGCGCCGTGGGGCATTGGCGCCTCACGCCGGGTCGAGAAGGGCGAAGACGCTGACGAGAGCGACGACGATGGTCCCGAGCGCCACTTCGAGCGCGCTCGTGGCGCGCAGCGCCGCAAGAGCTGGGGCGCCGGGCCTGAGCCTTGGCGACAGATAGTAACGATTACAGACTGCAAACAAGATCATCGCTGCGACGAGGGCGATTTTCGCGTCGAGGAGGGCGCGATAAGGCGTCGTCGGCGGTATCGGCGGCCGCCCGGAGGTTAGCGCAATATTGACTGCGCCGGTGAGAACGACCGCCGCGACAATGAATTGGCCCCAGAAGGAAAACCCGATCATCGCGCGGATCGCATCCCGCCGCAGATCGTCTTTCTGATAGGCCGCGAGGCACATCGCAAACGGAATGAGGCCGCCGATCCAAGCGCCTGTGGCCAGCAGATGCAGGGCGTGGTTGGCGCGATGCAGGGCGCCCACCGCGCCGGTCTGCATCGCGGCGTGGCCGACCAAGCCCAGGCTCGCGAGCAGGCCCGCGGACAGGATCGCAGGTCGGCGCCCAGCGATTGCGCGGGCCGAACGCAACGGCTGCGACAAGCGCGGCTGCGAAAGCGAGATGGATGAGCCATGCATACCCAAAGGCAGTGTCGAACAGGACTGCCTCGATCATGCCGGGATCGAGCGCGGCGCTCCGGTCGTCGGCCATCAAAGCCGATTCCAGCGCGAGCCAAAGGACCGCGGTTATCAATGCGATGAGAGCCGCGCATAACGTGAGGCGCCAGACCGACGGCGACAGCGCGCGCCTGATCCCGGCGGGCGCATACAGCCAGAGATAAGCGCTCACGCCAAAGGTCAGCATCGCGGCCATGAAATGCGCGAAGCGGCAAATGACGAGTGCGAACATCCGAGGTCGATTTCGTCGAAAGAACGGAGGTGCGAAGAGGGAGATACGAGCCTCAATGGCGCCGCCGCCCGCGCGAGCGGGCGCCGCTTCTCGCCCGCATCCGGTCCGTCACATCTTCATGCCGCCCATGCCGCCGCCGCTCATGCCGCCGCCGGAGGCTCCGACGCCCATCACTTTGAACTCGACTTCGACCGGCCCGGCATGTTCGAAGGTGAGCGTCGCTTTGACCGCCTCGCCCTTGATCAGCGGATGGGCGAGGTGGGTGAACATCAGATGAGTGCCCCCCGGGGAAAGCCCGACCGAGCCGTGCGCGGGAACGTTGAGACCGTCCTTCAGTTCGCGCATTTGTGTGACGCCGCCGTCCGATTTCGTCTCATGGATCTCGACCGTGGCGAAATCCGCGCTGCCTCCAGTCAGGCGGTCCGGGGCGGCGCCGGCGTTGCGGATGACAAGATAGCCGCGGCCACCTCGGCGCCCTTCGGGGTCGCTCGCGCCCACGGCTTTTCGACCGCGATGTCGCCGGCCTTGAATTCCTGCGCGAACGCGGGCGTCGCGCCGGCTGCGAAGGCGATTGCGAGGGTTAGAGAGAAAACGCCTCATAGTTGGTCCTTTCCCGCTTGCTGACTGTTTGTCTCTGACGTTGCTCGCGCGCGGGCGCTCATGGCTTCACGGTGAATCTGAAGTCGCCCTGGGTGTGATGGGTGTCGACCGACACCGCCTGCCAATGCACTGTATAGGCGCCGGGGGCAAACGCTTTGGCGATCGGCACGAGAGCACGGTCTTGTCGCTCCTTCCATTCTCGGATGGCCGAGTTGCACATTGGCGCCGCCCGGCCCGGTCAGCGAGACCCCTGAATATCGGGGCTCGACGCCCTCGCTGAATTCGAGACGGATTTCACTCGCCGAAGCGACCGTGCCGCCGACCGCCGGCGTCGCCTTCTCGAGTTGGGCGTGGGCGAAAGCCTGGGCAGGGATGAGCGCGAAGACAAGAGATATGGGGATTCTTAGAGAGAAAGCGCGCATGGGGTTAGACTCCTTGGGTCAGATTCCTGGCGCTATGCCAAGTCCGTGAGGGAAGATCGGTTCGTCGATTCTGTTGGGGATGTCGTCGAGATAGAAATCAAGTGAGCCGATCAAGCCGACGCCGTGACCGGTTGCGCCCGTCATCGGGACCATCGCCTCGAGGGCGATCTGCCATTTGTCGGCTTCGTAGATGACGCCGGGCTGGAAGTACCCGGTCGTCAGCGCGCCGGCGGCCGCGCCATTGTGAATCGGGTCTGAAAAGCGAACTCGGCGACCGGGACCAGATGCTTGACGAAGTCGTTGTCGATCGCAGCCAACTGCGTGTTGAAGTATGGCAGGCTGTATTGGAGGGTGAACCCCCAGTTGAACGTCGACACATTCGGGATGCCCGCCGTCCAATCCTGACCCGGGGAGGTCGTGCTGAATTCGCCGGTGATGGCGAACGGGCGCAAGTATTTGAGAGCGGGCGGCAGCGTTCCGAAGCCGAGACCAAAGTCCACCAGTGGAGAGTAAGTGTTTTGCCCGCCGGAGCCCGCCAGAATTCCCGTGCCGGTTCCTGCCCAGGATATGTCGAAGCCGACCTTGAACATGAACTCCGCGTCCGGAATGCACAGCGCCTGCCACTGCAGCTCGGTGTCGAGCGCGTTCCAGCCGTAGCCGCCCGGGTGCTCCCATGTCGGTCCGGAGCCGATCACCACGCTGAGGCCCGGGGTGATCGTCTTGGTCCAGCTGAAGCTCGCGTCCCACTCGTGGGCGCCGTCGGAGTTGAAGGGAACATAGCTGACGGTCGGCAGCGTGAGCTCGTCCAGAACGCCTGGATCGTCGATGGCGAGCGTGGCTGGGAAGATGCGGGCGCCGCAAACGGCGTGAGGATAGGCGGGCGGAGCCACAAAAGCGCGCCCGCGCCGGCGAGCGCGCCCGCCGCGCAAACGGATAGGAGAGAAAGGCATGAGAGGAGTTCCTCGGGTCTGAGGGAAAGCGGCGCGCGCCCGGGGGCGCGGCGGGCGGACAATCGTCAGACGTCGAGGGGCGGGGCCCGGGCGCGGTTCGTTCGGCCCGAGAGGCGAAAAGGGCGAGGAATTCAGGCGCAGCGCCGATCGCGCTGCCGTGTCGCCAAGTTTTCCGGCAGGGCGAGGGCTCGGGCGCAATACGCCACAGCTTGGGCGGCGAAGCGGCAGAGCGGACATTGGTCGCAGCAATCGCCCGCGGGCGAGAGCGGCGAATGGTCGCGCCCTTCGTGGGTCGCCTGAGTGCAGAAGCCAGCGTTGGCCGCCGAAGGTCGCTTTGAGCTCAGCGGCGATCGAGGCGGCGGCGCGCCGCCTGTCCAGCCGCGGCGAGCGCCTGACCATAGGGCAGGCCGGACGACTTGCCGGATGCAGCGACAGCGCGACGACGACCGCCGCCGGTGCGAGCGAAACCCCGCAAGGCCCGGATGATCCGAGCGGCGCGCCCGGACTCGCACTGCCCGACTATCGCGGCGCACGCCGCTTTCTCCGTGTCGCCGACGCATCCATCGGCAGGTTCGATTGGTAAACCAGCGGACCGGCCGCGCAATCTGCAGCCGCCACCGCGTAATGCGGCCCCGCTTCACAATCTTTCATCGAATGTGACTTGTGGGCGGAAGGCCTGCTGGCCTAACGCTGTCGGCCGTTCGATTCGGGATTGTGCGCGGGGGTCGAAAGCCAATGTGCGGCATTGTCGGGGTGTTGGGGCCGGGGCCGGTCGCGGGGGCGATCGTCGAAGCTCTCAAGCGTCTCGAATATCGGGCTACGATTTCGGCGGGTATCGCGACGCTCGAGAATGGAAAGCTCGCGCGGCGCCGCGCCGAGGGCAAACTCAAAAATCTGGAAGCCAAACTCGCCGCGCATCCGCTTGCCGGCGCGATCGGCGTCGGCCACACCCGCTGGGCGACCCACGGCAAGCCGACCGAGACCAACGCCCATCCGCACGCTTCGCCCAAACTCGCCGTCGTGCATAACGGCATCATCGAGAACTTCAGGGCGTTGCGTGAGGAACTGGCCGCCAAAGGCCACCGATTCGCAACCGAGACCGATTCGGAAATCGCCGCGTTCGTGGTCGAGGACGAACTCGTGCGCGGCAAAACGCCGCAGCAGGCGGTGCATGCGGCGCTTGGACGCCTCCGGGGCGCCTTCGCGCTCGTCTACCTGTTCGAGGGCGAAGAAATCTGCTGATCGGGGCCAGGCGGGGCGCGCCGCTCGCGATCGGCTACGGCGACGACGGGATGTACCTCGGCTCCGATGCGTTGGCGCTTGCGCCATTCACCGATCGCGTCGCCTATCTCGAGGATGGCGACTGGGTGGCGCTCACGCGCGAAGGCGCCGACATCCGCGACCCATCCGGCAAGCCGGTCAAGCGGCGCATCCAGCGCAGTCCGGCCGGAAGCCTGCTCGCGGAAAAAGGCAACTATCGGCACTTCATGGCCAAGGAGATCCACGAACAGCCGGAAGTCGTCGGCCATACGCTCGCCCACTACGTCGACATGGCCGCGATGCGGCTTAGGCCTTTCGCCTGGCCGGTCGATCCGAGCACGCTGTCGCGCGTCTCGATCGTCGGCTGCGGCACGGCCTATATGGCCGGCCTCATCGGAAAATATTGGATCGAGCGATTCGCAAGGCTTCCAGTCGAGATCGACGTCGCCTCCGAATACCGCTACCGCGAGGCGCCGGTCGACAGGGGCGGGCTGACGATCGTCATCTCGCAATCGGGCGAGACGGCGGACACGCTGGCGTGCCTGCGCTACGTCAAGGATGAGGGCTCGAAGACGGTCGAGCAATACGTAACTGAAGCGGCGGCAAGAAGAA
>CAWIUD010000018.1:0-32741 GCA_963839185.1 uncultured Alphaproteobacteria bacterium | reverse complement strand
TTCAATTTTGTCTACCCTGCGGGTTCGAACTATACTTTCAATCCTATAACAACAGCGACCCCGACGCTCTCGGCCAACAACCATCCGAACCTGACGCTGCAAGGCTATGTCGGCGGAATGATGGTGACAGCGTCCGGCGGCGCCACGCCGCCTTTTTTGAATTACACGCAGCCATATGTCGTCACCAACTTCAGCGGGAAACCTGGTGACGTGAGCATCTATCTGCCGGGCAATTCGAGCGAGATGCTCGCAGTCTTCAACGTCGCGAGCGTCAATGCGCCCGCCGGCGGCCTGTCGACCTCTACCTATGTATTCGGAAGCGAGAGTGCGGACGGTTACAGCGGGCTGAATACGGCGCGCGGCGCCTATGTCAATCCGACGAATTTTGCCGGACGGGGCGCGACCGTCTTCAACAACGGGGCCAACACGCCGCTCTCCACGCGCAATGGCACGGCCCTGTCGGCGATCGGGGGTTATGAAAATCAATTGATGGTGACGGCCAACAGCGTCGGCGCCAATACAGCTACGTTCTTAACGTCAATTTCGTCAGCCGCCGTCCAGCCCTGCCAGTGCGAGTTGACCCAATGGGGGTTCTGGAACGTCTTCAACGGCGCCGACAACGCCAGCGACCAACTCGTTTTCGAGGATCAGGGCAACTTGCTCCTCTGGGTCGCAGGCGTTCCGGCGGCGGCCGCGAGCATTCCGACGACCGGCAGCGCCACCTATACCGGCCATGCGATCGCCAGCATCGCGTCGCCCGCTTGGATCGGCAGCTATCTCGCAGCGGGCGCGTTTTCCAACACGGTCAATTTCGGGGCCCGAACTGGCGCTGTTTCGATCAGCGGCCTCGACGGAACGAACTATGGGGGCACGGTCACTTTGACCCCCGCGACCGCACTTTTCGCAGGCACGCTGACCGGCAATATCGGGGCGCGGACCGCGACCCTGGCGGGCTCCTTTTTCCAGGGCGGAGCTACAAACTTGACGCCGCTCTACGGCGAGATGGGCGGCTCGATCAGCTTGACCGGAACCAATTACCTCGGAAGCGGGATTTTCGCCGCGCGGAAACCTTAAGTCGTCGGGCATCGAGAGTTGGATTTCGTTCGAATCGGCGCAGATCATTCAACAAACCAATCCCAAGCGGCCACGGCGCCGAGCCCAAACGGATGCGGCGCCGACCCCAAAGCCACGCCAACTTTTCGCAATGGGCCGCCATTGCGGATTTGGGCGATCCCAAGCGCTTAGTCGGGGCCGGACGGCCGGATGACGTTTGCGCGACAATTCGCTTTTCAACGATCCACATGCGTGACTTATCTCTTTCGCGAATTGGGACCGCTCCGGGCGCGGCGCATTCTGAATTGTAGAATATATTCGTTCGACTGGCAATAAAATGTCATTTTTTCAGAATCGAGCGCGGGTGAGCGACGGATCAAACTCAAAGCAAAATGGTTTATTCGCCTGACGCCGAGCGCGTCGATAGGCGCGACGGCCGTCGGCTGGGCGAGGCCGAGCCGTCGAGCGGGGCCACTGAGGCTCAAATCGCGACCTCGCGAAAGGCGCGCAGCGATCGGGAGCAACAAGCAATTCCGCAGAGCAAAGGAACGCGGTATCCACGCCGTTCATCGCAGGCGCGGGCTTTTCCGGCGGCGAGATCGAGGAGGCTCCAATGGCTGCGATCCTTTCGAAAATCGCCTTCGCCGGTCCGCATGCCTCGCCACAAGCCGCCTCGGGATTCGCGTCAGGCGGGGTGCGGGCGGTTTTGCGGCTCGAGGGCGCGGCCGCGTTTTCCGCGGCTGCCCTGCTTTACTTTCACGCCGGCTTCGGCCGGCCTTGGTTTGCGCTCTTGTTTCTCGCTCCGGACCTCGCGATGCTTGCCTATCTCGCCGGGCCGAAAGCGGGAGCCGCGGCTTACGATTTCGCGCATACCTACGCGCTTGCTTTGCCGCTTGCGCTTTTCGGGCTCTTGTTCGGCGCGCCGATCGCATATGCGCTGAGCCTCATCTGGATTGCGCATATCGGCTTTGACCGCCTGCTCGGCTACGGCCTCAAATACGCAAGCGGGTTCGGCGACACCCATCTTGGGCGCATCGGAAAGCGTTGAGCCTGGCCTCGAAATCGGACCGACGTCATGCGCGTTCACGCCATCGAGACCGGCCGGGTGCAGATCAAGGCGAGCCAGATCCTTGGACGCGGCCACGGCCTTCAGCGCCGCATCGCGCCGTTGATCGACGCGCAATGGTCGCCCTGGCTGCCGACCCTCATCTACGCAATCGAGCATCGCGACGGCGTCATTCTCGTCGACACGGGCGCTTCCGCGAGCCTCAAGCGCTTGCCGCGCTGGCATCCCTATTTCCGGCTGGCGGTGCGCTTCGACATCGAGCCGGAGGAGGAGGCTGGACCGAAGTTGAGAGCGATCGGTATCGACGCGGCTGACGTCAAGCGGATCGTCCTGACCCACCTGCATATTGATCACGACGCGGGGCTCGCGGCGCTTCCGAGGAGCGAAATTCTGGTCAGCCCCGGCGAGCTTGCGACCGCCTCGGGGATCGCGGGGCGGATTCGCGGCTACCTGCCGCAGCGCTGGCCCAGGAGCTTCGATCCAAAACCGCTCACGCTCGGCGATGGGGCCTACGGGCCATTCGCGCGCTCCAGGCGCCTGACCGCCGACGGCGCGGTCATCGTCGTCGCCACGCCAGGCCACACTCCCGATCATCTGTCGGTTGTCGTCGAGGATGGCGACGCGGCGATCTTCATCGCCGGGGACGCGTCTTACAACGAGGAGACGATGCTCGCCGAACGGATCGACGGCGTCAGCGCCGACGAGACGGAAGCGCTTTCCACCTTGCGCGCGATCAAGGCGTTCGTCGCCACGCGTCCGACGATCTATCTGCCGGCGCATGATCCACAGGCGGCGCAACGGCTGGCCGAAGGCCGGACGACCCGGCCTCTCGGATAACAATTGGCGAGACGTCTCACGAACGGGTTTTTCGGCGCGCGGCTTTCGCAGTCGCCTGCGGCCTCCTCGGCGCTTCCCCGCCCCTCAGCCGTGCGAGTTGCGACAGGTCGGCGATGACGAGCCTCAAGGCATCGTCGTCCGGCTTGTTCGGCGAGAGCGCAAACCCGAGATAGACCCAGTTCATGATCCGAGCGCGCGTCTCGGCTATGTTCGGGTGAACCCCGGCTTCGATCGCCAGTTTGCCCAGATAACGCGTTCGCTCCACGTCGACCGCCTCCACCGCCGCGGCGGCCCGCGGATCGGCCGTCGCCCAGGCGCGCACCGCTCGCTCGAGGCGCGTGCCGGACACAAAGGCGCGATGGAGAAGCGCTTCGAGACGATCGTCCGCGGTCGTCTTCGAGCTCCGCAATGATGGTCTCGAGCGCCACCTCGCGCCAGCGTTGGAGCACCGCCGCGTGGAAAGCCGCTACGTCGGCGAAGTGCCAGTAGAAGCTGCCGCGAGAGACGCCGAGCTCTTTGGCCAGCGTGTCCGCTTTGAGCGCCGAGAAACCTGACTTGGCGAGCGCCTTGAGCCCGGCGTTCACCCACTCCGCCGGGCCGAGGATGCGACGCGTCGTAAGGGGATCGTCATCGCGAGGAGCCATAGCCCGTCGGAGACGGGCGTCTCTCGACGCCCTATGGCGACGCGGCGATCCAGGGCCATCGCCGCCACGCTTCATCGCTGGATCGCTTCGCTGGCGCTCGCGATGACGGCGCTGGTCATTTCCAACAGCGTCTCACTGCGGGCGTTTCTCGCGTATTTTCCATACACTGCTGTATTGACGTTCGAGAAGCGAGATGATACCGCTTTCCATACACAACTGTATGGAAATGCGCAATGCACAGTCTCCTCGTCCAGTTGGCTGAAATCGTCGCCCTCGCGACATCGATCGCGCATGGGGTTATCGGGGAGAGGAAGGTCTTCCCTCGTCTGCGCATCGAGCCCGCGCGCGCCCGATGGCTGCTGCGCATGGTGTGGCAATGCAGCACGGTCGCCTGGATGAGCCTTGCGATTCTCCTGATCGCGGCGCCGAGCCTTGGAGCGGAGGCTCGAACCTGGATCATCGCCGTGAGCATCGCGACGTTTGGCCTCGCCGCTGTCGGCAACGCCTGGGCGACCCGAGGGCGCATTTCGGCTGGGTCGCGATGATGGTTGTCGTCGGTCTCGCGGCGACCGGATTGTGAGATTGCGCGGCCGAGCCACGCCCTAATCCATCACCGCGTGCGCCGCCGCCTCCCTTGCGGCACCGGCCGCCACGGACTTCGGCGAGCGGATGAGGATGAGCAAGGGGAAGGCGCAAAGCGAGATGAAGGTCATGAACAGGAAATCGTTCGAATAGGCCATCGCCGCCGCCTGCTGGCTGACCATCCCCTCGAGCATCGCCATGCTCGGCAACCCGTGCCCGGACAGCATCGAGGCGTTCGGCATTCGCAAGGCGTCGTTGAATGGCGTCACGTGCTCGACCAGTTGGCTGTGGAACTGGGTGATCATGCTGGTCAGCCGGGCGATGACGATCGAGATGCCGACCGATGAGCCGATGTTGCGGATGAGGGTCCACAGCGCCGCGCCTTCGGTGCGCAATTCTCCCGGCAGGCTCGCGAATGCGATGGTGTTGAGCGGAACGAAGATGAAGCCGAGGCCGAACCCTTGGGCGATCGAGTTGATCGCGATGGCGCGGCTGGAGACGTCGAGCGACCAGCCGACCATCAGCCAGAGCGAGCCCGACGCCAGTACGAGGCCGATGAAGATGAGGAGCCGCGCGTCGACTTTGCCGCTCAGGCGCCCGACCAGGAACATCGCCACGAACGTGCCGATGCCGCGCGTGCCGAGCAGATAGCCGCTGGCGAGAACAGGGTAGCCGAGCAGGTTCTGAATGAACGGCGTTATCAGCGCCATGGTCGCGAGCAGAATGACGCCGACCAGAAACATGAAGACGAGGGCGATGGAGAAATTCCAGTCGCGGAAGATGCGCACGCTGATGAACGGCCGCCGCGACGTCAGGCAGTCGGTGAGGAAGAAATAGAAGCCGACGACCGAAAGGATGGCCTCGATGATGATCTCGTTGGACTCGAACCAGCCGAGCTGCTCGCCGCGGTCGAGCATCATCTGCAACGATCCGATGCCGAGCGACAGGCTCAGGAAGCCGAACCAGGAGAATGGCACATCGCGGCGGGTCGGCGTCTCGCTCATGAAGAGCCAGAGGCCGACGGTGGTGAGGATGCCGAACGGCAGGTTGACGAAGAACACCCAGCGCCAGGAATAGGAGTTGGTGAGCCAGCCGCCAAGCGTCGGGCCCATGATCGGGCCCAGCATCACCCCCATGCCCCAGATCGCCATCGCCGAACCGCGCTTCTCCGGCGGGAAGATGTCGAGCATCACTGCCTGGCTCAACGGCACGAGCGCCGCCCCGAACACGCCCTGGAGCAGGCGATAGGCCACCATCTGTTCGATCGACAGCGCGACGCCGCACAGCATTGAGGCGACAGTGAAGCCCGCGGTGCAGACGATGAACAGTTTTTTGCGCCCGACGCGCGTCGCCATCCAGCCGAGTGGAGAAGTCATGATCGCGGCCGCGACGATGTAGGAGGTCAGGACCCAGTTGATCTGATCCTGCGTCGTCGACAGCGAACCCTGCATATAGGGCAGGGCGACGTTGGCGATCGTCGTGTCGAGCGCCTGCATGATGGTCGCCATCATGATGCAGACGGTCAAGAGCCACTTGAGCGTCGGCGAGATGGTCTCGTAGAGCGGCGGGGCGGGCGCGGGCGCGTTCATCTGATGACGGCCGTCCTCGCCCCCATGAGGGTGTCGACGTAACCGACCACCCACTGCTTGAGCCCTTCGAGCGCGCCCAAGAGCGTGCGGGTGCGCCCGGTGTCGATGGTCAGGTAGGCGCTCATCCCGGCGCGCAGGCCCGCCGTGTTCTCCTTCGGGCCGAAGCAGAAGCGAAGCGGCACGCGCTGGACGATCTTGACCCAGTTGCCGCTTGCGTTCTGCGGCGGGAGAATTGCGAACTGCGCCCCTGTCGCCGGCGCAATCGAGCAGATCGTCCCGTTCCATTCCCGGTCGGGGAACGTATCGACGCTCACCGTCGCCGGCAGGCCGACATGGACGTAGGTCAGGTCCGATTCCTTCGGATTGGCGTCAACCCACAACCCGGTATTGGCGACGATCGCGAACACCGGCTGGCCGGCGGCCGCCACGCGTCCGAGCTCGATCTCCGGCACCTGCGTCGCGACGCCGTCGATCGGAGCGAGCACCTTGGTGTTGCGCAGGTTGCGCTCCGCGTCGTCGACCGCAGCTTCAGCCTGCATATAGTCGGGGAACTGGTCGATCTTCGTATCCGGGCCGCCGCCGAGCTTCACCTTCACGGTCGCCTGCTGCCATTTGACGAATTCGAGGATTTGCTTGGCCTGAATGAGGTTGGCCATCGAAGTGTCGCGATCGGCGGCCGTGCCGGAGCGCGAAATCGCGAGGTCGTTCTTGCGGTCGAAGTCGGCCTGGCGCACGCGCACTGCGTCCTCGCCCATCTTGATCTGGTCGACGTTGCTGAGATACCCGGATTGCAGGTTGGAGAATTCGACTTTGGCCGCTTCGAGCTTGCCCTTGGCGAGGGCGAGGGCGATCTCATAGGGCTTGGGGTCGATGTCGAACAGCGGATCGCCGACCTTCACTTTCTGCCCCTCGACCACATGAACGGCGACAATCGCGCCGGTAACCTGAGGCGTGATCAGCGACTTGTCCGCGCCAACGTACGAATTGTCGGTCGAGACGTAGCGGCCGCCGTTCAGCCACCAGCCGAAGCCAAGCGCCAAAGCGATGAGAGGAACGACCACGAGCATGAACGACCGCATCGAGGCCATCCGTCCGCGCTTGACGACAGGGGCCGGCGCGGTCGGGCGCAGGGACGCGGGCTGACCCGGCGTCTTCGCCGGCGCGAATTGCAGCGGCTGAGCCGGCTGCGGGCCAGGAGAGGGAAGATCCTGCGCCGCAATATCCCGAGCGGCGGCCGGCTTTGGTTGAGTCACGACTTAAACTCCTAAGCGCAATTCATTCTTAAGATTGATTTTCATGGTCCTGAGGCCGTTCTGAAGCGAACGGGTGGCCGGTTCATCGAGTCCGTTCAGCGCGCGTCCCATCACGTCCTCGGCAAGGGCGCCGAGAGCCTTCAACGTCGGCTGCGCCTTCTCGGTCAGGTAAAGGCGGTGGACGCGCCGGTCGGTTGCGTCGTCGCGCCGCTCAACAAAGCCGCCGGCGGTCAATTTGTCGATCAGCCGGCCAAGCGTAATCGGCGCCAGATCGAGCGCATCGGCGAGCTCGCTCTGTTTCACGCCTTCGCAACGTTGCAGGCGCGACAGCACCGCCCATTGGGCGCGGGTCATATTGAGTTCGCGCGCACGCTGGTCCGAATAGGTGCGCAGAAGGCGCGCGACGTCATTGAGGGCGAAGCCGAGTTCGCGGGCTGGGCTGAGGGTGAGGGGCATGGTCTCTTCGCAGTCACGCTTATAATAAGCATGCTTATAATAAAGATGTGCAGCGACCGCAAGCCCCGCGGGCCGAGTTTTCCTGCAATTCCAGCATTTGCAACCCAGCCATTCGCCGAACGCAGGTCTCCGTGACCCGCATTTGAACCGGTCCGATGCTGAAATGGCCGTCTCAGCCAGCGAGGCGAGGACCTGCGGGGCAAGCCGCGTCGAGGAGGTCGTCGGAGCCGACCGGCCACCACGCGCCCGGCGCTTTCGCGTAGGAGGCAAGGATCAGGAATTGGTCGTCGTCCGCGACGCGAACCCCGGCGACCGCGATCGTCAGGTCGCCCGGTCCGTTTGTCTTGCCAGCAAGCGCCTCGGCGGCGAGCCGAAACGGCTCGACGTTCGAAAGGTCGGTTCCCCGGATGCGAAATCCCCAGAACATAGTGTGGGGAACGACCGCGCCGATCCGCGTCCACTCGCCCATCGGGACCTTCGGCGCAGCGGCCGCGAGCGTGCGCCGAGCGAATGGAAAGAGGCAGCCAAGGTGGATGTGAAGCTGGTCCTGGCCCCTGACAGCGGCTGAGTTGACGACCAGCGCGATCGCGTCGCGCTCCGGCGCCTGTCCGCCTGCGCCCTTGAGAAATTTGCGCGCGCGCCATGCGGCGTCGAAATAGTTTGCCGCTCCCGGCGACTGCAGGAACGGATCCTCAACTCCGACGATCTTTCGCGTCGGGACCAGGATCGTATCATCCGACAGCGGCGGACGCAGGACGACATGGCCGCGCTCCTCGCCGCCGGAAAGATCGACTTCGAGGCATGGGAAGGGCGCTCCGGTCAGCTTGAAGTCGGCGACGCAGGCGCGCACGACCTGCCACAGCACCATCCGGTCTAGCCCGATCGCGAAGGTCGCGAACGCGGTCGAAACCGTCAGTCCGGCGACCGCCAAAAAAATCCACGCCGTCTTCCTGCCGCGCGTCACGACTTCGCCCTGCCCATCGTTGTCAGCTTTCTGCGAACCCCCTCGCGCTAGCATAAGGCGCCTGCCAACTGTATGAGATTTCCGCCGTGATGTTCTTGATTTTGCGGGCTGCAGCTTCCGGCGCGCATTCTGACCTTGATCCCGCCGTAGAGAAGGTGGGAGCTGGCCGCTCGGCGTCGCCCCGGCTCAAAAGGAAATCGCCATGTATATCGCCATGAATCGCTTCAAGGTCATGAAGGGCGCCGAGAGCGCGTTCGAACACGTGTGGCTGTCGCGCGACAGCCATCTCGAGCGCGTGCCCGGATTTCTCGAGTTCCATCTCCTGCGCGGACCGGAACGCGACGATCACGTGCTCTATTCATCGCACACGCTCTGGGCGAGCAAAGCCGCGTTCACCGACTGGACGCAGTCCGAGCATTTTCGCGCCGCCCACCGTGACGCCGGCGCCAACAAGCCGCTCTATCTCGGTCATCCCGAGTTCGAGGGCTTCGAGGCGATCCAGACCATCAAGAATCCAAATGGGCGAGATCGGGCCGCCTGAACGTCGACCGGTCGCCTTCGCGATGCAGGCGTTGCGATCTCTGACCAGTGATCCGGCGCCTCTTGAACCGCGCGGGCGCGCTGGCCAAGACCTATCGTCGCTACTGAGGCGCAAATCCGCATTGCTTCGCGACGACTTTGCTTTCCCAGCAGCCGCTCGCCATGCATTCCTGATGGAATTGGCGGCACTTCGCGCGGCATCGGGGGGTGTCGCCCATGCTCTTGACACAATAGCCCTGGCAAACCTGCAGCCGCTCCGAACAGGTCATCGCTTGCGCCGATCCGCCGAGCGCGACCAGCAGCGCCCCGATCGCTCCAACCGCCATACGGCTGCATAAGTTGCTTCGCATCCGCATCTCCTGTTCGGGACCTTGGCGCGCTGATTAGCTTACGGTCCCGACCCAGCGCCCGCAATGGCGCGCCGCTCGGGCCTCGGCATCCTCGCTATGGCGCATTGTCGATCCGATAAGAAAAGGCGCCATGCGCGCCCGCCGGCGGAATCAAGCCGAGCGTGATCGCGGGGCCGCCGTGAACCGACTTGAGAAACTCATGCGCCCTGTCGCCTTGGTTCTCGGAGGGGAAGAAGGCGCGGCGCGCTCCCAGGAGACATAGACGAAACCGGCGACGTGAAGCGGCCATTACGGAAAGCGGCCATTGCGGTCCCAATTTGGAGACAGCAGTCGTTCGCGCATTCGCTTGTCGCGTGCTAGCGTTGGACGGGTTCCCGAGGCGAGGGCCATAGCGCCTCTGCTGATGGATGGGAGAGCGTCGCAATGCTTCCGAAGGCGGAATCGGCCTGTTTCGCAATCGCGGACATTTCTGGCTACACGCACTTCGTGTCCGGCGTCGAGCTCGACCATGCCCAGGATATCATAGCCGACATCATGGACACTCTGGTCAGGGCGCTGCGTCCGCCGTTCCGTCTCGCGAAGTTCGAAGGCGATGCGGCCTTCGTCTACGCGCTCGCCGATAAGGTCGACGGGTCCCTTCTCCAGGATTCGATCGAGCAGGCGTATTTCACATTCAGAAAGCGGCTCCGCAGCATCAAGCAGGCCAACAGCTGCGAGTGCCAAGCCTGCAGCCGCATGCAGAGCCTCGACGTCAAGTTCGTCGTTCACCACGGCGAGTTCATCCGGCAGAAAATGTCGGGCCGCGAGGAACTCGCCGGCCGGGACGTGATCCTGGTCCATCGCCTGCTCAAGAACGACGTCAGCAAAGTGTTTGGCGCGCGCGCCTACGCGCTCTATTCCGACGCCTGCGTGCAGGCGATGGGGATCGACGCGAAAGCGCAGGGCCTCGTCGAGCACACCGAGGCGATCGAGCATATTGGCGAAACGAAATGCTGGGTCCGCGACCTCGAGCAGGCGTGGACGCGGGAAAGCGAGACTGCGCGCAACCTGGTTCAGCGCGCCGGCGCCTTCGCGGTGATGGAGAGGGATTTTGCGGCGCCCCGGCCGGCGGTCTGGGAACATGTCACGCTGCCCGCGCATCACTCCCGGTGGCAGAGAAGCGATGGCGTCGTCGAAAAGGCTGTTAAGGGCCGGCGCGGCGCCGGCACGCAGAACCACTGCCTGCACGGCAAGGACGCTGTCATCGAGGACATCCTCGACTGGCGTCCGTTCGACTATGTGACCCAGACCGCCCTTCTGCCGATTCCGGGCGCGCCCGAAATTCCTGATGACCTACGCGTTCGAAGAGCGGGACGACGGCGGCACGCATTTCGAGTTCCGCGTCGCCAAGCCGAAGCCGAAGGACCTGCCGTTCTACGAGCAAGTCTGGCCGACGGTGGAGAAGAATTTCAACGTGGGTTTCGAGATTCTGCGAACGATGCTGGAAGAGCAAGCGGCCGCGCCGGAAACTGTGGAAGAGCCCTCGATGCCCGTCTCGCGGGAACGGTTCCGGACGCAGCCGTTCCATGCAGGCTAGCGAGCGCTTCTGGCGTGGTCGTCCTTGCTGTGGGTTGTGTTGGGTTGGCGGCAATGTGGAGGGAAGCGATGAAAACTCGATCTGTTGCGGCGCTCGTTTTGCTGGGGGGCTTTGCGAGCGGCGCTGTCGCCGTTCAGGGCCTCCACGCGGCGGCCAGGGCGCCCGTCTATGTCGTCACCGAGGTGGAGGCGGCTGATTTGGATGCATACCAGAAGGACTACGTCCCCCTTGCCCAGGCCTCGATAAAAGCGTCAGGCGGCCGCCTCATCGCCGCCGGGCAAAATTTCGTCACCCTCGACGGATCGCCGCCAGGCGCGCGCGTCGCGATCAATCAGTTCGATAGTCTCGAAGCAGTCCAGGCATGGCGCAATTCGGCGCAATACAAGGAAGCGCGGAAGATCGGCGATAAATACGCGAAATTCCGCGCTTTCGCTATTGAAGGTGTCCCTCAGTAACTGGGATTTCGCGGCCGTCGCCGAGCTGCGCGTTATGGAGAGATTCCCGAGGGCGGCCGATCTCTGGCGCCTCAGGCGATTGATTGTGACCCTTAGCTGCCCCGATAGGTCGAATAGCTCCACGGCGAGACCAGCAATGGCACGTGGTAGTGCGACTGCGGATCGGCGATCCCAAAGCGGATCGGGATCAGGTCGAGGAAACGGCGGTTGGGCGACTTGCGCGCCCTTGCCGGCGGAAATAGTCGCCGACGTGAAAGACAAGCTCGAACCGGCCCGCGCGCGCCTCCGACGCGGCGATGATCGGCTTGTCGGTTCTGCCGTCGGCATTGGTCAGGACGTCGGCCAGAATGCGCAGGGGCGCGTCTGAACTGATTTCGTAGAGCTCAACGCGCACCCCCTGAGCCGGTCCGCCCCGGGTAACGTCGAGAACGTGCGTCGTGAGACCAGCCAATGCCTCCTCCGGGAATGCGCCGCCAACCGGACACTCTAAGGCATAATATCGCATCGCCGGAATCGCCTCTTATTAACAGATAGATGACGTGTATCTTCTTCTCTCCCTGCACAACCTCGGCCGTCCCCGCTCGCAACTCGCCCGAATAAAGCGGCCGTTCCGAAGGCCGGCGCTAAACCGGCGCCCAAGCCTCCGAAAGGATTGACGCGCCACGCTAAGACGGCGCAGCGCCCAGTTCCAGCTTTGCCGGCGCCCTTCGGCAATTGCATTGCGAATCCGGCATGACCCGTCCAACTTGCGACGTTGCCAATTCGCCCGCCGCGTGAGAAGAAACTGACGCGAAGCGCTGCGACTTTCGTATGAGTGAAAGGGAGGGCGACCCCATGGATGACAGGGTCAAGGACCAAGCCGACGAGACCCACGAGTGGCTCGACGCCCTGGATTCGGTCGAGGCCTTCGAGGGAATGAGCAGGGTCGACGAAATCCTGGATTCGGTCGTCAGCTCCGCCCGGCGGAAGGGCGCGAAGCTGCCGTTCGCCGCCAACACCTCTTACGTCAACACGATCCCGCCCGAGGCCCAGCCTCCGCATCCGGGCAACCGCACGCTCGAGCAGCACATCCGCCGATATGTGCGTTGGAACGCCGCGGCGATCGTCGTCAAGGCCAACAAGGAATTGTCGGAACTCGGCGGGCACATCGCGAGCTTCCAATCGGCGGCGACGCTCTACGACACCGGTTTCATGCACTTCTGGCATGCCGCCAACGAGACGCATGGCGGCGACCTCATCTACTTCCAGGGCCACAGCTCGCCTGGGATTTACGCGCGCGCCTATCTCGAGGGGCGCTTGACCGATGAGCAGCTCATCAACTTCCGCCAGGAGGTCGGCCATAAGGGTCTCTCGTCCTATCCCCATCCTTGGCTGATGCCGGATTTCTGGCAGTTCCCGACCGTCTCGATGGGACTCGGGCCGCTGATGGCGATCTACCAGGCGCGGTTCCTGCGCTACCTGCATGGCCGGGGTCTTGCCGACACGGCGCCGCGCAAGGTCTGGTGCTTCTGCGGCGACGGCGAGATGGACGAGCCCGAGTCGCTGGGCGCGATCTCGCTCGCTGGACGCGAGAAGCTCGACAACCTGGTGTTCGTCATCAACTGCAATCTGCAGCGGCTCGACGGTCCGGTCCGGGGCAATGGCAAAATCGTGCAGGAACTCGAGGCTGACTTCCGCGGCGCCGGCTGGAACGTCATCAAGTGCCTGTGGGGCTCGGGCTGGGACGCGCTGCTCGCCAAGGATTCCGAGGGCAAGCTCCGGCAGCTGATGGACGAATGCGTCGACGGCGAATATCAGGACTTCAAGTCGAAGGACGGCGCCTATATCCGCAAGAACTTCTTCGGCCGCCACCCCGAGACGGAGGCGATGGTCAAGGACTGGACCGACGCCGAAATCTGGGCGCTGACCCGCGGCGGACACGACCCGATCAAAGTCTATGCCGCCTACAAGGCGGCAAGCGATCACAAGGGTCAGCCGACGGTCATCCTCGCCAAGACCGTCAAGGGCTACGGCATGGGCGCCGCGGGCGAAGGCCAGATGATCGCCCATCAGGCCAAGAAGCTCGGCGACTCCGCGCTGCTGGCGTTCCGCGATCGCTTCCAGATCCCGATCCAGGACGCGGAGCTGTCGAAAATCCCATACCTGAAATTCGCGGAAGGCAGCGAGGAATACAAATATCTGCACGAACGGCGCGCCGCGCTCGGCGGCTACCTGCCGTCGCGCCGCCGCAAGGTCGAACCTCTGCCCGTTCCGCCGCTCTCAAGCTTCGACGCGCTGCTCAAGGCGACCGCCGAGGGACGCGAGATCTCGACCACCATGGCTTTCGTCCGGGTTCTGACGAGCCTGCTTCGCGACAAGGACCTCGGCAAGCGTGTGGTGCCGATCGTTCCTGACGAGAGCCGCACCTTCGGCATGGAGGGCCTGTTCCGGCAGGTTGGGATCTTCAGCCAGGTCGGCCAGCTCTATCGGCCGCAGGACGCCGACCAGCTGATGTACTACCGCGAGGACCCGAAGGGGCAGATTCTGCAGGAGGGCATCAACGAACCGGGCGCCATGGCGTCCTTCATCGCGGCGGGCACGTCCTATTCGACGTCCAACGTGCCGATGATCCCGTTCTATATCTATTATTCGATGTTTGGCTTCCAGCGCGTCGGCGATCTCGCCTGGGCGGCGGGCGACATGCGGACCCGCGGCTTCCTCATCGGCGGCACCTCCGGCCGCACGACGCTGAACGGCGAAGGGCTACAGCATGAGGACGGCCATAGCCACGTTCTTGCCTCCACCATCCCAAATTGCGTCACCTACGACCCGACATACGCCTATGAACTCGCCGTCATCGTCCATGACGGCCTGAAGCGCATGCTGGTCGATAACGACGACGTCTTCTACTACATCACGACGCTGAACGAGAATTATCCCCATCCTGCGCTGCCCGAGGGCGCGGAGGAGGGCATCCTGCGCGGCATCTATAAATTGCGCGACGTCTCGGCGAAGGCGGGCGCAAGGGGCCGGACCTCAAGGTCCGCCTGCTCGGCGCGGGCGCGATCCTGCGCGAGGTCGAGGCGGCGGCCGAGATGCTGGCGGAGGAACACGGCGTCTCGAGCGAAGTATTCAGCGTGACCAGCTTCACCGAGCTCCGCCGCGAGGGCATGGACGCAGAACGTTGGTCGATGCTGCATCCCGAGCAGCCGGCGCGAGTTCCTTTCGTCACGAAGGCGCTCGCGAGCGGGACGGGCCCGGTTATCGCATCGACGGACTACATCAAGGCGCTCGCCGACGGCGTCCGGCCGTTCATTCCCGGGCGCTACAAAGTGCTGGGCACAGATGGTTTCGGCCGCTCCGACTACCGCCGCAAGCTGCGGTCCTTCTTCGAGGTCGACCGCTATCACGTTGTGGTGGCGAGCCTGAAGGCGCTGGCCGACGAACAGCTGCTGCCCGCCAAACGCGTCTCGGAGGCGATCCAGAAATACGCGATCGACCCGGACGGGCCAAACCCGGCGCATAGCTGAATAACAACATCCTGGTTGGAAATTCCCGCGGAGGAGACGCGCCGGTGGCGAAAATCGACGTCAACGTTCCCGACATCGGCGACTTCAAGGATGTGCCGGTCATCGAGATTCTGGTGAAGCCGGGCGACACGGTCACAGCCGACCAGCCGCTTATCACGCTCGAATCGGATAAGGCGACGATGGACGTGCCGTCGCCGACGGCGGGCAAGGTCACCGACGTGATCGCCAAGGTCGGCGACAAGGTGTCGATGGGCGTGCTGATCGCCAGGATCGATGCGGCGAACGGCGCGGCCGCTGCGCCCGCCAAGGCCGCTGCGCCCGCCAAGGCCGCCGCGTCCCCGAGCGCCCCCGCCGCGTCGGCGAAAGCGAAGACGATCGACGTCGCTGTCCCGGATATCGGCGACTTCAAGGACGTGCCGATCATCGAAATTCTGGTGAAGGCGGGCGACACGGTCGAGGCGGACCAGCCGCTTATCACGCTCGAATCCGACAAGGCGACGATGGACGTGCCTTCCCCGGCCGCAGGCAAGATCACGCAGATCCTCGCCAAGGTTGGCGACAAAGTGTCGATGGGAGCGCTGATCGCGAAGCTCGCTGCGGATTCCGGGAGTCGATTCCTCCGACGAGGCCGACGCCAAGGAAGAAGAGGACGCGGCCGAAGCCCCCGCCACCTCGCCTGTCGCGCCGCGGGACCTGCCGCCCTCGCTCTCCAAGGCCGGTCCCGCGATCGCCGATTTCTCCGGCGCCCATGCTGGCCCCGCCGTCCGGCGCCTCGCGCGCGAACTCGACTTGGATCTCAATTCGATCAAGGGCACCGGCGAGCATGGCCGCATCACCCGCGAGGACGTGAAATCGGCGCTGAAAGGCGGGGCGGCCGCCGCGCCGGCGGGAGGCGGCGCGCTTCCGGCCATTCCTGCGGTCGACTTCGCCAAATTCGGACCGGTGGAGACCGTCGCCCTCTCGCGCATCAAACGCATCTCCGGACCGCGCCTGCACGCGTCGTGGGTGAACGTGCCGCATGTCACGCACGTGGACGAAGCGGACATCACCGACCTCGACGCGTTCCGAAAGGCTCTCGACGACGACGCGAAGAAAGACAAATCAAAGCCTTATCGTGTGTCGTTGTTGCCGCTTCTCATGCGCGCCGTTGTTGCGACGTTGAAAGCGTTCCCGACCTTCAACGCCGCATTAAGTCCAGCTGGCCAGATTCCCTGATCAAGCGGCTCTATTGGCACCTTGGCGTCGCGATCGACACGCCGGACGGCCTGGTCGTCGCGGTCATCAAGGACGTCGACAAGAAGGGGATCGTCGAGCTTGCCCGGGAACTCGGCGGTCTCTCGGAGAAAGCGCGGGCGGGCAAGCTTTCGCCGGCCGAGATGCAGGGCGCGACCTTCACCATCTCCTCCCTTGGCGGGATCGGCGGGACGGCGTTCTCCCCGATCGTCAACGCGCCAGAAGTCGCCATTCTCGGCGTCGTGCGCTCGAAGATGGCCCCGGTCTGGGACGGCAAGGCCTTCCAGCCGCGTCTGATGCTGCCGCTCTGCCTCTCTTACGATCACCGTGTGATTGACGGCGCCGCCGCGGCTCGCTTCATGCGGCATCTGGCGAGCGTGGTCGAGGACATGCGCCGCGTCATTCTGTGACCCCGGCGGGCAGAGAGAAGGATCGCCATGGCGAACGAAATCAGGCTTCCCGACATCGGCGACTTCAAAGACGTCCCGATCATCGAAATCCATATTTCCCCAGGTCAGCGGGTCAGCAAGGAAGCGACGATCCTGACGCTGGAAAGCGACAAGGCGACGCTCGACGTTCCGGCGCCTGCGGATGGCGTGATCGGCGAGCTCAAGGTGAAAGTCGGCGACAAGGTGAGCCAGGGCGATCTTCTTGCGACCTACACCGAAGGCGCCGCCGCCCCGACAAGCGCTGCCCCGACGGGCGGCGAGGAGATCCAGGAGCCCGCGCCGCTCAAAGCGCCTCCCCCTCCGGCGGCCCCGAAGCCCGCCGCCGATCCGGGTGGGAAGGCGGATATCGAGGCCGAGATCCTCGTCCTCGGCGCTGGCCCGGGCGGTTATACCGCCGCCTTCCGCGCTGCCGACCTTGGACAAAAGGTCGTACTGGTGGACAAGCGCCAGACCCTGGGCGGCGTCTGCCTCAATGTCGGCTGCATCCCTTCCAAGGCGCTGCTGCACGTCGCCAAGACGATCGACGAAGCCTCCGCGATGGCCTCCCACGGCATCAAGTTCGGCGCGCCGGCGATCGATCTCGAAGCGGTCCGGTCTTGGAAGGACGGGGTCGTGAAGCGCCTGACCGGCGGCCTGACTGGCCTGTCGAAGCAGCGAAAGGTGACCGTCGTCACCGGCGACGGCAAGTTCACCTCGCCCAACACCCTGCGCGTCGAGACGGCGGACGGGCCGAAGACCGTTCGCTTCGCCAAGGCGATCATAGCGGCAGGCTCGGAGCCGGTCGCGCCCGGCTTCATCCCTTCGGACCCGCGCATCTGGGATTCGACGGCGGCGCTCGAAATGCGCTTCGTGCCGAAGCGCATGCTGGTTCTCGGCGGAGGCATCATCGGGCTCGAAATGGCGACTGTCTATCACGCGCTCGGCGCCGGGATCACGGTGATCGAGATGATGGACCAGCTGATGCCCGGCGCCGATCCCGACGTCGTCGCGCCCCTGGCGAAGCGGGTTGGCAAGCTCTACGAGAAGATCCTTTTGAAGACGAAGGTGACCGCCGTCGACGCGGACAAGGACGGCCTTAAGGTAACTTACGAGGGCCCCGGGGGAACAAAGACCGAAACCTTCGACGCGATCCTGGTGTCGGTCGGGCGACGGCCAAACGGGGCGCTGATCGGCGCGGACGCCGCCGGAGTCGCCGTGGACGGGCGCGGGTTTATCGCCGCCGACCGGCAGATGCGCACCAACATGCCCCATATTTTCGCCATCGGCGATATCGTCGGACAGCCAATGCTCGCCCACAAAGGGACGCATGAGGGCAAGGTCGCCGCGGAAGTCGCGAGCGGACATAAGTCTTCGTTCGACGCGAGAACGGTGCCGTCGGTCGCCTATACCGATCCGGAGGTCGCCTGGGCGGGTCTCACTGAGATCGAAGCGAAAGCGAAGGGAATCAAATACGGCAAGGCGATTTTCCCCTGGGCGGCAAGCGGACGCTCGCTTTCCCTCGGCCGGGACGAAGGCCTCACCAAGACCCTGTGGGACGAAGAGAGCCAGCGTCTCATCGGCTGCGGCATTGTTGGCCCGAACGCCGGCGACCTCATTTCCGAGGCGGCGCTGGCGATCGAGATGGGCGCGGAGGCCGAGGACATCGGCCTCACCGTGCATCCGCATCCGACCCTGTCGGAAACTTTCGCCATGTCGGCCGAGGCGTTCGCGGGAACCCTGACCGACCTCTATATGCCTAAGAAGAAAACGTAGAAGCCGTTCGCGGGGGCGAGCGAGGCTCAGAGCGTGCGGGTCTTCTTCTTCGGCCTCGGCTATTGCGCCCAGGCGCTCATCGGGCGCGAGCGCTGGATCGAGGCAAGCGGCACGGCGCGCTCTGACGAACGCGTCGCCGCGTTTCGCGCTGGCGGGATCGACGCCCATGTGTTTGACGGCGTCCGGGCGGATTCCGGGCTCGAACAGGCTCTCATGCGAGCCGAGGCGATCGTCATCTCGATCCCGCCGCGAGAGCAGGAGAGCGGCGCGCTCGATCGTTTCGAGGCTGTGATCGCAGCCGCGCCCGCGGCTCGGGCGCATTGTCTACTATTCGACCATCGGCGTTTACGGCGACCACGGCGGGGCGTGGGTCGACGAGACGAGCGCGACGCTGACCCGGACGGGCAGGGGGCTCGCGCGGCTCGAGGACGAGGCGCGCTGGACAGGGGTCGCGCGCGGGCGTGGGCTTGAAGCTCGACATTTTGCGCCTCGCTGGCATCTACGGGCCGGGCCGGAACGCGCTCGTCAATCTGCGGCGAGGACAGGCGCGCCGCATCATCAAGCCGGGCCAGGTGTTCAACCGCGCCCATGTCGACGACATCGCAGAAGTTACCCGCCTTGTGCTGACGAGCGGCCTTGAGGGCCAGATCTGGAACGTCGCCGACGACGAACCGGCTCCGCCGCAGGACGTCGTGGCGTATGCGGCTTCGCTTCTCGGATTGCCGCCCCCTCCCGAGGAGCGCTTCGGCGAGGCGCGGCTTTCGCCGATGGCTGAAGAGTTCTACGCCGACAACAAGCGGGTCTCGATCGCCAAGGCCAGGCGTCTGCTCGGATTCAATCCCGCTTATCCGACCTACCGCGAGGGCCTGCAGGCGCTCGCGAAGGCTGGCGAGGGTGCGCCTGAAGGCGCCTAAGTCCAACCCTAGCGGGATCGCGCGTGGCTCGGGGTGAGTTGCGGGGGACACTCGGCTTGGTTGCGGCTTTGTGTGCCATCCGGCCGTCGAGCATTTCGAGATGGGGGACGCTCTGGCGACGCACAGGCGATCGCCGCGCCGGGCAAGGTCGGCGGCCACAAGAAGCGCAGCGCTGTCGGGCGAGGCCGCCGCTTGGCTGCGCGCACGCGATGCGGGCGTCAGCGTTTACATTGCGCGGTCTGGTGGCGGAATCGGCCGAGCGTGCGTGAAGACGGAAGCGCTCGCGGTTTGGTGATAGTCGACGCCGAACCGCTCAGCGATGACCAAACGCTTGTCGACCGCCGAGCAGTCGCGCCCTCGACGTCGCACCGGAAGCGAATGCGGTGGAAGGCGCGCCAGTGATCGGCGTGACTAAACGCTGGTCGTCGTCGTCCAATTGTGGGTCCGGACCCAACATGAACCCAGTCGCGCGGTCTGGGGTCCCGCCGAGCTTGTCCGCCTGCGCGCGCCTGTCCCGCACGGACATTGATGGAAGTGTTTACGCTTCCACGTTTTAAGCCTTTTCAATGAGTTACATCGAAATGAGTTGCGTTTCTGAATTTTAAAATCGCCAAACCGAGACTTATATCCCAGCCCTCGGGCTCTGTTCGCAGATGTCTTAAGCGCTTCCAGCAGGAACGGCTCGATCCGGTAATTAGGAAAACAGTACCACAAGTTCCGATTTTCGTAAAGAGATTGCAGGCGCTTCGGCCCTTCCTCCGGATTGAGCCTGGGCCTCGAAAGCGGGTAGGAAGCCTGCGACGGCCGCCTGGGAGCGAAGCCACGCGGCGCGGGTTAGGACCATGGAGAGACCATCTCATGCGGAAGCTGGTACTGGCGCTGGTCGCCATGCTCTTGGGCGCGACCGGAAGCGGGCATGGCCAAGAGGCCCCGGTCGGGCGCTATCAGATGGTCGCAGTCCCCGCCTCTCAATCGCAAACTTTCCCGGAAACCCTTCTGATGGACACGGCTACGGGGCAGACGTGGATGCTGTACCACGAAACGGGGCAGTCGATCGTATGGCTTCCCATTCGGTTTTCCGCCGGAAAGGATCGCCCTGCGACGCCCCTGCCGCCGTCGCCTGACGCTGTTGGCGTCTCGCGCTGAGGGGCGCTCATTCTGTGTTACGCTTTCCTGTGACAGGAGGCGGCGCCAAGGCTTGCGGCGCCATATCCGGCCGACCCCGCCCCGCTTTTGAGGACGGGAACGAGCTTCAACAGCTGCCCGAGGCCACGACGATGACAGTGTGACGCCGATCACACCCGGTTGCGCGATTTTGCGCTAACGACCGTGTTACCGCCGGAAATGGCGGGCAGTTGCGTCTCCGAGACGGGGAATGTTCGAGTCGCAACTTGGGCTTCGTGTCACTGTATATCGCAGTTGTCGTCATTCATAACACAACGTTCTTTATCGTGTAGTCGAATATCCAACGTTTATTTCAGACACGTGAAGCGTATCAACCTGCAACCGATCGATTATCGTAGGCCCATGTGCTTATGAGCTGGGGTCTATTCTTCGTATGTCGTTACTCGGTCAGCCCCTATCGGTCGGCGCTTCAACCAATCGGAGGAAATCCATGACCAGCACGAAAACCAGCACCAAAATGGTCGAATTGCCGAACAGCTTCCACCAATTGCCGACGGGATCGAAGGCGATCCGCAGAACCAGCGGACAGCGCTGGGTCGAATTGACCCTGGGCGTTCGCCGCAAAAAGCAACTGCCCGACCTGTCGAAACTCGACAACAAGCTGCCAGCCGCGCGAACCTACATGACGCGGGACCAGCTTGAGAGCGAATATGGCGCCGATCCGAAAGCCGTTGCGGCGATCGAAGCCTTTGCAAAGGCGCACAAGCTCGTCGTCACGCGCAACGAGCCGACTTCGGCGCGCATTGGCGTCGCCGGGACCGTCGGCGGATGTGAGCTCCGCTTTCGGGGTGACATTGTTCGACTATTCCAACCCGCACCTTGGTGATTTTCATGCGCGCACCGGGTCCGTGCATCTTCCCTCGGATGTCGCTGGCGCGATCACCGGCGTCTTCGGCTTGAACAATCATCGCGTCTTGCGGCGCACCTTGAATTCGGCCCGGCGTTACGGCCGCGGACATGGCGAACGCGGCGAGGCCGTGGTTCATTCCAAGCGAACTTGCCGCCATCTATGACTTTCCCCAAGCAAACGCCCAGCAGCAATGCGTCGGCCTCCTCGAGTTCGGCGGCGGCGTCGAGCCCTCTGACGTGACGGCGTATTTCGACAAGATCAATCAGCCGGCGCCGACCGTGAAAGTCGTCGCGATCGACAATGTCTCCACCAATCCAAGCGCCGATCCGGATTCAACCGGCGAAGTGATGCTGGACGTCGATGTTGCCGGCGCGCTGGCTGGAGGGGCGAAGATCGCCGCCTATTTCTCGACTTTCGACGAGAAGGGCCTCGTCGACTGCCTGAGCGCGGTGATCGGCGATTCTGTCAATGACCCTTCGGTCATCTCGATTAGCTGGGGCTGGGACGAGAATCAGGCCTTCAACAACGCCGGCGTCATCTGGTCGCCGGCGGCCATCGCCCATTGCAACGAGAGCTTCCTGGCCGCGGCGCATCTCGGCATCACGACCTGCGTCTCGACCGGCGACGACGGGTCGGAGGCGCAAATGCAGGACGGCCGGGCGCATGTCAATTTTCCGGCGACAAGCCCCTACGTTCTGGCGGTCGGCGGCACCACGCTGCATGTGCGCAAGAGCTCGAAGGGCGCGGCGCAGATCACCGAGGTCGTGTGGAATGACGGCCCGGGGAGCGGGACGGGGGGCGGGGTCAGCGACGTCACGCCGGTTCCGTCGTGGCAGGCGGGCAAGGTTCCTCCGTCGATCAACCCGGGACACTTCGCCGGACGCGCCATTCCCGATGTCGCGGCCAACGCCGATCCGAATACCGGCTATCTGACGATGTCCGGCGGAAAGCTGCAGATCGTCGGCGGAACGAGCGCGTCGGCGCCGCTCTGGGCGAGTTTGATCGCACGCATCAATGCGGCGATCGGCAGCCGGGCCGGCAATTTCAACGCGCTGCTCTATTCCAGCTTCGGTCCCAAGAACGTGCTGCGCGACATCACGGTCGGCAACAACGACACGGATGGGCTGCTCAACGGCCAATATCCCTGCGGCGCGGGGTGGGACGCCTGCACCGGATGGGGCGCGCCAGACGGAAAGAAACTGCTGGCCGCTCTGCAAGGCAGCCCGACCAGCTGAGTGATCAATTTGACAGCGCCTTAAATCCGGAGGGCGGGCCCAGCGCCCGCCCTCCGCACTATCAACCACCCGGGCGGTCGCCGCTTTTCAAAGGCGCGGACGCATCCTCTCCGGACGGAAAGCTAACGCCGGTGTTGGGCTCGATCCAGGCCACGTGGTCGTGGATGGCGGTGACGCCTGGCGTATTTTCCGCGATCACCTTGAGGCCGGAGCGCAGGCGTTCGTCGGTGATCGCGCCCGTGAAGCTGACGACTCCGTCCTTCACCTCGACCTGCACGCTGGCGCGCGGCGTCCAGCCGAGCTTGTCGAACTCGGCGAGAATCGCGGAGCGGATCTCGGCGTCGGTCCGGTGGGCGCCCGGCCGCGGCAAGGACGCCATAAGTCCCTTCAGGAGATCGGAGCGCGAAACGACGCCGACGACCGCTTCGCTGCGCATGACCGCAAGGCGCTTGATCTTGCGCTTCAGCATCATGTCGACGGCTTCGCCGAGGCCGGCGTCCTCGGAGATCGTGACGACGTCGGGAGTCATGACCTCGCCGATCTTGCGCCCGTGCGTGTGGGTGTAGGCCTCGGCGAGCCGGCCGCCGCTCAGCAGGAACTCGAACCAGCGCGGGCGCCTCTGATCCGTGCCAAGCTCGCTGCGGCGGAGGAGGTCGCCTTCGCTTACCACGCCGACGAGAACGCCCTCGGCGTTGAAGACGAAGAGCGCGCTGATCCGCGACCGCAGCAGGGTCTCCACTGCCTCCGCCAGCGTCGCGGTCTCGGCCAGGCCGATGACCCCATAGGTCATCACGTCTCGAACGCGCATCGAACCTTCATTCCCTCGCGCCGCCGCTATCGCCTCGGGCGCGACTCCAGTACCACTCTATCGTCACGGCGCGGGCTTCGCCATGCGCTCGTTGGTCGCGGACACGCGGTCCTGGACAGTGGGCGGACGATGACGAATCCGGTGGTCGTCGAGGCGATGCGCGGCGAACGGGTGGAATCGGCGCATCGCGGCGCCGCGGCCGTCGTCGATGCCGAGGGGCGTCTCGTTCTCGCCTTCGGCGATGTGGATCGGCCAGTCTATCCGCGCTCCGCGGTCAAGGCGCTCCAAGCCCTGCCGCTCGTCGAAGGCGGCGCGGCGGACCGTCTCCGGTTGAGCGACAAGGAGATCGCGCTCGCCTGCGCGTCGCACTCTGGCGAAGAGGATCATGTCGCGACGGCGCGCGCCATGCTCGCCAGGGCTGGCCAGGACGAGCGCGCGCTCGAATGCGGCGCGCATTGGCCGATCGGCGAGGGCGCCGCGCGCCAGCTTGCGCGCCTGGGTAGCGCGCCGGGCGCGTTGCATAACAATTGCTCGGGCAAGCACGCGGGCATGATCTGTCTGGCCTGCGACATGGGCTTCGATCCGAAAGGCTACGTGGCGTTCGACCATCCGGTCCAGCGCGAGGTGACGGCAGCGCTTCGAGACATGACCGGCGCCAAGCTTGATGAAGAGACGCGCGCCGTCGACGGCTGCTCAATCCCGACCTACGCGATGCCGCTCGGCGCGCTCGCGCTCGGCTTGGCGCGTCTTGGGACGGGGCAGGGGCTGTCTCCCGCGCGCGCCAAAGCGGCGGCGCGAATCCGGGGCGCGGTCGCCGCGCATCCGTCGACCGTCGCCGGAAGAGGCCGCTTCGACACGAAGGCGATGACCATTCTGGGGGCGCGCGCCTTCATCAAGAGCGGCGCGGAGGGCGTCGTCTGCGCGGCGCTCCCTGACGCCGGGATCGGGCTCGCGGTCAAGGCTGACGATGGGGCGGCGCGCGCCGCGCAGGTGATGATCGCTGCGCTGATCGAGCGGTTTGGCGGCTTCGATCACGCAACCCGCGCGTGGCTTTGGTCCTTCATTTCGCCGCGGGTCACGAACTGGAACGGCGCCGAGGTCGGCAAGCTCCGCCCCGCGGGACCCCTTGGCTTGAACACGCCTGAGGGGTCGAGGTAAGCGAAGTCATGCGGCGGCTGGCGACATTGGCGGGTTTGGCTCTCATCGTCGTCGCGCCTGCGGCGCGCGCGGACGACTTCTGCGCCGATCTCGCCCATACAGTCGCGTCTTTGCATGAGGGCGACGCCTACCAGGCGACGACGCAATTGTTCGCCGCCGCCCGGCTTGGCTGCGAGCCGGAGGCGCGGGCGCTCCTTGATCGGGGCGCCGTGCTCGACGCCAAGGACCGCGAAGGCGCGACCGCCCTCGCCGCGGCGGCGAAGGCCGGCAAGACCCGGCTCATGACCTTGCTCATCGACCGCGGCGCCGCAGTCAATGCGCGGGCGATCAACGGTTCGACCCCGCTCTTCGCCGCCTCCGCAGCGGACCGGGGAGCGGCGATCGCGCTTTTGCTCGACCATGGCGCCGATCCCAATATTCCCGGCCGGGGCGGTTTGAGGCCGCTCGCCGCCGCCGCCTACAACGGGTCAACCGGGATCGCCGAACTCCTCTTGAAGCACGGCGCCGACCCCAACGCGCTCGATGACGAGGGAAAGGCGGCGATGGTGTACGCGGCGGGGCGGGCCAATACGCAGATTGTCGAGCTGCTGATCGGAGCCGGGGTCGACGTCAACCGCCGCTACGGCCACGGCCTCACCGCGCTGATGTGGGCGGCTGGCTACGACGCGTCCGCGGGCGTCGACGATGTGGACGCGACGCTGAAGCTTCTCATTGATCATGGCGCGTCGCTCAACCTCAAGGACGACCGCGGCAAAACCGCCGCCGACATCGCCCGCGGGCTTGGGCGCGACCGCGCGGCGAAGCTTCTGGAACCGTGAGGCGCGTTCGATCGCGATGATCGGCGGGTTTCCTAAAATCGCTTTCACTTGAGTGAACCTGCCTTTTCGTTGCTGCCTACCGCGCCTAAATTCTGCGCCGGGAGGAAGCGCGCTTCGGCGAGCCCGCCCAGCGCCGCGGCGCCGCCAAGGAACGAAGGAGGCATTGGCTCCATGTTCACGGGCAGAGGAAGCGTGCTGGGAATAGCTGGCAAGGCGCTCCGCGGAGCGTCAATCTTGGTCCTCGCTGTCGTCGCCGGTTTATCGGCTTTCGCTGTCGCTGGCGCCGCCCAGCCGCTCGACCAAGCGTCGATGGAGCGCGGCTCCGGATGCGACGCTTTTCCTTGGTCCGTCGATCATGAGCGGAAATGGTTTGCGGACGCGAAGTTGCGACACAGCAATTCGGGCGTGCGTTTGTCGAGGATCGACCGGGCCGTCGACCTGAAGCTTGTGCCGACCAAATCGGTCGCATTTTTCCTGCCGCCCGAACGAACTCCCAAGCCAAACAGCTACAGCGGGGAGGTGACGTTCTTCGGCGTGCCGCATCCCGGAATCTCTTCAAGTAACGATCTCGCGCGACGCCTGGGTCGACGTGTTTGAGAACGGGACACGGATCACTTCTGTCGCCGATGAGGAAGCGAAGGACTGCGATGAGGTGCGCAAGAGCGTGCGCTTCGCGCTGGCGCCCGGCGACCTCGTCCTCGTGCAGGTGAGCGGGGCGATGGGCCCTCCATCAAGGCGCCTTTCGAGGAAGCGCCCTGAAGAGACGGGAGGCGGTCACAACCCGGCGAGATAGGCGGCCATTGCGGCGAGCTGCTCGGGCGTGGCGGTGTTCATGAGGTCCGACATGCCGGGGTTGTTGGCGCGCGTGCGATTGCGGAAGTCCATCATGGTCTTCTGGAGATAGTCGCGCTCCTGCCCGGCGAGGCGCGGCACGGACAAATCGCCCTGAAACTGTTCGAGATGGCAGCTGGTGCAGACGATCGACTTGTTAGCGGCGATCGCGATGTCGGCGTCGGCCTTCGAGGCGGCGGGCGCGCCGGTGTTCGGCCAGGGCTTGGCGGCGAAATATTGCGCGAGCGCCAGCGCGTCTTCCTTGGCGACGCTCTGGGCGATCGGCGTCATCCGGTCGTCCTTGCGCGCGCCCTTCTGGAAGTCGCGGAACTGCAGGTAGAGGTAGCCGGCGTTCTGGCCCCAGATGATCGGCATCGACGTGTCTGCGGGCAAGCCGTTCTCGCCGTGGCACGCGGCGCAGATCGCCGCCTTTTCCTCGATCGTATCCGCAACGGCCGCGGCCGAACTGGCCACCACCCCGGCCACGACAGCAAAACGCAGCATGCAATCCATCCTCTGACGCGCGCAGAACTTGCGCGACGAATGTGCGCGCCGCGACGATCCATGGTCAAACGAAAATGGCCGCCGCGCCGGTCAGGCGAAGCGGCCAAGGCGAGCGCGAAGCGTCAGTCGACCGTAAAGGCGATGATGCTGTCCCCGCGCTTGAAGTCGAGCTGCGTGTTTCCGCCCGCGCCGACAACGATGTACTGCTTGCCGCCCACCACATACGAGGACGGCGGCGCATTGACGCCGGCCCCCGCCTGGAATTGCCAGAGCTCCCGGCCGTTGACGGAATTATAGGCCTTGAACCAGCCGTTGCCTTCGCCGGTGAAGACGAGGCCTCCCGCCGTTGCAAGAATGCCGCCGATCATCGGCTGCGGCGTCTTGACCTGCCAGGCGATCTTGCCGGTGTTGTAATTGACCGCGGTGACGTTGCCGGCCTGGATGCCGCCGGGGACGTTGGTGAAAGCGCCGCCGAGCCATAGCTTGCCGTCCGGATAGGGGGCGCTCGCGACCGTATACGTCATCTCCTGTTCGAGGTTGATCGCATAGGCCATATGCGCGTTCGGGTCGGTCGCCATCGGCGACCACTCGACGCCGCCGTTCGCACCTGGGAACATGCGCGCCGAATTGGCGTCAAGCGGCTTGGTCGGAGTCGGCAGCGTCCATCTGTCCTTCTGCGACACCATCGGATCGGAGAAGCGGATAAGGCTGCAGTCCTTGCGGTCGTGCACATAGACGTACCCGGTCTTGCCGGCGTGTATGACAGCCGGAACCATCTTGCCGGACTTGTCGGCCGCGGTGACCAGCACGGTCGGGCTCACAAAGTCCAGGTCCCACAGGTCATGCGGATTGTACTGGTAATGGCAAGCGTATTTGCCGGTGTCCAGATCGATCGCAACGAGCGAGTCGGTGTAAAGATTGTCGCCCGGGCGCAAAGATCCGTCGAGGTCCGGGGAGGGGTTGCCGACGACGAAATAGACGCGTTTCGCCGCGAGATCGACCGAGGGATTCTGCCACACCCCGCCGCCGAGCGTCTTGAAGGGGTCGCCGCTCTTGGCGAGCGCCGTCTTCTCCGCGTCGATGTCGCGGTGCAAGTCCCGGCCAGTCGCATCCTTGGTCGCCCAAACGCCAACGGAACTGTCCGGGATCGTGTCGAACGTCCAGAGGAGCTTGCCGTCCTTCGCGTCGTAGGCCTTCACGAAGCCGCGGATGCCGTATTCCCCGCCCGTGGTGCCGATCAGGATCTTGCCGTCGACGGCAGTCGGGGCCATCGTCTCGCTGTAGCCCTTCTCCGGATCGGCGATCTGCTGCTCCCACGCGACCGAGCCGGTCTTGGCGTCGAGCGCGACGAGCCGGGTGTCGAGCGTGCCGACATAGACCTTGTCGTCATAGACCGCCACGCCGCGATTGTTCGGACCGCAGCAGAAGGTCGTCACCGCGCCGAGCTTGGGCTTGTAATGCCAGATTTCTGCGCCCGTCTTGGCGTCGAGCGCATAGACGTGGCTGTATGACGTCGTGACGTACATCACCCCGTTGACGACGATCGGCGAAGTCTCCAGCAACTCCTTGACCTCGGTCGTGAAAATCCAGGCTGGGTGCAGACGCGCAACGTTGCCCCGATTGATCTGGCTATTCGGATAGAAGCGGGTTTGACCGAGGTTGCCATTGGTGGCGAGGAAGTTCGACCCGTCCTGCGCGGCGTTCTCGAGCTGCCTCTCGGACACCGGCGTCACCATGGCCGCCCCAGCCATCGCGGCCGACGTCGGTTTGATTTCCTGCGCTTGCGCCGTCCCCGCAGCAACCAGCGCGGCCACGCAAATCGATCCAAGCAATAGCGATTGACTGATGACTTTGGCCATCGACGTTCCCTCCCTGACACAGCCACATTGCACTTAAGCGTCTAACTTGTCACCCTGTCTACGGGAACGGGACGAAATCATTTTGGGAGGGTTTCCCGCAATATTCTGTCGATCAGGGGATAGAGAAAACCTATTGACCGCCACTACGCGGTCCCACGACCCGCCAAGCGGCGCGCGGTCTCGATATCCGTCACCAGAGCCGTCGGCTTGAGGAGTTTGATCGCGCCGTCGATCGCGGCGAGTTTGTGCGCGCCGCCAGCGGCCAGGACGCGAATCGGCGCGCCGCAGACCGCTTCGAGGGGCACCGACATAACGCACTGGTTGAGAGGGTGGTCGAGGATCCGCCCCTCTCGGTCGAAGACGTTGCACAGCATTTCGCCGACGCCGCCGTATTCCCGCAATATCCTGCGCGCCGCTTCCGGGACGAGCGCGTGCCGCGCGATCGTCGCCTCGCCGCCAAGCGTGCCGACGCTGACCACCACCGCGTCGAGTCCGCGGGCAAAATCATAGACGCCGCCCAGTCCGCAACGCTCGATCAGCGCTGTCTTGGTCGCTGGGCTGTCGACGAGCGCGGGAGCAGGAATGAGGTAGCACTCCGCGTCGAAGGCGCGTGCGAAAGCGGAGGGAAACTCGACTGGGTTGTGATGCGCGAAATGGGTCACTCCGCCAACCAGCGAGACGACATTGAGGCCACGCAGCGATCGCTCGCGCAAATATTCCAGAGAACGAGCGAGCGTGCGCCCCCAGCCGAGGCCGATCTTCATATCGTTGCGCAGGAGCGCTGAGACATGATCGCCGAGCGCGGCGCCGATGGGCGCGGTCGGGTCCGCCGAGGCCGACGAGATCGGGGCGACGACAGCCTCAGAAAGCCCGTGAAGCTTGCAAAGCGCGGCCTCCAGCCTGGTGATCTCGGCGTCGCCCCGCGACAGAGCAATCCGCACCTCGCCAAGCGATTTCGCCTCCGCCAGCATCCTCACCACCGTCACCCGCCCGACGCCCAGCGCCTCGGCGATCGCGCTCTGCGTCATCTCCTCGACGAAATACATCCACGCGGCCCGTTGGCGCAGGCGCTCGCTGCGCTTCGGGGCGCGCAGGAGGTCGACGGCGGAGTGATCCTGCATCATGTGATCCTTGGAGGACGGGCGCTCAGCGCTTTGGTGAACACCCTTACCCAGACCAAGGCCGGGAGTCGACGCTCCTTCACGTGAAGCTGTCGAGGATCGAGGCGATGAAGATGATCAGCCCGGCAAGCGCCGCCAGAACGAAGAAACCGAGAACGACGACCCGCTCCTCGCTCCACCCGCCAGCCGAAAGTCTCCGGAGGCGGCCGCCGGCTCCGACTGGACCCGGTTGTTCGTCGGCCCCGCGCTCGCCGGCGAGGCGTTGCGCGAGCCAGGGGTCAACCGCTGGCGGGGGCAAGAACGCAGGCGCGGCCGGGCTCCGCGACTCAGTCAGGATTGCGCCCGGCTGCGCTTGCGCCCTGCGCGCGCTTTGGCGCCGCCTCCGGCAATCCATACAAATGCGGCTGTAAACGCGGGAGCGAGCGCTGCGAGCGCGGGCGCATTGGTTTTGATCCAGCCGGCGATGAGCGGATCGGAAACCGCGATCTCGCCTGCGATCCAACCGAGAACGATCACGCCAACCGTCAGGATTTCCGGCGCCCGACGCATGATCTCGCTGAGGATCAGGCTGCCAAAAGCGAGAATCGGAATGCTGAGGAGAACGCCCAGCGCCAGAACCCAGAAGCTCCCGACCGCCAAGGCTGCGAGAGCGACCACATTGTCGAGGCTCATCGCCGCATCGGCGAGCATGATGACCGCTGCGACCGCCAGCAGATCGCCGGCGCTGCCCTCGCTTTCGATGGGGGGAGCGGGTTCTTCGGCGCTACGCGCGCTCACATTGAGCGCGATCACGATCAGCGTCCAGGCGGCGACCAGCTTGACCACCGGCACATCGAGAAGGGCGTTGGCGAAAAGGAGCATGCCGAGCCGCAGCGTGATCGCGCCGACGACGCCGAGCGCCATCGCCTGCCGCGCCTCGCGAGGGGGCAGCTTGCTCGAGGCCAGCGCCATCACGACGGCGTTGTCGGCGCCCAGCAACAGATCGACGAAGAAGATCTTCAGCAGAATGGCCAACCAGGCGGCGCTGTCGATCATATTCGAGCCTCCGCCCGAGCGCTCACGCCGCTTTCGTCCCGTATGCGCCGCGGCCCCGTGCGCGACGCGGCGCGGGCGCGGCGTGCGGCCGGGTCAAGGCTTCGAACCCTCCGGCGCCGGCGCCTCCGCGGGTTGGGGCTGCGGGCCCACCTTCAACAGGCGAACAAAATCGGCGTCGGGACTCAGCACGATCGTCGGCGCGGATGCGGCGAGCGCGTTCCGATAGGTCTGAAGCGAGCGGTAGAAGGAATAGAACTGCGGATTTTGCGAGTAGGCCTGCCCCAGCGCTGAGTTGGCCTCGGCGTCGCCCTGGCCGCGAACGATGGCCGCGCTCCGCTGCGCCTCGGAGAGGATCACCGTACGGTCGCGGTCCGCGCGCAGCCTCGATCTGCTGCGCCCATTCAAAGCCCTGCGCCCTCAGCTCCTTCGCTTCTCGCTGCCGCTCCGACTTCATGCGGTCGTAGATGGCCTGGCTCGTTTCGAACGGCAGGTCGGCGCGACGGAACCTCACTTCGTCGACCTCAATGCCGAGCGGCCGAGCCTTTTCCGCCACTTCGGCGCTTGATGACGTTGAGGACGCGGCCGCGATCTTCGGTCAGCAACGCGCGGAGCGGAACCTGCCCGAGGGCGCGCCGCGCGGAGGAGCTTACCAGCTGAGCGAGTTGGGCATTCGCCTCCTCGCTCGTGCGCAATGCCTGGTAGAACCGAAGCGGATCGACGATGCGGTACCGCGTGTAGGGCTGCACTTCGAGCCGCTTCTGGTCGCCCATGATTACCTGCTCGATCGGCGGCTCAAGCAGGAGCGAGCGGGTCGAGGTAAAGTAGACGCTGTCGATGAAGGGCGCCTTGAATTTGAGGCCCGGCTGTGCCGACGTGCCGCGACCGGCGCGCCGAGCCGGACGATCAGCGCCTGTTCGCCTTCGTTGACGACGTAGATCGAGGAGGCGACCAGGTAAAGAGCGAGCGCCACCAGCGGCGAGCGCGGCAAGCCACGTCGGGCGCCTCATTTCTCGGCCCCCTCAGGCGGTAGGCGCGGGCAGCCTGAACTCGCTCATCGGCAGATAGGGAACGACGCTCGACACGCCTTTGCCTGAGGTGTCGACGATGACTTCGGACGCCTTCTTCAGCACTTCGTCGACGCTCTCGTAGATAGAGCCTCTCGGCGGTGACGTCCTTCGCGCGCTTCGTAGCTCCTCAAGCAGCGGCGCAAAGGCTTCGGCGTCGCCGTGGGCGAGATTGACCATTTGGGTCCGGTAGGCCTCCGCCTCCTGCGCGGATCCGTTCGGCGTCGACCGCGCGCGCGAGGCAGGATGTCGTTGGCGTAGGCCTCGGCTTCGTTGCGGGCGCGTTCCTGGTCGGCGCGCGCCCGCTGCACGTCGTTGAAGGCGTCGATGACCGCGAGCGGCGGCTCGACGCGCTGCAACTGCACCTGCGTGATCTCGACTCCCGCCTGCTCGTCGTCGAGCACTTCTGCAACAGCGCCAGGGTTTCGTCGGCGATCTGCTGGCGCTGATCCGACATTGCCGCCTGGATCGGCGTCCGACTGATGACGTCGCGCAGCGCCCCCTCGGCCGCGATCTGCACCGCTCGTTCCGGATTGTCGACCTTGAACAAAAAGCGGCCGGGATCGCGGATCTTCCAGAATACGGTGCAGTCAGCCTCGACGATGTTCTCGTCGCCGGTCAGCATCTGTCCGCCGCGGTTGGCCTGGCCGTTGTTCGCGGCCCCTGCCGGTCCCGCGCCAATCTGAATCTGATTGACCTGCGTTACTTTGGGCAGGAGCACGCTTTCGACCGGGTAGGGGAGATGAACATGCAACCCTGGCTCGGTCGTGGCCACCCATTGTCCGAAGCGCAAAACCACGCCCCTTTCATCGGGGCCGACGAGATAGAGCGAAGTGGCGAACCAGGCGAGGAGGATGAGGCCGGCCAAGGCCGCAATGCTGCGCCGATCGAGGCGAGGCATGCGCAGGAGATCGCCAAGGCTCGAGCGCGCGACGCCCCAAACATCGAGCGGAGCGGCGTGCAGGCGGTCGTCGGGGTTTCTCGGCTCACGCGAGCGTCCCTCCGATCTCGCCGGAGATCGCGCGCACTTCACTCCTGTCCAACTGCCAAA
>CAWIUD010000017.1:0-16493 GCA_963839185.1 uncultured Alphaproteobacteria bacterium | reverse complement strand
CTCGTGAACACCCTTACCCAGACCGGGGCCGGGAGTCGACGCTCCCGTACGTGAAGCTGGCGAGGATCGAGGCGATGACGACAATGGGCCCGGCAAGCGCCGCCGGACCTTCACTCCTGTCCAACTGCCAAACTCTCCTCGAGCATCATGCGGGCGCGGGCGCGCAATTTCTCGGTCTCGCTCTTGAGCTGGCCGCAGGCTGCGAGGATGTCGCGGCCGCGTGGCGTGCGGACGGGACTGGCGTAACCCGCATCGAAGACAACCGCGGAAAAGCGCTCGATCGTTTCCCAGTCCGAACATTCATAGGGGCTGCCCGGCCAGGGATTGAAGGGAATGAGATTGATCTTGGCGGGGATGCCTCGCAGCAGCCGCACCAGCGCCTTCGCCTCGGCGACCGAGTCGTTGACGCCCTTCAGCATCACGTATTCGAAGGTGATCCGGCGCGCGTTGGACGCGCCGGGATAGCTTCGGCACGCCTGCAGCAGCTCCTCGATCGGAAATTTCCGGTTGAGCGGCACGAGCGTGTCGCGCAGCGCATTGTTGGTCGCATGCAGCGAGACCGCGAGCATCGTCCCGCATTCGGCGCCGAGACGCGGCATCTCGGGGACGACTCCGGACGTTGAGACGGTGATGCGGCGTTTGGAGAGCGACAAGCCATCGCCGTCGGTCAGGACTGCGACCGCGTCACGCACCGCATCCAAATTATACAGCGGCTCGCCCATCCCCATGAACACGATGTTGGACACCGCGCGCACGCCCTCGCCGAAGGGCACAAGCCCGTCGGCCGGCGCGGCGCCGCCGGGAAAATCGCCGAGCCGGTCGCGGGCCACCAGCGCCTGGCCGACGATCTCCGCCGCGGTCAGATTGCGCACGAGCGGCATCGTGCCCGTATGGCAGAACGTGCAATTGAGGGTGCAGCCAACCTGAACTCGATACGCAGAGCGTGCCGCGATCCCGCTCCGGGATATAGACGCATTCGATCTCGGCGCCCTTGTCGCGTGCGTGCGCCGGCGGCATGCGCAACAGCCACTTCCGCGTTCCGTCGGCGGACACCTGTTCGGCGACAATGTCAGGCCTGGCGAGCGTGCAGCGTTCCGCGAGCCGGTCGAGAAGCGGGCGGGCGACATTGCGGATCGCGCCAAATTCTTTGGCGCCTCGATGATAGATCCAATGCCAGAGCTGCGAAGCGCGCATGTTGCGCTCGCGCTCGGGCACTCCGATGTCGGCGAGGACGCTGATGATTTCGGCGCGCGTTGCGCCAGCGAGCCGCACGGGCGCGCGATCCTCGGCTTTCAAGGCGGCGGCGGTCATCAGCAGGCTTCTAGCACGGGCCGCAGCGAGCGGCCAACGCCCTGTTGTCGCACTCCCGTTCGCCGTTCCGCGCCGGAGAGCCTAGGCTGCTTTCCGCTGTTTGACGAAATTGTAGATTATGGTCTCGAAGTTCATGTAGCCCCCGAAAGAAACGGGATCGGCGAAGGGGAAGATCTGGGTCGCCCAATATCCGCCGACGCCGTTCTTGCGGTCGATCCAGTAGAAGCTATTGGCGAGACCGGCCCAACCGAGCGACCCCGCGGGCCGGCCAGTTGGCGCGTCGACGTCATTGATCATGAAGGTGAGCGCCCAGGATTTCGACAGGCCGGGGAAGAACTCCGCGTCGTTGGAGAGCGAGGCGATCACGCCCGGGAGCAGCTTGATCTTCTTCTCGCCGAGCCCGTTCTTTTCCGCGAGCTTCACGGTTTCCGGCTTGAGAACCCGGCCGTGCTCCCCCGCGCCGTCGTTGAGCCACATGCGGATGAAGCGCATGTAGTCGCCGATCGGCGCGTAGAGGCCATGGCCGCCCATGTGAACCTCAGGATCGCTGGGGAGCTCAAAATCGGTGGGCGTCAACGAGCCGTCGGCGTTGCGCTGATGGATCGCCGCCAGACGCTCGCGCATGCGCGGCGTGAGCGAGAAGCTCGTCTCGGTCATGCCAAGCGGTTTGAAGATGCGTTCGGCGAACACCTCGCCGAGCCGCTTCCCCGTGATCCCCTCGACGATCTGGCCGCACCAGTCGATGTTGCTGCCGTATTCCCAGCGCTCGCCCGGATCGAACAAAAGCGGGGTCATGATCGATTTCACGGACGCGCTGACGACGCTCGGCTGACCGTGCTCGGTCGCGAGCCGGTTATAGGTTTCGTTGAAGAAGTCATACCCGAGCCCTGCCGTGTGCAGCAGCAGCATCCGGGTGGTGATGTCCCGCTTCGGCGCCCGCAATTTTGGAGCGCCGGCTGAGTCAAACCCTTCGATAACCTTAAGCTCGCCGATCTTCGGCGCGTAAGTCTTCGCAGGGGCGTCGAGGTCAAGCCGCCCTTCCTCGACAAGTTGCAGAACCGCAGTTCCGGTGATCGCCTTGGTGGTGGAGAAGATGGCGAAGACGGTGTCGGTCGTCATGGCGTCGCCACGATCGAGGCGCCGCCTGCCGAACGCGCCCTCGTAAATGTTTCGCTCGCGGTCTGTCGCCATTGCGACCACTCCCGGAACCCGCGGCTCTCTGGTGACAACCTCGTGAAGGACCGAATCGGCGGCCGTTTTCAGGCTCATGGCGTTTCTCCCTGATCGCCTCGCGAAAGGTTCGCGAAAGGCGCCGGGCGACGTTAGCCCAATTCTTGTCCATGCGCCGCTCCAAACTGGAGCGACCCCTCAGGCTCCGAACACGTCGTTGGTTTGGGCGGTCACGCGCACGAAGGTCGTGCGCTTGGACACCTCCTTGAGGTGGGCCGCGCCGATATAGGTCATCATCGATCGGACGCCGCCCATGATCTCGCCCATCGTGCTGTCGACGGAGCCGCGGTAGGGGGTTTCGACCGTCTTGCCTTCGGCCGCGCGGTAGTGGGCGACGCCGCCCGAATGCTTCTTCATCGCCGTCTCCGACGACATGCCGTAGAACGTCATGGCGACGGGGGTCTTCTTCCCGCCGCGCTCCTCGTAGCGGATTTCGCCGTCGCATTCGTCATGGCCAGCGAGCATGCCTCCCAGCATCACGAAATCGGCTCCGGCCCCGTACGCCTTGGCGACGTCGCCCGGCGCAGTGCACCCGCCGTCGGCGCAGACCTGGCCCTTGAGCCCATGCGCCGCGTCGGCGCACTCGATGATCGCCGAAAGCTGCGGATAGCCGACCCCCGTCACCCGCCTCGTCGTGCAGACAGAGCCCGGGCCGATGCCGATCTTGACGATGTCGGCGCCGGCGAGGATCAGCGCTTCCGTCATGTCGCCGGTGACCACGTTGCCGGCCATGATGCCGGCGTTCGGGTAGTCGTCGCGCACCCGCTTCACGGTATCGAGGAACTTCTCGGCATAGCCGTTGGCGACATCGAGGCAGATGAACTTGACTGGCGACGCCTTGGCGACCGTCGCCAGCTTCTTGACGTCGTCGGCGGTGGTGCCAAGCGAATAGAATGCGTGCGCGCCGTCCGGCCCGGCGAAGAACTTGGCGAGCTCCCGCTCGGGGTAATGCTTATGCAGGGCGGTCAGCGCCCCGTGGCGGCCAAGCGCCCGCGCCATCGACAGCGTTCCGGTCACGTCCATATTGGCGGCGATGAGCGGAAATCCCTTCCATTCCGAGCCGGTGTGCAGGAAGCGGAACGCGCGGTGGACGTCGACCGCGCTGCGCGTATTGAGCGTCGAACGCTTGGGTCGGATGAGGACGTCCTTGAAATCGAGCTTGACGTCAGTTTCGATACGCATGGATGATCCGGAGTGAACGGGAAAATCAGGCCGCGGCCCGGCTGTCATGGATTTATCACAGCCGGAGCGTTAAGCGAATCATGCGCTCGCCGCGGGTGGCGGAAAGGGAGACGGAGCGATGGCCGAGGACTTGGTGCTCTACACCCATCCGATGTCGCGCGGCCGGATCGCCCGCTGGATGCTGGAGGAGGTTGGCCAACCGTACAGCACGGTGACCCTCGACTTTGGCGTACCGATGAGGGCGGCGGACTACCTCGCCGATCAATCCGATGGGCAAAGTGCCTGCGCTTCGCCACGGGGAGACCATCGTCACCGAAACGGCGGCGATCTGCGCTTATCTTGCTGATGTATTCCCGGAATCGGGCCTTGCGCCGCCGCCGGGCTCGCGCCTGCGCGGTCCCTATTATCGCTGGCTGTTCTTCGCCGCCGGACCGGTCGAGGCCGCCAACACCAATCAGGCGCTCGGCGTCGTCGTTCCGCCGGAGCGGAAGGGCATGGTTGGTTATGGCAGCCAGTCGCGGACGCTCGCGGCGCTTGAAGGCGAGCTCAAGCGTTCTGAATATATCGCCGGGGATCGCTTTACCGCCGCGGATGTTTACGTCGGCTCGCATATCGGCTTCGGCATGAGGTTTGGCGCGATCGACAAGCGTCCCGTTTTCGAGCGCTACTGGGCGACCGTCAGCGCTCGACCGGCGGCGGTGCGGGCGCGGGAGATTGACGATAAGCTCGCGGCAGAGTTGCCGAAAGCTGGCTGATATTGCGCGGGCGTCGCGGCGCCGAGAGGTTCGATCATGCGATTGAAGGGCAAGGCGGCGCTGGTGACTGGCGCAGGGCAGGGCTTCGGGTTCGGGATCGCGGAGGCCTTCGTTCGCGAAGGCGCCCGCGTCGCCTGTCTTGACGTCAAGCGCGACGTCGCCGAGGCGGCCGCCAAGAGATTTGGCGACGGAGCGATCGCGCTGCAGGCCGACGTGTCGAAGCGCGAGGATGTCTCGCGCGCCGCGCAGGCGGCGATCGACGCTTTCGGACGTATCGACATCATCGTCAACAACGCCGGCACAACCCACCGCAACAAGCCGCTCATGGAGGTGGAGGAGGCGGAGTTCGACCGGATCTTCGCGGTCAACGTCAAGTCGATCTTTCTGACCGCGCAGGCCTTCGTCCCGCATATGCGCTCGCATGGGGGCGGCGTGTTCATCAACATCGGCTCGACGGCGGCGTTGCGCCCGCGCCCCGGGCTTGCCGTCTACAACGCCTCGAAGGGCGCCGTGCATCTGATGACGAAATCGATGGCGATTGAGCTTGCGCCCGACAAGATCCGGGTCTGCGCGCTCGCGCCCGTGGCCGGCGAGACTCCGTTGCTCGCGATGTTCATGGGCGAGGACACGCCGGAGAAGCGCGCCGCGTTCCGAGCGACAGTTCCGCTCGGCCGCTTCTCGACGCCGGCCGACATCGGCTCGGCGGCGCTCTATCTCGCCAGCGACGAAGCCGCGTTCCTGACCGGAGTCGTGCTCGAGATCGACGGGGGGCGCTGCATCTGAACGGCAGTTCCGCCGTCACTCCTCCGCGAAGAACGCCGCGACGTCGGCGTCAAAACCCGGGGGGTCAAGAACAACCAACCCGTCCCGCAGGACGCGGGTTTCGATCGCCCCCGCCAACCCTCGCTTGTGGTGGATCATGACCCGGCGGTCAGGATCGAGGATCAGGTAGTGCTCGACGCTGGGGAGAGAGAAATAGCCGTCGAGCTTGGGTCCGTGATCATCCGCCGCCGTGCTTGGCGACAGGACCTCTACGACGATCACCGGATTGGGGATCTCGATCGCGTCCAAACGAGGCGAAGGGCAGACCACGAGGGCGTCTGGCTCGAACGCGCTGCGCGCGGTGATCCTGACCGTCATGCCGTCGGGAAACATTCGACAGGGGAGTCCGGCGCGCTTTATGCCGGCCTTAAGAGACTTCCTGAGCCGCGTATTTGGTCAGAGCATGGGCGGCGCGCTCGGGCGACATCAGAAGCGGCTGGCCGTCGCGCAATTCCCAGCGGCCGTCCCGTCCCTCCGCCCAAACGAGGAACGCATCGACATCCATATCGCTCTTCGCCAAGCCCGTCATGCTTCAGCTTACCACTTGGATCGCGCCCGACGAAACCGCCGACTTCGCCCTTTGAGGCTGTGTTTGTCCTTTGGATTTCGGACGAGGTTCATGGCCATGTGTTTGACGACGGCCATGTTTTGGGGGCCGTTTCCGGTTCGCAGCCTCGCCAGGTCATCGTGAAAGACGACGTCGAGAACCCAGTGAAGGCGGTTTTCGACGCCCCAATCGGCTCGAACCGCGGCGGCGAAGGTTTTGCCGTCCAGCTTTGCCGATGAGAGGTAATACCTGCGTTCGGCAGCCACGGCCCCATTGCGTTCGATGCGGCTTTCGACGACGCCGATCATGGCCAGGTGAGGGAAGCGCGGTTCATTGGCGTAACGTCGGTCGGAGAACAACCAATCGACGTGATGGCAAACCGTATGGCGGCGCTGTTCGATGCGACCGTGGTCAGCGTCGGTCGTTGTGTGCGGCGTCTCGAGCATGTCGGCAGGCGGATTGTCGAAGAAAGCGGCGACATCCTCATGCAGGGCCGGCCGGTTGGCCTTCAGCGCCAGCAGATAGTCGCCGCCGCGGGCGACGATTTTTTGCGCGATTTCCACTTGGGTTCCCATGGCGTCGATGGTTACCAGCGCCCCGGCCAGTTCGAGCCTTTCGAGCAGCAGGGGAATGGCGACGATTTCGTTCGACTTCCGGTCCACAGCTTCCTGGCCCAGGACGAGGCGCTGGCGGGCCGCCCATGCGGAAACCAGATGCAGAGGCTCACGTCCCTTGGCTCGCGCGTGGCTCCGCCGGGAGGTCTTGCCGTCTATGGCGATGAGGTCCGGAGCCGCTTCGCGCAACGAGCCGACCCAATTGGCGAAAAGCGTCTTGAAGAGTTCGGCGTCGAGGGCGTTGACGACGTCGTTGAGCGTATCATGGGCCGGCAACCCGCGGTCGAAGGGCAGGAGACGGCGAAGAAAATCAATCCGTTGCTCGCCCCACAGCCTGATCTCGACAAAATCCTCCATGCCCGACAACGTCGCACAGAGCACCAGCAGCAGGATTTCCGGCAAAGGATACAATACCCGCCATCCCTCGCGCGGATCGCGTAGCGCCGAAAAATGGTCGAGAAGGCTGCGGTCGCCCGATAAGGAAGACATGAAACGCCCTCTTTCCGACTTCCCCGTCGCGCTAGGAACTTCGCCCCTCTCATGTTAGGCAGCCGCGCCATATGGCGGCGCGCGATTCCGGCGCCGCATGAGGGTAGCGGCGATGGCGATCGTGGAGACGGACGGCTTTCCCGAGGGGCTCGCGTTCGACGACGTGCTGCTGCGGCCGGGCATGAGCTCGGTCATGCCCAGCGCAACCGACATCGGCGCGCGGCTCACCCGCTCCATCCGCCTCAACCTGCCGATCCTCTCCTCGGCGATGGACACCGTGACCGAAGCCAGGCTCGCCATCGCGATGGCGGAAGCCGGCGGGATCGGCGTGATCCACCGCAATCTCGACCCCGCCGATCAGGCCGAGGAAGTGCGCAAGGTCAAGCGCTTCGAGAGCGGGATGGTCGTCGATCCGATCACGGTCTTCCCCGATGCGACGCTCGCCGACGCGCTCGCGGTGATGCGGCGCGCCTCGATCTCCGGCATTCCCGTGGTGGAGCGCGGCGCGGATGGGAAGCCGGCCCGGCTGGTCGGCATCCTGACCAACCGCGACGTGCGGTTCGCCGACGACTTGCGCCAGCCGGTGACCGAACTCATGACCCGCAAGGTGGTGACGGTCGGAGAGGGCGTGAGCCGCGACGAGGCGCGCCGGCTCTTGCACCAGCACCGGATCGAGAAGCTGGTCGTGGTCGACGAGACGGGGCGCTGCGTCGGCCTCATCACGGTCAAGGACATCGAGAAGGCGACCGCCCATCCGAACGCCGCCAAGGACCCGGACGGGCGGCTGCTGGTCGCCGCCGCCACTTCGGTCGGCGACAAGGGCTTCGAGCGCGCCGAGATGCTGATGGCGGCGGGCGTCGACTGCCTGGTGGTCGACACGGCGCACGGCCATTCCGAGCCGGTCCTGACCCAGGTCCGGCGGATTCAGCGGGCGACCAACACCGTATCGGTCATCGCCGGGAACGTGGCGACGCGCGAGGGCGCCAAGGCCCTGATCGACGCCGGCGCCGACGCGATCAAGGTCGGCATCGGGCCGGGTTCGATCTGCACCACCCGCATCGTCGCCGGGGTCGGGGTGCCGCAACTGACCGCCATCCTGGAGGCGGTGGAGGGCGCGCTCGGCTCCGGCGTGCCGGTGATCGCCGACGGGGGCGTCAAATATTCGGGCGACCTCGCCAAGGCGATCGCAGGCGGCGCGGATTGCGTGATGATCGGCTCGCTGCTCGCCGGCACCGACGAGAGCCCGGGGGAGGTGTTCCTCTATCAGGGCCGGTCGTACAAGAGCTATCGCGGCATGGGGTCGCTCGGCGCGATGGCGCAGGGCTCGGCCGACCGCTACTTCCAGCAGGACGTGAAGGACCAGATGAAGCTGGTCCCCGAGGGGGTCGAGGGGCAGGTGCCCTATCGCGGCCCGGTCGCGGCGATCGTGCACCAGCTCGCGGGTGGGCTTCGCGCGGCGATGGGCTATGTCGGGGCGGAAACCATCCCCGAGTTCCAGCGCAAGGCGCGATTCGTGCGCATCACCAGCGCCGGCCTGAGGGAAAGCCACGTCCACGACGTGGCGATCACCCGCGAGAGCCCGAACTATCACCCGTCAGGAGTGTGAAGGGCGCGGGTTTAACTACATATCATATGTGTCCTTTCTAAGGGGCTGGGAACGGAAATTTGGACCTCCTCCGCCCCAGGCTTTTCCCAAGCCGGACGGAAACCAAACCCAATAAAACGGAAGGAAATGCCAACAAAACGGAAGGAAAACCCAAGCCTTCCCCTTCCGCGAATCGAGCCTTTCCAAGGGGTTGCAGCGTCCCGAAGGTACCCGGGGCAAATTCCCGGGCAATAAGGACGAAAGCTACATTTTTAGAAAGGTGGCGCGCCCCCTTGGCGCCGGATCGATGGCGGGCGACGATACGAGCGCGCCCGATCATGATACAGCAGATTCTGATTTTCACAAAGGAATCCGTCGCAAATTCCGCCGAACTCGATCGTTACGCGCTGTCGCACGACCTTGCCTGGAGCGGGCTACGGGCCGCCATGGGCCAAGTCGGGGCAGAGACACAGGGAGTGCTTCACGGCGACAAACGCGATCCTGCCGAGAAAAAGAGAGCGCGGCGAGATCGCTCGGCACGAATCTCCACGGCTTCCAGGCGGACCAACCGAGAGTAAGGTCAGCGAGCAGCTCGCGCGTCGGAGGTCCCGTCTCGACGAGATCGATGATCTTGTCGAATTGCCCGTCGAAAAGAATTCGCATGAACTCGGCGCGCTTGTGAGCGGCCGGCGGCGGCCCGACGATCAGAATTCGATAAGCGAACCGCTGCTTGCGACCCAGAGTTTCCCAGTCTTTCAGCCGGTCGGCTTCCGATCTCACCCAGACCTCAGAGGCGTTCGCCCAGCACAGGACGACTGCGTCGCACCTGAGGAGAAGATCGTCGTTGTAGCGCCGCGTTTCCGCGCCCGAGCCTGCGGCGGGAACTTGAATTTTCACCGAGCTTTGGCGCAGCGCCTCGAAAACGGCCCCGGCGTAGTCTTCATCAGCAACGTGGTAGGACAGATAGACCTCAAGCTTGCCGTCCTCCTGCGCCTTCGCGACGCGCTTGGGCGCGTCTCCGCCAGATACTGAAACAGGAATTCGATGAACTTGCCGAGAATGTCGCCGTCGATCTTATCCGCTGGCGTCTGCGTGTCGAAGCGCTGCAAAGCCTTAAGCGGGTCGCGTTCCTTGGCCGACTTCGCTTTCCCGGCATCGAGAATTTTCGGCGTCCAGACAATCCGCCGAAAGTCCGGCTGTCCCGTATTGGACCCTCTTTCCCGGGCCAAGGCGAGTTGCAGCTTGACGATCGGATCGAGTTCCTTCCGGCGTGAACCCAGGCTTCTCACCAATCAGATGAACGGAGGCTTCGGCTCCGGATAGACCGGCCTCGACGACGTCCAACGCACCCCGATCACTCGGAAGGTCGGACGATACGTCCGGAACGACATTGAAGCCCTTGCCCTGAAGCTCGAGAGCGACGCGCGCGTACGCCTCCTTCATGTCGCTTGCGGGCTTAGCAAGATAGATAGTCCGTCCACTTGACGTTGCGACTATTGGCTCCAGCGGCACTTGAAGGTCGAAAGAGAAAGCACTCAATATTGCCGGTCGCCTTTCAGCCTCGTGCATGACGAGCCTGATTTTTCGACCAATCAACCTAGACGCAATATTCTCACTTGATTCCAATATAGTTCCGCGTTCAAAAGGAGCGTCCTTAAATACCGCCGGGATTTCCTCAAACGCATAGAAAGTGCGATACGGAACCTGAACGTCCGCCCAATATTTAGCCTCCTCATCGCCTGAAAGCGAGGCCCCGAAGCCTCGCAGGTTGGTCAAGTACTGACTAAAAGTACTTTTTGCCATCCCTAGAGCCTTGTTACGCTTGTCAATTTCAGCGTTCTCCAAACGGGTTGGAACGGGATAGATTTTAAATCGATCCCCCTTTTGCTCCCAATTGAGGCTGCGATAGAATCCGGCACCATTAATACTTTGGTTGTTTAGGGTAAAGCATATTACCACCTGATCTGGCATCTGCACCGTACATATGCTTGACGTGTCACTTACTCCGGTGCGGCTGTCAATTAGAATGTAGTCGTAGTCCGCGCGCAAGGCATCCAGCGCAGCTTGCAAAATTTTGCCGCCGCCCAATCTTGCGTAAAAATTTTCCCAGTCGAATGTGTTCACTCTTTGCGCGTAAAACGCAGTCTGTCGCCCAGCCGGAATAAAATCAATCAACCCATCGCCCGAAAACTTCCATTGGAGCCCAATGACGTAGTTGTCTAGAGAAACTAATTCCTTAATCTGGCTCTCGAAGTCTGGGCCGGGCTCATACGGTGTTACGACCTTTTTCGCGGCATCCCAAACAAAGTCTATCATGCCGGGCGTGTTGCTCAGCTCCTTGTCGACCAGGAACGGCCTAAGAGTCTGTCCGGGAACATCGTGCGGGATTGCATAGTTTTCGCAACATGAGCCGGATGGAGGCGAGGCGCAGGAAGGCGAGCGCGTTGCGCGTGAGGTTCTCCCAGTCCTTGGCAAGTCTGCGGCAGCGGCCGAGCCAGGCGAAGGTTCGCTCCACGATCCAGCGTTTCGGCAGGACGACGAAGCCTTTGCCGTGATCCGAACGTTTGACGATTTCGAGGTTCACCCGAGCCAGGCTTTTCTTCAGCGCGCGCTGAAACTCCGGCCCCTGGTAGCCCCCGTCGGCGTAGAGCTTGAGGAGGAAAGGAAACATCCCAAACAGCGTCGCCATCACCAGCCCCCCGCCGTCGCGATCCTGAATATCGGCGGCGTGAACGAGGGCGTGCATCAAGAGGCCTTGCGTGTCGACGAGGATATGCCGCTTCTTGCCTTTGATCTTCTTGCCGGCGTCGAAGCCCGGCGGATCAATCGAAGCGCCCCCTTTTCCGCGCTCTTCACGCTCTGGCTGTCGATAATCGCCGCCGTGGGACTCGCTTCGCGCCAGGCGGCTTCGCGGCATTTGGCGTAGAGCGCTTCATGGATGCGCTCCAGCGTCCCGTCCCAACTCCACAGCTCAAGATAATCATGCACCGTCGAGCGCGGCGGCAGGTCTTTGGGAATCGCCCGCCACTGGCAGCCCGTGCTCAGCACATACATCAGCCCATTGACGATCTCGCGCTCATTCACATGGCGCTTGTTGCCGCCTCGTCTGGCCGGCGGAATCAACGGCGCAACATGCGCCCATTCCTCGTCCGTCAGATCGCTCGGATAGCGCAGTCGGCTGCGATCATAACGCCCACGATTTTCGTTCGTCCACATCGGCGACCTCCCAAGAATCAGGCCGCCTCCCTTAAAATCACAAATGATTCCTAAGATTCAATATGATTTCGGACGGGCTCTAAGGTAAAGGTGAAGCCCAGGAGCTTCTAAATCCCAATCAATAAGCAATACTTTGTATCCGTTGCTAGCGATTATCCAACCGACATTTGCCAGCAACATAGTGCGTCCGGTACCTCCTTTGTATGAATAAAATGTTGTGACCTTTCCTGCAGTATCTTGAGTTGAGCTAGACATTTTCCTTATTAGCCGTATTTAAGAGCGTCGGCTTTCGCTCCGGTCCATCATTCTTCGGACGATCGCGAAAGACTTGACCGCTTGCTAAGATCCTTTGAGCAACGTCTTCTAGTAGTCCTAAAAGTTCCGAGCGCAATGTCTCAGGAGCATCGCCGGCGACTTCCCTGAGAGTTTGTCCGGGAACATCATGCGGGATTGCATAGTTTTCGCAACATGAGCCGGATGGAGGCGAGGCGCAGGAAGGCGAGCGCGTTGCGCGTGAGGTTCTCCCAGTCCTTGGCGAGTCTGCGGCAGCGGCCGAGCCAGGCGAAGGTTCGCTCCACGATCCAGCGTTTCGGCAGGACGACGAAGCCTTTGCCGTGATCCGAACGTTTGACGATTTCGAGGTTCACCCGAGCCAGGCTTTTCTTCAGCGCGCGCTGAAACTCCGGCCCCTGGTAGCCCCCGTCGGCGTAGAGCTTGAGGAGGAAAGGAAACATCCCAAACAGCGTCGCCATCACCAGCCCCCCGCCGTCGCGATCCTGAATATCGGCGGCGTGAACGAGGGCGTGCATCAAGAGGCCTTGCGTGTCGACGAGGATATGCCGCTTCTTGCCTTTGATCTTCTTGCCGGCGTCGAAGCCCGGCGGATCAATCGAAGCGCCCCCTTTTCCGCGCTCTTCACGCTCTGGCTGTCGATAATCGCCGCCGTGGGACTCGCTTCGCGCCAGGCGGCTTCGCGGCATTTGGCGTAGAGCGCTTCATGGATGCGCTCCAGCGTCCCGTCCCAACTCCACAGCTCAAGATAATCATGCACCGTCGAGCGCGGCGGCAGGTCTTTGGGAATCGCCCGCCACTGGCAGCCCGTGCTCAGCACATACATCAGCCCATTGACGATCTCGCGCTCATTCACATGGCGCTTGTTGCCGCCTCGTCTGGCCGGCGGAATCAACGGCGCAACATGCGCCCATTCCTCGTCCGTCAGATCGCTCGGATAGCGCAGTCGGCTGCGATCATAACGCCCACGATTTTCGTTCGTCCACATCGGCGACCTCCCAAGAATCAGGCCGCCTCCCTTAAATCACAAATGATTCCTAAGATTCAATATGATTTCGGACGGGCTCTCAGGCAGTATGCGAGTGGTCGGGAGACGTGCTGTGGGAATTTTAAAGCATGGTGGAATGGTAGCAATCATATTGGGAGCAACAGTTTTTTCTGCTCCGTCGTTGGGACAACAAGCAGAGTTCCTCCGAACATACCGCCGCCGCTACCAACTCCGGCAAAAGAAAGTATCTTTGAACATCTTCGCCAATCTACTGTATCTATTGGTACGGAAGTCACAATTGACGGTAAAAGTCAGTATGTTACTAAAGGATCAGGTGTACTTATATCGGATAACCCCTATTTTGGGTGCTTACTTACCGCGAAGCATATGTTTTACGACCCAGAGGACGGGTGAATTCCAACTCAAGTAAATATTAGGCTTCCACCTGAGACAGGAAAGGAAGCTGCCTCCGAGGGAGCCGTAATCAAGTTGGCCGAAGATGGAAAAAATTTGTGGACCGCGGCACCGGACGGAGCGGATATAGCCGTAATGCCTCTCCAGACGATAATTGGTAGAGGGGAAATACGCGCCATTGGGCCAGCGACTTTCGGAAATGACCAAGACATATATCAAGGAGCGCAAATATTTGTTTTGGGATACCCAGTGCTTTTGGGTGAAGATTTTTTGACAACCCCCTATGCGCGCGGCGGTATTATTTCTTGGGTCGATATTATTGATGCCGCAAATAAGCCATTTCTTGTGGATGCCAATTTGTACCCAGGGAATAGCGGAGGCCCAGTCTTTCACGTAAAAAATGGATTTGATAAGAATGGAGCGCTCAGTCTCGGCGGTGAAATAACGTTAATAGGCATCGTTTCCAAAGGTGCAAAAGAGATGGCATCTGTGGTAGCGGGTGGTGTCGCAATCACGGCGACAATCAAGAGCACTGGACAGGTTGCCCCCGCGCAGGCAATGGTTCTAGGAATTGGAGGGATAGGCCTAATTGAACCAATTTCTCGCGCGAGGTCGATCATCGATGCTTGTATGCATTCTGCCAATAACCTTTCCACTGTCCCGACACCGGATGCGCCAGCGCAGCATTGACGATAATCGATATTGCTCGCCGTTCGATACAGGACGATTATCCGCGCGCCACGCCATTTCGTGCGCGTGGGCCGAGAGATAACGACCGCTAATCCGATCATGAATGCCAATCTCCGTGCGGCCGCGACCTCTGAGGGGCGCGGCGCGCTTCATGCAGTCCCTCGGGGGCGGGGAGGCTTTTCGTGATCATTGTCCACTATGCGAACCCGCCCGGGCCGGGCGAGAAGACCCCTGCCAAAGTTCAGGTGGCGCGCAAGGTTCTTGAGCCCGGCGAACCGCTCCTCCCGGCGCGGTCTGGATCGACATGGTCGAGCCGACCCCGGCGGAGGACAAGCAGGTTCAGGACTACTTGGGCTGCAAGATTCCGACCCGCGCCGACCCCGACTACGCCGAGCCGCCCGAAGCTCAATACGCCGAGGAAGGCGTGCGCTATCTACACGCGAGCGTCCTCAGCGAGGCCGCGGACAGCCCGGACGTCACGGGCGTCACCTTCGTCATTCTTAAGTCCACGCTCGTGACGGTGCGCTACGACGAGAGCGATTCCTTCGAGATCTACGGACAGAAGCTATGCCGGGCGCGCATCGCCGAGCTTCGGCCGGACGCCCTCGCGGTCGGTCTTGTCAACACCATTGTCAATCTCTCGGCGCGCGCGCTCGGCAAGGTCGGCGCCAATCTGGATGAGATCGGCAACGCTGTCTTCGGCGCTCAGGGCGACAATTCGAAGCGAAGCAAAATCTATTCCGGCACCCTTGGGGCTCTCGGGCGGGAGGACGAGCGAATCTCCAATCTCCGCGAGAGCCTGCTGTCGATCGAACGGCTGCTGCTGTTTCTTTCGGCGGAAGGACATGCGGCCGTTATGCCGAAGCCGGTTCGGGAAGCGACGAAATCGGCTTTGCGCGACCTGCAGTCCCTTGAAGAGGACGCGAACTTCAAGGCGCAGAAGGTGCAGTTCCTGCTCGATGCGACGCTCGGCTTCATCGACCTCGCGCAGAACGACATCATCAAGCTGTTCTCGGTGCTCGCAGTCATCTTCATGCCCCCGACAATGATCGCCTCGATCTATGGAATGAACTTCAAGGCGATGCCGGAGTTGGACTGGGCATGGGGCTATCCGGCTGCGCTTGTCCTCATGGTGCTGGTCGGGGTCGGGCCCTATGTCTACTTCCGCTGGAAGAAGTGGCTTTGAGAGTTTGCGTCGCTCTCTCGCCTACTTCGCAATATTGGAGCATATATAGTGCATATATTATTTACAACGCAATCCGTATTCAGGGCCGCAATCGACTCCAAAACCACCCAATTCCAACCCGACGCTACCTGACGCTAAAACCGGCCGCAGGCCCCTGAAAAGATTACAGCGCCGCACTAAAATTGCGGGACGCCGCCGCCTGCTCAGGTCCAGCTGGCGACCGCGGCGGCGGCTCTCCTCGCCGGACATATGAGCCGGGCGATCCATCGAGCGCAGCGGCTCGAATTCCCGGCGCCTTCGCCGGAAATCCGCGAAAGCCGCGCTGGCGGGTCGATTGGCGTCCGAACTCAGGCGACCTTCCGCGCCCGGTCTTTGACCGTTTCGCCGTGCTGAATTGTGGTGCCGAGAACCTGCAGGCATTCGCGCATGAACGCTGCCAGTCCCGGCCAGCCCTTGGCCGAGACGAGGTTGCCGTCCACGCACGCTCCGGTCGGCTCGACATCGACGTAGATGCCGCCCGCGAGCCGAACCTCCGGCTCGCAATATTGCAGCGCCGCGACCCGCCGTCCCTTCACCACGCCGTCGACGGCGACGAGCACCTGGACGCCGTGACAAATGGTGAAGATTGGCTTCCGCGCCTCGTGGAAATGCCGCACGATGTCCTGAACCCGCTTGTCGATGCGAATATATTCCGGTCCGCGCCCACCCGCGACGTAACCGCGTCATAGTCCTCGGGCCGCGCCTCGACGAAGGTCTTGTTGAGCGTATCGAGGTGTCCGAGCTTCTTGGTGTAGGTCTGGTCGCCCTCAAAGTCGTGCAGCGAGGTTCTGATATTCTCTCCCGCCTTCTTGTCCGGGCAGACCACGTGACCGTGTGGCCTACGGCGTGCATCGCCTGTTCGAACACGAAGATTTCATATCCTCGCTGAATTCGCCAACCAGCATCAATATTTTTTTGCCCATCATGGCCAGCTTCTCCCCGTTGACCAACGCCCAAACCTCGCAAACCATGACGAGCGCTGTCAATGGCGCGCCCGGCATCGGGTGGATGGCCTTCGATTAGCGCTACCGCCCTAGCCGACCTGAACCAGGTCGCGACGCCCGCCGCGCGATGCTCCGGGATCGTCGATTCGAGCGGCCATTTGCCGGGGTTGTCGGCGACGAAGGCGACATA
>CAWIUD010000016.1:0-47070 GCA_963839185.1 uncultured Alphaproteobacteria bacterium | reverse complement strand
TGATCCGATCGACGCCGTGGAAGGCGAGCCGCCCCTCGCCGGAGAGCGACATGGCGTCGCCCGACGCGAGACGGAAGGAGCGGGTCGGCCCGCTGCGCGAGAGTCCGCCGACGCGGAACAGCGCGGTGTCGCCCAGGGATATCGAGACCACCGGGGCGGAAAGCTCCTGCTCGTCCCGATCCTGGTGAAGTCCCATTCGCGCCTTCGAATCGTAGACGTTGATGAGGCAGGCCTCGGGCGGCGGCGCGCCGGGCGCAATCAGCGCCCAGGCGGCGAGCGCCGCCGAAGGCATCGCCGGCCAGGGCCGCCCGGTTTCGGGATGCGTCTCCTGATAGCGATAGCCGGTTTCATCCGATACCCAGCCAAGCGGCCCGCAGTTGCTCATCATCACCGAGAAGGGCTTGCCCGTTCGCGGCATGCGCGGGCGGAAAGGCGGCGCATCGGCGAGAACGGCCCGCACATCGTCGAGCAGCGCTGCCTGCGCCGCGCGGTCGAGGAACGCCGGGAAATGCCTGACGCCAGGAGCGACAGAGATCTGCGCAAGCGACACGGGGGCGCGCCTTCGAGTTTCCGGTTCCGCTGCGTATCCACTGTCGCCGAGCGGATCGCAACATTCAACGCGCGCGATCGCGGCGCGTTTCCACGGGTGAGCCGGCGGAGACGGAAGCGGGCCTGAAGACGCCGCAGCGCCCGGGCCGACTCGCGATTTGACGCCCGGGGCGTTTCAATGGGAACTGTGTCCTGCGCTCCGATCGTCTACGATCCGCAGGGCGCCCAGAGGGCCCGCCTCGCCTCTCTCAAGAAGCCCGACCTTGCAGAATCGCCTTCATTTCATTTCCGGTTTGCCGCGTTCAGGCTCGACGCTGCTGGCTGCGTTGCTGAGGCAGAATCCCAGCTTTTCCGCCGGCATGAGCAGCCCTGTCTACGGGCTCTTTCGCGCGATGCTGAGCGAGACCAGCGCCCGCAACGAAGGGGCTGTATTCGTCGACAACGAAATCCGCAAGCGGCTGCTCATGGCGGTGTTCGACGCCTACTATCATGAAGCCGCCGCGGCGGTCATTTTCGACACCAACCGCGGCTGGACGACCAAACTGCCGGCGCTCGTCGAGCTCTTCCCCGACGCCAAATTGATCTGCTGCGTGAGGAATCCAGTCTGGATTCTCGACAGCCTCGAGCGCCTCGTTCGCCGCAACGCCTACGAGCTGTCCGGCATCTTTAGCTACGACCCTGGCGGGACCGTTTATTCGCGCGTCGAGGGGCTTGCCTCGGCCTCAGGCATGTACGGCTTTTCCCTGAACGCCTTGCGCGAAGCGGTCTACGGATTGCACTCGGACCGACTGCTTCTGGTGCGTTACGAGACCCTGACTGCGAATCCACTTGGAACGCTCGCCGCTATCTACGGCTTCCTCGGCGAGGACCTCCATCCGCATGACCCGAAGCACATTGAGCCTTGTTACGACATGATCGAGTTCGACCAGCGGCTTGGGACGCCTGGCCTGCACGATGTCGGCCGCTCAGTCGTGGCGAGTGAACGTCCGACCATCCTACCGCCTGATCTTTTCGCCCGCTACGAACGCGACGCCTTCTGGAACGACCTCAAACTCCTGCCGCCGACGGTAAGGATCGTTTGACGGAAGAGGCCTCTCCGGGGGCGGCGCGACTAAGCCGCGTTCACGCCTTCCGCCGTCGCCGAAGCGCCGCGAGCCCGGCGAGGCCAGTCGAAACGAGGGCGACAGTAGCCGGCTCGGGAACTGCCGGCGCTTCCGGAAATTCCTTGATGAGCACCTCGCCATTCCCAATTTGGACGCCTGTCTCCAGGTGAGGGTCGAACCCGCTGGCGCTGGCGTACGAGCCGCCGCCGCCGCCGCCGCCGCCATAGACTGTCTCCGCATGGCCAACCAGGACAAACTCGCCCTGTCCCCGCCTCCGCCGCTGAAGCCGCCGCCGCCGCCGCCGCCACCCAGGCAGAACGAACAAGCGACCAAAGGTCCGGTGTCGTCACTGGTGCCGCCGCCGCCGCCGCCGCCAAAACCGCCGTCGCCGGCGGATCCCGGGTGATCCCCATTGTTCCCTGCGCCGCCGACGCCACGGGAAAGGCCGCCAGCGCCGGCATAGGAATATGTTCCAGCCGTGCCGTTGCCGTGGAAACCGCCGCCGCCGCCGCCGCCGCCGTAGCCGCCGCCGCTTGCGCCACCCCCGCCGCTTGCGCCGACCCCGCGATGAATATCGGTGCCGAAGCCATCGGCGCCATAGTTCTGGTATTGGCCCGCGTAGCCGTTGGAGTGAGGATTGCTGCCGCCGCCCGCGCCGCCGCCGCCGCCGGCGGCCACGAAAATTTTCAACCGGGGCCGATGACAAAACTACCGCCGCCGCCGCCGCCAGAATATTTGGCGTTCCCTCCGGCCCCGCCGACTATGATCGTCAAGACCTCGCCGGCCACGAGGTTGAAATGGTCGGCGATCCCAGCGCCCTTGCCGCCTGCGGCGCTTCGATTCGTTCCGGGTGCTCCCGCCCTGGGCGCCATAGGCGGTGTTTCCGCAAAGAAGGGCGAAGAGAGGGGGGGGGGAAAGGGGGGACCGCCGCGGGAGCGCCAGAAGACGGCCCGCCAAAAGAAGCTCTTCATTGTCATAACCCCCCCCAACGCCCGGCCCCCGTTTGAAGATCGAGTACCCGATGACGTTCGCGTTGTAAATTCAATCGCCACGAAAGCGCGATCCAGCGCGCCCGCGAGACAAACCCTTCCCCGCGCAAGCGCCTCAACGTATAGGGGGTGCGGATTTTCCATCCCGACGACGCGCTACGCCGCGGGATTCATTCGAGGCGAGGAATGGCCGGCCATAGTCAGTTCAAGAATATCATGCACAAGAAGGGCAAGCAGGACGCGATCCGCTCCAAGCTCTTCTCCAAGCTCGCCCGCGAAATCACGGTCGCGGCGAAAATGGGCTTGCCCGATCCGGACATGAACGCCCGCCTGCGGGCCGCGGTGATCGCGGCGCGGGCGGAAAACATGCCCAAGGACAATATCGAACGGGCGATCAAAAAAGCCGCGGGCGGGGAGAGCGAGAATTACGACGAGGTCCGCTACGAGGGCTATGCGCCCGGCGGCGTCGCGGTCATCGTCGAGGCGCTGACCGACAACCGCAACCGCACCGCGGGCGAAGTGCGGTCCTACTTCACCAAAGCCGGAGGGTCGCTCGCCGAGACGGGCGCCGTGTCATTCATGTTCGACCGGGTCGGGCTCATCGTCTTCGACCGGAAGGTCGCCGACGATGACGCGATGCTCGAAGCGGCGATCGACGCGGGAGCGGACGACGTCGTCTCCGGCTCCGAGGAGCACGAGATCGTGACCTCGGTCGAAGCGCTTCGCGACGCGCAGAAAGCGCTCGAAGCGAAATTTGGCGAGCCGCGCAAGGCCTCGATCGTCTGGCGGCCGCAGACCTCGGTCGCCGTCGACGACGAGGCCGGAGAGAAGATCCTGCGCCTCATTGGCGCGCTCGAAGACAACGACGACGTTCAGAACGTCACCGCCAACTTCGAGATTTCCGATGCGCTGATGGCGAAGATGCAAGCCTGAGGAGCCGGAGCCGGCTCGCCGCTTCCGCTCCTCTCGCTGGCCTCAGCGGGCGGTCATCCCCAGGCGCAGTGACGATAGCCCCACCGGTCCGATCCAGCAGTGGCGCACCGGTCCGCCGTAGAAGCCGTAATAGGGGCGCGGACCCCAGCCCCAGCGCGGGCCCCAGCCCCAACCGTTCGGATGCCAGCGGCCCCAGCGGTCCCACCAGACCTGCTCGACGCCGGCGGTTGCGACCGGCCGCTCGAGCGATGGCGAGGAGAGCGTGAAGGCGGACGAGGGAGCGGAAGTCGCGAAGAGCATCGCAGCTCCGGCGACGGCGCCAAGGGCGCCGGTTGAGACGACACGCGAGACCATGTTTTCCTCCATATCACCGCATTGCCGGGAATTAAGCGCGCTGACGCCTGAACGGAAAGTGAATTTCCGATCGACGACGCCCTCCCACTGCGTCCCCGCCTTGGGAGAACTTGCACGGCGAAGACGCGGAAGCTCTGGCGCCGCTCAAGCCAGGCGTTCAAACTGGGCAGGCGCAACTCCCAACGCGACCGGAGCGGATATGCTGTACGCGACGCGAGAAGCCCTCATCCGGTTGACCAACGAAATTGCAACCGAACGCCAGGGCCGCCTGGCGCAGCTTCAACGAGAGCTTTCGGTAATCGAGGCGGAAAAGGTAAACATTGAAAGGGCCATTCACGCGGCGCGCGCCGAATTCAGGCGCTCGCGCAACTACGATCCTTTATTTGGGGCGCAGATCCGTTGCCCGCGTTGCTGGATCGATGCAGAAACGACCCATCCGCTGACGCCCAAGCTCTCCGCAGACCAGGGCGAGTTTTGGGAATGCGAGCGATGTGGCCAATCCCTCTCGGTCAAGCGAAGCGACTAGCTTCGCGACCGACGCGGACGTGAGGGGCGGATTTCAAACACCGAAAACATTTTGATTTGTGAATGTGATTTTCGGGGAATCTAGCCTCAACATATTTGGCGAATTGCGGCAGTTTCTCCCCACTCCGGATCGACACATCTGACTATTGTAATATGAGCGCTATGCGATCACTTTATAAGTGTCAGTTTGCTTTGATCTCAATCAAAGAGACGTTGATTGAGATCGAGCAAACAGGCCGAAATGGTCAAAATCGAGAAACGGGACTGAGATATCGCGCGCCCAAGCGCTACGCCCTGAAGATAGTTTAGCGAATATTGCATTCAGGGCCAAGGGCTCGTCGCCGATTAAATTCTGCCATCGCGTCCACGCAAACTTGAATAGCCTATGAGCACTCGAGACAGCTCTCCAAAGCTTGCCGTGAGCAAGGCCCTGAAGCGTGTCCCCGCCGCCGCCGGGGCGGGGCAAAATCGAGTCGCGATCGCCGAACGGCCTGCGCCGGCAGGGCCGGCGCGGCGAGGACGGGGCGCTGCTGCGACGGGAAGCCTGGACGCGCAGCGGCGCGAGGATTTCGACGATGGCTGGACGCGCGAAAGGCGCCGGAGCCGTTCACGACCGAGGTCTTTTTTGAAACGCCTGGCAGCATGATCGTCCGAACCGATCCGGCACGTTGCGCCTTCGACCGGTCGATCCATCCTTACCGCGCGGGCCGGCGCGGCGACGTCCGCTCTTTCGCCCGCCCAAGCCGCGGCTTCTCGGAAGTCTTCCCGGGTCTCGATTTCGAGCACCGGCTGTTCGCGGCGCAAGGCGCCGCAGAGATCCTGGAACGCGAACTGGCGTCGGACGAATACTGGGCCGCCCCGGCCGTCTCCGGCGTCCAGGCGGATCCGTATCCGCCGGTCGAACGGCAACATCGCATCACCCGCTCACTGCTCGAGGTTCTTTGCCGCGCCCATCATCCTTTGTGCATCATCACCAAATCGAACCTCATTCTGCGCGACCTCGACATTTTGAGCGCGATGGCGCGCGACGACCTGGTCAAGGTCTTTATCTCGGTGGCGACGCTCGACCGTCAGGTCGCGCGACAAATGGAGCCGCGCGCGCCGACGCCCAACAAAAGGCTCGAAGCGATCGAGGCGCTCAACGACGCCGGCGTGCCGACCGGGGTCACGGTGTCGCCGATCATCCCGGCGATCAACGACGGCGAAATCGAAGCGATCCTGACGCGCGCCTATCAGTCAGGCGCCCGCGAAGCAGCCTACGTCGTGACGCGGATGCCTCGCGCGCTGCGCGATCCGTTCCGGGAGCGCGTGCTCGCTCATTACCCCGACAAGCTCAGACGCGCGGCGGCGCTCCTGCAATCGATGTATGAGGGCAGGGATGGCGAGGCTCGGCCGGGCCATCGAGGCGAGGGAGCGACTTTGTACGCATGGATGGTTGGCGGCCGCTTTGAGACGGCCGCCCGTCGTCTGGGCTATCACGAGACGCTCCGGGCGCTGCGCGCCGACCTGTTTCGCAAGCCTACGGGCGTCCAACGTGAGGACGAAAAATAGCCTCCGCGCGTCTCAGGCCGCGAATGCGAGCTCCCGCGCATCCGGCGCGCAGAACCGACCCCTGATTCCGAGCGCCTCGCGGAACAGGCGCAAGGGACCTTCGCCAACGTCGAAGAGCCCGGCGTAGCTCATCGTGCCGCCAATTCTCTGAGGCCGGCCGACGATCTGCGGATTGCAGCCGGCGGCCTTCAGTACGCGGAATATCCTGGCGTCGAAAACCGAAACAACCTGGGTCAAGCCCGCGATGACCGATATCTCGCCGATGCCCAGCAGCAATTCATTGAGCACGCGGTTCGCCCCTCGGCCGCGCGTTCGGGCTGAGCGTCGGCGGGAGCCGCGCAAATCCGGGAGCTCTCCCAGATCGTCGCGCTCTCGATCGCCTCGCCGTCGCGAAGCAGATACGGGAACACATCGCGCAACATATTCGGTCCGGTCGTCGGCAGGAGCCGCAGGGAGCCCAAATATTGCTCTGTGTCAGGATCAACAGAGACGAGGTAAAGAGGATTGGCGTCGTCGAAGATGTCTCGCTCGTACCCGTCTTTTACGGTGACCTCCCAGCCAAGCCGCTGAGAGAAAGTGATGGCCCTGTTGCGGAACATCGCATCCATTTCCTTCGGGAAGAACGACGCATATGATCCTTCGATAAGCTTCAACATTGAACGCTCTCCTTTACGCTACCAACCTTCTTGCCTTGCACAGGCGCTGCATCGCGCCCGCGTCGCCGACGATTTCGTCCGGCGGGACGCTCTGTGTTCCTGATTTGTTCTATTTGGGGCAATCGGAAACGGGTGTCAATTGTTTCTGATTCGTTAATGCGGTTTGTCCGAAAGTGGTTAATCCGCTCATCTGGCGGCGGCCAGGTCGAGTGCGGAACGGCCTTACGACTGAGGTGAGCGTTGAGCGACCAAACCCCGAGAAACGGCGTGTGACGGCCACTCAGCTCGGCGAGCGCCACGAACGGGCATAGGACCGGCGCAAAAGACCGAACAGGCTGCCGCCGGTCGCCGCCCCCAGCACATAGACGATGACCACCAGAACGGCGAGCGGCAGGCTGACGGCGAAGGTCAGAAACGACACGCTCACGCTATCCGTGTTCTGAAAAATGAAGATCACCAGCGCGGCGATGAAGATGATGATGATCGCGAGATAGATCGTGCGCACCGTGAAATCCCTCCCCTGCAGGCGTGGCCGAGCGCCTTGAGGCGAGTTCCCGCGATTGCGAGACCTCGCTTAAGACTTGTCAGAGGCCGCCCGCCGAACCCCATCGCTGGAGCGATCGCGCGATCCGGCTCAGGCGGCCGCCTGCCGCAAGCCCATGCCGAGACCGATCCAGCTCGCGCCGGCGAACACGAGATCGACGCCGAGGAAGATGCCGAGCGTATAGAGCGAGGATACCGGCCAATGGGCGAGAATGATGATGCCGAGAATGAGCGTGATCACCCCGGACGACGACCACCCATATCCAAGGCGACCCGTGCTGCATGTTGAAGCCGAGGAAGATGCGCACGAGGCCGGACGCCACCAGCGCGACGCCAAGAATGAACGTCAGCCATACCGCCGTCAGCAGCGGATTCTCGAACGCGACAAAGCCGGCGATGATGTAAAGGATGCCGAGGGCGAGCCAGAAGATGAACCGCCCCCAGGTCTTGACCTGAAAGGCGCTGATCACCTCGGCCACGCCCGCGATCAACATCATGATGCCGACGACGAAAACCGTCGCCACGGTCGCTGAAACGACGCTGCCCAGCGCGATCAGGCCGGCGACGAGATAGACGACGCCAAGCGCGACGATCCAACCCCATTTGGCCCGCAACGGAGCGAGCGGGGCGGTCGGGGCCCCCAAGGCCGATGCAAAGTTGGTCATGCGTATCCTCCTGCTTTCGCGCCAAGCCGCATCCCGAGTCTCGGGAACGGCTCCCCGCCGCGCTTTGGCAGGCAATCTATCACAACGGGTCTTGATGAACAGCATTGCCGATGCCGGCGTTCGGCCCGGACCGGAGGCAGCGCCGTCTCCTGCGCACGCGCTCCCTCAGGTCTTTGGGTCGCCCCAATCTCTCAGACGATGCATGAGGAGGAAGGAGGTCGCTTCGTTCGAACTCGCCAAATGATCGCGCGCGGCGCGCGACAGACGCTCGACCAAGGACTTCTTGTAGCCTTTCTCGCCGGGTTCGAGCGGAATGGTGGTGACGATGACCAGGACGCGCTGCTCGCCGCCGTCGTGCGACTTCGCGGTCCACACTTTGGCGTTCCGGGCGAGCGGATGAGAGAATGCCATGAAAATTTGCCCCGCACATAGTAGCCGGCGGAACACAGGGGATCAGCGCCGCGCGAGCGCGTCAAGCCCTCATAACGCATCATTCGCCCGATGACGGACGCTGATCTCGGAAAGATTTGACGCCAGAGCGCCAGAAGCGGAGGCGGACGCCAACGGGCGCTGATGAAGGCGCCGCTCCCGGTGCATAGCGCGGCAACGGCAACGCTCGTTTCGTCGCCTTGAGGTGCATAGTTATTCCGCCGCGGGCCAAAGCCCTGGGGGCGCGGACGGCAAGGGTTTGACAAAACAACAAATCTAGTGAAATGATAGACTTTATATACTAGTGGGCGGGGGCGGGTTTATGAAGAGATTTGTGTTCGTTTTGGCGGCGACGATCGCTGTCGCCCGATTGGCGCAGGCCGCGGATCTGCCAACCGCCAAGCCCGCGGAGGCGCCTCCGCAGGCGAACTGCTTTTCCAGTCTCTGGACCTACTTGAGTTCAAGCCCCACGGATTGCCCCTTGAGCTACGCGGGCGTCACCGTCTATGCGACGATCGACGTCGGCCTGGGCTACAGCTCCAACGGCGCGCCTTTCAACGGGTCGTACGCCAACGGCGTTTACAGCTTCGTCGGCAAGCAGAGCTACGGACCCAAGTGGCTGTGGACGCCGAACGGCATGAACCAATCGGTGGTCGGGATCAATATGAAGGAGGCGATTCCGTGGTTGCCGGGCTGGTCGCTCGTCGGCGCGCTGGAAACCGGATTCGATCCTTATTCCGGCAACCTGGTCAACGGTCCACGCTCGCTCGTGCAGAATAACGGCAAAGCGCTGCGTCTTGCAGAACGCGAACAGCAACTCCAGCCGCGCCGGGCAATTTGACAACTCGGCAGGGTACCTCGGCCTCAGCAATCAGACTTTCGGAACGCTCACTGTCGGCCGGGTAACCTCGCTGACGCTCGACGGCGTCATCGCCTACGACCCGATGGGCGGCTCTTATGCGTTCTCTGCGCTTGGCTATTCCGGCTCCTACGCGGGCTTCGGCGACACCGAGACCAACCGCGTCAACACCGGAGTGAAATACCGGGTCAGCTATGAGAATTTCCACGGCGGGGGCCTGGCGCAGTGGGGCGGCTATGCTCAGGGCAACGGCGCGACCGGCCTATATCAGGGCGATATCGGCGCCGACATTGAAAACCGCTTTGGCGGCCTCCTGTCGGTGGACCTCGTCGGCAGTTACGCCCAGAACGCGGCAAGCCTCTCCAACTTCACCGGCACATGCGCCACGCTCACCAAGGGCCCCTTCAAGGGCCAGACCAGCTGCACCGACGGGATCCCGAAATTCTACGGCCCCGACGACCTGAAGGCGACGCTTTCCAACAACAGCGGTCTTATGCTGCTCGCCAAGTACAAATGGGGCCCGGTGACGCTCTCCGGCGGCTGGATGTGGTGGCAGCAGGGGAATCCCAGCGACGACTATTTGAATGGCTTCGGGACCCTCGGCGGCTATAGCGTCCCCGCGACCATCGTCACCACCAACAAAACCATCGCGAAACTCTTTCCAACGGCCTGGACCAACACCACCGCCTATAACAAAATGCGGGTCGTCAACGTCCCCTTCTTAGGCGCCAAATATGCCATTAACCCGCAGCTGGACGTGATCGGCGCCTTCTATTACGAGGCCCAGAACAACTATAATTCCTCGACCACGCCCTGCGCCGCCGCCAATACCAAGGTTGTCCAGGCGGACGGGAATGTTCTCAACCTGATCCGCGTCAACAACAGCGCTTGCGCAGGCACGCAAGACGCCATTTCCTTCATGATCGATTATCGGCCGGTGAAGCGCGTCGACCTCTACGCCGGCGTGATGATCTCGAACGTTTATGAAGGCCTCGCGAACGGCTATTTGGCGACCCAAAACATCGCCCCGACCGCCGGCTTGCGCGTCAAATTCTGACCGCAGGTCCAGCAGGCGCCGACGACTCGGCAAGAGGCGCCGTCACCTACGGTCGATGCAGCCCCACCTCATGCAATCGTCGGGATTGCGGCTGAGGCCGTCGGTCTCGTGAACGTTGTACGGGTAGGACTGATAGGGGTTCGGGCTGATGAACACCCTCGGCAACTGGCTCGGGGGGAGCTGCAATGCGGCCCGCAGCGTCATGACGGGAATGCCATGGTCTCGGTCTGCGTAGGGCGCGACCTGCGCAGCGACCGGCGCCGCAGCGAGTGACGCAAGCATAATCTCGAGCGCAATGAATTTTCTCATCTTGACCTCCTCGCCGGGACCGCCGGCGCAGGGCCGAACGCCCTCTTCAACGTAGCGTAACTTCCTCGATGCTCGGCCCTGCAAATCTTTCAGGCGGTAACATGCGCCGCTGTCGGGGAATATTAAACCCTATTTTCCATAAAACAATATTCACCAAATTACCGCGAGGATGTCGCCTTCCAAGCAACGCTCAGCGCCTCCCGCCGGCATCGAGCAGCCGCAACGCAATCCACACCGGCACGACGACCATGGCGCCGGTCAGCAGAATCCGGCCGATCTGGCGGACGTCGGAAAAGCCGAACTCGACGAGCCGCCTTGCGGCCTGCATGGCCTCGCTCACCAACGCAGCCGGATCGAGGCCGAATGTCTCCAGGATGAACCCGACGACGAAGGAGACGACGATCAGCCGCAGGGCGACGGTCGCCGGCGGTCCTCCAACGAAGCGGGCGACAAACGTATTGGTCATGCGCGACAACCTTCTTAAGCTCGTGCCCAACTATCCACGGCGCCCGGCGGAGGCTCTCGCCGCCGCCGGAGCATGCCCCTCGGTCAAACGGATCCGCGGGGCGGCATCAGTGCACGACCGACGGCGATTTCGTTCGCGGAGACTCGTCCGCGTCGCCGCCGACCTCCTTGCCGTTGATGGTCAGGCGCCCGCGCGCGGCGCTGATCTTGACGGTCGCGCCGTCGCGGATCTCGCCCGCCAGCAGTTGCTGCGCCAGCGGGTCCTGCACCCATTTCTGGATCACCCGCTTCAACGGACGGGCGCCATAGGTCGGGTCATAGCCCTTCTCCGCCAGCCACTGCCGTCCCTTGGCGTCGAGAGAGAGCGTGATCTTGCGGTCGTCCAACAGTTTGCTGAGCCGGCGGAACTGGATGTCGACGATCTCGCCCATATCCTCGCGCCGCAGCCGGTGGAAGAGGATGATCTCATCGACGCGGTTGAGGAACTCGGGCCGGAAATGCCCGCGCACCACCGCCATCACTTCCTTCTCGACCGTCTTGGTGTCCTCGCCCTCGTCCAGGTTGACCAGATAGTCAGAACCGAGGTTGGAGGTCATCACGATCAGCACGTTGCGGAAGTCGACCGTGCGTCCCTGTCCGTCGGTAAGCCGACCGTCGTCGAGCACCTGCAACAGGACATTGAACACGTCGGGATGCGCCTTCTCGATCTCGTCGAACAGCACGACCTGATAGGGCCTGCGACGCACCGCCTCCGTCAGGGCGCCGCCTTCCTCATAGCCGACATAGCCGGGAGGCGCGCCGATCAGCCGCGCGACCGAGTGCTTCTCCATGTATTCCGACATGTCGATGCGCACCATCGCGCTCTCATCGTCGAACAGGAACGCGGCGAGCGCCTTGGTGAGTTCGGTCTTGCCGACGCCGGTCGGTCCCAAAAACATGAACGAGCCGATCGGCCGGTTCGGGTCTTGCAGTCCCGCGCGCGCGCGGCGAACGGCGGTCGACACCGCGTGCACCGCTTCGGCCTGCCCGACGACGCGCCGGGCGATCTCCTCCTCCATCTTGAGGAGCTTCTCGCGCTCGCCTTCCAGCATCTTGTCGACCGGCACGCCCGTCCAGCGCGACACGACCTGGGCAACATGGTTGGCGGTGACCGCTTCGGCGACCAGCGCGCTGCTGTCCTGCTTCTCGTTCTCGGCGAGCTTCTTTTCGAGATCGGGGATGGTGCTGTAGGCGATCTTGCCGGCTTCGGCGTAGTCGCCCCGGCGCTGCGCCTGGGCGAGCGCATTGCGCGCCGCCTCGAGCTCTTCCTTGAGCTTCTGGACGAGGCCGACCTTATCCTTCTCCGCCCGCCAGCGGCGGGTGAGCGAGTCCGATTGCTCCTGCAGATCGGCAAGCTCGGCGCCGAGCTTCTTCAGGCGCTCCTTCGAGGCTGGGTCGGTTTCCTTCTTCAGCGCCTCCTGCTCGATCTTGAGCTGCATGATGCGGCGGTCAAGCTCGTCAAGCTCTTCGGGCTTGGAATCGACCTGCATGCGCTGGCGGGACGCCGCCTCGTCAATAAGATCGATCGCCTTATCAGGCAGGAAGCGGTCGGAAATATAGCGGTCGGACAGCGTCGCCGCGGCGATGATCGCCGAATCGGTGATCCGGACGCCGTGATGCACCTCGTATTTTTCCTTCAAGCCGCGGAGGATCGAGATCGTGTCCTCGACCGTCGGCTGCGACACGAACACCGGCTGAAAACGCCGGGCCAGGGCCGCGTCCTTTTCGACGTGCTTGCGATATTCGTCGAGGGTCGTCGCGCCGATGCAGTGAAGCTCGCCGCGCGCGAGCGCGGGTTTGAGCAGGTTGGAGGCGTCCATGGCTCCATCGGCCTTGCCGGCGCCGACCAGCGTGTGCATCTCGTCGATGAACAGGATGACGCCGCCTTCCGCCGCGATCACTTCATTGAGCACGGCCTTGAGGCGCTCTTCGAACTCGCCGCGATATTTCGCCCCCGCGATCAGGCCGCCCATATCGAGCGACAGGAGCTTCTTGTCGCGGAGCGACTCCGGGACGTCGCCGTTGACGATGCGCAACGCCAGACCCTCGACGATCGCCGTCTTGCCGACGCCGGGCTCGCCGATCAGCACCGGATTGTTCTTGGTGCGACGCGACAACACCTGGATCGTGCGGCGGATCTCTTCATCGCGGCCGATCACCGGATCGAGTTTGCCGTTGCGCGCCGCGTCGGTGAGGTCGCGCGTGTATTTCTTCAACGCCTCATAGGCGTTTTCCGCGCTCGCCGAATCCGCGGTGCGGCCCTTGCGCAGTTCGTTGATCGCGGCGTTGAGCGTCTGGGCGGAAACGCCGGCGTTGGCCAGGATCTTGGCCGCCTCCGTGCCCTTCTCCATCGCCAGCGCCAGCAGCAGGCGCTCGACGGTCACGAAGGAATCGCCAGCCTTCTGCGCGATCTTCTCGGCGTTGTCGAAGAGACGCGCCGTCGCGGGCGCGAGATAGAGCTGCCCCGCCCCGGACCCCTCCACCTTGGGGAGTTTGGCGAGCGCGAGCTCGGTCTGCTTGAGCGCTTCGCGCGAACGTCCGCCCGCCCGGTCGATGAGGCCGGAAGAAAGGCCCTCCTCGTCGTCGAGGAGCACCTTGAGAAGATGCTCGGGCGTGAACTGCTGATGACCTTCGCGCAACGCCAGCGACTGTGCGCTCTGCACAAATCCGCGCGCGCGTTCTGTGTATTTCTCTAAATTCATGATCGATCCCCTGTGGCCTCGCCCCGCGCCCCGAAGCGACGCCGGGCAATCCGGATGATTGAATTGCCGCGTTCGCGACCTAGCCGTAATTTAGGGACCGCTCCCCGCGGGCGGAAGGGCGCCGAGCCGCGAATCCGAGCCGGAACGCGGGCAAATCGCGAGATTCTTGACGGCGATCAAGCTTCGCCGCTCAGGAGGTCGAGCGCTTTAAGAATTCCTGGAGCCATTCGGCGTTCATGCCGGCGATCGGCAGCCACGCCTTGAACAGCGTCTCGGGCGAGAAGCGCTCGAGTTCGGTCATCATGCGCTTTTCGATCTGGTCCATGGCCGCCTTCTGCATCGGCTCGACGTCAGGCAATCCCATGAACTGGCGCGCCTCCAACGGGGTGCAATCGACATTGACCGTGATCTTCATCGGACCTTTTGGTCTCCTCTCCTCCGCCACTGCTCACTCAGGCATCGAGTCCCACACTAAAAGCGTCTCGTTAATTGTTCGCTCCTGGCTTTTGCGGGCTATAGAGCGGGGCGGGGCGCCACAGCGCGATGCGCGCGGCGCACGTCTAGGTCCAAATGCCGCTCCCAAATGGCGGTCATCAACCGACCCTCTATCGGCCCCATGCGCGAGGCCGCCCCAGCCGCGTCCGGCGCGCGCGGGATGACTCGTTGCCGGCCAACAGGTATGTACGGGCTCTTTTTCGCCCTCGGACCGGCATTATCGCAGGTCTTCGCCCGGACGGCCAGCGTTGAGCGCTCCCAAGGCCTTCATTCTCCATCTGGAGCGCGCGATTGCGCGCAAGGCCAATGTCGAGGCGCTGCGCGCCCGGCTGCCGATCGCAAGCGAAGTGATCGCAGCGATCGACGGAGCCCGCCTCCCTCCGCAGGATCTCGATCGGGCGTATGCGCGCCGCCGCTTCCGGCCGCACTACCCTTTCCCCCTGACGGCGACGGAGATCGGGGCCTTCCTGAGCCATCGAGCCGCGTGGCGGCGGATCGTCGACGAAGACCTCGACTTCGCCCTGGTGTTCGAGGACGACGCGCAGATCGACCCTGCCCTTTGCTCGTCGCTTATCGCCTTGGCGGCCGACGAGCGGGCGAAGTGGGACTATGTGCTCCTCCCGGCGGCGGGCCTCGCGCCGAACGGAACGCCGGTCGCGCGCGGGCATGGGCTCGCGCTGCTGCGGCCCCATGCGCCCCCGCTCCGGGCGATCGGACAGATCGTCTCGCGCGCCGCCGCCGAGCGTCTCCTCGACCGCACCTTGCCCTTCGACCGCCCGGTCGACACGCTCCTGCAGATGACCTGGGTGACCGGCCAACCGATGCTGGTCGCGTCGCCCTCGCCGGTTCGCGACGTGTCGCGAGAGACCGGCGGCACAACCGTGCAGCGCAAGTCGCTGGGCCTTGTCGGGCGCCTCCATCACGAGGCGATGCGGCCGATCTACCGGGCGCAAGTGCTGGCCCGCTACCGCCGGCATATGGCGCAGGCTTTCCGATAGGCGTTGCGCGATATGGCGGGCTGTGGCGTCATACTACATGTTATAGATGTTATTTTCTGAGAGAGGCCTCCGCAGGGCGCCGAGAGGTGTCGGAAAAGCGCATCCAAGGGCATGAAATCATTGAGCGCGCGAACAAGCCTGGCGCCCGGCGTCCGCGGCGACCCTTAAGCCGGCGCCGCGCCCATCAGTTTGCGGGCGGCGGCGGCGCTCATCGGCTGACCGAAGGCCGCGCCTTGCGCGAACTGGCAGCCGAGCTGGGCGAGTTCGACCGCGTCGGACTCCGTCTCCGCCCCCTCGGAGATGACGTCCATGCCGATTTCCTGCGCCATGGCGACGATTGACCGCAGGATCGGCGAACGCGCGCCGAACGCGTTGGGCCTGACGAGGGAGGCGTCGATCCGCATGGCGTCGAAGCGGTACTGGGGCAAATGGCCGAGCGAGGTATAGCCGGCGCCGAACCGGTCGAGCATCAGGGCCGCGCCGATTTCGCGCACCCGCTGCAGCAGCACCGACGCGTATTCGGGGTTCTCCATCACCAGGCTCTCGGCGGTGGCGAGCTTCAACGACCCGCGCTGCACATAGTGGCGGCCGAGCGCCGCGCGCACGTCGCCAAGCAGATCATGGCCGAGCATCTGCCGCGACGACGCCGCGACGGTCGCGAAGATGGGCGGATTGACCTCAAGCGCCTTTTGCCAGGCCGCCAGCTCCCGCGCCGTGGCCTCCAGCGCATAGGCGCCGATGTCGACGATCGCGCCGGTCGTTTCGGCGGCGGAAGAGAATTCATCCTCGTCCAGGACGCCGAGCCGCGGGTGGCGCCAACACAGAAGCGACTGGAATCCGGCGACGGTTCGGTCTTCGAGGCGCACGATCGGCCGAAAGAGAACGGCGATCTCGCCGCGATCGAGAGCGCGGCGCATGTCGTTCTCCAGCGTCTGCCGGTCGGATCGGCCCGAGCGCATGGCGGATAAGAAAAGCTCGGCGCGGTCGCCGCCGGCCTTCTTGGCGTTTGCGAGCGCAAGTTGCGCGTCCGCGAGCAGGTCCCCGCCCTTGCCGTGCAGCTCCGGATCGTAGTGAGCCGCGCCGATCGAAACCGTGAGCGTGATCTCCCGCTCGCCGAAGCTGATCGGAGAGGCGAGCGCCGCTCGGAGCGCATCGATCCTGGCCGCAGGGTCGTCCGACTGCGCGTCGTCAAGAACAATGGCGCCGAACGTGTCGCCGCCGAGGCGCGCCAGCGTGTCGCCCGGCTTGAGATCGCGCGCCAGACGCCTCGCCACCGCGAGGAGAGCCGAATCGCCAATCGACAGCCCGTAGGAATCGTTGACCGACTTGAACTCGTCGATATCGATCACCAGCACGGTCAGGGAGCTCGTGTCGAGCTTCTGCGCCAGGAGCACCGCCGCGCCCAGCCGATCGTTGAACAGTTCGCGATTGGGGAGACCGGTCAGATTGTCGTGAACGGCGTCATGCAGCATCCGTTCTTCGGCCGATTTGAGCTCGGTCACGTCGGACAGCGAACCGATCACCCTGACGACCTCGCCGTCGGGGCTGACCACCGGGCGCGCTTTCAGGACGTACCAGAAATAGTGGCCGTCGGAGCCGCGCAGGCGCAGGTCGTGGTTGATGCGGCCGGAGCGTTGATGCAGGAGACCGTCGAGCGCCAGGGTGTAACGATCGCGGTCGAGGGGATGGAGCACGTCGAGCCAGCCCGCCGCCGGCCCCTCGAGCGCGCCACGTTTGAGCCCAAGCTGACTTTCGATCGCCTCGCTCCCCGCGACTTCGTCGGTCACGACGTTCCAGTCGAAGATCGCCTCGCCCGATCCGGTCATCGCCAGCGAGCGCCGCTCCGCGTCGGGGCCGCCTTCCGTAGCGCCGCCCGCGCCGGAAAACGCGAATTGCATCACCGTGAAGCCGATCAGCATCACGATCAGCACAAGGCCGCCGACGAGCCCGGGCGCCGCAAGGTCGTTGGTCAGATAGCCGAGCGCGGCAGCGCCCGCAGCCACGACCCAGACCGCGAGCAGATACCAGGTCGGGATCAACATCAGCGCCCGGTCGGAGCCGCGGGCCGCCAGACTCAGGATGAGAAGGAAGCCGACGCCGGCGACAGTCGCAATCGAAATCCGCGCAACGCCCGCCGCCATCGGCGCGTTGTAGACCGACAGCCCGACGACAGCCGCCATCAGCAAAAGCCACGCCAGAGCGAAGTGCGTGTAACGGACGTGCCATCGACGCAGGTTGAGATAGGCGAAGAGGAAGATGATGAGCGTCGCGCCGATCGTCGCCTCGACGCCGGCGCGCCAGATTCGCTCCGCCGCGTCCTCAAGGCCGAACATTTTGCGCCAGAAACCGAACTCCACGCACACGTAGGCGAACACCGCCCAGGCGAGCGCCGCGGCGGCGGGAAAGATCATCGCGCCGCGCACCACGAAGACGATGGTGAGAAAGAGCGCCAGAAGCCCGGCGATGCCGATCAGGATGCCTTCGTAGAGGGTCAGGCTGGACGATTTGTCCTTGAAAGCGTCCGGCTCCCATAAGTAGAGCTGCGGCAGCGTCGCCGCGCGCAATTCGGCGACGTAAGTGACGGTCGTTCCCGGATCGAGGGTCAGGCGGAAGACGTCGGCGTCAGCATTGTCCTCGCGTTCGGGCGCCGCGCCTTGGCTCGCGGTGATCGTCGTGATTCGCGAGGACCCGAGATCAGGCCAGATCACGCCGGAGCCGACGAAGCGGAAGTGCGGCGCCACGATGAGACGGGTCAATTGCTCGTCCGAATCGTTGGTCAGCGCGAAGACAATCCAGGCGGGTTCCGCGCCAGCCTCGAGGGCGCTGACCTCGATCCGGCGCACGATGCCGTCCGCGCCCGGCGCGGTCGAGACCTGGATGCGGTCGCCCTGGGCGCTGTAATGTTCGACGGCGCGGGTGAGGTCGATCGCGTCCGAGTTGACCGAGACCCTGACCGATTGAACCGCATATGCGGGCTGTAGGCATGCCGTCAGCGCCGCGACCAGCACGAGGCAGGCGATGCCCCGCCACATGCTGGCCTTGCGTCCTAGGCGCTTTGCCGCCCGGCCCGCGCACGTTCCCGCGCCGGTTCGCCCGCCGTCGTTGAAGACGATGTCAGTCAAGACTGGTCCACGTCAGACGCGGACGCGCGTCGCCCTCGACAAGCGCGAACAACAGGTGATCGCGCCAGGCGCCGTTGATCTTGAGGAATCCTTGCGCATATCCCTCGCGTCGAAAGCCATTGCGCTCCAGGAGGGCGATCGAGGGTGCGTTCTCGGGGATGCAGGCGGCCTCGATCCGATGGAGCCGGAGCCGGGAGAAGGCGAAATCGACGGTCGCAGCGACCGCGCGCGTCATGCGCCCCTTGCCGGCGTGCGGCGCGCCCATCCAATAGCCGAGGGTCCCGCTCTGCGACACGCCGCGCCGGACGCCGCCAAGGGTGATTCCGCCCAGCAGTTCCTCGGTCACGCTGCCAAAGATGAGGAACGAATAGGCTTCGTCGCGCGCCACATCCTCTTCCTGCCGCCTCAGGCGCCGACGGAACGCCGCGCGAGTCAGGTCGTCGTCCGGCCACGTCGGCTCCCAGGGTTCAAGGAAGCCGCGGCTTGCGGCGCGCAATCGCGACCACGACGAAAAGTCGCCCGGCCCCGCCGGCCGCAAATAGACGCCGTCGCCGCGCAATAGCGGTTCGAGGGTGGCGGAGCGTGTCAGCCCGAACAGCGCCATCATACCCCTCTCAGACGGGCGGCGATATCGGCCTGGCCCGGCGCCTTGCCGATTGCGCCGATCGCCGCCACGGTGGGCGTCGATCTAAGCATGACGGACGCGGTTTTGCGAACGTCTTCGACGGCGACGGCGTCGACCCGTTGGAGGACTTCGTCCAGCGGAAGCGGTCGCCCATAAACTTGCATCTGACGCGACAATTGGTGAACTCGCGCCCCAGGCGACTCGAGCGCGGTCACGAGCGCGACTTTCATCTGCGCCTTGGCGCGGCGGATTTCCGCTTCGCTAATCCGATGCGCGGCTTCCGCGAGGCAATCGATCGAGGCGGCGACCACGTCCGGCACATCCCGATCGGCTGAGCCGGCGTAGAAGCCGAAGAGGCCTGTATCGGAAAAATCCCAATGGAAAGCTATAGATCGAATAGGCGAGCCCGCGCTTCTCGCGCACTTCCTGAAAGAGCCTTGACGACATGCCGCCCCCCGCGGCGGCGGCGAAGATTTGCGCCGCATCATGATCCGGCGCGCAGGACCATCGGCCCTCGAATCCGATGACGACGTGCGTTTGCTCCAGGCGCTTGCGGAGCTTTGCCTCGCCACCCTGGTAGACGGCCGGCGCCTCATCCGCCGCTCCGGCGCGCGACAGGCCGTCGAGGCGGGATTGCGCGAGGCCGACGACCTCATCGTGCTCGATCGCGCCGGCGGCGGCGACCACCGTGACGCTTGCGCTGTAGCGTCTGCGCAGATAACTGTCGATCGCGTCCCGATCGAATGCGTTGACGCGCTCGCGCGTGCCGAGGATCGGGCGGCCGATCGCCTGGTCGCGGCCAGGCGCTCGCGGTCAGAATATCGAACACCAAATCGTCCGGCGTATCCTCGACGGCGCCGATTTCCTGCGCGATGACATTCTTCTCGCGCTCGAGTTCGGCCGCGTCGAACTGGCTGCCGGTGAGAATGTCGCCGATGACATCCAGGGCGAGGCCCACATCGCTTCCCAAAACGCGCGCGAAATAACTGGTGCGTTCCACGCCCGTCTCGGCGTTGAGGTCGCCGCCCGCATCCTCGATCGCTTCCGCGATGTCGCGGGCGCTGCGCCGGCGCGTCCCCTTGAACGCCATGTGCTCAATAAGGTGCGAAAGCCCGTGCTCGCTGGGACTCTCGTGCCGGGAGCCCGCGGCGACGAAAACGCCGATCGCCGCCGTCTTCAAATGAGGCGTCGCGTCGGTCACGACGGCGAGCCCCGAGGGCAACTCGAGACCTTGACGCTCACGCCGCCGCCCGCACGGTTTGACGAACGTAGTCGGCCACCCGCCCACGATCGTTGGGCATTACGACGATCGTTTCCTCTCGATCCAGCAGATCCGACAGAGGCTCGGGCAGCGGCGGCCTGACGCCCGTCGCTCGCTCGACGGCGTCGGGAAATTTCGCCGGATGCGCTGTTCCGAGCGCGATCACCGGCGTCGCAGGCGCAACTTGGAGCGCTCGCCTTGCCGCGCCGACGCCGACGGCGCTGTGCGGATCGATGATCATGCCGCTCTCGCGATAGACGCGAGTCATTTCCGTGACGCAGGCGGTCTCGTCGACCGTGAAAGCCTCGAAATCAGCGCGGACGCGCTTGAGCACGGCTGACGGAATCGTGAATCCGCCGTCGACGGCGAGGTCGCGCATCATCGCACCGACCGCCTCCGCATCATGGGCGGACGCCTCGAACAGAAGACGCTCGAAATTCGAAGAGACCTGGATATCCATCGAGGGCGACTGGGTGGCTCGGACGGACCGCGTCTCATAACGCCCGCTCGCGAGAGCGCGGGCGAGAATATCGTTCTCGTTGGTCGCGATGATGAGCCGCTCAACCGGCAACCCCATGCGCTTGGCGTAATACCCGGCCAGCACATCTCCGAAATTGCCGGTCGGGACGGCAAAGGAGACCGGCCGTTCCGGCGCGCCGAGCGCGACCGCACCGACGAAATAGTAAACGATCTGCGCGAGGATGCGCGCCCAGTTGATGGAGTTGACGCCCGACAGTCGCAATTCGTCGCGGAAGGCGAGGTCGCCGAACAGATCCTTGACGATCCGCTGACAGTCGTCGAACGATCCCTCGATCGCCAAAGCGTGCACGTTAGGCTTGCCGACCGTCGTCATCTGCCGGCGCTGAACATCGGACACCCGCCCGTGCGGATAAAGGATATAGACCTCAACTTGCGGCTGCTCCGCGAAAGCCTCGATCGCCGCCGCGCCCGTGTCGCCGGACGTCGCGCCGAGGATCGTCGCCCGTTCGTTACGCTGCCGGAGAATTCGGGTCATCGCGCGGCCGAGCCATTGCATGGCGAAATCCTTGAACGCCAGCGTGGGTCCGTGGAAAAGCTCGAGCGCAAACAGGTTGTCGTCGATCTGCGTGATCGGCGCGGCCGCGGCGTGATGGAACCCGGCGTAAGCTTCCGAGGTCAGCGCCTTGAGTTCGGCCGGGTCGAAATCCCCCATGACGAACGGGGACATGACGCGGGCGGCGGCTTCAGCGTATGGCAATCCGCGGAGAGCGCGAATTGCGTCCGCAGGCCATTTGGGGACCGCCACGGGCGTATAGAGGCCGCCGTCGCGAGCCAGGCCCGCCAACAGCGAATCGGCGAATCCAAGCGCCGGCGCCGCGCCGCGCGTTGAAACATAGTTCACGAACAGGAAATCCTTGGCCGATCTGATCGCCGTCTAGCGCAAAACCCGCGAAAGAGGAACGGCGCGGACATGGTCGCAGGAATGGGGCCAAACCAAGACGCCACGCCGCCGGCCTCGCCCAGTTGAGGCGGAGCGGGACAACGTTTTGCACTTGAAAACTCCTTCGAACTTTCCTTAACCTGTCCAAAAGGAAACACTTCGGCCGCCGGTCGGTTGGCCAAGTCAGTCTGTTGGGATAGCGGGCTATGAGCGCAGCTTTCACAGCGTGTATGCGACGAATGGTTCGCAAGGGCCGCCTCGAAGTCGAGACCGCGGACCACAAAACGCATACCTTCGGTGACGGGTCAGGCCCGCCGCTCGGCGTCAAGCTCCTCGACCGCGCGGCGGAATGGAAGCTCATGGTGAATCCCGCCATGTCGCTAGGCGAGCTTTACATGGAGGGACGGCTCGTCGTCACCCGGGGCGAGCTTTACGACGTGCTGGAACTCGGCGCGAGAAACCTTACGGAGATGGAGGGACTGCCATGGGTGCACGCGTTGCACCAAATTCGCGTGGCCTTTCGCGACCTGCACCAGCGAAACGACCGCCGGCGCGCCAGGCGCAACATCGCGCAACACTACGATCTCGACGCGCGCGTGTACAACCTCTTCCTCGACTCTGACCGGCAATATTCCTGCGCCTATTTTGAATATCCAGGCCAGTCGCTCGACGATGCGCAGGTCGCCAAGAAGCGGCACATCGCCGCCAAGCTTCTGCCAAAGGATGGCGCATCCGCGCTGGATATCGGCTGCGGGTTCGGAGGCATGGCGCTTTACCTCGCCGGCGTCGCCGGAGCGAGGGTCACCGGCGTCACTTTGTCGACGGAGCAATTCACGGTCGCTTCGGATCGCGCCCGTCAGGCTGATCTCACCGACCGGGTCGAGTTCCGCCTGCAGGACTACCGAGACGTCGAGGAGACCTTCGATCGCATCGTCTCCGTGGGCATGTTCGAGCATGTCGGCTCACGGAGCTACGATGAATATTTCGCGACCGTCCGCCGCCTGCTCAAGGACGACGGGGTGGTGCTCTTGCATTCGATCGGCCGCAACTCCGTTCCGGGCGCGACCAATCCCTGGATCCGCAAGTATATTTTTCCGGGCGGCTATATTCCAAGCCTCTCTGAGGTGCTGCCGTCGATTGAGCGAGCGGGATTGTATGTGACCGACATCGAAATTCTGCGATTGCACTACGCCGACACGCTGCGCGCCTGGCGCGAACGGTTCATGGCGAGGCGCGACGAAGCCGCGAGGCTCTATGACGAGCGCTTCTGCCGCATGTGGGAATTTTATCTTGCCGGATCGGAGACTTCGTTCCGGGTCGACGGAAACATGGTCTTCCAGGTCCAGCTCGCCAAGCGGCAGGACGTTATTCCGTTGACACGCGACTATATCGCCGAGCGGGAGTTGGAGCTGCGCCGCCGCGAGGCGACGCGGGCGTGGGTTCGCAACGCCGCGGAGTGATCGAAGCCCCGTCGGGTGCCCGACGGTTGCAAAGCTGGCGCTTGACCCCTATGCGGCGCGCGCGAAGCGCACCGCGAGGCCCGTCGCCGTCACCCGCTGAAGCTGGACTCCGTCGACGTCGTAGCCCTTGCACGCCGTCCACCTCGAACCGGACGTCGACGATGGCGTCGGCGCCGTATTCCTCGGCTTCGCGTTTCAGCGCTTCGATCGCCGACTGACGCTCGGCCTCAGAGCCTGGATCGTCCGCCGCGCGCCAGCGCGCCACCGCTTTGATACGCCCGATTTCGATTGTACGCCGGCCGTCATCGAGAGCGGCCGCAAAACTCACTTGCATGATCTTGGATACCGTTGTGTCCGACTCTGGCAACCCTACCGCAGGGCGCCTTTCCGGCCCGTTAAGGCAGGATTTCCGGCGCATTAATTCGGGACAGGCGAGAAGGGTTCCCTAAGGAAAGTTTCGCAACGAAACGCAAAACCGGCGCAACGGGCGCTGCGCCGGTCGTGCTCAGGAAAAGTCCGATCGCTATTCGGCCGGCGCCGGCTGTTCCGTCGCCTGAACCTTTTCGAGGTCCGCGCCGGTCTGCTGGTCGACGATGCGCATGGAGAGCTTCACCTTGCCGCGGTCGTCGTACCCCAAGACCTTGACTTTGACCTTGTCGCCTTCTTTGACGACATCGGTCGTCTTGTTGACCCGGGTCTTGGCGAGCTGCGAGATGTGGACCAGGCCGTCTTTCGAGCCGAAGAAATTGACGAAGGCGCCGAATTCGACGGTCTTGACGACCGTCCCGTCGTAAATCTGGCCCGACCTCAGGCTCCGAGGCGATCGACTTGATCCAGTTGACCGCGGCCTTGATCTTGGCGCCGTCGGCGGAGGCGATCTTCACCGTGCCGTCGTCCTCGATGTTGATCTTCGCGCCGGTCTTTTCGACGATCTCGCGGATCACCTTGCCGCCTGTGCCGATCACCTCGCGTATCTTGTCGGTCGGGATCTTCATCGTCTCGATGCGCGGCGCGAATTCGCCAAGCTCCGCCCGCGCGCCGCTGATCGCCCGGCTCATCTCGCCGAGGATATGCAGGCGCCCGTCTCGCGCCTGGGCCAGCGCCTGGCGCATGATCTCTTCGGTTATGCCGGCGATCTTGATGTCCATCTGCAGCGAGGTGACGCCTTCGTTGGTGCCTGCGACTTTGAAATCCATGTCGCCGAGGTGATCCTCGTCGCCAAGGATGTCGGAGAGCACCGCGAACCGCTGCCCTTCCAGAATAAGGCCCATCGCGATGCCCGCGGTCGGCCGCTTGAGCGGCACGCCCGCGTCCATCAGCGCCAGCGACGAGCCGCAGACCGTCGCCATCGACGAGGAGCCGTTCGATTCGGTGATCTCGGACACGACTCGGATCGTATAGGGAAACTCGGCCGGGGTCGGCAGCATCGGCCGGATCGCGCGCCACGCAAGCTTGCCATGGCCGATTTCGCGCCGGCCCGGCGAACCCATGCGTCCCGTCTCGCCCACCGAATAGGGCGGAAAGTTATAGTGGAGCAGGAACCGCTCCTTGTAGGTTCCGTCGAGCGAATCGACATATTGCTCGTCCTCGCCCGTCCCGAGCGTGGCGACGACCAGCGCCTGGGTCTCGCCACGGGTGAACAGCGCCGAGCCGTGGGTGCGGGGCAGCACCCCCACCTGGGCCAGAATCGGGCGCACCGTCGTCAGGTCGCGCCCGTCGATGCGGCGCTTCTGGTCGAGGATGTTCCAGCGCACGACCTTGGCCTGGGCATCGTGAAACGCTTCCGCGATTTCGTCAGGGGGAAATTTCGGCTCCCCGCCGGCTGGGGCGAGAGCGGCCATGACCTTCGCCTTGACGGCGTCGACCGCGGCGTAGCGCTCCTGCTTCTGGGTCATCGAATAGGCGGCCCTCAGATCGGCTTCGGCGACGTCAAGCACCGCCTTCTCAACCGCCGAGCGATCCCGCTGGCCGAGCTCGCGCGGCTCCTTGGCGGCCTTCTCGGCCAGCCGGATGATCGCCTGAATGACCGGCTGGAACCCGGCGTGGCCAGCCATGACCGCCTTCAGCATCGTGTCCTCGGAGAGCTCCTTCGCCTCCGATTCGACCATCAGCACCGCGTCCGCGGTGCCGGCGACAACCAGATCGAGGGTGGAATTCTTCATCTCCTCGACGGTCGGGTTGACCCTGATCTCGCCTTTGATCAGGCCGACGCGGGCCGCGCCGATCGGACCCATGAACGGCACGCCGGAAAGCGTCAGCGCCGCCGATGAGGCGACCATCGCCAGAATGTCCGAGTCCGATTTCGAGATCGTAAGAGAAGACCGTGGCGATAACCTGCGTATCGCAGCGGAATCCCTCGGGAAACAATGGCCGGATCGGCCGGTCGATCAGCCGCGAGGTCAGCGTCTCCCGGTCGGACGGCCGCCCTTCGCGCTTGAGATAGCCGCCTGGAATTCGTCCGGCGGCGAAGGCCTTTTCCTGGTAGTGGACGGTGAGCGGAAAGAAATCCTGCCCCGGCTTCGCCTCCCTTGCGGCGACGACTGTCGCCAGCACCGTGGTTTCGCCCCATGTGGCGAACACCGCGCCGTCGGCCTGGCGGCCGATGCGGCCGGTTTCGAGCACGAGCTTGCGCCCGCACCAAGTGAGTTCTTCGCGTTGTATGTCAAACATCTTTCTTCATCCTGCAAAAGTTGAGGATGCGAAAGCCTGCGGCCCAGCCGCCCGTCTATCGGACTCGTCATCGGCAAGACGGCGAGAGGCTGGACATCGGCGCCAGCCCCTTGCGATCCTGCCATGACGCGAGACTCTCGCATCGTATTAACGAGCGCCGGCCCCTGCCGCCGCCCGATCGTGAATTGAGGCGCCCATAGATGGACGCCCTTCCAGTCCGTCGCTAACGGCGGATGCCCAGTCGTTCGATGAGGACCTTGTAGCGCGCTTCGTCCTGCTTCTTGACATAGTCGAGAAGCGTGCGCCGCTGCGAAACCATCTTGAGCAGGCCGCGACGGGAATGATTGTCTTTAACGTGGGTCTTGAAGTGGCCAGTGAGATTGGCGATTTGCTCCGTAAGAATTGCGACTTGCACCTCGGGCGACCCGGTGTCGCCAACCTTCAGGCCATACTGGTTGATGAGCGCGGTCTTGCGCTCGGCGGTGATCGACATCGGATCGGTCCTTAATCTTGCAGCGGGCCGAAGCCAGCCTCATTTCAAAAACGCGGCCGAGCCGGGATGTCGTCCAGGTCGGTCGCAATACAAAATCCGCGCTCATTGGAACGGCGCGGATGGCGCGCTTATACAGATTTCGCGCCGCGGCGCCAGAGTTTTCTGAACCCGGGCCTGCGCGTTCGTTATCTTCACTCGCTGGGCGAGATACGGCTTCGGCCCGAAACGACCGCCACATTCGGATGCGCGCATCGGGAGATCACGGTATGAGTTTCTTATGCGCGTTGCAGTCGTCAAAGCCGCCTTCGATGATGAAGCCCACGTCTGGTACGTGGAGAATTCCGACATCGAGGGCCTGCACGTCGAGGGGGATACATTCGAGGCGTTCCGCCACAACTTGGCGGACGCCGCCGGCGACCTTTTGGAAGGCGGGCCTGAAGGGGTCCATGAAGTTCATATCGAAATCATCGCGCACGCATCTGTCCGCGCCCGCGTCGCTGCGTGAAGGATTTCGGCAAGCCGGTCCGCGATCGGCTGAGCGTCTCGGGATGTCATTTTTTGCGTCGCGGCCGGGCGACCATGACATTTGGACGACGCCGCAGGGCACGCTGATCGTAGTGCCGGTCAGCATCAAGTCGCGTCACGCCACGAATGGGATCTTGAAGGAGGCGGGCCTGTTTAAGGCGTTTTGAGCAACGCCGATCTTGGCCAAGGACTTTTCGGCAAAGTCGTCGAGCCGACCCCCGCTGTTCGGTTTGGCCGGGTTGCCGCACGGATCGGAAGCGGCTACCAAGCCCGCGATCCCGCCCTCCGCTTCAACAATGCCAGCTTCTCCCGAAGATCTCATCGCCTATCTGACTGCGCTTGGCGTCCAGACCGCCACCGTCGACCACCCGCCGCTGCACACCGTCGAGGATTTGCAGGCGCTGCGCGGCGACATTCCGGGCGGCCATACGAAGAACCTGTTCGTCAAGGACAAGAAAGGCCAGTTGTTCCTGTTGGTTCTCGGCGAGACGGCGACGATCGACCTCAAGCGCGTCCATGAGAAGATCGGCGCGCAGGGACGGGTGTCGTTTGGTTCGGCCGAGCTTCTCGAAGAGGTCTGGGGCGTTCGCCCGGGCGCCGTGACGCCTTTCGGCGCGATCAACGACAAGTCCGGCCGGGTTCGGGTGGTCCTCGATGAGGCGATGATGCGGAGCGAGCGGCTCAATTTTCATCCGCTGGTCAACACCCGGACCACCGGCCTCGCCAGCGCCGATCTCGTCAAATTCCTGCGCGCGACCGGGCACGAGCCGATGGTCGCGGCGCTGGAGGACAGGGCGGGGACGGTTGAATAAATGGCCGCGCGGCTCCATCTAGGGCCGCGAAATCGGAAATTGGCGCGGCTTTGCCCGCGCGAGGGGCTCGAGAGGGACGATATGGCGAATGTCAGCGGCGCGATGGCGCCACAAACCAAGGCGGCTTCCCCGGTCAAGGAGGTGACGACCGCGTCCTTCCGGGCGGACGTGATCGCGGCGTCGACGCGTCAGCCGGTGCTGGTCGATTTCTGGGCCCCGTGGTGCGGGCCGTGCAAACAGCTTGCCCCGGCGCTCGAAAAAGCGGTCGCCGATTCGGGCGGCAAGGTCGCTCTGGTCAAGATGAATATCGACGAGCATCCGCAAATCGCCGGCCAGCTTGGCATCCAGTCCATTCCCGCCGTCATCGCCTTCGACAAAGGCCAGCCGGTCGACGGATTCGTGGGCGCGCTGCCGGAGAGCCAGATTCGCGGCTTCATCGAAAGGCTCGTCGGGCCTCTGCAGGGCGGAACGGCGGCTTTGGTGGCGGAAGCGGACGAGGCCGCGGCCAGCGGCGACGCCGCCGGCGCGGCGGCGCTCTATGCGGAAGCCCTGGCCGAGGACCCAGGCGACGCCAAGGCGATTGGCGGGCTCGCCAAGCTCAAGGTCGCCGCGGGAGAGCTCGCCGAGGCGAAGGCGCTGCTGGAGACGGCTCCCCAATCCCCGCCAGGCAAGGAGCAGGAGCCGGCGCTGACCGCCGCCTGGGCGGCGTTGCGCCTCGCCGAGCAGGCCTCGAACGTTGGCGAACTGGCCCCTCTCGAGCAGGCCGTGGCCGCCAACCCGGATGATCACCAGGCGCGGTTTGACCTCGCGGTGGCGCTTTCGGCGAAGGGCGACCGCGCGGGAGCTGCCGATCAGCTGCTCGAGATCATCAAACGCGACCGCAAATGGAATGATGAGGCCGCGCGCAAACAGCTGTTGCAGCTGTTTGAGGCTTGGGGTCTGATGGACCCGGAGACGGTCGCCGCGCGCCGCAAGCTGTCGGCGATCTGGTTTTGAGGGCGGCTGGACGGGTGGGACCAAACGGCGGGGAGGAATTGGCCGCAAGGCTACGGAAAGACGAATCAGGAGCCATGAAGCTCAACCGCACCTATGCCGGGCCGGGCGATATGCCGGCCAATATTCCGCTGTTTCCGCTCCCCGGCGCGCTCTTGCTGCCGCGCCGCCCTATTCAGCTCACCGTCTTCGAGCCGCGCTATCTTTCGATGCTCGACGATGCGCTGTCCGGCGAGCGCCTGATCGGCATCATCCAGCCGTCGACCCCCGACGAAGCGTCCCATCCTTCGCCCGAGCTTTATCCGCTCGGGTGCGCCGGCCGCATCGTTCAATATGCGGAGATGGGCGATGGGCGCTGCTTTCTCACCCTCATGGGCGTCGCGCGCTTCCGGGTGGAAGCGGAAGCGCCGAGCGAAACCCCTTATCGGATCGCTTTGGCCGACTATTCGCCTTTCGCCGAGGATTTTCTTGAGGGCGCGGGCGAGGCGGCGGTCGATCGGGACGGCCTGCTCGAGACGCTCAGGCGCTTTGCCGACGTGAACGACGTCAAGATCGTGTGGAGCGACATCAAGAAGGCCTCCAATGAGGCGCTGGTCAACGGCCTTTCGATGATGAGCCCCTGCGGGCCCAGGGAAAAGCAGGCGCTGCTGGAAGCGCCGGACCTCAAATCCCGCGCGGAGATGCTGGTGGCGATCACCACGATCGAGCTTGCGCGCGGTCAGGACGCGCCGACGCAAATTCACTAGATGGAATAGTATTATCGCGAGAAGTAATACATCCTCGTTCGTTAATACGTCCAGCCGCCCTGGAGCGCTCGCAACGACCCTGAAACGCCGCCCCTACTGAGGACGACGCTAAACGGGGTCGCAAGCGCCTGAATTGATTGGCGCGCGACGCTAAAGCGCCGGGAACGCAGTCACATCGCCTTGTTCTGGCGGCGGAGCCTGGACGCCAGAACGCGCATCACCCGCAGCGCGAAAAACGGCGTATGCCTGACCAGAAACAGGAACTGCTTTTCCGAGATCGGCGCGAGGGTGACCTCGGTCAGCGCGACGACCGTGGCGCTGCGCGGGCTGTCGTCGATCAGCGCCATCTCACCGAAAATACTGTCTTCCCCGAGCGTCTCGAGCGGGCGGTTGCCCGTCCTCACCTCGACCTGTCCGCTGACGACCACGAAAAACTCGTCGCCCCGGTCGCCCTCCCTGAAGATCGTCGCGCCCCCGGCGTAATCGCGGGTTGGGACCTCGGGTCCCAAGAGAAGACGGAAACCGCCTTCGCCCTCCGACATCCCTCGCCTCCCTGGCCTATGCGGCTGACGCGCCTCGCGCCGGGCGCGCCCGAAACGATACGCCGATCGGAGAATTGTGACAAATTCGCGAGGCGCAAGAGGACCTGGATAGGAGAAGCACCTGACGGGAGCTGCTTGCGATCAATGCGCCAGTCCCGACAACTCGCCGGTGATCACGTTCTCGACCTCGGCGACCGAGGTCCGTTTGGGATCGATGTCGTCGGCGACAATCTTGCCTCGGCGCATGACGACAATGCGGTCGACGACCTGAAAGACATGATGGATGTTGTGGGCGATGAATATGCACGAATGACCAGAGTTGCGCGCGTTGCGCACGAAGCGCAACACGCCCTGAGTCTCCGCGACGCCGAGATTGTTGGTCGGCTCGTCGAGAATAATGAGATCGCTGTCGAAGTACATCGCCCGCGCGATCGCCACCGCTTGGCGTTCGCCGCCTGACAGCGAGCTGATCGGAGTCGAGGCGGGAATTGACTTTCCGATGCCTACCCTTCTGAGGAGTTCGCCCGCCACCTGCTCCATCTGGGCGGCGTCCATTCTGTTGAGAAAGCGGGGACCCTTGATCGGCTCGCGGCCGAGGAAAAGATTGCGCGCGATCGACAATTGGGTGACGAGCGCCGAGTCCTGATAGATCGTCTCGATGCCCTGGGCGATCGCGTCGGTCGTGCTGCGCATCTCGACCCGCTTTCCGCGCACGTAGATGTCGCCGCTTGTTACGCGCACGGCGCCGGAGAGCACCTTGATCAGCGTCGACTTCCCAGCCCCGTTGTCGCCGAGAAGTCCGACGATCTCCTGGCGCGTGACTTTGAAGTTAACGTCGTCGAGCGCTTGCACGCGACCGTAGAATTTCGCGATATGCTCCATACGGATGAGGTCTTCGGCCATCGCGATCACGTCCCCGACTGGTGCCGGCGTTCGAGTCCGGAATGCAGCGCCATCATGCCGAGGATAATGGCGCCGATGAAGATGTTGTACGCGAGACCCGGCACGCCGATCATCACGATCCCGTTGCGCATCACGCGAAGGATCAGGACACCGAGGACGGTGCCGATGATCGTCCCGCGTCCGCCGGTCAGCGCCGTCCCGCCGATGACGACCATCGCAATCACTTCGAGTTCGTAGCCCGATCCGCTGTTCGGATTGGCCGCCGACGTGCGGATCGAACTGATGATTCCGGCAAAGGCGGACATCACGGCGGTCAGGATGAACAGCGCGACCTTGACCGAGGACACGTGCACGCCGCGCGCCTGTGCCGCGACCGGATTGCCGCCGGTCGCCTGGATCCAGTTGCCGTATTTCGATTGGGTCAGGACGTAGCCGAGGATGATGGCGGCGGCGATGAACCAAAAGAGCGAAGCGTAGACCCGGAGCGATCCGATGTAGAAGTCGCCGACCAGAAGATCGGCGATCCATTGTCCGCTGGCGCTCCATGTCCGCTGGGGAAAGCCGTCGGTGACGAAGAGAGCCGTGCCGCGCACGACAAGCAGCATGCCGAGTGTAACGAGGAAGGAGGGGATCTTGAGCCGCGTCACGAACAGCCCGTTGACCAGCCCGATCAGCGCCGCGACCAGGAGGGCGATGAAAAAGGCGACGCCTAGCGACGTCCAGCCGGCGTTGTAGAGCGTCCACATCACGACGGGGGCGAATCCGAACAACGAGCCGACGGAAAGATCGAACTCGCCTGCGGTCATGAGCAGCGTCATCGCCAGCGCGATGAGCCCAAGCTCGACCGTGAAGGTCAGAGTGTTGCCGATGTTGAGGACGGAGAGGAAGTTGGGATTGAGCGCGTAGAAGACGGCGAGTTCAACAATCAGCAGGACAAGCGGGCCAAATTCGGGGGCCGCGATGAAACGTCGCAAGCGGGAAGGTTTCTGCACGGGCTGTCACCGATGGATAAACGGGCGACGGGCGCGCGAGCGTGACGTCGGCGATACGGGCTCCCATCCTTCGAGGCGCGAGTTGCGCTCGCTCCTTGAAAGTGGGGATTTGAGCCCTCGTCCTCGGGGAGAGGACGAGGCCGTCGAGCGAAATTGCCGCGGCGCTACTTGCCCGACATGATCTTGTCGTAGATCCCCGCGGTGTCCTTTCCGTAAAGCGAGCCCACGGTGATGTTAAATCCCGGAGGAATCCCGCCCGTCGCCATATTGGCGAGCGACAGCGCCAGATAGCTGGTCGCCTGCGGGTCCTGCCATTCGGCGGCGTTGACGTATCCGGACAGGACTTCGCCGGTCGTATCGCGCGAGTTGCCCCAGCCCACCACCGGAATCTCGCCGGGCTTCACGCCGACCTGATCGAAGACGCGCTTGATCGAACCGGTGACCATGTCGCCGAGCCCGATGATCGCCTTGACCTTGGTCCGATTGGCGGTGAGATAGTCGCTCATGCGGGAGATGACGTTCGCCTGATCGAGCGTGGCGTCGGTGACTTCCCAGGTGATGTTGAGCGGCTTGAAGACCGTCGCGATCCCCTTCTCTTCCTCGACGCCATAGCTCGCGCCCGGAACTTCGACCGGCATCCAGACGAAGTCGCCGGACTTTACAAGCCCGTGATCGACGAGATACTGCGCCCAGCCTTTTCCGACAATGCCGAGATCGCCGCCGACATAGGCGTTGAAGTTCACTTTCGGGTCCGGCGTATTGAAGTTGATGACCGGAATCCCCGCCGCGCGAGCCTCCTTCACGACGTCGACCAGGCTGCCGGGATCAGGGCTCGTGGTGACAATGGCGTCGGCCTTGGCCGCGATGGCGGAGCGGATCGCCTCCTGCTGCGACGGAACGTCGCCATTGTGGAAAGAGGTCTTGACGGTCTGGCCGGTGTCTTTCGCCCACATGTTCGCGCCGGCGAGAAAATAGGTCCACACCGGATCGGCGGGCGAGCCGTGCGAAATCCAGTAGAAGGTCTTCGCTTGAACCGCGGCCGGCAGAGCCAGCGCAAGAACGGCGAGGCACGCAAGCCTCGCCAAGAGTTTGAACATTCGCGTCCCTCCCTTTTTAAAGTTGAAGCCAGATTGGCTCCCCGTTTTCAATCGCGCGGAAGTTCGCACGTCGGCCTGCGCGAGACAAGTCCGCGCCGCCGTCTTGTCGCTAGCAGATGGAGTGACGTGAGTTCGTAGCTCGTGAAGCGACGTGTTTTTGGAGGGCCCGTGGACGGTCCTTGGATGGACACGGCGCGCATTCGCGAGGGAATCCGCAAGATGCTGCCTGCGAGGCTGCATGAGCGCCAGCCCAGCGTCGCCCACGGCCGACAGAACAAACGTCCCGCGAAGCGCGATAAGATCCCGCCCTTTCGGTTGACGCACGGTGCGCGTATGCTCGCCGCGGCGGGGCGATGGAGACTGCGATGCGCGGTTTGCGGGACTGCCTTGCGCTTTGCGCCCTCATTGTCGTTACGCTCGCCGCGCCCGCCCTCCGTTCCGCGGAAGCGGCCGGGGCGCCGGTCGCGGTGGACGCGGCGATCGTGCTGGCGGCGGACGTGTCGCGCAGCATCGACGACGGCGAATTCGCGCTGCAGCGGCGCGGCTACGCCGACGCGATCCAGAGCCAGCAACTCCTGGATGCGATATCGACCGGCCCGCATGGCGCGATTGCGCTCGCTTACGTCGAATGGGCCGGCGAGGGGGAAGAAAAGGTGGTGGTCGACTGGGCGGTGATCCGCAGCGATGCGGACGCGCGCGCCTTCGCCGCAGCGCTGACTGCTGCGCCGCGATCTTTCGTCGGTCGGACGGCGATCGGCTCGGCGATCGATTACTCGTTTGCCCTTTTCGCCGAGAGCGCCTTCGAAACCGACCGCCGGGTGATCGATATATCGGGCGACGGCACCAGCAACCAGGGTCGCTCGGTTATCGAGGCGCGCGATGCGGCGGTCGGAACCGGGGCGATCATCAACGGGCTCTCGATCTTCAATCAGAAAGCTGCGGCGATGGGCGGTTATCTCGCCCTGCACACCAACCCACCGGGCGGCATCGCGCTATATTATCGCAACAACGTGATCGGCGGTCCCGGCGCTTTCGTTGTGCCGATCGACGATTTCAGGAGTTTCGGCGAGGCGATGATGCGCAAGCTGGTCAACGAGATCGCAACGCGCGACGATCAGCGCCGGATGGGCGGTTAGTCTAGGCCTTATCGGCAAAAGCCGCCGTAATATCGTTCATTGCCGGCAGGTTGGCCAAGGCGTCGAACCGTCCGTGCTCCGCGATGTCGGTCGCCGCGCGCATCAGTCCTCCCCAGGCGGCGCGGGCGAGCGCGCCGCCGGTCGAGATGCGCTTGACGCCGAGGTCCTCGAGCTGACTGCGGGTAAAGCCCGGCGCGCCGACAAGGACGTTGACCGGCAGCTTGCCCGCGACCCGAACGACTTCCGAAACCTCATCCGCCGTTTTCAATCCTGGCGCGTAAAGCACGTCGGCGCCGGCTTCCGCATAGACGGCGAGACGTCGAACCGCCTCGGCCACGCCGCCGGCTTGACGCAAGGCGGCTTCGCTGCGCGCCGTGAGAAGCACCGTCTCCCCGCTCGCATTGATCGCTGCCCGCGCGGCCCGCAATCTCTCGACCGCTTCGTTCAGGGCGTAGAGCGGCGCGTTGCGGTCGCCGGTGTAATCCTCGATCGAAAAGCCGGCCACTCCGGCGCCGACGCACAGCCGCGCGCTTTCGTAGACGCCCTCCGCGTCGCGGGCGAAGCCGGCCTCGAAATCCGCGTTCAGCGGCGCGTCGACGGCGCCGGCGAGTTCGCCGATGTGCTTCAGGACATCGGCGCGGGTGACGCCACCGTCGGGCAGCCCAGCCGCAAACGCCATGCCGGCGCTCGTGGTCGCCAGCGCCGGGAAGCCCAGCGAGGCGAGATATTTCGCCGAGCCGACGTCGAACGGATTCGGCATGACGAAGCAGCCAGGCGCCCGATGAAGTTCGGCGAAGCGGGCCCGCTTCTGAGCGGTGGTCAGCGTCATGAGTCTCGGTCCTATCTTTCCCGCGGCCGTTCAATCTGCCAGAGCAGATTTGCGCGAACCGTTGGCCATTCGCCAGCGATGATCGAATACACGCAGGTATCGCGCAAACTCCCGTCCTTCATACGCATATGACTCCGCAGCACTCCGTCCAGCTTGGCGCCGAGTCGCTCGATGGCTCGACGGCTTTGCTGATTGAAGAAATGCGTGCGGAACTCCACAGCGATACAATCCAGGGCTTCAAACGCGTGTCGCAAGAGCAGTAGCTTGCACTCGGTATTGATTTCGGAACGTTGGACGGACTTTTTATACCAGGTCGAGCCGATCTCCACCCGCCGTTGAGCCGCGTCGATATTCATGTAAGTTGTCATGCCGACCGGTTGGCCGGTAGCGAGATCGATTACTGCAAACGGCAGCATGGACCCCTGCTCAAAGAGCGCCAATCGGCGTTCGATTTCCGCTTTCATGCCTGCCGGGGTGGGAATCGATGTGTACCAAAGTCGCCAAAGCTCTCCGTCCTTGACCGCGTCAGTCAGGGCGGCGCAATGGTCCCGGGACAGCGTTTCGAGTTGTGCGTACGCGCCCGTCAGCGTTACGGCCTTAGGCCAAGACACCTGCGTCTCCATAGCCGCGTGAGCTAAAGGCGCGTGGCGTCTTCGGCATGAGTTCGGAAAGGCTGATTTTCTGGCGGCCCGCCTCGTCGAAATTGCCCGGCGCGAGCCAGCGCTCGTAGGCCCCCTTGCGCGCCGGCCATTCGCTGTCCAGCATCGCGAACCAGGCGGTGTCGCGATTGCGGCCCTTGACGATCATGTGCTGGCGGAAAATTCCCTCGAACGTGAAGCCGAAGCGTTCGGCGGCGCGCCGTGAGGGCGCATTGAGCGCGTTGCATTTCCACTCGTAGCGGCGATAGCCGAGGTCGTCGAATACATGCCGGGCGAACAGATACTGCGCCTCGGTCGCGCCGGCGGTCCGCTGCATAGCCGGCGTGTAGAGGATATTGCCGACCTCGATGACGCGATTGGGCGCGTCGATCCGCAGGAATGTCTGATAGCCGACCGCTTTGCCGGTCGCGTTGTCGAGAATGGCGAAGAACAGCGGATCGGTCGATCGAGCCTTAGCTTCGATATTGGCCTTGAAGACCGCGGGGTCCGAATAGGGGCTGTCGAACAGATAGGTCCAGACCCGATCCTTCTCGCCGCCGTTGGCGCCCTCAAACAGCGCCGCGGCATGCTTTTCCGCGTCGAGCGGCGCGAGTGTGATCCATCGGCCCTTCAGCGTCACGCGCTCGGGGCGCTTCGCCGGACGAGGGTCGACATCGGGGCCGATGGGTTGCGGGGCGGTTGTCATCCCTGATCTCTTGGCGGCCTTTCGACGCACGCGACGTCAAATCCAACTATTGACGTCCGTCTTTGCAAAGTCGTCGCCTTTGAACAAGAGCCGGGCGCGAAGGACTTTGGCGCTCGCGTAGGCCAAACAGTCTGCGAAATTCAATCGCGCAGGATGGCGTCCTTTGCCATACGCCTCAAAACAGGCGACCGCTGCAATCCCGACCGATCGTGTAACGTCGACCTCGACGACGTCCGAATGCACTAGGAATTTGTCGAATTGCGCCTCGGCTTCCCGTGGCAAACGCGCGAGCCGCGTCGCCAGGACGATGCTGGTTTCGAGGCGAATGAACGGCGATGTGAGGCGCCTCTCGGCCGACTCGATCGCCTCGATGAGCGTTGCTCGATCGGGCTCTAAGGCCAATACCGCGATAAACACCGACGTATCGATAAAGATCACTGGCCCCACAGATCGTCGATTTCATCCTTGGTCATCTCTCGCCCGTTTGGTCCGGCCATCGCCATCGTTTCGCGTGCAAGTTCCTCCAACCGGTCCGCCAAGGGCCGTTTGTCCTGCTCGCGCTTCAATTCGCTCCGGAGCGCGTGGGCGATCGCCTCGGTCATATTGGTCTTGCGCAGGTCAGCGAGCTTCCGCGCGAGCTCCGCGACCTCGGGATTTCGAATACTGATGCCCATGTTCCGGCCCGTATATACCGTCATCGTATCGACGTATATACGACTCGCGCCATGTGATCAATGATTATCCCTTGGCACGCCCATCGTCTGCGCGAGGCGCTGGTAAGCGATGGCGGGCTTCAGAACCATGCCCTCGTCGAACTGCGCCACCATGTCGCGCTGGATCTGCTGCCATGGCGTCTGGCTCTTGGGATATTGGTAGCCGCCGTGCTTGGCGAGCGTGGCTCGGCGTTCGTTGAGTTCGGCGTCCGAAATCAGGATGTTGGCCGTGCGCTTCTTCAAATCGACGCGCACGCGGTCGCCGGTTCTGAGGACCGCCAGACCGCCGCCCGCGGCCGCCTCGGGCGAGGCGTTGAGGATCGAAGGCGAGCCGGAGGTGCCGGACTGGCGTCCGTCGCCGATGCAGGGCAACGCATGGACGCCCTTCTTGATCAACGCCGCCGGCGGCTGCATGTTGACGACTTCGGCTCCGCCCGGATAGCCGATCGGCCCGGTCCCGCGAATGAAAAGGATGCTGTGCTCATCGATCTTGAGCTTCGGATCGTCGATGCGGTGATGATAGTCCTCCGGTCCGTCGAACACGATCGCGCGTCCTTCGAACGCTTCCGGGTCCTTCGGGTTTGACAGGAACCTGGCGCGGAACTCGCTGTCGATCACGCTCGTCTTCATGATCGCGTCGTCGAACAGATTGCCGCTCAGCACGATGAAGCCCGCGTCCTCTTTCAGAGGCTTGTCGACGGAGAAAATGACGTCGTGATCGTCGACTCGCGTCTTGGCGCAATTCTCGCCGATCGACTTGCCGTTGGCGGTGAGAGCGTCCTTGTGGATCAGCTTGCGCTTCATCAATTCGTTGACCACCGCGGGAACGCCGCCCGCGCGGTGGAATTCCTCGCCCAAATACTTGCCCGCCGGCTGCATGTTGACGAGCAGCGGGACTTTATGGCCGATCTTTTCCCAGTCCTCGATGTTCAGCGGCACGCCGATATGCCGGGCGATGGCGTTGATGTGGATCGGGGCGTTGGTCGAGCCGCCGATCGCGCTGTTGACCACGATCGTGTTCTCGAACGCCTCGCGGGTCAAAATATCCGACGGTTTCAAGTCCTCCCAAACCATTTCGACGATGCGCCGGCCCGTCTCGTAGGCGATCTGGCCGCGCTCGCGGTGGGGCGCGGGGATCGCCGCGCAGCCGGGCAGGCTCATGCCGAGGGCCTCGGCGAGCGCATTCATGGTCGATGCGGTCCCCATCGTGTTGCAATGCCCGACCGACGGCGCGGACGAGGTCACGACCTCCATGAACTGCTCATAGTTGATCTTGCCTTCGGCCAAATCCGAGCGCGCGCTCCAGACGATGGTGCCGGAGCCGGTGCGCTCGCCATGGAGCCAGCCATTGTTCATCGGGCCGCCCGACAGCACGATCGCGGGAATATTGACCGTCGCCGCGGCCATGATGCAGGCCGGGGTGGTCTTGTCACAGCCGGTCGTCAGCACCACGCCGTCGAGAAAATAGCCCATCAGCACCTCGACGAGGCCCAGATAGGCGAGGTTGCGATCGAGCGCCGCGGTCGGCCGCTTGCCGGTCTCCTGAATCGGATGGACCGGAAATTCGAACGCCACGCCGCCGGCTGCGGTGATGCCGTCGCGCACGCGCTTCGCCAGTTCGAGATGATGGCGATTGCAGGGCGATAGATCGGAGCCGGTCTGGGCGATGCCGATGATCGGCTTGCCCGAGCGCAGTTCGCCGGGCGTCAATCCGAAATTGAGATAGCGCTCGATATAGAGCGCGGTCATGCCCGGGTTTTCCGGATTGTCGAACCAAAGGCGCGATCGCAAGAACCGCTTGGCGTCGCGCTTCGAGCCGCCGTTCGCCTTGCCCTTGGATTTCTCGGCCATCGCTTGAACCTCCCATGCGCGCGTCGCCCGCGCTTCTGACATGTCAGTATGGGTCGGGGGAAGCCGCAAATCAACGTCGCCCCTGCAGGCGCGGCGAGTCGGGCGGCCGCGAGGGCGAGCCTAGCCGGACAGCGGCGAAACCCCGAACAGCAACGCGTGCAGCCAGAATGCAATGACGGCGAAGAGCACGAGGCCCACCACGACCGCGCCCCCTGTCGCGCCCCAATCGGGCTCCGGATAGACGACGCCGTTGCGCCGGTCGCGCGCGTAGGCGCTGAACAGGTCGGCGACGCGCCCAGACGAGGAACGCGCCGAACAGCAGCGCATCCGCCGCCGAGCCGTTGGCGAGGAGATGGGCGAAGCCGAAGACGACGATGCTCCAGACCATAGGATGATGGACGACGACGGCGATGTGGCTTCGCTTGAACAAATAGCCGCCGAGCAGAATCATCGCGACCAGCATCAAAGTGATCGTGGCGTGCCGGGCGCCCGGCAACGGCGTCCAGAGTTGAGCGGCTTCGTAACGGGCGCGGGAAAATCCCCACACGATCAGAACGAAGCCGACTGCCGAGATGAGCGAATAGATGCCTTTCCACGGTCCCTCGCCAAACCGGGCGATCGCTTGCGCGCGGACCGGCTCCGCCACGATGCGGATCGAATGCAGCCCGAGAAAGATGACGAGGCCGAGCACGAGAATCGTCATGCGCTTCCCCCTTTCCCAACAAATCTGGCTCGCGCGACAAGCTATAGCATGCAGCGTTCGGATTGGAACGACGATTCGGCCCGACTTCGCGCCGCGTGTCGACGCAGCCGCCACAAACTAGAAGCTATAGTTGACAAGGCAACATAATGATATTACCTAGGAAACTATCGGCGAATGGCGCAGGCAATGCAGGAGGCTCAAAATGGACGATCGCGCAAAAGAAGCTATCCGCTGGGCGACGGCGGAATTGGACGCGGAACGGGTGACGTTCCCCGAGGTGGTCAAGAAGCTGATCGATGCCGGCGTCGAGCGCTATCACACCGATCTCGTGTGCTCGACCAAGACCTACTACATGCCCGACGGCGCTTTCGAGACGCTGCCCTGTCACGTCGTCAAAGCGGCGGCCAGCGAGTTTGACGCCAAAGGCGTGGAAGCCGCGATTCGCGCCATCCAGGCGCAGGCGATCAAGTATCGCGAATTCTGCGACCGCATCGCGGCTTCGGGCTGCGTCGGCTATTTCGTCTCGTTTGCCGGCCGCCGGGCGGCCTACTATGGACGGACCGGCGATACGTATGTCGAGTGGTTTCCCGGCGCCAAGCATGACTAAGTCGGCGCGCCTTGATTCGAACGAGGTCAGTCCGCTGTCGGCGCATCTCGGCTTCTGGCTTCGCTTCGTCTCCAATTCGGTCTCGCACGCGTTCAGCCTGAAGATCGCCGCACGCGGCGTGACCGTCGCCGAATGGGTCGTGCTGCGCTCGCTGCTCGACGAGAAGGAGATGGCGCCGAGCGCGCTCGCCGACCGGCTGGGCATGACGCGGGGAGCGATCTCCAAGCTTGCCGACCGCCTCATCGCCAAGACGCTTGTGTCGCGGCGGGCGGACCGTGACGACCGCCGCTCCCAGCGGTTGGCGCTGACCGCCAAAGGCCGCAAGCTGACGCCGGCGCTGGCTGCGCTCGCCGACGCGAACGACCGCGAATTCTTCGGCGATCTGAGCGACGAGCAGCGAGCCTCGATCGAAGCGGCGATGCGGGACATCGTCCGGCGCCACGGCTTGACCGTGACGCCGGTCGAATGACGCGCCCACCGGACGGTTGGCCTTGCGCGGAGCGCGCCGGCGCCGCATGATGCGCGGCGTCGATTTCCTCGCGGGGTCTCCGATGTCCTGGTCCGCATCTCAATATGTCAAATTCGAGGACGAGCGCACGCGGCCGGTGCGCGACCTCGTGGCGCGAATTCCGGCGGCTGACGTCGTCAGCGCCGCTGACATCGGCTGCGGTCCAGGCAATTCGACCGAGGTGCTGTGCGAGCGATATCCGCGCGCGAGCATCGTCGGCTTCGACAGTTCCCCCGACATGATCGAGGCGGCGCGCAGACGCCTTCCCGCCGTCGAGTTCAGGATCGCCGATATTCGCGAATGGCGGGAGGAGCGGCTATTCGACGTGATCCTCGCCAACGCCGTGCTGCAATGGATTCCGGGCCACGAAACGCTGCTGCCGGCGCTGATCGGCAAGCTCAAGGCGAGGGCGCGCTTGCCGTCCAGATGCCCGACAATCTCGACGAACCGACCCACCGGCTGATGCGCGAGGTCGCGGCCGCCGGCCCGCTGGGCGGCGAAGCTCGCCGGCGCGGCGGAAGCCCGCGAGAAGCGCCGCGACGCCGGGTGGTATTTTCGACTGCTCCGTCCCCATGTGCGTCAAGTCGACGTCTGGCGCACGACCTACCATCATCCGCTTGCTGGCGCGCATGCGGTGGTCGAATGGGTCAAGGGGACGGGCCTGCGGCCATTCCTCGACCCGCTGGACGAAAGCGAGCGCGAGGCCTTCCTCGCTCGCTACGAGGCGGCGATCGCTGAGGCCTATCCCGCCGAGCCGGACGGCACCGTGCTGCTGCCATTTCCGAGGCTCTTTTTTGTCGCCGCCCGCTAAGCCGACGAATATTTGCCGTGCGGCTGTTGGCTTATAGCGTGGACGCGCCCCCGGGCCAAAACTCGGGCGGCCGACAATAGAACGGGAGGACGCCATGCCGAATATCTGTTCGAATCGCGCTATAGCGCGGAAGGCGCCAAGGGCGTCGAGAAGGAGGGCGGCACGGCGCCGTCGTCGAGGCTGTCAAAAAACATATCCAGGAGCATCGGCGGCAAGCTGGAATCGATGTACTTCGCGTTCGGCGACGTCGATGTTTCGTCATCGTCGACCTGCCCGATAATGTGAGCGCCGCGGCGCTGTCTCTCGCGGTCAACAGGAGTGGCGCGATCGCGACCAAGACGATCGTTCTGTTGACGCCTGAAGACATCGACAAGGCGATCAAGAAGAAGCTTCATTTTCGGGCGCCGGGGCAAAAGCTTCCGGCTGACCCTCGCTTCCAACGCGCCGACAGTCCGTGCTATGGCGTGCGTCGCATGCGCCCGTAGCTCAACTGGATAGAGTATCGGTCTTCGAAACCGAGGGTTGGGAGTTCAAGCCTCTCCGGGCGCGCCAGCGCTGAAAATGCCCAACCGCCTTTTTCGTCGATGGCGCCTTCCTCAAGGCCTGGGCCTCGATGAATGGAGCTTTCGGCGCTAATCCTCGAGCCTATCACGCCGCCTTTTCTGCGGCTCCAACTTCGCCGCCGTCGCGCGCCAGTAGAAATCTCGAGCCGCGCGGACCTCCCTCCGGCACGCGCCGACGCTCTGAAATCGACATCTGTCGAAGAGCCCCCTACGCCCCGACCATCGCCGCCACGCTCTGGCAAACGCTGCCGTCTTACGCGGCGTCTGAAGGAACCTGGGCGTCAGGTCGTCCGTATTGATGCTTCGCTTTCGCTGGGCGGCGCGCCATGGCCAGCGGGGACCCCTGCTTGGTCCGATATCCTCCAAGGTAACAGATCGTCAGACCGGCAATAAAAAACGTTATACAAAAAATAGAAAGATCAACTATTCGTTTTCGAACTTGTATCTCCGGAAAGAGTGCGAAACGACCGCCATTTTCGAAGCAGACCGAAGGCGATGACCGCCGATGCACACAGAGCATGCGGCAAGAAAACGTTACACGCTGTTGACAAAGCTGCTTTCCCGATGCCAAACTCAATGGAAGGTCGCAATCGGGACAGACCGACGCCAGGGAGGTCAAATGCTGGATTGGCAGTTCCATTTGGTTGTCGTTGAGCCAGCAGCCGAACGAACGTTCGCGCCGTGTAACAACAAGCCAGGGCTCATCCGGTTCCGTTGCTAAGGGCGGATGGCGCGACGATAGAGCGTTCGTAATGGCTTTGATTCGCGCGCCGATCTTCGGAGCCTGCGCAGAGCTCAGCGAAAGCGGCGAATTCGCCCGATTTCGCGGCGTCGAAAAGAAAGCCGCCTTCGCAGGACCGCGCCGGTTCTATATTTTGCGCTTACGGGGCCGAAAAACGCAGCGTGATCAATTCGTTCGCGTGTTGCGATCTCGCCCTTCGACCATAATCGCCTGTTTGACAATGGAAAGAAGAGGAAACGCCTATGATTGGTTTTTCAAAAACACGCGACCTTGCGCTTTCGGCCGCGGCAGTGAGCCTGAGCCTGTTCGGCGGCACGGCGGCGCGGCCGCCGCGCCGTCCAGCGCCACGGTGGCGTTCCTGATGCCCGACCAGGGCTCGACCCGCTACGAAGAGCACGATCTCCCCGGCTTCGTGGCCGAGATGAAGAAGCTCTGCCCCAGCTGCAAGGTGCTCTATCAGAACGCCGAACGCCGACGCCGCGAACCAGCAGCAGCAGTTCAACTCGGTCATCGCGCAGGGCGCCAAGGTCATCGTGCTCGACCCGGTCGATTCGACCGCCGCCGCGTCGCTGGTGCACATGGCGCAGGCCAGGGCATCAAGGTGATCGCCTATGATCGGCCCGTTCCCGACGCCCAGGCCGACTACTACGTTTCGTTCGACAACGAGGCATCGGCAAGGCGATCGCCCATCGCTCGTCGAGCATCTGAAGGACGACGAAGCGTCGCCCCGGCGACGGGCGGCGTGCTCGAAGATCAACGGCTCGCCGACCGACGCGGCCGCGGGCCTGATCAAGAAGGGCATCCACGAAGGCCTCGCCAAGGCGGCGGCTACAAGACGCTCGCCGAATACGACACGCCGAACTGGCCGCCGCCGAACGCGCAGCAATGGGCCAGCGGGCAGATCACGCGCTTCGGCGCGCAGATCGTCGGCGTCGTGGCGGCCAACGACGGCACGGGCGGCGGCGCGATCGCGGCTTTCAAGGCGGCCGGCGTCAATCCGGTGCCGCCGGTGACCGGCAATGACGCGACGATCGCCGGGCTTGCAGCTGATCATCGCGGGCGACCAGTACAACACGATCTCGAAGCCGAGCGAGATCGTCGCGGCCGCCGCCGCCGAATGTGGCGGTCGAGCTTGCTGAACGGCGAGACGCCGAAGGCCGAGACGACGCTCTACGACACGCCCTCGCAGCTCTTCGTCCCGGCGGTCGTCACGGCCGAAGAACCTCAAGGCGGAGATCATCGACAAGAAGCTCGCGACGCCGCCGCGCTGTGCAGCGGGCGCTACGCCGACGGCTGCAAGAAACTCGGCATCACGCCCTGAACCGCGGCGGACTGACGACGCCGTCCGGCCTCGTCCTCGGCCGGGCGGCCTCGACGCCGACGTCTCGAACCGAGCGGATGCTTCGAGACCCGACGATGACCGAACCTCCACAACGCGCCGCGCCGGAGCCGAGCCGGTGCTGAGCCTGCGCGGCGTCTCGAAGCATTTCGGCGCGGTCTCGGCGCTGACCGACATCGAACTCGACGTCCATGCCGGCGAAGTCGTCGCGCTCGTCGGCGACAACGGCGCCGGGAAATCGACGCTGGTCAAGATCCTCGCCGGCGTCCATCCGCCGAGCTCCGGCACGATCACTTTCGACGGCAAGCCGGTCACGCTTTCCGGACCCGGGCGCCGCGCTCGACCTCGGCATCGCGACCGTCTTCCAGGACCTCGCGCTGTGCGAGAACCTCGACGTCGTCGCCAATATCTTTCTCGGCCGCGAACTCGATCCGCTTCGGCTCGACGAAGTCGCCATGGAGAGTCCGCGCCTGGACGCTGCTCAACGAACTCTCGGCGCGCATTCCGAGCGTGCGCGAGTCGTCGCCTCGCTGTCGGGCGGCCAGCGGCAGACCGTCGCGATCGCCCGCTCGCTGCTGCTCGAGCCGAAGCTCATCATGCTCGACGAGCCGACCGCCGCGCTCGGCGTCGCGCAGACCGCCGAGGTGCTGAACCTGATCGAGCGCGTGCGCGACCGCGGCCTGGGCGTCGTCATGATCAGCCACAACATGGAGGACGTGCGCGCCGTGGCCGACCGGATCGTCGTGCTGCGCCTCGGGCGCAACAACGGCGTGTTCTCTCCCGACGCCGTCCAATCAGGAGCTGGTCGGCGCGATCACCGGCGCCACCGACAATGCCGTTTCGCGCCGCGCCGAACGGCGCGCAGGCCGAGCAGGACGTCAATCAGGGAGCGTCACGGCCGATGAGCCGAAAACCACAAGAGCCGGACCGCCACGCTGCTCGACCGCGGCGACGAGCGGGTCAGGCACGCGGCCGGCATCGGCGGCGCGGTGTCGCGCCTTCGTCGACCGCGTGCGGTCGGGCGACCTCGGCTCGCTGCCGGTCGTCGTCGGGCTCGTCATCATCTGGACCGTCTTCACCAGCGCTCAATCCGGTCTTCCTGTCGAGCGACAATCTCGTGAACCTGCTGTTCGACTGCTCGACCGTCGGCGTCATCTCGCTCGGCATCGTCTGCGTGCTGATGGTCGGGCGAGATCGATCTCTCGGTCGGCTCGGTGAGCGGCCTTGCTTCGGCGCTGCTCGGCATGCTGTGGGTCAATCACGGCTGGCCGGTCTGGCTTGCCATCGTCGCCGCGCTTCGTCGTCGGCGCGGCTGATCGGCTGCGGTGTATGCGCTGCTGTTCAACCGCCTCGGCATGCCGAGCTTCGTCTCGACGCTGTCGGGTCTGCTCGCCTTCCTCGGGCTGCAGCTCTACGTGCTCGGCGCCAGCGGGCTCGATCAACCTGCCCTATGGCTCGGCGCTGGTGAATTTCGGCCAGCTGCTGATGATGCCGCCATGCGTTGTCCTACGTCTTCGCGGCGCTGCCCGGCCTCGCTCATGCTGGTCGCCGGCATGCGACGCGTGACGCCAGCGCAAGCCGCGCGGCCTCTCCGCGCGGTCGCTGAGCGCGCTGGTCGCTGAAGGCCGTCGCGATCACGCGTCGCGCTCGAGCTCGTCGCCTCCTACCTCAACCTGTCGCGCGGCGTGCCATGGATGTTCGGCCTGTTCGTCGGGCTTGGTCGTCGCGATGAACTACGCGCTCAAGCGCACCAAGTGGGGCCGCTCGATGACCGCGGTCGGCGGCAACCGCGAAGCCGCGCGCCGCGCCGGCATCAATGTGCGCCGCATCTACACCAGCGCCTTCGTGCTGTGCGCGATGTTCGCCGCGGCGGGCGGCGTGCTCGCCGCCGCCCGGCTGGCCTCGGCGAGCCAGCAGGCGGGCACGGGCGACGTCAACCTCAACGCCATCGCGCGGCCGTGATCGGCGGCACCAGCCTGTTCGGCGGCCGCGGCAGCGCCTATTCGGCGCTGCTCGGCATCATCGTCATCCAGTCGATCGCCAGCGGCCTGACGCTGCTCGATCTGTCGTCGTCGCTTCGCTACATGATCACCGGCGCGGTGCTCGCGATCGCAGTCGATCGTCGACTCGCTCGCCCGCCGGTCGCGTGTCTCCCATGGCCGGGCCTGAGCGGCCTGCAATTTCCGAGTTCGGCCGCGGCATACGAACGCGAGCCAAACGTTTCCGGGCGACGCACGCTCGCCCGTCTCCAACGCCTCGAGGAAGGTATTCCATGGCCAAGAACTGACCCAGAAAGTCGCCGCGGTCACGGGCGCCGCGTCGGGCATCGGCCTCGAGTGCGCCAAGACGTTGCTCGAGGCGGGAGCGCGCGTGGTGCTGGTCGATTACGCCGAGGACAAGCTGCAGGAGATTTGCGCCGAACTCGGCCCGGACGCCATGCCGCTGGTCGTCGAACCTGCCCGATCCCGCCGAGCGTCGGCGGAATGATGCCGCGATCGCTCGAAAAGACCGGTCAGCTCGACATCTTCCATGCCAATGCGGGCGCCTATGTCGGCGGCGAGGTGCTGGGCGGCGATCCCGACGCGTGGGATCGCATGCTCAACCTCAACGTCAACGCCGTGTTCCGCTCAGTCCACGCCGTGCTGCCGCACATGGTCGAGCGCAAGTCCGGCGACATCATCGTGACGAGCTCCGTCGCGGGCTTCGTGCCGGTCGTCTGGGAGCCGATCTACACGGCCTCCAAATTCGCGGTCCAGGCCTTCGTCCACACGTTGCGGCGGCAAGTCTTCAAGCATGGGATCCGGGTCGGCGAGGTCGCCCCCGGCCCCGTCGTGACGGCGCTGCTCAAGGACTGGCCGAAGGCGAAGATCGACGAGGCGCTGGCGTCGGGCAGCCTGATGGAGCCGAAGGAAGTCGCCGACGCGGTGCTGTTCATGCTCACCCGGCCGAGGAACGTGACGATCCGCGACCTCGTGATCCTGCCGAACGCTCTGGATCTGTGACCTTCGATCATCGACGCGACGATCGCCTGACCCGACCGTC
>CAWIUD010000015.1:0-67190 GCA_963839185.1 uncultured Alphaproteobacteria bacterium | reverse complement strand
GTCAACCTGATCCGGCTCTTCTGGATCGCCGATCGCTCGAACCTGTCGATCCACCCGAACGCCACGCGGCTCGTCACGCAATCGCTGAAGCGCGTCGACGCCGCGTTGCGCGAGGACCCCGAGGCGAATCGCTTGTTCCTGGAGATCCTGACCTCGCGCCACGCCACCGAGACGGCTCTCAGGCGCATGAATGAGGCCGGGGTGCTCGGCCGGTTCATTCCCGAGTTCGGCCGGGTCGTCGGCCTCATGCAATTTTCCATGTATCATCACTATACGGTCGACGAGCATTTGATCCGTGCGGTCGGCGGGTTGAGCGCGATCGAGGCCGGACGCCTCACCGAGGAAAATCCGCTCGCGAGCAAGATCATCCACCAGATCACGCATCGCACCGAGCTTTATCTCGCGGCTTTCCTGCATGACATCGCCAAGGGGAGGGAAGCCGCTCATTCGCCTGCCGGCGCCGACGTCGCGCGGCGGCTCGGACCGCGCCTTGGGCTCTCGCCCGCGAACACCGAACGCGTCGCCTGGCTCGTCGAGCAGCACCTGACCATGTCGAACATGGCGCAAGGCCGCGATCTTTTCGATCCGCGCACGGCGGAGGCGCTCGCGGCGATCGTCCAGACGCAAGAACGGTTGAAGATGCTGCTCGCGCTCACCGTGGCCGACATTCGCGCGGTCGGACCCGGCGTATGGAACGGCTGGAAGGGCCAGCTCCTGCGCACGCTCTATTGGGAAACCGAGGTGGTGCTCGGCGGCGGCCATTCCGCAATCGACCGAATGGGCCGCGTCCAGGCGGCGCAGGAGGCCTTGCGCAAGGCGCTTCCAGGGTCGTCGGATCCCGAGTTCGACGCCTATGCCCAACGTCACTATCCGGCCTATTGGCTGAAGGTGGAACTGCCTCGACAGGTCGCGCACGCCAAGCTCTTGCACGCGATGGCGGCTGACACGGTCTCATTGGCGACCGAGGTCGCGACCGACGCTTTCCATGGGGTGACCGAAGTCACGGTGGTCGCCCCGGACCACCCGCGGCTTCTGACCGGCATCGCGGGCGCTTGCGCCGCCGCCGGCGGCAATATTGTCGACGCGCAGATTTTCACCACCACCGACGGCATGGCGCTCGACACGATCTTCGTTTCGCGCGCCTTCGAGCGCGACGAGGACGAATTGCGCCGCGGCAATCGCATCGCCTCCAACATCGAGAAGGCCCTGCGCGGCGAAATCAAGCTCAGCGAGATGACGCCTCCGAAGCAGCCGCAGGATGCGCGGCGGGGCGCATTCGCGATCGAACCGGAAGCGACGATCGATAACAATCTTTCGCGCCGCTATACGGTGGTCGAGGTCACCGGCCTCGACCGGCCCGGATTGTTGCGCGATCTGACCGCTTCCTTGTCGGGCCTCAACCTCAACATTGGGTCGGCCCACATCGTGACGTTCGGCGAAAAAGCGGTCGAACTCTTTCTACCTGACCGACATGACCGGCCAGAAGATCAAGGCGCCCGCCCGGCAGGCTGCTATCAAACGCCGGCTGCTGGCGGATCTTGCGGCTGTTTGACGAAGCATCGCCGGGGGATGACTTTCCGTCGCCCGCGCGCTTGATTTTTCGCGCGTCAGCCCTGATATCCGACCCGAATTTCAATGGGGCATATGAAACCATGAGTGATCCGAACGCCGAACGCGGTCCGGAGGAGTCCAGGCCGCCGCGCGAAACCGCAGAGTCCGAGCCGCCGGAGCGAGACGCCCTGGCCGTTATCGAAGCGCTGAACGCCGAGAACAGTCAGCTGAAGGATCGCGTGTTGCGGACGCTGGCCGAGATGGAAAATCTCCGCCGCCGCACCGAGCGCGAGGTCTCCGACGCCAAGACCTATGGGGTGACGAGCTTCGCCCGCGACATGCTTACCGTAATTGACAATCTGGGGCGGGCGATCGAGCACCTGCCTGCGGAGGCGCGCGCGAGCGCCGACCCGTCTATCCGATCGATGATCGAGGGGGTCGAACTGACGGCTCGTGAACTGGAATCGGCGCTCGGCCGCCACGGCGTCAAGAAGATCGAACCCAAGGGGCAGAAGTTCGACCCGAATTTCCATCAGGCGATCTTCGAGGCGCCCGACGAGAACGCGCCTGCCGGAACGGTGTCCCAGGTGGTCCAGAGCGGCTGGACGATCGGCGACCGCGTATTGCGTCCGGCGATGGTCGGGGTCTCCAAGGGCGGCCCGAAGGCCGCGCCGAAAGAGGAGCCGGCGTCCGGCTGGAAATAGCGCTCAAACTTCCGCGCGCGTGACGCGCCGCAGCGTGAAATTGATCCGGCCGCCCTCGTCGAGCAGCGTCGATGTGCCCGGCATGATCCGATCGACGCCGTGGAACGCGAGCCGCCCCTCGCCGGAGAGCGACATGGCGTCACCCGACGCGAGGCGGAAGGAGCGGGTCGGCCCGCTGCGCGACAGTCCGCCGACGCGGAAGAGCGCGGTCTCGCCAAGGGATATCGAGACCACAGGGGCGGAAAGGTCCTGCTCGTCCCGATCCTGGTGAAGTCCCATGCGCGCCTTCGAATCGTAGACATTGATGAGGCAGGCCTCGGGCGGCGGCGCGCCGGGCGCAATCAGCGCCCAGGCGGCGAGCGCCGCCGAGGGCATCGCCGGCCAGGGCCGCCCGGTTTCGGGATGCGTCTGCTGATAGCGATAGCCGGTTTCATCCGATACCCAGCCAAGCGGCCCGCAATTGCTCATCATCACCGAGAAGGGCTTACCTGTTCGCGGCATGCGCGGGCGGAAAGGCGGCGCTTCGGCGAGAACGGCCCGCACATCGTCGAGCAGCGCCTCCTGCGCCGCGCGGTCGAGGAACGCCGGGAAATGCTTGACCCCAGGAGCGACAGAGATCTGCGCAAGCAACACGGGGAGCGCCTTCGACTTTCCGGTTCCGGTGCGAATCCACTGTCGCCGAGCGGATCGCAACATTCAACGCGCGGGATCGCGGCGCGTTTCCAAGGGTGAGCCGGCGCAGACGAAGCGGGCCTGAAGACGCCGCAGCGCCCGGGGCCGAATCGTGATTTGACGCCCGGGGCGTTTCAATGGGAACTGTGTCCTGCGCTCCGATCGCCCACGATCCGCAGGGTGCCCAGAGGGGCGCCATGGCGTTGCGGCGCTCGCGCCGGGCGAAGACGGCCTGACGATCGCCTCCGTTCCGCGCGAACGGGGAGGGACTCTTCCGCCTCGCCTTTCTCAAGAAGCCCGACCTTGCAGAATTGCCTTCATTTCATTTCCGGTTTGCCGCGTTCGGGCTCGACGCTGCTGGCTGCGTTGCTGAGGCAGAATCCCCGCTTTTCCGCCGGCATGAGCAGCCCGGTCTACGGGCTCTTTCGCGCGATGCTGAGCGAGACCAGCGCCCGCAACGAAGGCGCTGTATTCGTCGACAACGAAATCCGTAAGCGGCTGCTCATGGGGGTGTTCGACGCCTACTATCATGAAGCCGCCGCGGATGTCATTTTCGACACCAACCGCGGCTGGACGACCAAACTGCCGGCGCTCGTCGAGCTCTTCCCCGGCGCCAAATTGATCTGCTGCGTGAGGAATCCGAGCCTGGATTCTCGACAGCGTCGAGCGCCTCGTTCGCCGCAACGCCTACGAACTGTCCGGCATCTTTAGCTACGACCCTGGCGGAACCGTTTATTCGCGTGTCGAGGGGCTTGCCTCGGCCTCAGGCATGTACGGCTTTTCCTTGAACGCATTGCGCGAAGCGGTCTATGGATTGCACTCGGATCGACTGCTTCTGGTGCGATACGAGACCCTGACCACGAATCCACTTGGAACGCTCGCCGCCATCTACGGCTTCCTCGGCGAGGACCTCCATCCGCATGACCCGAAGCACATTGAGCCTTGCTACGACATGATCGAGTTCGACCAGCGGCTCGGGACGCCTGGCCTGCACGATGTCGGCCGCTCAGTCGTGGCGCATGAACGCGCGACGATCCTGCCGCCCGATCTTTTCACCCGCTACGAACGTGACGCCTTCTGGAACGACCTCAAACTCCTGCCGCCGACCGTAAGGATCGTTTGACGGAAGAAGCCCTTCGGGGGCGCGACTCAGCTGCGTTCACGCCTTCCGCCGTCGCCGAAGCGCCGCGAGCCCGGCGAGGCCAGTCGAAACGAGGGCGACCGTGGCCGGTTCGGGAACGGCCGGCGCTTCCGGAAATTCCTTGAGGAGCACCTCGCCATTCCCAATTTGGACGCCTGTCTCCAATTGAGGGTCGAACCCGCTGGCGCTGGCGAATGAGCCGCCGCCACCTCCGCCATAGACAGTCTCCGAATGGCCAACCAGAACAAATTCGCCCTGTCCGCCGCCGCCGCCGCTGAAGCCGCCGCCGCCCCCGCCGCCGCCCCCCAGGCAGAACGAACAAGCGATCAAAGGGCCGGTGTCGTCACTGGTGCCGCCGCCGGCGCCGCCGGAATATTTGGCGTCCCCTCCGGCCCCGCCGACTATGATCGTCAAGACCTCGCCGGCCGCCAGGTTGAAACGGTTGGTGATCTCAGCGCCCTTGCCGCCCGAGGCTTCATCGCCCGATTCGTTCCGGGTGCAGAATGCTCTTCATTGTCGTAACCCCCAACGCTCGGTCCCCATTGGAAGATCGGGCTCCCGATGGCGTTCGCATTGTATGTTCATCGTCCGCGAAAGCATGATCCCGTTAATTTGACCTCGGATATGGCGAGCGCGCCGGCGAGACAGACCCTTCCCCGCGCAAGCGCCTCCACGTATAGGGGTGCGGATTTTCCATCCCGACGACGCGCTACGCCGCGGGATTCATTCGAGGCGAGGTATGGCCGGCCATAGTCAGTTCAAGAATATCATGCACAAGAAGGGCAAGCAGGACGCGATCCGCTCCAAGCTCTTCTCCAAGCTCGCCCGCGAAATCACGGTCGCGGCGAAAATGGGCCTTCCCGACCCCGACATGAACGCCCGCCTGCGGGCCGCGGTAATCGCGGCGCGGGCGGAGAACATGCCCAAAGACAATATCGAACGGGCGATCAAGAAAGCCGCGGGCGGGGAGAGCGAGAATTACGACGAGGTCCGCTACGAGGGCTATGCGCCGGGCGGCGTTGCGGTCATCGTCGAGGCGCTGACCGACAACCGCAACCGCACCGCGGGCGAAGTGCGGTCCTACTTCACCAAAGCCGGAGGGTCGCTCGCCGAGACGGGCGCCGTATCGTTCATGTTCGACCGGGTCGGGCTCATCGTCTTCGACCGGAAGGTCGCCGACGATGACGCGATGCTGGAGGCGGCGATCGAGGCGGGAGCGGACGATGTCGTCTCCGGCCCCGAGGAACACGAGATCGTGACCTCGGTCGAGGCGCTTCGCGACGCGCAGAAAGCGCTCGAAGCGAAATTTGGCGAGCCGCGGAAGGCCTCGATCGTCTGGCGGCCGCAGACCTCGGTCGCCGTCGACGACGAGGCCGGAGAGAAGATCCTGCGCCTCATCGGCGCCCTTGAAGACAACGACGACGTTCAGAACGTCACCGCCAACTTCGAGATTTCCGATGCGCTGATGGCGAAGATGCAAGCGTGAGAGGCGAGGCGGCTGGCCGCCTCAGCAATCGCTCGCGAGAGAGCAATATGCGCCCGGATGGAATTGGGCGCGGGAAGACGCCATCTTTTCGACAACCCAAAACCAAGCAGGCCGGGCGCCGAGCCCAAGCACACGTGGCGCCAATGCCAACTCCATGCCAAGTTTTCGCAAGGCCCCACCCCTCGCCGTTTTGAGAGATTCCAAGCGCTTAGTGGCGGCCGCACGGCCGGACGGCCTTTTGCACGACAATGCGCTCCTCAACGCTTTCTCCTCGTCAATTGGCGGGCGCGCCCGTGTTCGTAATTATAGAACAATAGGGGTCGATTAGCGAGAAGATGTCATTTTTTCCGAACGGCGCGGCAGAGGCCCACGGATCAACCTCAAAGCAAATCGCTTTAGGCTGTGCGGGCGATCATCCCCAGGCGCAGTGACGATAGCCCCACCGACCGATCCAGCACCGGCGCACCGGTCCGCCGTAGAAGCCGTAATAAGGGCGAGGGCCCCAGCCCCAGCGCGGGCCCCAGCCCCAGCCGTTCGGATGCCAGCGGCCCCAGCGGTCCCACCAGACCTGCTCGACGCCGGCGGTTGCGACCGGCCGCTCGAGCGACGGCGAGGCGAGCGTGAAGGCGGACGAGGGACCGGAAGTCGCAAAGAGCATTGCAGCCCCGGCGAGGGCGCCGAGGGCGCCGGTTGAGACGATACGCGAGACCATGTTTTCCTCCATATCACCGCATTGCCGAGAATAAAGCGCGCTGTCGCCTGAACGGAAAGTGAATTTCCAATCGACGACGCGCTTCCGCCTTGTCGCCGCCTCTGGGCGAACTTGCACCGCGAAGACGCGGAAGGTCTGGCGCTGCTCAAGCCAGGCGTTCAAACTGGGCGAGCGGAACTCCCAACGCGACCGGAGCGCATATGCTGTACGCCACGCGAGAAGCCCTCATCCGGTTGACCAACGAAATTGCAACCGAACGTCAGGGCCGCTTGGCGCAGCTTCAAAGAGAGCTTTCGGTGATCGAGGCGGAAAAGGTAAACATTGAGAGGGCCATTCACGCGGCGCGCGCTGAATTCAAGCGTTCGCGCAACTACGATCCTCTATTTGGGGCGCAAATCCGTTGCCCGCGTTGCTGGATCGATGAAGAAACGACCCATCCGATGACGCCCAAGCTCTCCGCAGACCAAGGCGAGTTTTGGGAATGCGAGCATTGTGGCCAATCGCTTTCGGTTAAACGAAGCGATTAACTTTGCGACCGACACAGAAGTGACCCCTTTGCGAGCGGTTCAGGGCGGCGCAGACCGATTTCAAACACCGCAAATATTTTGATTTATGAATGTGATTTTCGAGGAATTTAGCCTCAACATATTTGGCGAATTGCGGCGGTTTCTCCCACTGCGGATCGACACATCTGACTATTGTAATATGAGCCAGATGCGGTCATTTTATAAGTGTAAGTTTGCTTTGATCTCAATGACCGGAACGGTGATTTTGATCCAGCAAACAAGCCGGAAGCGCCAATAGAGAAACCGGGGCAAGATATCGCGACTTAAGCGCAAGCGTCCAAAGAGTTCAGCGAAAATTGCATTGAAGATCGGGTTCATCGCCGATTAAAGTTTCAGCCTTGCGTCCACGCAAACTTGAATTAACTCATGAGCACTCGAAACAACTCTCCAAAGCTTGCCGTGAGGAAGGCCCTGGAGCGTGCCGGCGCGGTCGCCGGGGCTGGTCAAAATCGAGGCGCGATCACCGAACGGCCCGCGCCGGCGGGGGCGGCACGGCGAGGACGGGGCGCTGCGGCCGCGGGAAGCCTGGACGCGCAGCGGCGGGAAGATTTCGACGATGGCTGGACGCGCGATGAGGCGCCGGATCCGTTCACGACTGAGGTCTTTTTTGAAACACCGAGCAGCGTGATCGTCCGAACCGATCCGACGCGCTGCGCCTTCGACCGGTCGATCCATCCTTACCGCGCGGGCCGGCGCGGCGACGTCCGCGCTTTCGCCCGCCCGAGCCGCGGCTTCTCGGGAGTGTTCCCGGGACTTGATTTCGAAGACCGGCTGTTCGCGGCGCGAGGCGCCGCCGAGATCCTGGAACGCGAACTGGCGTCAGACGAATACTGGCCGGCGCCGGTCGTCTCCGGCGTCCAGGCCGATCCGTATCCGCCAATCGAGCGGCAACATCGCATCACCCGTTCATTGCTCGAGGTTCTTTGCCGCGCCCGTCATCCTTTGTGCATCATCACCAAGTCGAACCTCATTCTGCGCGACCTCGACATTTTGAGCGCGATGGCGCGCAACGACCTGGTCAAGGTCTTCGTCTCGGTGGCGACGCTCGACCGGCAGATCGCGCGGCAAATGGAGCCGCGCGCGCCGACGCCCAACAAACGGCTCGAGGCGATCGAGACGCTCAACGACGCAGGCGTGCCGACAGGGGTCATGGTCTCGCCGATCATCCCGGCGATCAACGACGGCGAGATCGAAGCGATTCTGACGCGCGCCTATCAGTCAGGCGCCCGTGAAGCGGCCTACGTCGTAGCGCGGATGCCTCGCCCGCTGCGCGATTCCTTCCGCGAGCGCGTGCTCGCACACTACCCCGACAAACTCAGACGCGCGGCGGCGCTCCTGCAATCGATGTATGAGGGCAAAGATAGCGAGGCTCGGCCGGGCGGCCCTGGGGCGGCGCGCGAGTCTGTACGTCTCGATGGTTGGCGGCCGCTTTGAGACCGCCGCCCGCCGTCTTGGCTATCACGAGACGCTCCGAGCGCTGCCCGCCGACCTGTTTCGCAAGCCGCCGCCCGCGTAACGCGAAGGACGAACCGTTTGATCGTGTCCTCAGGCGTTTGTCTAGCGGGGAGCCGAGCCAATCTCACTCGCTGCCCGAGAGCCGGCCGAAGGCCCTTCGCGTCGAGGATTTTGGCGAAGTGCAGCCGCTCGTGGAGCCGCCCTTTCATGACCGAACCGTGAGGTCCACATACTCACAGGTTTAGGGATAACGATCCAGTCGCCGCCAAGCCCGACAAATGAAATAATGATAAGAACCGCGAAGGGTGGGACCCACGCTGGGTCCCATTTGAGAACGCGATACGCTGTTGCCGGCAAACAACGGCCCGAACTTGACGGCGCGTGACAAGCGCCAACTCAGGCGTCAAGCCGGACTGGATCGGGTTCGCTACCGCACGCGCTCGGTCCGCTGTGATTTAAGGATAAAGGGATGGAAAAGCGCTCGTTCACCGCCGCTGATCTAAATGCGCTACGCCAATGGGATACTCCAACAATCTGCAATGGCCTTGAGCTGATTGCGCCCGAACGCCGTTCGATCGGCTTTACCGTGGAACAGATGGTCGCCGCGGATCGCAAGTTGCCGCCGATTGTCGGCTTGGCGCGCACTGGCTTGATCCGGGCGAAGGAACCTCCGCGTGGGCCGATCCCGTCCCGCGAAGACTGGTACGATTACGTCGCCGCCGAAGACTTCCCCACTATCGCCGCGCTCCAAGACGTCGACGATCGACCGGGCCACGGCGCGTTCTGGGGCGAGGTTCAGTCGACAGTGCATCTGGCGCTTGGAGTGTTGGGTTGCGTCACCAACGGCTCATTCCGAGACCTCGAGATGCTCGCGCCCGGTTTCCAGATAATCGGCGGGCGCATCGGACCGAGCCATGCTCATGTCCATCTGGTGCAAATGCGGTGCGAGGCAAATATCTTCGGCATGGCGGTCTCGCACGATGACGTCATACACGCGGACTTCCACGGCGCCGTGGTCGTTCCTGGCGCAGCAGTGAAACAGCTGCCGGAAGCGATCGAGCTCGTCGCGCGGCGGGAGAAGGTCATCCTAGAAATGGCCCGATCAGCCGGCTTCAATAGCGTCAAAATGCGTGAAGCTTTGAAACGCGTGAGTCAGATTCACTGAGGCTCGATGGTTACGCTCCTGTTCTGCGCGCCCGTCCGCGGATCCACTTGGGCGCTCGCGAGCGGCCCAGAGGTGCGGACGTAACGCGACGCCGCTGGCTCTGAGCCTGGGCATCGCCCCCTTCCGCAACCGGCTCCGCTTTCGATCCGTCTGTCGACTTGCGCTCCACCTGCGCCTTATCCGGAAGTAGACATTGCCTTCGTTGACCTTCGAGGGCCGCTTGCCGCGGAATGCGGCGTCGCGCGCCATGACTTCCGACCCGCTCGCGTCTCGCCTGGCGATGCTGACGTCTGCCCGTTGGTCTTCGTCTTGGCGTTCGCCATTATTGTTGCCCGCATGGGAGCGGCCGCCTCGGTCGAAGTCACCGACTACGGAAAGGTGGGTTCTGTCGAGGGTGCGGGTGGTGGGCCGGGCAGGACTCGAACCTGCAACCAGACCGTTATGAGCGGCCGGCTCTAACCATTGAGCTACCGGCCCGACTGGGCGCGCCTCGCGCATAAAGCGCAAAAGACGCCGAGAGGCAATCGGGCGCTGGCGGATCAATATTCGCGACCACCGAGATTTCGGGCGAGGCGCTTCAAAGCCTGGGCGGGCGATTTGCGGTATCCGGCCCTAACTTCGCCATGCATTTCGGTTTGCTCCGCAGGGTTGTGCTAGGCGAAGACTTAAGATGGCGAAGATTCAAGGCCTCCCGATAATGGCGGGCTTCAATGCGGGGCGTACACCGTCGCCTCCGGCGCGCGCGGAAGTGCGCCGGATCGCCATCGAGCCGCCGCCGGATCGTGAAAAGGCCTTCGCCAAGGCCAGACGACGCTCCGCTGCGGGTTCGGATTGTTGCGCGCAGCGATCCTGGTCGCCGGGCTGGGCACTGTCTTGGCGATGATCGCAATCGCCATTTTCAATCCGTTCGTGACAAAACTGAGCGGCCTGAGTTTCTCCAAACTGTCGCTGGATGGGACCAAGATCACCATGGACCGGCCGAGGCTCTCCGGATTTCGCAACGACGGCCAGCCCTACCTCTTGACCGCAGAGCGCGCTCTGCAGGACATCAAACAACCGACCATTGTTGGATTAGAGAAAGTTGACGGGGAGATCGGCATGGCTCACGGGGAATCGACGCACCTGAGCGCTGACTCCGGCCTCTATGACAGCGTGAGCGAGCATATGGATTTGTCAAATAACGTGAGGATCTCCAATAGTCGATTTCAACGTGTTGCTGCGCAGCGCAGCTTTCGACTTCAAGAGCGGAGTTTATCGAACCGACGAGCCCCTCGAAGTCCAAATCGACGGAGGCACGACGATATTCGGCGACAAGGGTGAGGCCCGTAACAACGGTCAGGAGTTGACTTTCGAGGGTCACGTCAGGACAAAAATAGTCCCCCAGACCGAGGCAGAGCCCGCGCAATTGAAGAGGATCGATCCATGACGCTGGGGTCGAGTGTTCGTCTTGCGAATGGCCGGGCTGGTCGCCGCTCTGCTCTTTGCCGGAGGCGCCGGCGCGACGAGCGCGGAAAAGCAGGAAAAGGCGGCCAGTTCGACGAACCCCGTAGCGATTTTCCCAGGCACGAGCTCAAAGGAGCCGATTTCGATCGACGCCGACAAGCTCGTCTATTTTGATAAGGAGCACAAGGCGATCTATACCGGCAATGTCGTTGTTATTCAGGGCGATACGAAAATGACCTGCACTGTCATGACGGTTTATCTCGATCATGGGCCGACGCAGGGAGCGGCCCAGCCGGCCGACTCAGCAAGCTGGACCGGCGGGGGTGCGGGCGTCAAGCGGCTTGAGGCGACAGGACCGGTCACAGTCGTTTCCAAAACGCAGGTCGCAACCGGCGACAGCGGCAGTTACGACAAGGCCGAAGATAAAGTGTGGCTCATCGGTCATGTCACCCTCAGCGACGGCCAGAATGTCACGAAGGGCGACAAGTTGACCTACGATCTCAAGTCGGGTCAGGCGACGATCGACACCGACGCCAAGTCCGGACGCGTCCACGGACAATTCGTCCCGAATTCGGGCGAGGCAAAGCCGAAATAGGAGCTGTCCGTTGCCGACCATTCGCTGGCCGCGCTCCTTGCTCGACCTGAGCGACAGCCGCCCATGAGCGACGAGGCTCTGCGCGAGCCTGTCAATGCGCCCGCGAGCCTGGCGCGTCGCGATTGCTTGGCGAGCGCAAGGAACCCGCCGGCGCCGCATGGACGGCGTCCGGCGGGCGCGGCGCTTTAGCGGTGCACCATCTTGGCAAGGGCTATCGTGGGCGCATGGTCGTGCAGGACGTCAGCCTTTCGGTACGCCGAGGCGAAGCGGTTGGATTGCTGGGGCCGAACGGGGCGGGCAAGACGACGGTTTTCTACATGATCACCGGTCTTGTGAAACCCGACAAAGGCGCAATCGAACTCGACGGCCATGACGTCACCGGTCTGCCGATGTTCCAGAGGGCGAGGCTGGGAGTCGGGTATTTGCCTCAAGAAGCCTCGATCTTCCGCGGGCTTAACGTCGAGGACAACATCCGCGCGGTGCTCGAGGTCACCGAACCGAACCGCCGGGTGCGCGGGGCGATGCTCGAATCGCTCCTGGAGGAATTCGATATTGCACGGGTTCGCACGGCGCCATCGATCTCGTTGTCCGGGCGGCGAGCGGCGCCGGTGCGAGATCGCGCGCGCTCTCGCCGGCAAACCCTCCTTCATGCTGCTCGATGAGCCCTTCGCCGGCATCGACCCGATTGCGGTCGGCGACATTCAGGATCTGGTGCGCCACCTCAAGGGGCGAGGGATCGGTGTGCTGATCACCGATCACAATGTGAGGGAGACGCTCGGACTGATTGATCGCGCATATATCATCCATAGCGGCCAGGTCCTGACCGAGGGTCCTCCGGAGGACATCATCGCGCATCCGGACGTGCGCCGCTTCTATCTCGGAGAAGATTTCCGCATGTAGCCGAGGTCAGGGAGAATCAGGCTCCCTTTGTCCGAACCTCAAAAAAGCTACTCGTCCTCACCGAAGCGGCCGGAAACGAGTTCAGCGAGCGCGTCAAGGGCCTCTTGCGCTTCCGACCCCGAGGCAGACACGGTGATCGTCGATCCGAGACCTGCGCCGAGAGTCAGGATCCCCATGATCGAATCGCCGCCGACGGTTTCGCCGCACCGCGTGACAGTCACGTCTGCTCTAAAGCGGTCGACGCATTGCACAAATTTCGCTGTGGCGCGCGCGTGGAGTCCCTTTCGATTGACGATTTGCATATTGCGCGAAAGGGCGCCGGCAAAAGCGGGAGGAGGCGGACAATCGTCCTCGTACTCGGCCTGGCTCATTTGCCCGCCAGGACCTTGCTCGCGATGGTGATGTATTTGCGGCCCGCGTCGCGCGCCTCGACAACGGCATGGTCGAGGTCCACGCTCTCTCGCATTGTCGCGAGTTTGATCAGCATGGGCAGGTTCATGCCACAGATCACTTCGATCCGTCCGCCGTCCATCACCGAGATCGCCAAGTTCGACGGGGTCCCGCCGAACATATCGGTAAGGATGACCACGCCGCCGCCGTCCTGGACGCGCGCCGCCGCGTTGAGGATGTCCGAGCGCCGTTGTTCCATATCGTCGTCGGGACCGATCGTAATCGTCTCGAGCTGGGACTGGGGTCCGACGACATGTTCTAACGCTGCCCGAAAACCCGTGGCGAGTTGGCCGTGGGTCACAAGGACCATTCCGATCATCAACAATCCATCAGTCGATCGGCTCACGTTTCCGGCCCAGAACCAGCCGGCGGCGAACTCTAGGAGCGGCTATTTTTGTGCACTGCGGCGCAATGTTCAAGCGAAATTCGTATTCGCTCTCCGTTTTCGGCCTTCAAGATTTGCAGCCGCTCATCGACCGCGACCGCCTTATCGCCCGCGCTCTGCCCGGAGTTTAGCGCCAGACGCGGCACCCTGACCTCACACATGGTCAGGCTGTTCGGGTCGTCTGGCATTCTCGGCCATGTTCCACCCCGCTCGCATAGTTCCACGGCCAGCCGCACGATCCCGGCGGGCTCGTGCGGAACGGCAATCAACCCGTCCATGCGGCGCTCGATCATCCCGACCATGTTGGTCGTTCCAGATGCGACGAGCCGGCCATCCGCGGGGTGAAGATAGATGCGGTCGTCGCCGATCAGCGCGGCGAAGGCGCCCGCGTGTTTTGCGCGCGCCATGAGGGCGAGCGCAAGCGCACTCTTCCCCGAACCTGACGGTCCGAGGATCAATACGCCGCTCTCGCCATAGATTACGCCAGTTGCATGAACGCTCGTACGTCCTGGCGCGGGCTCCCCCGTCATGCCGCAATTGCCGGCAGTTCGACGATAAAACGCGCGCCCGCGCCATGCCGCACGGGCTCGTCCTCCCCGTCAACCGGGCGATCGGACGCCCGCACGCGAGCCGAATCCGCCGGCCGGTTGCACGCCCAGATCCGCCCCCCGTGCGCTTCGATGATCTGGCGTGAAATCGACAATCCCAAGCCTGAGTTTTGCCCAAACCCCTGACTGGGCCGGTCGGTATAGAACCGCTCGAAGATCCGCTCCAGAGCGTGAGGCGGAATTCCCGGACCATCGTCGTCGACCGTAATGACAATCCCGTCCGCAAGCGCCTCGCTTTCCGAGTTAGCCGGACTTTGCCGCCTCTCGAGAGCCACGCGGACGACGCCGCCCGGCTCTGAGAAGGAGCAGGCGTTGTCGATCAGGTTCGTGACGACCTGGGCCAAACGGGAATCATGGCCAAGGACGAAATAATCTGCACGCGCGTTCTTACCCCGCCGGACGGGAATTGTAAGCTCGATCCGCGCGCCGTTGCTGCGCGGCGAGTCCTCCGCCATCGACACGACCGCCCGCAGAAGCGCCGCGACGTCAACAGGCCCCGAGTCGCCGCGCGCCAGCTCCGCGTCCAGGCGCGAGGCGTCGGAGATGTCGCTGATCAGACGATCGAGCCGACGCACGTCGTGCTGCATCACGGCGATGAGGCGATCGCGCGAATGCCCGACCTTTACGCGAGGCAAAGTCTCGAGGGCGCTGCGCAGCGAAGTCAGGGGGTTCTTCAGTTCGTGCGCGACATCGGCGGCGAAGCTCTCGATCGCGTCGAGGCGATTATATAGCGCCTGCGTCATTTCGCGCAGCGCGCGGGACAGATGGCCGATTTCGTCCGAGCGCGCAGTGAAGTCCGGGATCTGTTGTCGTGACCGGATGCCTCGCCGCACCCTCTCGGCCGCTTCAGCAAGCCTGCGCACCGGCTCGGCGATCGTATTGGCGAGCGAAAGCGATAGGACCAACATCACAACCGCCAGCACCAGGAAAAAGCGCAGCTGCGCCCAGCGCTCGGAAGCAATCACCCGATCGATGTCTCCGCCTTGGGTCGAAAGCTGCAGCGCGCCGCGGGTCGCCATCATGCGCTCGATCGGCACGCCGACCGAGACGATCGTCTCGCCTTCGTAATTGAGGCGCACGATCGAGCGCGCGTTGCCCTGGAGAGCGCTGGCCACCTCCGGCATAGTCTTGCCATTGGTCGCCCAGGGATCTTCGGACCGCGGCCGCGCCGAGGGCTGGAAGAAGCTTCGAAGCCGGGCGCCGACCCAGTCCAGAAATCCTCGCCGATCCAACGCGTCGGGTAGATCCGAGCGGAGGACCGCGCCTCGGGCCGAGAACGATCGCGAATCGAGCAGCAGTCGGCCATCACTGTCGTAAATGCGCGCACGCGTGCGAGTCGGCGTAACCAGCCGATGCAGAAATGGCCCGACTAGCGCCGGATTGATGGAGAACTGGGTCGCGTCCTCGTCGCTTTGCGAGGGCGCGACGCTTTCGCCGGGCGCCAATTGCAAAAGCTTATCGGGGTCGATGGTTATCGAATCGGTATCTCCCGCGGCGGAGGCCGAGATCGCAGCCGCGATAATGTCGGCCTGAATCGTGAGACTCTGCACCCGCGCCTCGATGATCCCGGCGCGAAACTGGTCCAGGAGCAGGAAGCCGGCGACCAGGACGACGAGACCGCCCAGGTTGAGGACCACGATTCGGCGCGTGAGCGACGACGAGAAGCGGGCGGTCAGGAATCGCCAAGCGATTCGCGCGCGCGGCCGCAGCCAGCGCCGGTTTCGACGCTGCGGCGCGGCGGCGACGCGATGATCTAACTGTGTGTCGGCGCTCATTGGCTGGGCCGAGCGGCCTACCCTTCCTTGAAGCGATAGCCGACGCCGTACAAGGTCTCGATCATTTCGAAATCCGGCTCGACCACCTTGAATTTTTTGCGCAGCCGCTTGATGTGGCTGTCGATCGTGCGGTCGTCAACATAGACCTGATCATCGTAGGCCGCATCCATCAAGGCATTGCGGCTCTTGACGACGCCGGGCCTCGTCGCCAGCGCCTGAAGGATGAGGAACTCCGTCACCGTCAGGGTGACCGGAGTGTTATCCCAGGTGCACGTATGACGTTCTGGGTCCATCTTTAGCCGCCCGCGCTCCAGGATCTTGGCCTCGGTCTCCTTCTGAGTCGCTGCGTCCTTCGGATTGGAGCGGCGAAGAATCGCCTTCACCCGCTCGACCAGCAGGCGCTGGGAGAATGGTTTGCGAATGAAATCGTCGGCGCCCATCTTGAGACCGAACAATTCATCGATCTCCTCATCCTTCGAGGTTAGGAAGATGACCGGCAGATCGGACTTCTGCCTGAGGCGCCGCAGGAGCTCCATCCCGTCCATGCGGGGCATCTTGATGTCGAAGATGGCGAGGTCGGGCGGATTGGCCTTCAGGCCGTCGAGGGCGCTGGCGCCATCGGTATAGGTCTGCACCCGATAACCCTCCGCCTCGAGCGACAGGGATACGGACGTCAGAATGTTGCGGTCGTCGTCGACCAGGGCGATCGTGGGCATGAGGCTCCCGCTTTTTGTCGAAATCTTGCCGGTTACACGGGCTGATTGAAGGGTCAAACCATTGACCGCTCGAATGTGTTCCAACGAGGGCGACCCTGCCGGTCTTCCGGGCGGAGATGGGGCCGACACGCGAATTGAGCAAGTTTACCATGAAGTTGGCTGTGCTGGCCAGAGACCGGGAGGCGCTGTCTCGCCGGTCTCCGGGAGGGCTGCTCTTGACCTCGGCAGGCTGCCGGGCTTGTCTGCCTGGGATCCGCCTGAAGCCCGAGGCCGCCATGGCGAACGCTCCAGCCGGTCCACAAGACGCACGCGCGGAAGGAATCGCTGACGCGAAGCGGCTGATGAGGACCGCCCGAACCGGGGCGCTTGCGACGCTCGACGAGGATGGCGCGCCGCTGAGCACCCTCGTCGGCGTCGCCAGCGATTTCGACGGCTCGCCGCTGTTTCTCATGTCGACGCTGTCGCGCCACACCCGCAACCTCGCCCGCGACCCGCGCGCTTCGCTTCTGTTGACCGGGGAGCATCAGCGAGGCGATCCGCTCAATCATCCGCGTCTCACGCTGAACGGCCGGATCGAGGCTTCCGAGGACAAGCGCGCCAAGGGGCGCTATCTCCGGCGCAATCCGAAGGCGCGACTCTATGCGGGCTTTGGCGACTTCGCCATTTTCCATCTCGGCGTTGACGGCGTGCATTTCAACGGCGGTTTCGGCCGCGCCGCGCCCCTCAAACCGTCCGACATGCTCGCCTCGCGCGAGGGCGAGGCGGCGCTGGCTGAAGCCGAGGAACGGCTCATCGCCGAGGTGGACGCCCTCGGCGAAGCCGCGGTCGCGCGGCTCGCTGGGCGACCGGCGTGCACGCCCTGCCGTGGCGGCCGATCGGCGTCGACGCCGAGGGACTCGACCTCGCCGCCGGCGGCCGGGCAGCGCGCGTCCAGTTCCGCTCGCCCGCGCGCGACCCGGCGGAGTGGCGGGCGCGGCTCGAGGAACTGCTGGCGGTCTGATGGGGCGCGGCTGCTCGCAGGCGCCGTTTTGAACGCGACTTCCCCCTTTTCAGTGGGTTAGGCGCCTTTTTCTGCAACGCATGTTCGACTATTAAACATATATTACGAATGTTATATAATCTCGGGATGGCGGACGCTGAAGTCGACTGGGATCGGCCCTCGCCGCCGCGACAATCGGCGCCGGACGCGCTATTCGTCCCCTCATCGGCATGAATCGAAGTTGGGAGAGATCGTCTTGAAGGCGTGGGAGAAGCGCGCGCTCGGCGTCGCGGCGACGATGGTCATCTTCGCGGGCGCCGCGGAGGCGCGCATCACCCGGATCGAGATCGTCAAGAGCGAGCCGGCCTTTGGCGGCGCGGCCTTCGGCGAAGCCGGCGCTTATGTCCATCTCGTCGGACGGGTCCAAGGCGAACTCGACCCGGCGGATCCGGCCAATGCGGCAATTCAGGATATCAGCCTCGCGCCCCGCAATCCGCGCGGCATGGTCGACTATTCGACCAACATTGAATTGCTCGCGCCGGCGGATCTCGCGCGCGGCAATCGCGTGCTGCTGTTCGAGGTCAACAACCGCGGCAACAAGCTCGCCCTCGCCAACTTCAATGAAGGCGTCGCCGGAACGGTCGCCGATCGCAACGGCCTCGCTTCGCCCGGCGACGGGTGGCTCATGCGCGCCGGATACACGATGGTCTGGTTCGGCTGGGAGATGGACGTTCTCGACGGCATGAACCGGGTCGGAATGCCGCCAATCGTCGCCCACAACCGCGACGGATCGCCGATCACCGGACTGGTGCGCTCGGAAATGATCACGCCGGTCGCAGCGACGAGCATTCCGATCAGCCTCAGCCAGCAAATCCAGAACTACCCGGTAGGCAGTTACGATTCGTATCCCACTGCAAGTCTGGATAACCGCGCCGCATTCGCGGACGGCTTCCTGCCGAGTCTGACCGTTCGCGCCCGCGAGCAGGACCCGCGGACGCCGATCGCCAATAGCGAATGGAGTTTTGGCGTCTGTGAGGCGGGCAAGCCGCCGGCGCCGGACGAGAAGCACGTCTGTTATCCTGCCGGCTTCGAGCCCGGCCGGCTCTACGAATTGATCTATCGGGCGAAGGACCCAACGGTCGGCGGGCTCGGATTTGCCGCGACGCGCGACCTCGGCGCCTTCCTGCGCAATTCTCCGCGGGACGACGCCGGCGCGCCGAACCCGGTGTATCGCCCCGACAATCTGGCGATCGTCGAGGGCACATCCCAGAGCGGACGCATGATTCGCAGCTTTCTTGCGCTCGGCTTCAACGCCGACGAGAGCGGCGCCCGGGTGTTCGACGGCGCCTACCCGCATATTGGCGGGGGCCTGATGCCGCTCAATGTCCGCTTCGGGCAGCCGGTGCGCGCGTGGGGCGAGCAGACCGACCATCTTTATCCGGCCTATGATTTTCCGTTCTCCTATACGCGTCAGAGCGATCCCTTGACCGGCCGCACGCAAGGCCTGCTCGACCGGTGTTCGGCGACCGAAACCTGCCCCAGCATCTTCCACGTCGCGACGGCGCTCGAAATGTGGGAGGGCCGCCAATCCTTGGGCCTGACCGACCCGCTCGGCCAAAGGGACGTCGCCGACCCGCCCAATGTGCGAACCTTCATCATGGCCAGCACCCAGCATGGCGCGGCGTCCCTGCCGCTCGCGACCCAGGCGCCGTTCGGCAATTGCCAGCAGCAGCCCAATCCCGATCCGCAGCTCTGGACGATGCGGGCGCTTTTGAGCGCGCTGACCGCGTGGGTTCGCGATGACGTGACGCCGCCGGAAAGCGCGACGCCGCACATCGCCGATCGCACGCTGGTTCCGCCCGATCAGGTGCGGTTTCCGGCCATACCGGCGAACGCCTATGGCGGCGTCCAGAGGCCGGCGGCGTCGCCGTTACGCATCTACGACACGCTGCACGTGCTGGATTTTGGTCCGCTCTACCGCGCTGGGGATTCCAGCGGCATCATCAGTCGCGAGCCGCCGCTCGTCGGTTCCGCAGCCTATGGAATCCTCGAACCGCAGGTCGACGCCGACGGCAACGATCTTGCCGGGATCAGGTCCGTGTTCGCCCAGGTTCCGATCGGGACCTACACCGGCTGGAATCTGGGGCGGAAGGACCGCTTCGAAGGGGGCTTATGCAATCTGCAGGGAAGCTTCATTCCCTTCGCCGCGACCCGCGCCGAACGCATCGCCGCCGGCGATCCGAGGCTTTCGATCGAGGAGCGCTATCCGTCGAAGGAGGCCTATGTCGCGGCGTTCAGGAAGGCCGCCGACGATCTCGTGGCGCGTCGCTACCTGTTGCCGGACGACGCGAAGCTGCTGATCGGCCGCGCCGAGAGCGAGGGGATCAGGACAGGGCCGTGACTGGGTAGCCAGAATGTAGTGGGGGGGGCGGGGCATGAGTAAAGACAAGGTCAACGTTGCGATTGTCGGTCTCGGATTTGGCGCGCAGTTCATCCCGATCTACAAGCGCCATCCCCAAGCCAACATGTATGCGATCTGCCGGAGGTCCAAGGCGGCGCTCGATGCGGTCGGCGACGCTTTTGGCGTCGAACGGCGCTACGAGCGGTTCGAAGACGTGCTTGCCGATCCGCGAGGTCGATTTCGTCCACATCAACTCGCCGCTCACCGACCACGGCTGGATGACGATCGCGGCGCTCAAGGCCGGCAAGCATGTGATGTGCACCGTGCCGATGGCCATCTCGGTCGACGAATGCCGACAGATCGTCGCGCTCGTGCGCGAGACCGGGCTCAAATACATGATGGCCGAAACGGTTCTCTACTCGCGCGAATATCTCTACGCGCGCGAGCTCTATCGCAGCGGACGGCTCGGCCGGATTCAGTTCCTGCAGGGCAGCCACCATCAGGACATGGAGGGCTGGCCGGATGGATGGCCAGGGTTGCCGCCGATGTATTACGCGACGCATTGCATTGCGCCGTGCCTCTCCATCCTCGACGGGGAGGCGGAAACGGTCTCCTGCTTCGGTTCCGGCCGCATCCGCGAGGACCTGATCGCCCGCTACGGCTCGCCGTTCGCGATCGAGACCGCCCACATATCGCTGAAAGGTTCGGACGTGGTCGCCCGGGTCTACCGTTGTCTGTTCGACGCCGCGCGCCAGTACCGCGAGAGCTTCGACGTGTTCGGCAGCACAATGTCGATCGAGTGGCCGCTGATCGAAGGCGAAGGCCTTATCCTGCATACCGCGAAACGGCCGCAAGCCGAGACCGCGCAACGTACGACCGCCCCTGACTACGCCGGGCTTTTGCCCGAGCCCGTCCGTCACTTCACGACCAAGACCTTTCTCGATCTGCCGGAATATCAGCGCCTCGCGCGCGGCGAGGGAGCGGACCCGGATGGAACGCACGCCCATCTCGTCACCGATCCCGGCTCGCTTGAAGGCCACGGCGGGTCGCACCCGCATCTCGTTCACGAGTTCGTCTCGGCGCTCATCGAGGCGCGCGATCCCTATCCCGATAGCGTGCGGTCGGCGAACATCACGTGCGCCGGAATCCTCGCCCACGAATTCGGCAATGAAGGGCGGCGCCCTCCTGCGCCTGCCGGACTTCACGCTGCGCTCCGCGTAAGGTTGGGGCAAGAGCGGCCGAGCGCCTCAGGGGATCAGAACGAGCGACCCCATTGTGCGGCGGCTTTCGAGTTCCGCGTGGGCGGCGGCGGCGTCCGCGAGCGCGAAAGTCGTCGGCCGCGGGACGACGACCGCGCCAGCGCGAAGAGCCGCGAACAGCCGGTCGCTCTGGGTCCGAAATCTTCGCGGTCGTGTCCGTATAGTGAACATAGTTGGGGCGGGAGAGCGTCACCGATCGGCTCGCCAAACGATCGATCGACTGAGACCCGACGTCGCCGGAAGCCTGGCCGAAACTGACGAGATGGCCGGGCGAGGCAAGGCATGCGACCGATTGCTCAAACGTTTCCTTGCCGACGGCGTCATAGACGACGTCGGCCCCGCGTCCCGAAGTGAGACGCAGTCACGGCGGCCGTCAGATCCTCCCGGCCGTACACGATGACCGCGTCGCAGCCGGCGCGGCGCGCTTCTTCGGCTTTCGCCTCGGTCGACACGGCGCCGATCACGACGGCGCCGAGCGCCTTCGCCCAGCGAGAGAGAATTTGTCCGACTCCTCCCGCCGCGGCGTGAACGAGGACGACCGATCCTTGTTTGACCTGAGCCACGTCATGGAGAAGAAAACCCGCGGTGACGCCCTTCAACAGGAGCGCCGCGGCGTTGGCGTCGGTGAGGAACTCCGGCAGGCGCACCAGCAAATCCGCCCGCATGGCGCGCATCGAGGCATAGGCGCCCGGCGGCGCGCAGGCATAGGCGACGCGATCTCCGGGCCGGACGTTGGCGACGTTCGGTCCGACGCTTTCGACGACGCCCGCCGCCTCCATTCCCGGCACGCCGCCCGGCGCGACCAGATCGAAGCTGCCGCGGCGGCAATAGACGTCGATGAAATTGACCCCAACCGCGGTCTGCCGAATGCGCGCCTCGCCTGAGCCCGGCTCGCGTATCCGCGCCCGCCGCGGTTCCAGAACCTCGGGGCCGCCATAGCGCGTCAACACGATTTCGACGCCGTCCAAGCCGCCGCCCGGACGGGTCGTTTGCGGCGGCGTCGCGCGGACGACGGCCGAACCGCTCCGCTCGCCCCTCAGGAAAGCGCGCATGGCGGCAAAACCCGCATCGATGATGTCGTCGCGCACAAAGCGCGCCAGGCGCTCCCGCTCAGGGGCTGGCGGGTCGAATGAGGCGCGCCATTCCCACAAGCAGGCGTTCTCGCCGGTGATAGGCCGCAACCGGACGTGGGCTACATAGCGGCGCAGCGGCGCCGCCGCCTCGAGGATGCAATAGCCGAAGCTGCGCCTCGTGTCGGAGAGATAGAGCAGTTGCTCGCGGATTCGCGATCCGTCCTTCAGCCGGAAGTCGCGCACCGCGCCGACCTGATCGGCGGCTTCGCCGCCGTCGATCCGGCTGGTCTCGACCGCAGGATGCCAGCGGCTATGACTGTTGAAGTCGCGCAGGACCGCCCACAGCCTCGTCGACGGGCGACATCAATCACGGTCGAACGACGAATGTCGACGTTCATCTCAGCGCGAGAAGCGCGACTTGAGCGCGCTCAAGGCCCGCCGCAAAGACGTTGACGCCGATCGACTGGACGAGCCCATCCTCCTTTTCCGGCGCCGCGTCGAACTCGGCGGTCCATTCCGCGAAGGTATGATCGACGTCCGTGATCGGGATCAGGCGAAAGGTCGCAATATAATTCTCGACCCCCATCGGGCTTTCGAGAATCGAATATTCGAACGACATTTCGTAATCTGAAAGCGCGAGCAGCCGTTCGCGAATCCGGCCGCCGTCCTTCAAGCGGAAGTTGCGGATGCAGCCGATCTGGTCGGACGGTTTGTTCTGTTCGATGCGGCTCTCCGCGACGAACGGCGTCCATTTCGGCAGGGCGTTGAAGTCGCGAACGATCGCCCAGACCGCGCTGGCCGGCGCGGGGATGACGGCCGAACTGTATACTTTCGCCATATTCGAGCCTAACGGTCTTCGTCGCGATCGTCGGTCGGACGCGGGGCGTCCTTGGCGACCTTGTCCCGCTTTTGCGTCAGGGCTTCGATGTCCTTGGCGTCGCGCAGCACCTCTGTCATGCGGCCCAAACCGCTGCCCTCAATGCCGATCTCCTTCATCAGGCTGTCGATCATTGGCGCCTGGACGCGGTAGCGCAACGCCGAATCGATGACTTCGTCCGTGACGTTGCGATGGCCGGCGCCGCCGCCGTTCGCCCCGTCGATATGCAGGATCTTGATGCCCTCGATTTTCTCCATCGGCCGCACGCTCTCGCGCACGATGCCTTCGATGCGCTCGAGCAGCTTGGCCCGGAAGCGGGAGAGGCGAGCCGGCTCGGTGAGCGCGTTCTCCGCCTCGTTGAGCTGCATTGCGCCTCTGGCGTCGACCTCGTAGCGGGCGGCCGCCGCCTCGGCCTTGATCTTCTCGGCCTCCGCTTCGCCCGACGCTGTGATCCGGGCGGCGTCGGCCAGGCTTGCGGCGGCTTTCTTCTCGGCCTCCGCCTTGCGGGTCAGGCGCAAGGCGTCGCGTTCGCTGTCCCTCGCCGCTGCGATCAGTTCGGTCGTCTTGCGGCGTTCCGCGATCTCGCGCTCGCGCGCCGTGATGGCCTGCTCCTCGGCCTCGATCGCCTTGGCCCGCGCGCCCTCCGAAGCGGCGACGGCCGAGGAGCGCTCCGCCGTGGCCCGCGCGACTGCGATCGCGCTCTGGATTTCCGCGAGCTCGATCGACCGGTCTCGCTCGACTTCGAGGCGGCGAATCTCGCCGTCGCGCGATACGCGCGCTTCCGCCAGTCCTCGTTCGGTCGCGATCCGCGCCCGTTCGACCTCTTCCCCGGAGGTGATCTCCGCCTCTTCGAATGCCTGCCGCTTGGCGATATTCAGCGCGTCGAGCGCGCGCTCTCGTTCGAGCCGCGCCGAATCGAGCGCGCGTTCCTGAGCGATGCGGGCCGTCTCGACATCCTGAGCGGCAGCGATCTCCGCGCGCCGCTTCTCCGCCTCGGCCTGGGCAAGCTCGGCAGTCTTGAGCGCGAGCGCGATCTGCCGGCTGATCTCGACGATCTCGAGCGCCCGGCGGCGCTGAACCTCGAGTTCGCTTTGCTGCCGTTCCCGCTCGATGCGCGCGGTCTCGAGCGTGAGTTCGAGCCTGATCTGCTCGCTCTCCGTCAGCTCGCGCGAGCGAATCTCCGCCTCGTCGATCAACCGGCGGCGCGAGATTTCCCGCTGCTCGATCTCCTCCTGGTTCTTGATCCGCGTTTCGGCGAGGCTGCGCTCTTGAACGAGCTTGGTCTTCTCGACCTCTTCGCTGGCCGCGATCTGCGCCTGCTGGCTCTCGCGGTCCCGTTCGGCGCGATCCTTGGCGAGCGCGAGGCGTTGCGAGGCGCGCCGGATTTCGACGTCGTGCTCCTGCGCGAGCCGCGCATATTCACCCTCCCGCTCGATGTCGAGCGCCTGCCGCTGCGCCTCCAAATTCTGCGTCCGGATCTCGATCTGGGTGCGCTGCTCGATCTCGTTGCGCATGCGGCGGCGCGCTTCGATCGCCTCGGTCAGCTGCGTGAGGCCTTCGGCGTCGAACGCGTTGGAACTGTCGAAGAATTCGAGGCCGGTCTGGTCCAGATCGACGATCGCGACGCTTTCGAGTTCGAGGCCGTTCTGGGCGAGGCCTTCGCGAGCGGCGGCCTTGACCGCCTCGGCATAGTCCTGCCGCCGCTCATGCAGCTCTTCCAGCGTCATTTGCGCGGCGGCGGTGCGAAGGGCGGCCGCAAACCGGCCCTCCATCAATTCCCTGACGCCATCCAATTCCAAAGTGCGGCGGCCGAGCGTCTGGGCCGCGCGGCTCACCTCCTCGCGGGTCGAGCCGACGCGCACGTAGAAGTCAGCGACGACGTCGACGCGCATGCGGTTCTTGGTGATGAGGCCCTGCGTCTGGCGGCGAGACACTTCGATCCGCATCACGTTCATGCCGACCGGCGTGATCTCGTGGAGGACCGGCACGACGAACGCGCCGCCGCTGATGACGACCTTCTCGCCGCCGAAACCTGTCCGAACGAACGCCGTCTCCTTCGACGAGCGGCGGTACAGCCAGCGCAGGAGATAGACGGCGATCACCACGAGGATCGCAAAGACGATCAGCCAGAGGATCACCGATCCGACAGTTTCCGCGCCCACCGCGATGTCTCCCCTACTCGCCCAATTGGCCGAATGTGATGGCCTTGAACTGCCTGGTCTGGTCGACCATGGCGCGTTCGGTCGGCAGGCGCTCCATCGAGGACGCGCCGTAGAAGCCGTCACAATGCCGGGTCGACCGCAGGATGTATTCGGCGTCCGCCGGTTCGGACACCGGGCCGCCGTGCGCGAGCACGATCGCCTGCGGATTGACGGCGAGCGCCGCCTCGGCCCACTCGTCGATCAGCGCCGGACACTCCTTGAGCTTGCGGCCGGTCTGGGCTCCGATCGCGCCGCCCGTGGTCAGCCCCAGATGGCAGACGATGATGTCGGCGCCCGCTTTGGCCATAGCCGCCGCCTCGGCCGCGCTGAACACGTAGGGCGTCGTCAGCATGTCCTTGGCGCGGGCAAGCGCGATCATCTCGACTTCGAGCGCGTAGGACATGCCGGTCTCTTCGAGATTGGCGCGCATGATTCCGTCGATGAGGCCGACGGTCGGGAAGTTCTGCACGCCGGAAAAGCCAAGCCGCTTGAGGTCGTCCAGAAACGGATCGAACAGGCAGAACGGATCGGTGCCGTTGACGCCGGCGAGCACCGGGGTTCGCTTGACCACCGGCAGCACTTCTTGCGCCATTTCGCGGACGATCTCGTTGGCGTTGCCATAAGCGAGCAGTCCCGCGAGAGACCCGCGTCCCGCCATGCGGTATCGACCGGAATTGTAGATGACGATGAGGTCGATGCCGCCGGCCTCCTCGCATTTGGCGGAAAGACCGGTTCCCGCGCCGCCGCCGATGATCGGACGGCGCGCTTCTTTCATCGCGTGCAGCTTGGCCAGGATAGCCTGACGCTCGAGACGCGGCATCAGGCTCTCCGCTCGCGTCGCGGCGCGATGGCGAGGAACGCCGCCGTCACCGCCGCGATGAACGCGTCGTCGTTGACGTTCGCCTTGATGCGCTCGATGCGCCGTCGCGGCGTCTGGCGGACCGTCTGTTCGAGCGCATCGAACAGGGCCGCGTCGGCCTCCGGGTCGTGAAACGGCTTGCCCGGCGCGTCCAGCGCGGACACGCCTCCCTCCGGAAGCATGAGGCGGACCGGGCCTTCCATCCGGTTCAGCCTCTCGCCGAACCATTCGCCCATCGCCCGGTTCTCCTCGGGCGTCGTGCGCATCAGAGTGACGTTCGCGTTGTGGACGACGAAGCGGCGGTTGCGAAATTTCTCGGGCACAGTCTCGCGCGGGCCGAAGTTCACCATATCCATCGCCCCGACCGATCCCACATAGGGCAGGCCGGTGCGGATCGCCGCCCCGAAGCGGTCGCTGTCGCAGGCGAAGACGCCGCCGACCAGCATGTCGGCGACTTCGGTCGTCGTCAGATCGATCATTCCGGCGAGAAGCCCCGAGTCGGCGAGGCTCTCCATCGAACGGCCGCCGGCGCCGGTCGCATGGAACACCAGGCAATCGAAATCGCCTTCGAGCCGCTGGGCGATGCCTTGCACCGCGGGCGTCGTCACCCCGAACATGGTCATGCCGATCGCGGGTCGGGCGAGACGGCGCCGCGCTTCCCGCTCCTCGGGCGACGGGCTTGCGGCGATCATGCCGGCGAGCGCATGCGCGGCGTTGCCGAGCACCTGCTCGGTGATCGCGTTGACCCCCTGAACGTCCGCGACCGAATAGAGCATCATGATGTCGGCCGAGCCGACATAAGGCGCGACCTGCCCGGAAGCGACGGTCGAAACCATCACCTTCGGCACGCCGAGCGGCAGGCGCCGCATGCCCGCGGTCGCGAGCGTCGTGCCGCCCGAGCCGCCGGCGGAAATGACGCCGCCGATCCCGCGTTCGCGATCGATCCAGCGCGCAAACGCTTCCGCCATAGCTGTGACCGAGGCCCCGCGATCGCTGGAGAAGACCGCCGCCGAACCGCCGGGATGCATGGCCGCCACCTGCGACGGCGTGACGTCGGCGCGCGACGGCTTTCCGGAGGTCGACAAGTCGACCGTGCGCACCGGCACGCCGTAGGCGCGAAGGCGATCGCGGATGAAGCGCAGTTCCGCGCCCTTTGGTGTCGAAGGTCCCGACGACCAGCGCCGTGCGGCCGATGCGCTCCGCGAAGGGCAGGGGAAGAAGCGGCCGCGGCTCGACAGCCGTCGGGGCCGGGGGCGCGGCGAGGCTGGCCGGGCGCAAGCCCCAGCGATTGGGCAGATGGTCGGCGCGATACACCGGCGCGCCGGCGTCGGCTCTGCATCCGCATCGCCGCGCGCCACGCGGAACACCTGAACCTCGGCGGGCGAAGGCGCCGGTGCGGACGCAGAGAGCGCAGGCCCGCCGTCGGCTTCGTCCTGGCCGTGCCGGCCGACGCCGAGCAACTGCTGTTGCAGCTCGCGGTCGGCGGCCAGCGCGCTCGCGTCCATGATCCGGTTGACGCGCCCATTGACCATGATCGCCACATGGTCCGAGACCGAAGTGGCGACGCCGATGTTTTGTTCGACCACGAGGACGGCGAGGTCCTCCTCGTGGGCGAGACGGATCAGGAGATCCCGCACCTGGGCCACGATCATCGGCGCCAGACCCTCGGTCGGCTCGTCCATGACAAGAAGGCGCGGATTGCCGAGCAGCGCCCGCGCGATCGCCAGCATCTGCTGTTCGCCGCCCGACAGCTGGCCGCCGCCGTTCGAGCGCCGCTCGGCCAGACGCGGAAAAATCGAATAGACCCGCTCGACCGTCCAGTCGCCCCGGGCGCGGGCGCTGAGGCGCAACGTCTCGTCGACCGAAAGACTCGGCCACAGGCGCCGCCCTTGCGGCACGTAGCCGACGCCGGCGCGGGCGATCGTGTGCGGCTCGAGTCCGACGAGATCGCGCCCCTCGAAGCGGATCGTCCCGGAGCGCACCGGCATCAGGCCGACAATCGCGTTGCAGAGGGTTGTCTTGCCCATGCCGTTACGCCCGACGACGGACAGGACCCCGCGTTCGAGCGTCAGCGAGACGCCTTGCAAAGCGTGCGACTCGCCGTAGTAGACCTGAAGGTCCTGCACCTGCAGGATGGCCTTGGTCTTCGGAGCCGGGGCGGCGCGGGACTTATCCATGCGCCGTCCCGAGATAGATCGCCTGAACGTCGTCGTCGTCCTCGATCTCCTGCGGCGCCCCTTCCTTGAAGACCCGGCCGTTATGCATGATCGTCACATAGGACGAGACGCGCAACGCGACGTCGAGATCGTGTTCGATGATGATGTAGCCGATATGCGGCGGCAGGGCGTTGAGAATGGCGACCAGGTCGCGCCGCTCGGCGGGAGACAGTCCCGCCGCGGGCTCGTCGAACAGGATGAAACGCGGCGCGCCGGTGAGAGCCAGGGCGATTTCGAGCTGGCGCTGCTGGCCGTGGCTGAGGGTCGACACCGGCTTGTCGAGGATATCGTCGAGTTGGACCGAATGGGCGATCGTTCGGGCCTGCGCCATCGGCGCGTCGGCGGCGCCCGGACGCAGCAGGGAGAGCCGGCTGCGCGAAACGCCGCGACAGGCGACGAAGATGCTGTCGATGACGGTCAGGCCGGCGAACAGCTGGCTGATCTGATAGGTGCGGCGAAGTCCCCGCCGAATGCGCTCGTGCACGGGGAAGTGCGTCACATCCTCGCCGAAGAAGCGGATGCGCCCGGACGACGGCGGAAAGTCGCCCGTGACGGCGTTGAACAGCGTCGTCTTGCCGGCGCCGTTGGAGCCGAGCACCGCCCGCCTCTCGCCGGCGCCAACCCGAAGGTTGACGTCGGCGAGCGCAACCAAGGCGCCGAACTGACGGCCCACGCCCTCGAGCTCCAGCGCGAAGGCGGAGTTCGAGGCGAGGCGTTCGGCGACGGCCTGATCGACCATGGCGGCTTTTGTCTCAGCGGCTCATCGGGGGCATCGATCGGACATCACTTGCAGTCCGGATTGTCGCGATTGGCGACGCCCAGCTTGAGGAAGTCCGCTTCGGGAATTCCGAGCGTCTGGTTCACCGCCGGGATGACCTTCACGACCTTGTTGTAGAGATGGCCGTCCTCGGCCTTGGCGACCTCGGTCAGGTAGTTGTCGGCGATCGCCTGGCGGTTCTTGTCAAGCTTGACCTTGCCGGTCGGCGTGTCGAGTTCGAGCGTGGCCAGCGCCTCGCGGAACTTCGCCTGATTGTCCGACAGATCGCCCTTGACCTTGTCGAGCGCCGCCAGCATCGCCTCGGCTTCAATGTAGTAGCCCTGGGCGAACAGCGAGGGAGAAGGGAACCCGTCCTTGTAGGCGGCCTTGTAGTCGGCGACGAACTTCTTCCAGGCCGGACTATCGTCGTTGTCGGCGATCGGGCCCGCGGCGGGCGTGCCGATCACGTAGTCGCGCTGCTTGCCCTGGGTGCCGAGCACCGTCTGGTCGACCGTGATCGAGCCGCCGATCAGAGGCGCGGTTCCGCCCGCCTGCTGATATTGGGTGAGGAAATTGACGCCGTCGGCGCCGCCAAGCGCGACATAGATCGCATCGACCTTGTCGGGAATCGCGGCGATCACCGAGGAGAAGTCCTTGTTGCCGATCGGCACCCAGAACTTCTTGGGCACATGGCCCCCGGCCTTGCAGAAGTCGGCCATGAAGCCGAACACCTGCGTGTATGGGAACGAATAGTCCTCCGCGACCGTGACGACCGTATGGTAGTGCTTGTCGTTATAGGCGTAGGAGCCGAGGCCGGCCATCCATTGGGCGCCGTCGGTGGTGAAGCGGTAGAAATTCGGCGCCGGATCGCGCAGCGTCGTATCCTGCGCGGCCGACGTGCCGTTGATGAAGGTGACGTTCGGCTGGGTCTTGGCGTAGTCCTTCACCGCGAGCCCTTCGTCGCCGGAAAGCGGTCCGATCAGAATCGCGACGCCGTCCTGCTCAACGAGCTTGCGGGCGGCCTTCACGGCGCTGTCGGGGGAAGCGTCGGACGAGCCTTTGATGATCTCGATCTTCTTGCCGCCGGCCATGTAGTTGGCCTCTTTGAGCGCGAGCTCGGCGCCGCGTACGCTGTCCTGGCCGAGGACCGTGAACGGCCCTTCGAGGGTCGCCAGCAGGCCGACCTTGATCGTGTCGTCCGCCAGGGCCGCCCGCGGCGCCAGCGCGGCGCTCGAGAGCAGGGCCAGGCCAATCAGTGTTCTATGCGTTTTCATTCGCTTCCTCCCAGATTGGAGGTCCTTTTGGACCTCCGTTGAACAAGCCTCGCCTCGTCATGCTTCGCGCAGCGATCTTTGAGCGAGCGCCGGCGCGAGACGCCGCCACAGGCCGAGAACGCCATCGGGCGAAACAAAGACGACGAACGAGGAAAATCGCGCCGATCAGGGTATTGAACCGGTCGGCCGCCGACGATATCGATCGCGAAGGTCTTCAAAAGCACATAAAGCGCCGCGCCGAGGAACGGACCGATCGGATGCCGCAGGCCGCCGATCACGGCGATGACCAGCACGCTGACCACCTCGCTGACGCTGACCGTTCCGGGCGAAATCCGCCCGTTGAACCAGACGTAGAGCACGCCGGCGACGCCCGCGATGAGGCCGGAGAAGAAGAAGGCGGCGACGCGCAGCATCGTGACGTTATGGCCGACCGCGCGCGCCCGGCGCGGGTTGTCGCGCGACGCCATCAGCGCCAGGCCGAAGGTCGAACGCGCCGCATAGACGACGGCGCAGAACAACAGCGCCGCGACCGCAAGGCAGAGGTAGTAGAAAGGAACCGCGTTGCGCCACGCGACGCCGAACACGACCGGGGCCGCCACGCCGCGAAATCCCGAATGGCCGTTGAACAGCCAGTAGTTCTGTTGCGCCAGGTAGAAGAACGCCGCCGCCGTCGCGAGCGTGATCATGATCGTATAGATGCCGGCGGTGCGCACGGCGATCGCGCCGATCAGCGCGGAGACGATTCCGGCGATCAGGATCGCGACGGGAACGTAGATCTCCCAGGGCCAGTTGAAGCCGAGAACGCCGGTGCCGTTCGGTCCGAGGATCGCAACGGCGTAGCCCGCGACGCCGGCGACGGTCAGCTGGGTCATCGAGACCATGCCGCCGTAGCCGGCGAGAACCATCAGCGACAACGCGATCATGCCGAGAATCAGCGTCTGCGCGCCGAGCTGGAAGATCACGAAGGGCGAGGCGACGAGCGGAAACAGCACCAGGGCGACGCCGAGCGCCGCAGTCGCCGGCGTGAGCTCCGTCGCAACGACGTCGTCGGCGGCGGGAGGCCGTACCGGATCGGCAAGGCGCGTCCGCGCGTTGCCGACAATCCCCTGCGGCCGGAGCGCCAGGGTCAAGACCATGATGACGAAAGTCAGCACGACGCCATAGGTCGGGAAATAGACGAGGCCGAGCTGCTCGGCGAGCCCGACGATCAAGGCGCCGATCGCCGCGCCGACGATCGAGCCCATGCCCCCGACGATGACGACGACCAGCGACGCCATCAGATAGCGCACGTCCTCGCCGGGCGCGACCGAAAGCGCCGAGCCCCCGATCACCCCGGAAAGCCCGGCAAGAAATCCGCCGATCGCGAATACGCCGACAAACAGCAGGCGGACATTGACGCCGGTCGTCGAGAGCATGGCGCGGTCGTCGACGCCGGCGCGGATCATTGTGCCGAACTTGGTCTTGTTCAGCGCCAGCCAAAGCCCGACCCCGATGACGACGGACGCGCCGAGCACGACAAGGCGGTATAGCGGGTATCGCAATGTGACGATCTGCCCGTTCGCCTTGATCGCCGTGATGATCGGCGTCGCCACCGCGCCGTCGAGCCAGGGCGGAATCGAGAACTGGTAGGTCTTCCCGCCCCAGACCGCCAGCATCAGGTCGGCGGCGACGATCGAGATGCCGATGGTGACCAGCGTCTGCCGCAGTTCGTCGCCGGTCAGGCGCTGGAAGACCAGAACCTGAAGCAGCGCGCCGATGATCGCGATGGCGAGCGCGCCAGCGATGACGCCCAGGAACCAGTTGTCGCTCCAGAGCGCCGCGTCGTAGCCGATATAGGCGCCAAGCAGGTAGAGCGAGCCATGCGCCAGGTTGACGTTGCGCATGAGGCCGAAGACAAGCGTGAAACCGCTGGCGACGAGAAAATAGAGGCCAGCCAACGTCACGCCGTTCAGCACCGCGCTGACGAAGGTCTTCTTGCCGTCGAGCAGCCAGTCGAGCCAGTCGGGCCAGACGCCGAACACCATCCAGAGAACGATCGCCGCCGCAAACAGCGCGACGCCGATCCAAAGCTGGCGCGCTGTCGGCCCTTGGGCAGGATTTGCGACCGCGAGACTCACGCGCTCAGCCGCCGGCGCTGTTCGTTCATCCTCGGCGCCTTATGGAACTCGCCGTCCTTCATGATTGCGAGCAGCCGCGACTTGTCCTGCAGGACGCGGACATTGGCGGCAGGGTCGCCATCGACCAGCAGCAGGTCGGCGAGATAGCCCTGCTTGATCAACCCGAGTTCGTTCCCCATGCCCATGATCTCGCCGCCGAGGCGGGTCGCGGCGACGAGCGCCTCCATTGGCGAGAAGCCGAGCAGGTCGACGAAATACTCGAGATCCTTGGCGTTGGTGCCCTGAGGCGTCCAGGCGAATCCGTAGTCGCCGCCGATCAGCACCCGAATGCCGCGACGATGCATCTTTCGGCAGGTCTCGACCGCGTGTTCGAGTTCGCGCTCGTAGCGCATGGTGAGCGGGGTCCCGGGCTTGATGCCGTATTCGCCGGCGTTGCGCGCCGTGTTGATGAGCCAGGCGAGGCCCGGCGCGACGAAATGCTTGTCCTTTGCCGCTTCCAGCATGTCGAGCGCCTCTTCGTCGGCGAACGAGGCGTGATAGATGTTGGTTATGCCGTGACGCACGCATTGCTTGATCGAGCCGGACGAGCGCGCATGGGCGGACAAGGTCTTGTTGCGGAGCTTCGCCTCGCGCACCGCCATGGCGACCTCTTCCTCGGACATCGGCGTTTCTTCCGCCGCCATGCCGGTGATCTCTTCGCCGGAAAGATTGAGCTTGATCGTGTCGACGCCGTATTTGATCAGCGTTCGCACGGTGCGCCGGACTTCCTCGGGACCGGAGACGACGATGCCGAGATTGAGACCTTCGTGCGGGATGTGGGATGGCGCGGAATCGCCGAGGCCGCCGACAGTCGTGATTTCCGGCCCTGCGGCCAGGTAGCGCGGGCCCGGTATCATGCCCTGATTGATCGCGTTGCGGATGACGACGTCGAGGCGCGGCTTGGCGGCGGCCGCGCCGCGTCCCATGGTGAAGCCGGCGTCGAGCACGAGCTTGGCCATTTGCGCGGTGACGAGCGTGTGCTCCTCGGGAGGCATCATCTGGATCGGGTCGATCCCCGGCGCGTTGTTCCACGAGAGATGAAGATGCGCGTCGCAAAGACCGGGCATCAGCGTCGCGCCCATTCCGTCGATGACCGTCTGGCCGCCCGCGCTGGGGCCGTGCGACGGCCGCGACGACGCCCTTCGTCACCTGCCGGATGCGGTTGCCCTGGATGACGACCTCGCCGCTGTAGGGATACTCGCCAGAGCCGTCGAGAATGCGCACGTTGGTGAAAACGACGCCGTTCGATCCGCCGATCCTCTCGTCCGCCATTGCGATGTCTCCTCCCGAATTGATTCGCCGCTCTCAAGCGCTGCGATCGATCTGGTTAGGACGCGCACGCCCGGATATGGCCGGACGACAGTCGCGCACATTCCTTCGGCTGTTCCAGCGGCGTCCAATGGCCGCAATGCGCCAGAACCTTAACCTTAGCGGTCTTGATCGCGTCCGCAAGGGCTTGCGCGGCCGTCGGGGGCGCGACCGGATCGTCCTCGCCGGTCACGAGAAGGGTCGGGCAGCGAAGGCGGCGGAGGTCGGCGCCTCCGGCGGCGGCCAGCGCCTCGCAGGATTGGGCGAAGCCCTCCGCGTCCTGGCGCAAATGGCTTTCCCGCACATAGGCGAGGGCGACGGGATTGGCGGACTTTGTCGCCGTCGAGAGGCCCGCCGCCGCAATTGCGTCGGCGACGGCGATCATCCCGCTCTGCCTGACGAGGCGGGCCCGGTCGCGCAGCCGCTCGCGCGCCGCCTCTCCGGGCGCGCCGATCGGTCCGAACAGCGTGAGGCTGAGGACGGCGTCCGGGGCGGCGGCGGCGACCTGCAAGGCGACGAGCGTTCCCATCGAATGCGCCACGAGATGCGCCGGCGCGCCCGCGACGGTCCTCAGGATATCGCGCACGGCCTCGACCAGCCCCTCCATTGTGATCTTGGCGAAGGGCAGGGGGGAGCGCCCGGCGCCGGGCAGATCGGGGCGGATGCAGCGGAAGCCGCCAAGCGAATCGAGCAGAGGCTGGAAGGAACTCGAACTCGCGCCGAGCCCGTGCAGAAAGACGATCGGCGGTCCCTCGCCGTCGATCTCGAGCTGGATCTGGCCGAGCGCCGCGCCGCTCATCGGCGCGCCTCGCGAAATTCGTTCTCGAGGACGCCGATTCCGGAAATCTCGATGCGCGCCACGTCGCCGGGGACCAGATATTTGGGCGGCTTGAAGCCGATCCCGACGCCCGCCGGCGTCCCCGAAGCGATCACGTCGCCAGGCAGCAGCGTGACGCCTGCGGAAATCGTCTCGATGATCGTCGGCACGTCGAAGATCAGGTCCCGGGTATTGGCGCTCTGCCTGAGTTCGCCGTTGATCCAGCATTGGATCTTGGTGTCCTTGAGGTCGATTTCGTCCCGGGTCGCGGCCCACGGCCCCATCGGACAGAACGTGTCCTGCGACTTGCCGATCAGCCATTGGCTGTAGAGGCCTTGCAGGTCGCGCGCGGTCACGTCGTTGATGATCGTGTAGCCCCAGACGTGATCGAGCGCGTTCGCCGCCTTGATGCCCCGTCCGCCCTTGCCAATGATCACCCCGAGTTCGGCTTCGTAGTCGATGGCCTCGGAGACCTTCCGGTCGATCGAGACGGGATCGCGATGCGCGATGACGCAATCGGGCACCTTGGAGAAGATGATCGGGTGCGTCGGCACGGCGCCCGACCCGGCGCTGGAATCGAAGCCGCTCGCCGCGAATTCATGCGCGTGCTCGTGATAGTTCTTGCCGACGCAATAGATGTTGCGCCGCGGGCGCGGGATCGGCGCCTCGAGAGTCGCCTCGCGCAAGGGCATCGGCGACAGGACGCCCGGCAGGGCCGGCCGGTCGATCAAGGCGAGGACGCCAAGCTGCGCCTCGGATTGCGGGAGGTCGAACGCCGCGACGGTCTGCCTGCGCTCGTCCACGACGCCGACGCGCCGCTCGCCGCCCACCCGGTAAGTCGCGATCTTCATGGCCCTCCCTTCACCGCATTGGCCGTCAGCGGTTCCTTATAGGGCTAGATCGTTTCAATGGAAGCATGCACACTGTTCACGGCGTAGACGGCTGGGTTGAGGAGGGGAAGTCTCGAGCCCCGACGCGCGCCACTTCGTCGCCCCAAGTGTTCAAACGTCGACGGCTCTCACGGCCGGCTCCGGGAAAGTCGAGAAAGGTCACTCGATCATGAAACGGTTCCTCGCATCGATCCTCGTGCTCAACGCTTTCCTGGCTTCGAGCGGACACGCCCAGCAGAACAGCGTCTCGGTCAGCGTCGGCAACGGCGGCGGAGGCGGAGCGCTGACCTGGTCGCCAAGCGGCCACTGGGCCAGCCTCGGCAGCGTTGGGACGACGGCGGCGAACGTCGCGCTTCCGACCGGCCAAACGTTCATCTTGGTCACGAATTACGGCTCGTCGCCCGTCACCGTCCAGCAAGGAACGACCACTGCCCCGAGCGGTTTCGCGTTCAATATCGGCGAGGTGATCCCTCCGGGGCTTGGCGTGGTCTATCCGGTCACGGGGACGAACCTGTGGGCGATCGTGGCCAGCGGGGTGACAAATCTCCAGATCAGCGGCGGCGTCCTGGTGTCGCAGCCAACGATTGCGACGCCCGCTGTGACGGGCGGCTGGACTCCAGTAAAAGTCGCGGCCCTGAGCACGACGCCAGTGACGATCAAGTCGGTTGGCGGTCAGCTTGGCCTGGTGGATTGCGGCAGCGCAAACGCGTCGCAGACCTTCATTCAGGTTTTCAATACGACCTCGATCACACTGGGAACGACCGCCTCGTTTCCGATCCCGATCGCACCGCTCTCCGCGGGCGGGTTTACGATGGCCTCTGTGGGACTTCAGTTCTCGACCGCTATCGCTGTCGCGGCGACCACGACTGCAACTGGATCGACCGCGCCGCTGACTCCTCTCGACTGCACGTTCGGATTCAACTGACGTGCTTCTCCGCAGCCGCGCACTTCTGCTACCGCTCGTTGCGTCCCCGCTGCTCGAGCGCGAGCGGGCGAACCTGCTCGGAGTTTGGAAAAGAAAACATAGCGGTCAAGCGGGTATGTGGAACTGCGCCAGACCGGCGAAACTTGCAATATTAGTGGCGTTGGGAGCGCTGTCCGTCTCGCGGGTTCTTGCCGCCGAGGAAAGCCCACCTCTCCAGCTCGCTGACTTGCTCTTGCTTGGCGCTGGAGGCGCCGGGGGCTATGCTCCCCCGACTTTGAATACACCCTATCTTGTCGGCTTGGGCGATAGCAGAACCGCAAACGCTGGGGGTGTTGTCTATCCGGCCGGCATTCAATTTAGCACGAACGTTGAGTTTGACGGCGCCTATATAGCCCAGCTTTACGCCCTTTCTGGGACCAAATTCTTGCCGCATACACAGTACAACTACGGCGTTGCCGGACAGTCCTCCGCAGGAATCGCGGGCCGTCTGACGAAGACCGGGAATGATTGCAACTATCCCGGACTCAGCATAACGGCCGCCTGCTCAACGGCGCTGTTCGGGACAGTCTCTTCAGGAGGCTCGTTGGGGACAAGCACGGTCACATTGTCTGCTCAGCCTACAGGCAACGCCTGGGCGGCAAAATCTGTGCCGGCGATTGGCAGTTATGTCACAAACGCCTCGGCTACAGGTTCGATGGCGGCTACGATCCCTTTCGGGACTACACTGACGGCTCCTCTATCGTCACCCTTTACATCACTAACGCTCAGCAATAACTTTATTGCCAACGCGTCCACGACCGCGAGCTCCTTCCTCATCGCGCCGCCAGCGAATTTCAGTAACGCCTCGCTGTTCAGTTCGACGCGACCACAGGATCTCGCGAATAATTATAACAGCACTGGCGCGTTTTCCCCGCTGACCGATCCTGGTCAGGTCGTCTTCGTCCTGGCGGGAACAAACGACGGCGCTCCGGGAGGCCCATCCAATTCAGCCCCGAGCCTCCAATCCCTTCAGAACCTCGCCGACATCCTCGACTGCCTCGGCCCGCGCGGCGATTCAAGCACGTTCAACAATTGTCCTGCGGGCGCGAACAAGATTGTCATTATCGGTGATGAAATTGCGCGCGAACTCGCACAAAGCTTCTCGACGACGGCGGGCGTCGCCGATGGTTCGCCGGAAGTTCATTCGGTCCCCCTCGGGGGCGGAGCCATAACGGTTCAAAAATCTGCCAGCTGGGTCGTTGACGACGGGGTTTACTATTTCCCTCATGTCTTCGAGCGGCTCGCCCCCTTATGCGCTAGGGGCAAATGACGGGGCAAAGCTGACAAACTGCACTCCGTGTACGCCGTTAAAGGGTCAATACAGTGTTTCCACGGGTATATACACATTCGCTGCTGGAGACGGTGGCGCAATCGTCGGGATTGATTATAGATGGCGGAGTAATAATATTGCGGCATCGCCAAATTATTTGACTTTTATACATTATTGGCTGGACGACAATACACATTGCGCGAACAATTTTGTTGATCCGGTTTCATTAATTCAGTACCCGATCTCCGGCGCACAGTGCAATCGTCCCTGGGTCCACGTTGCGCCAACTTGGGCGGCAACGCTTGACACGAACGTTTCTGACACGTCCTGCGTCGGTGGCGCTCCGTCCTCGGGGGGATATTGCTATCCCGGCGCGCACGTCCTTTCGACCGATGGCTTGCATCCCAGCCCTACCGGGGGACTGATCATCGCGGGGCAGATGATATCTGCAGCAATGGTAGCGGGAGCGATCCCGGGTACAGCTCAGAATGCGTTGCCGGTAACGAACAACGTGCTTTTTAGCGGTTCGGTCACAAGCAATACGTCCGCGGCGACGACGACTTGCAGCGGGATCACTGGAACGACCAAGAATTTCTTCATCGCGGGCCTCACGCCGTCGGCGAGTACATTTTCCGCGATTGCTTCTCAGCTCTATCCACTGGGCAGTCTCTATTTGAGCTCCACTGGGACCGGCATCCCGGCTGGGACGAATGTTGATTGTGTCGACACGACAAACAATCAATTGCACATGACGTCTCCTGCGACGTCATCCGTGGCCCTTCCGAATAGCGAGATTTCCACGGACGGATTTCTCGAAGATGGGGTCTTCAGTGAGACCTTGGCCGCCGCGACGGGCAATGACTCGCACTACATCAACACGTCGACCGTGATTGCTGGCTGCGGAACCGGCAACGCCAATTGCCCCGCAGCATCGACCGGAAATACCGTGATCAAAGGGATACCGGCAGGGTGGACGGTTGGACTTGACGTGGCGACGCAGACAGCCATCAGTTCCACGCCGCCGATCATGGGCCTGGCGTACGGACTTGAAAGGAACCCGCTCGATGACGGATATGATTCCTTCACTGTTCAGCTATCGGGCGCTGCAGGGACGGCGGCGCCCGTGATTACGGCGACGGGCTCCTTCCCTGCTCAGGTTGCCGCTTCTCCTACCGGCACACTTGTTTCTGGAGACGTGTATCGGGGTGAGTGCCGGGTTGGCATAAGCGCTGGACCTAACGGGCGCCTGCTCGGCGTTGCGGGGGTTTCCGTAACTTCCAGGGCGACGACGGGAAACGCCTTTATAGCGCCGGGTTCGGGCGCGACCAGCGCTACCTTTACCCAGTGGTTCGGCGCCACGGGCAGCGTAAATAGTTCTTACCTATCGTCGTTCAGCGACGCCTCGATTGCGGCGGGAGCTCCAGGGGTTACGAATGGCGTCCTCATCCTTGACCTTGTGAGCCCGAACATAAGAGTCATGCCCAATCCCGCCGGGACAATTATGCCGGCGATGTCCGTGGTCATTAACGGGGTCGCCAAAGGCGATCCGATGTCCGCGACAATTCGCATTGAACGCTGTAATTTCCGCAAGGCGACTCAGTGACGCGGAGCCCCGGATTGAGGGGCCGGAGCAATTTGCTTTGCGGTTGATCCGTCGGCCACTCGGCCCCAGATTCTGAAAAAGCGACATCTTCTTGCGAGTCAAACTATTTTATTCTATAATTCTAAATACGCCTGCGCCCGGATCGGGCGCCAGGAAAAGGAGATTGAACCAAATTACAAAGTAAAAGAGATCCCTCCAGCGGCAATCCGGCGGTCCGGACGCGACCAAGCCCCTGGAATCGCTCAAAGCCGCAATGGGCGCCCCTTGCAAAAATTTGGCATCGATTTGGCGAAACTTGGCATTGGCGCGACGTCCGTCAGGGATTTGGCGCCAGGGTCGTTGGCTTTGGTTTGTCGAAAGGTGGCGCCGGGCCCCTCAATAGCGATAGTGATCCGCCTTGAACGGCCCCTGCTGCGGCACGCCGAGATATTTCGACTGTTCGGGCGTCATCTTGGTGAGCTTGACGCCGATCTTGGCCAGATGCAGCGAGGCGACCTTCTCATCCAGGTGCTTCGGCAGGGTGTACACCTGCTTCTTGTACTGGCCGGGCTTGGTGAAGAGTTCGATCTGGGCCAGCGTCTGGTTGGTGAACGACGCCGACATCACGAACGACGGGTGGCCGGTCGCGTTGCCGAGATTGACGAGGCGCCCTTCCGACAGAAGGATGATCTTCTTGCCATCGGGGAATTCGATCTCGTCGACCTGCGGCTTGACGTTGTTCCACTTCATGTTGCGTAAGCTCGCGACCTGAATCTCGGAATCGAAATGTCCGATATTGCACACGATTGCCCGGTCGTGCATGGCGCGCATGTGGTCGAGGGTGATGACGTCGACATTGCCGGTCGCAGTGACGAAGATGTCCGCTCGCGGCGCGGCGTCGTCCATCGTCGTCACCTCGTAGCCTTCCATCGCCGCCTGCAGGGCGCAGATTGGATCGACCTCGGAGACCATCACCCGGCACCCGGCGTTGCGCAAGCTCGCGGCAGAGCCCTTGCCGACGTCGCCGAAGCCGGCGACCATCGCGACCTTGCCCGCCATCATCACATCGGTGCCGCGACGGATGCCGTCGACCAACAACTCTCGGCAGCCGTAAAGGTTGTCGAATTTGGACTTGGTGACGCTGTCGTTGACGTTGATCGCTGGCCACAGGAGCTTGCCTTCCTTGGCCATCACATAGAGCCGGTGCACGCCAGTCGTCGTCTCTTCGGTCACGCCGCGGATCGAGGCGGCGTTAGCGGCGTAGAACCCCGGCCTGGTCTTCAGCCGCTCTTTGATCGCCGCATAAAGCACTTCCTCTTCCTCGTTGGAGGCGGTGTCGAGGAATTTTGTGTCCCCTTGTTCGGCGCGGAGCCCAAGGTGGATCAAGAGCGTGGCGTCGCCGCCGTCGTCGAAAATCATATTGGGCGAGCCGCCGTCGCCCCATTCGAAGATGCGGTGCGTATAGTCCCAATAATCCTTGAGGCTCTCGCCCTTCACCGCGAACACCGGCGTGCCGGTGGCGGCGATAGCGGCCGCGGCGTGGTCCTGGGTCGAGTAGATATTGCAGGAGGCCCATCGGACGTCGGCGCCCAACGACTTCAGGGTCTCGATCAGGACGGCCGTTTGGATCGTCATATGCAGCGAACCGGCGATGCGGGCGCCTTTGAGCGGCTGTTTGGCGGCATATTCAGCCCGGGTCGCCATGAGCCCCGGCATTTCGGTTTCAGCGATGGCGATCTCCTTTCGCCCGAAATCTGCGAGCTTGAGATCGGCGACGGCGTAATCGGCGGCTTTGGTCATGGCGCAAAGATCCTGGTTGGTTTCCGGCGTCTCTTACCAGCCGGCCTCGGATCGCGCAATAAACATATAAGCAAGTCTTTATATCATTTTTGACGCTGAGGGGTTGATATCGCCCGCCAAACGCGCATGCTGCAGTGCGGGAGGGCGAATGATCGCTTGTCGAAGGTTATTCCCTCCGTGCTATAAGAGCGTGGGGATGCAAGAAGCGAGCCGCGACGGGAAACGCGGCTCCTGTGTGGTGAAGGGCTGGCGGTAGGGATATGGCGCTTTCGGCCAAACTGGCTATGCGGCAAGGTCAGACCATGGTTCTGACGCCGCAACTTCTGCAGGCGATCAAGCTCCTTCAGATGCCGAACGTTGAACTTACCGCCTTCATCGAGAACGAATTGTCCACCAATCCGCTACTTGAGCGCGCCGAGGAACGCGAAGAGGCGAACGCCGCGCCCGACGGCGCCGCTGCCGACCCGGTCGCGGATGCGCCGAGAGAGCCCGGCGACTGGGCGTCCCAAACACTGGAAGTCGACGCTGCGGGGCTCGCGGCCAATCTTGGCACAGAAGTCGAGAACGCCTTCGAGCCTGACCGCACCGCGCCGGCGGCAGTCCGCGCGCCGACCGACGGCCTCACGGCCAATTCCTGGACCGGAGTTGGCGGCGGCTGGGACCCGGCGAAGCGCCGGACCTCGAGGCCTATGTCGCCGAGGCTGTATCGCTACGCGACCATCTCGAGCGGCAGGCCGCGATCCTGCTCGCCGACCCGATCGAGCGAATGATCGCTGCGGCGCTGATCGACGGCCTGGACGAAGCGGGATACTTCGTCGGCTCGCTTGGGGAGATCGGCGACCGGCTCGAATTCAGCGCCGAGACTGTCGAAAGGCTGCTGATCCGCATGCAAACCCTGGAGCCGACAGGAGTGTTCGCGCGTGGGCTCGCCGAGTGTCTTACATTGCAATTGCGCGAACGGGACCGCTTCGATCCGGCGATGCAGGCCTTGGTCGAGAACCTGCCGGCGCTCGCCAAGCGGGATTTTCCTCTGCTGCGGCGGGTGTGCGGCGTCGACGACGAGGACCTGCGTGACATGATCGCCGAGATACGGCGCCTCGAACCGAAGCCAGGCCGCGCCTTCGGCGACCCGCCCGCAGCGCCCGCGATTCCCGACGTGCATGTGACCGCCGCTCCGGATTTCGGCTGGCGCGTCGAACTCAACAGCCACGCGCTGCCGCGGGTTCTCGTCAACGACGTGTATGTCGCCGAAATCCGGCGGGGCGCGAAACGCGAGGAAGACCGGCAATATATCTCCGCTCAGCTCCAATCCGCCAATTGGCTGACCAAAAGCCTGGAGCAGCGCGCGCGCACCATTCTGAACGTGGCGAGCGAGATCGTTCGGCGGCGGATTCGTTCCTCCTCGAGGGGGTATCCGGCCTCAAGCCTCTCAACCTCAAGATGGTCGGCGAGGCGATCGGCGTCCACGAGTTCGACCGTGTCGCGCGCGACCGCTCACAAATTCATCCAGACTCCTCGCGGGCTATTCGAGATGAAGTATTTCTTCACCGCCGCGATCGCCTCGACCGAGGCGGGACAGGCGCATTCAGCCGAAGCCGTGCGCCAGCGCATCCGGCAGATGATCAATGGCGAAGATCCCGCTGAGGTGCTTTCGGATGATGTCATCGTCGAGCGCCTGCGCAAGGCGGATATCGTCGTCGCCCGCCGCACGGTCGCCAAATATCGCGATAGCCTAAGGATCCCCTCATCGGTCGAACGCCGCAAAATGAAGATGGCGCCCGTGCGCGCGGTCCGCGAGCGCGGCGATTCCCTGACGGTTGACGCCTGAACCTGTTTTTCCATGCGAATTTAAGGCGTTATCACGACGATTGACACGGGCCCGGCGGACTCCTAACCCTTGCCGCGAACGGGCCGCTGTGGGACCGGCTGAGGCGAATTACGATTGAGGGCATGCGGGAAAGCGCCATTGGGGCGCAGTCGAGCGGCGAGGATTCGTCTGGCTCGCCTGGATGACAAGGTCGGCGTTCGATGACTTTGAGAGTCTCCGGTAAGAACCTCGATATCGGGGAATCCTTGCGTCGGCACGTCCTGGAAAAAGTGGAGTCGATGGTCGCCCACTACTTTAACGGCTCGGTTGGCGGCCACGTCGTGATCACCCGAGAGGGTTCTGGCTATCGCGCTGAGTGCGCGCTGCGCCTCAGTTCGGGGGTCAGCCTGCATGCTGAGGGCAGGGCGCATGAACCCTATCCCTGCTTCGAACAGGCGGCCGACAAGATCGAGGGACGTCTCCGCCGCTACAAGCAGCGGCTCAAAGGCCACGCCGGCTTCGGGAGCGGGCCTGGCAAAATCGCCAACTATCTGGTCGAGCCGCCGGAGGGCGACGAAGAACCCGCCGGGGGCTTCAATCCTGTCATCGTGGCTGAAGGCGCAGAAGACCTCAAATCCCTTTCGGTCGCGTCCGCCGTCGCCGAGCTTGATCTTTCGGGGCGCCGGTCATCGTTTTTCAACACGCTGGAAGCCGGCGTGTGAATGTTGTTTATCGACGCCGCGACGGCGCAATCGGCTGGCTCGATCCCCACTAGGAACGAGCGCCGACTTCGAAAGAGCCGGGCGCGCGGAAAACGCAGGACATAAATGTCGCTATCGCAACTCCTCAAGCCGGACGCCGTCATGGCGGCCCTTCGGGTGAATGGCAAGAAGCAGGCGCTCCAGGAAATGAGCGAGCGCGCGGCGTTCGTCTCGGGTCTGCAGTCGCGCGAGATCTTCGATGCGATTCTCCAGCGCGAGCGGTTAGGCTCGACTGGGGTCGGCGACGGCGTCGCCATCCCGCATGGCAAGCTCGTCAAATGCGAGCATATCTTCGGCGTTTTCGCCCGACTCGAACGCGCGATTGATTTCGAGGCGCCGGACGGCCTGCCGGTCGACCTCATCTTCATGTTGATCGCCCCCGAATCGCCGGCGCCGACCACCTCAAGGCCTTGGCGATGAGCGCGCGCCTGTTGCGCAACGGCGCGGTCGCGGGCCAATTGCGCGCCACGCGAGACCCGACGGCGCTCTATGCGCTGTTGACCCTCGCGCCAACTTCCCACGCCGCCTAAACCCCATGAAAGCTCGCGTCATCGTAACCCTCAAATCCGGCGTGCTCGATCCGCAGGGAAAGGCGATCGAGGGCGCGTTGAGGGCGCTCGCCGTGGATGGGGTCAAGGGAGTCCGCCAAGGCAAGATTTTCGATATCGAACTCGATGGCGAAGACCCGGCCCGCGCCCGTCGCAAGCTTGGCGAGGCTTGCGAGCGCCTGCTCGCCAACACCATCGTCGAGAACTACGTGATCGAGATCGTCTGACCCGAATGCGCGCCGCGGTGATCCTCTTTCCCGGGTCGAATTGAGAAGGCGACGCGGCGCGGGCCCTGGGGCGGGCGACAGGTCGCGCAACGGCAATCGTCTGGCACGCGGATCGGGATCTGCCGCAAGGAACCGATCTTGTCCTGCTTCCGGGCGGCTTCTCCTATGGCGATTATCTGCGCTGCGGCGCGATCGCCGCCCGCTCGCCGATCATGCCGGCTGTTCGCGATCACGCCGCCCGCGGCGGTCTGGTGCTCGGCGTCTGCAACGGCTTCCAGATTCTGTGCGAAGCGGGGCTGCTCCCGGGCGTCCTCATGCGCAACGCCAACCGGCGCTTCGTCTGCAAGATGCAGCATCTGAGGGTCGAGAACGCCGGAACCGCGTTCACTCGCGGGTATGCGGCGGGGCAGGTGGTCAAGTTCGCCATCGCCCATGGCGAAGGCAATTTTGTCGCGGACGAGGACACGATCGGCGCGATCGAGCGGGGCGGCCAGGTCGCGCTGCGTTATTGCGACCCCGAGGGACGGGTCGGCGAGCATTCGAACCCCAACGGCTCGACCAACTCCATTGCCGGCGTCTTCAACGAGCGCTTCAACGTGCTCGGGCTGATGCCGCATCCGGAAAACCTGATCGACCCGCTGGTCGGCGGCGTCGACGGCCGCGCACTGTTCGACTCGCTCGCGGCCGAGAGCCGGCCCGAGATGATGAGCGCCGTACCGAGCTGACCCCCGAATCAAGCCTGCCGCTATCCTGGCCAATCCCCAGGATTTACGAAAAATATTTGCCCGCATGGGCGAATTGTCATAGTGCGGGAACGGTTGATGGGCATTATCTCATTGGCATAGGGATAATCCAGACCGATGGCTGATTTGCTCGAAAGATTGTTTGCCGCCGTACTCGAGGCGCGGGACCGGCATCCGTCGGCCTCTCGCACCTCGAAGCTTTTTCGCGACGGCGTACAGAAGATGGCCAAGAAACTGGCCGAAGAAGCCATCGAAGTCGGGCTCGACGCGGTGCAGATGAACCGTGAATTGGTAATCCTCGAAAGCGCCGACGTGCTCTATCATCTTGCGGTCATCTGGGCCGAATGCGGCGTTTCGCCCGGCGAAGTGATGGCCGAGCTCGATCGCCGTGAGCGCCTCTACGGCATCGCGGAGAAGCTGCCGAAGCAAGCGGTCGCCGCCCAGATGCGGCGCATGACCGGCTGGGGCGCGCGGCGCAAGGCGATCTCCTGATCCGCCCAAGCGGTTTTGCGCGCGACTGAAGCTTTTCAAGCGCTTAAGTGTCTTTTTCCGCTCGCTAGTAACTCCCAAGCGGTAGCGTGTGAGTTCCGAAATGTCACTGTTGGGCGGAATAAGATCGTGTTTGATTTGGTTATCTGAGCGGCGATTTTTCGAGACGGCGGGCGACGAATTCGAATTCAAGGGTGGGATGGTTATTCCCGCCGAAGTCGAGGAGTTGGTCGCCGCGCTGAGGCGCCAGATCGCGGCGCTTGAGGCTAAAGTGGCGGAGCTTCAGCGGCAGTTGGGGCAAGACAGTTCGAACAGCTCCAAGCCGCCTTCGAGCGACGGGTTGCGGAAGAAGTCTCGCAACCCCGGCAGCCTGCGCGGCGCATCGGGCAAGGCGAGCGGCGGGCAGACGGGCCACAAGGGCGGCACGTTGCGGCAAGTCGCCGATCCCGATTGGGTGGTTCGGCATGAGGCGTGCGCGTGCGGCCGCTGCGGTCGGCGCCTCGATCCGAAGTCGGCGACCGGGATCGAGAAACGCCAGGTGTTCGATCTTGCCGAGCGCCCGCTCATGGTCACCGAACATCAGGCCTCGATCTATCGCTGCGAACATTGCCGGGGCGAGACGAAGGCGGCGTTTCCCGATGGCGTGGCGTCGCCGGTGCAATATGGCGAGCGGGTCAAGGCGGCGGCGATCTATCTCAATATCCAGCAACTCATCCCCGAGGATCGGGCCGCGCAGGCGCTGAGCGATCTGTTCGGCGCGCCGCTGATCTGTCCGGCCAGCATCGTCGCCTGGGTCGGCAAGAAGGCGCAAGAGTTGGGGCGCGTCTATCGGCGCATCGGCGAGCGCGTGGCCCAGGCGAAAGTTCGCCATCTCGACGAAACCGGGTTTCGTATCGCCAGCAAGCTGCAATGGCTGCACACCACGTCGAGCCTCACCTTCACCTTCTATCGCGCCGTCGAAAAGCGCGGCGCGATCCCTGAGGATTTGCAAGGGGGCGTGGTCGTGCACGACCACTTCCTGCCCTATCGCCGGCTCGATGCGGTCGAGCACGCCTTCTGCAACGCCCATATCCTGCGCGAACTCAAGAGCCTGATCGAGTTCGATCGTGAGCCCTGGGCCGATGCCATGCGCGACATGCTGCTTTCGGCCAATCTCGCGGTGATGAGGGCGCGCGAGGCGGGCGCGCGCGCCCTCCCGCCGCACGAAGGCGAAGCCTTCGTCGAGCGCTATTGGGCCGCTGTCCGGCTCGGCTTGGCCTTCCATCGCGAGCTGCCCAAACCGGCGGCCAAAGCGGCGCGCGGGCGGGTGAAACACCGGCCAGGCTACAACCTGCTCCAAAGGCTGAAAACCTTCCAAATCGAAACCCTGCGCTTCCTTGTCGACTTCGATGTGCCCTTCACCAACAACCTGGCCGAACAGGACCTCAGAATGATGAAGGTCAAAATGAAAATCTCAGGCTCGTTCCGAACCCTCGAAGGCGCTCAAATCTTCGCCCGCCTCAGATCTGTCGTCTCAACCGCCAGAAAACACGGCCTCAACATCCTCCAAATCCTAACCGCAACCCAAGATCAAATCTTCGCCCTCCTCGCCGCATAGCCGACGGCTTGGGAGTTACGCCTCGCTAAGAGCCTATTAAACATCATTGTTTGTGCGTTTTTCTTGCCACCTCCCGGTTCTCGCCATTAATATCAAAACTCGTATGTGCGGCAGTTGTCGGTGTCGATCAATTCCCTCTGGACGACCTCGCCGCCGCAACGCCTGGGATGCCACTGACAAGTTGTGGACAAGCGAAACGCGCGCCGCCGAAAGTCTAGCCCGGCTTCACGTCAGACTTGACGGCATCCACCGTCCGACGTCCGACCTTCAATCGATATCGATGTTCTCCGGGCTCCGAAGACGGGTTGCCGAGGGCAGAGAAGCAACTGCAGCCGGCGCTCACCCTGGTTCAGACCACGACCGGGTTTTGGCCGCCGTCCATCGATAGCGTCACGCCGGTGACGTAACTCGCTCTCGCCGACGCCAGGAACAGGACCGCGTCGGCGATCTCTTTCGGCGACGCCATGCGGCCAGGGGAATGCGCTCGACGCTGCGGCGGCGAGCCTCGTCTTCCGGGATCCTGGCGAGCCGGGCCTCAGCCGCGAGGCCTTCGGTCACCCGGCCGGTTTCGGTCAGCCCCGGACTGACGCCGACGACCCGAACGCCCCGGCCCGCATAGGCCGCGCCGAGCCCCGCGGTGGCGAGCATCAGCGCGGCGTTGGCCGAGCCGCCGGCCAGATGCGTCGCCGAGGCGACCTTGCCGCCAGCCCCGATGACGCTGACGATGACGCCGCTTCCGCGCCTCGCCATTCGTTTCACCAGCGGGTCGATGACGTTGACATAGGAAAAGAACTTCGCGTCGAACGCTTCGCGCCACCGCGCCGGCGTGAGGTCGTCCGGAGGCGTGCGCCTGGCGGCGCCGGCCGAATTGACCAGGACGTCGATGGGGCCGAGGCGATTCTCGACGGCGTCGATCATCGCGCTTGCTGCGGCGTCGTCGATCAGATCGGCGGCGATCCCGAACGCGCCTGCAAGACAGGCGCAGGCCCGGTCGACATTGTCCTGAGAGCGCGAGCAGATCGCGACCCGGGCGCCTTCGGCCGCGAAGGCCTCGGCGCAGGCGAGGCCGATCCCTTTCGAGCCGCCGGTGACGAGAACGACCTTGCCATCAAGTCCGAGATCCATCGCTCCGCTCGTGCAATCGTGGGCGCGCCCGGGGGCGCGAGGCGTCCGTCAGCCGAGCTTCGATCCGTTGGTCATCAGTAGGACGGAATAGAGCGAGGTCGTGCCGCAGATGAACAGGCGGTTGCGCTTGGCGCCGCCGAAGGTGACGTTGGCCACGATCTCGGGGATCAGGATCTTGCCGATCAGCGTTCCATCGGGATCGTAGCAGTGAACCCCGTCGCCCGCGCTGGTCCAGATCCGGCCGTGACGGTCGACGCGAAAGCCGTCGAACAGGCCTGCGGTCGACTCGGCGAAGATTTCTCCGCCCTTCACGCTTCTGCCGTCAGGCGAAACCGTGAAGCGGCGGATATGGCGCGGCCCGTTGTCCTTGTGGGTCGCGCCGGTGTCGACGACGTAGAGCAGCTTCTCGTCGGGAGAGAAGGCGAGGCCGTTCGGACGGACCATGTCATCGATGATTTGCGTCACTTCGCCGCTCTTTGGGTCGACCCGGTAGACGTTGCAGCCGTCGATTTCCGGCTCCGCCGGGTCGCCCTCGTTGTCCGAGTCGATGCCGTAAGCCGGGTCGGTGAACCAGATCGAATCGTCCGATTTGACCACCGCGTCGTTGGGAGAATTCAGGCGCTTGCCGCGCCATTTGTCGGCGACAACGGAGATCGACCCGTCGATTTCCGTTCTGGTCACCCGTCGCATCAGATGCTCGCAGGTGACAAGCCGCCCCTGATTGTCGACGGTGTTGCCGTTCGAGTTGTTTGACGGCTGGCGGAACACCGAAACGTCGCCCGACGTCTCGACATAGCGCAGCATGCGATTGTTGGGGATATCGGACCAGACGAGATAGCGGCCGGCGGCGAACCAGGCCGGTCCCTCCGACCAGCGCGCGCCCGTCCAATGCCGCTCGACCCGCCCATAGCCGGCGAAAAGCGGCTTGAAGCGTTTGTCGAGGACGACGAAGTCCGTTCCTTCGATCTGGCCGTAGTACATGTGCGTTTCCCCCCTTTGTTCGACGTTTGAGCGAAATTGGCGCCTCCGGCGTCGAACGGCAAGCGACGGGCGCCCGGCCCCGCGCGCCCGGCAGACGCCGCGCCATTACTGCGAGGGCCCAGCGCTGCGCAGCTCCAGGACGAGTTTGGGTATCGCTGCGTCCAGATCCGCGTCGGCCGGCATGGTGACGACGTCCGGCTCGCCGTCGGGCGGTTCGAGCGTCGCAAATTGGCTCTCGACCAGCGAAGCCGGCATGTAGTGTCCCGTGCGCCCCGCGACCCGGGCGCGCATCGAATCCGGATCGGCCTTGAGATAGACGAAGCGAAGGCCGCTCCCTACGCCGACGCGCAGCCGGTCACGATAAGCGCGCCGGAGCGCCGAGCAGGCGACGACCGTCGCCGCTTTGCCGTCGCGCGGTTGCTTGCAGCGCCGCGGCGATGCGGTCGAGCCACGGCCAGCGATCCGCGTCGGTCAGCGCCTGTCCGGCGCGCATCTTGGCGCGGGCTTCGTCGGTATGCAGATCGTCGCCGTCGATGAACTCGGCGTGGATCGCCTCGGCGAGCCCGCGCCCGACCGTCGTCTTGCCAGCGCCCGAGACGCCCATCACCACGACGGCGAAGGGTTCGGCGACATGCGGGGGCGCGTTTTGGTCTCTGGAGATCTCCATCGCCCGGCGAGGATATCAGGCGGCAGGCGAGTTGGCCTCCAAAAATGTCCTGTCCTGGGGGCGCGCAGGCGGCCCGTCGCGGAATATCTGATGATAAAGGTCCTCGCCGAAGCTGGTCCGCAGCGGCTCGCCCGGCGCCAGCTTGAAAGTCCGCCGGCCGTCTTCCCGCCGATCCGCACGAAGAAATATCGTGTCGTCCCGCTGCTCGGCAAAGACTTGGTGAGCGAATTCGTAGAGATGGGTGACGAACACGAGCTTCAGCTCCCGCTCCAGAAGCGCGGACACGATCTGCCGCGCAATCTCCGAGCCTTCCCGTTCGTTCGTCGCGGCAAAAAATTCGTTGAACAGGATCATCGCGCGCGGCGTGAGCTGATTGACGATCCCGTCCATCCGGGCGAGCTCCTCGTCGAACTTGCCGCTTTTCATAGCTCGCGTCTTCTTCGCGCTTGTAATGGGTGAAGACGCCGTCGACGAGGTTGGCGCGGAGACTGCGCGCCGGCGCAAACATGCCGCATTGCAACATCAGTTGAGCGATGCCCACGCTTCGCAGAAACGTCGACTTGCCTCCCTGATTGGCGCCGGTGACCATGATCAGCTTTTTGCCGTCGGCCGTCACATCGTTGCCGACGACTTTTGCCTTCATGCTCAGCGCGAGGCACACGTCGTAGAGATCCTCGCAGGAAAAACGCATCTCTCCGCCCGCATCAGGCAGCGGGAAACAGAAATGTTGTTTCAACGCGTCCAACTGCTCGCGCAAATTGACGCAGCCGATGTAGAAGGCGAGCTCGGTCCGCAGCATGCCGAAGAAACTCAGCATGTGCTCGGCGCATTGAGCGAGCGCATCCGCAGCAAGTCCGACGCCGCGGTCCCTGAGTTCCGACATCGCTCGGGCCCCCGCCTCGTCTCGCGGCGCGAGGTAGAGGTCGTAGCCGGACGGCGGCCTGCCGAACACTTGCATGAGCCGATCCCACAGACGCGCCAGCCGGCGCATGAGGCGCGCCAGCCAGTTTCCTGGCTCGCGGGTCTGCTTGCGGATCACGTAGTCTTTGCCTTTGAGGCCGGGCCCCAGCTCGGCGCTCATCAGGACCCCGCTGCGGAACCTCAAGCGTCGAAGATGCTCATCGATGATGGCGAAGTAGTCGTCGCTGAGCTCCCGGCGCAACATGGCGAACAGCGTCGAAAACGCGTCCGATTTGAATTTCTGGTTGTTCCGGTCGGCGATCGACCGCATCCGCTTCAGCAACTCGATAAAGAGCTGCACCACCGACACCGATCGCTCCAACAGGGTGCTCGGATAATCCCGCCACAGACCGTAATGGACCTTCTTTTCCTTTTCCAATGCTTCCAGGACCAAGGCGTAGAGCTGCCGAAGCATCTCTGGGTTGTCCAGGCAATCCCTCAAAGCCGCTTGACGGTATTCGATGGTTTCCACATCCTCGTGGGGCCCGGTAAGGACGGCCTTGCCGACGACTTCCAGAATGAATTTGTCGTCCCGCGCCATTGCCCGGAAAAGCGTATCAAGCTCGAGGTCTTGTACGAGGGCCGCTTCATTCGGCGGCGACGCCCTTTGCAGGTCGAAATCGCGCGCCCGGTACATGAGATGGGCTTTCATGACGCCAGACGCCTCCGCAACTGCCCATATGTGAGACGGTATTTCTCCGCAATCGAGAGCGCATAGGCCAATCCGTCCGCCGGGCGTCGCACGACCTTATAGGTTCGCTCCGTCGGGTTATCCGGAACGACGTTGCTCACCATGCTGACAATCGTGTCGCTGAGTTCGGCCAGTTCGTCGATGAACGTCACGCAGACGCATATCGAGTCGAGATCGATAAGCTTTTTGAGAACTTTGGTGGTCAGGAACAGCGCGTCCCTCAGGGTGGTCGAATTGAATATCTCGTTCATGATCACAATGCTGTTCGGCGTCGCCCGCTCCAGTATCGCGTGAATTCTGACCAGATCATCCTGGAGCTTGCCGCGCAGATTGTGGATGTTTTCTTCCCTTTCGAAATGAGCAAGGAGATTGTCGAACAGAAACAGGCGCGCCTTGACGCCGGGGACTGGGCACCCGATTGCGGCCAGGTGATGCAGCTGTCCGAAGGTGCGGGCGAAAGTGGTCTTCCCGCCCTGGTTCGGGCCGGAGACGATGAAGATACGTTCTCTGTCGGCGAGGGTGAAGTCGTTTCGTACAACGGATGACTTTTCATCGAGCAGTTTCTTCGCCAGCGCGAGATCGAAGGTTTGGACCACCTCGATCGACTTATCGTCTCGCGATATTTCGGGGTAACAAAAGGATAGGCCAGCCTGCTTGAAACGCGAAATATAGCCGAGGAAGTAAATGTAAAACTGAGCCTCCCTGTCAAACGTGCTTATCCTCTCGTCGAGATAATTGGCGTTCCTGACGAAGAAATCGCTCAGCCGAGCAAAAGCGCCTGGATAGAGGCGGGCGACGCGTTCCAGCACGCCCGCCTCAATGTGGTTCATTTGCGGAAAATCACTGAATTTGAAGCTATGTCGACCGGCTCCCCCTGTTTGAACTTCTCGAAAACCCGCTGTATGGCCGCCCCGTAGTCCGTTTCCAAGTCGTATTTTGTCACGGTCAGCATGCTGTCGCCGATCAGCAGGCAGTATCGGACCGACGTCAGTTCCCGCTTCAGTATGTCAATATCGGCGGCCAGGGCGCCAAACTCTGTCGAGGAGACGTAACTGGCGAGATATTCGCGAAACGCCAAAAACCCTCGGGATCGGAGGCCGCAGGCGCGCAGATCGTCGAGTAATGCGCGCACAGTCGAGCAGTAGGTCTCCGCAGAATCAAGGTATAGGCTTTCCTTTTGCAGCTTGTGGTACATTTTGGACGATTGGGCGACATATTCGCGCATGGTCCTCATTTTGCGAGAAAATGCCTTGACCGACCCGGCGACGGCGTCGTCTTCCAAGTCCTGCATCACCTCGTGACGATATTCAATGTCGTCACGCTCTTTCAGCGCCGCCCGGAAGAACGGTTTCAGGTTATATTCGTCTGCCCCGGCCGTGATCGCCGCGACGATCTGATCAAGGTTGAGGTCCGAGAAGTAGTCCGGCAATTCCGCCGTCTCGGCTGACTTGTCGCGGGGGGTGAGGATGCTGCGGAAGGTCATCGCCGGCAGCCTCGCGCAGCGCAGAGCCCCTCAGTGGCGCTCGTGCTTGGCGGCCCGGCGCAGCGTTCGCGCGTTTCGACGCCTGCGCGCTTTTTGTCCGCAGCGGGAGGCGGATCGCTCAGGCGATACGCGATATAAATCTTGGTCACGGCCATGACTCCCTCCTTCAGAGAGGAATAGAGGAGTCATCAGCCCGAGGCGGTTTGCGGCGAACTCCATCGCCGATCCCTATGGAATGGGGATCGCCTCGCTCTTTGTCAATGGGGTGGGCGCACTCGTTGCGCACTCGCGATGTAGGCCTCAGACGCTTGCAGGGTACGCCACCTCCTCCACATTGAACCCATGAACCGCTTGCCGCTGCGGGGCGACGCCTCGCGTCTGATCGCCGTTCTCGGGCCGACCAATACCGGCAAGACTCATCTCGCGGTCGAGCGCATGCTGGGGCACGCCTCCGGCATGATCGGGCTGCCGCTCAGCCTGCTCGCCCGCGAGATCTACGATCGCGTCGTCCGGAGCGCGGCGGGCCGTCGTCGCGCTTGATCACCGGCGAAGAGAAGATCGTCCCGGCGCGGGCGCAATATTTCGTCTGCACCGTCGAGGCGATGCCGCTCGACCGCAAGGTCGAGTTTCTCGCCGTCGACGAGATCCAGCTCTGCGCCGATCCCGAACGCGGGCATGTCTTCACCCATCGGCTGCTGCACGCGCGGGGGCTCTCCGAAACCATGCTGATGGGCGCGGCGACCGTCGGCCCCGCTGATCCGCCGGCTTTGCCCGGAAGCCGAAATCCAGTTCCGCGAACGCCTCTCCGATCTCGCCTATGCCGGCCCGAAGAAATTGACGCGGCTGCCCCGACGGAGCGCGGTCGTCGCCTTCTCCGCCGATGCGGTCTACGCCATCGCCGAACTGATCCGCCGCCAGCGGGGCGGCGCGGCGGTGGTCATGGGCTCGCTCAGTCCGCGCACGCGCAACGCGCAGGTCGCGCCTGTTCCAGTCGCGGCGAGGTCGATTTCCTGGTCGCGACCGACGCGATCGGCATGGGCCTCAACATGGATGTCGACCATGTCGCTTTTGCCGGCTTGCGCAAGTTTGACGGACGGCGCACGCGCGGCCTTTACGCCCAGGAGATCGCCCAGATCGCCGGGCGGGCCGGGCCGCTTCCGCAAGGACGGCGCGTTTGGCGTGACGGGCGATGCGCCGGACATCGACGAGGATGTCGTCGCCGCCGTCGAAGGCCACGCGTTTCCCGCCGTCGCGGCGGCCGAATGGCGCAACGCTGAACTCGATTTTCAGTCGCTCGCGGGACTGATCCGGTCGCTCGCCGCTCCGCCTTCCGCTTCTGGCTTACGGCTTTCCGAGGAGAGCCAGGACGAGACGACGCTTCGCCAGCTTTCAACCGCCGAGACAGTCCTCCGGCGAAGCCGCGACAGGGCCAATCTGCGGCGGCTCTGGGAAGTCTGCCAGACGCCGGACTTCCGCAAGACCACGCAGGACGAACATACGCGGCTTGTCGGGACGATGTTCGAGCACCTCACCCAGGGCGACCGGCGCCTGCCGGAAGACTGGATGCAGGGCCATTTCGCAAGCCTCGATCGCGTCGACGGCGACATCGACATGCTGTCGACCCGCCTCGCCCGGGTGCGGACGCTCGCCTATGTCGCCAATCGCGCCGACTGGCTCGCCGATCCGCAGGGCTGGCAGGAACGGGCGCGGGGCCTCGAGGACCGGCTCTCGGACACCCTGCATCAGTCGTTGATGCAGCGGTTCGTCGACAAGCGCACGAGCGCGCTGTTGCGCAGCCTGAACCAGCATAACGGTCCGATTCTCGGCGGAATCGGGGCTGACGGCGCGGTGATGGTGGAGGGCCACCTGGTCGGCACGCTCGCCGGGCTGCATTTCGCGCCCGAGCGGGGCGCCTCGGCATTGGAGAACCGGGCGCTTCGGGGCGCGGTCGAGCGGATCGTGACCCCCGAGATCGCCCGCAGGCTCGGCGAACTCGCGAGCGACGGGGACGACGCTTTGGCGCTGGCGCCCGATGGCGTCGTCACTTGGCGCGGCGAGGCCGCGGGCGAGATCGTGGACGGGCGGCCGTTTCAGCCCCGCGTGCGCCTCGTCGGGCAATTTGGCGCCGAGCCCGCACGCGAGCGGGCCGCCCGAAGACTTGAGGCGTTCGTCGCGGCAGAGGCGAGCCGTCGTCTCTCCGCGCTGAAGTTGCTTTCCGACGCCATCTCGGATGGGCGGCTCAGGGGTTTGGCGCGCGGCCTCGCCTATCAGCTCGTCGAACAATCGGGGATACTGGACCGGATCGCGGCCGAACCGCGGATTCGGGCGCTGAGCCGAAGCGAGCGCCGAACCTTGAAAAGCCTGGGCGTGCGCTTTGGCGCATTCAGCCTCTACCTGCCGTCCCTGCTGACGCCCGAGGCCCAACTCATCGGGTTCGCTTTCGCCCGTCTGGCCCGCGCAGGCTGGCGGCCGGACGTCGCCGCGGTCAGCCCGCTGCCTCATCCGGCGCCCCCGCCCGAGGCCCTGTCGTTGCGCGGCTTGCGCGCCGCCGGGCGGCTGGCCGCGCCTGTCGCCGATCTGGAGCGGCTGGACGCGCTCGCCCGCGCCGCCTCGCCTCAAGGCGGAGGCGCCATTCAGCTGACGGCGGCCCTGCTCGCTGATCTCGGCTGGACGCTTGGCGATGCTGAGCACATTCTCCGCGCGCTCGGTTTCGCCCGCGTCCGCAAAGGGGACGGAGCCGATGGCTCGTTGTGGCGCCGCCGCCGGGCGCCCGCCAGGGAGCCGCCGGCAGGGATCGCCGCGACGCCGTTTGCCGCGCTTGCGGCTCTCACGACGCCGTCAGCGCCCGCTCGGCGGCGGGCTCGCCGCCGGAAGCCCCGGCGTCGCGCTGCGGCCGGGGGCGGCGCTTGACGGGCGACGACGCCTGCCGGATCGACGTCTGGCTATGGCGCGCGCGTTTCTTCAAGACCCGGAGCCTCGCGGCCCGCGCGTCGAAGAGGGCGGCGTGCGGTTGGCGCGCGACGGCTCGCGCACCCCGGTCGATAAGCCGAGCCGCGCGGTTCGGCCCGGCGACATTCTGGCCTTCGCCCAAGGCCGGCAATGGCTCGCGGTCAGGGTCGAGGCGCTCGGCGTCCGGCGCGGCCCGGCGCCCGAGGCGCGCCTCCTCTACAGTGTGCTGCAACGTTCTGAGGAGAGCGGAGTGGATCGACCGCGGCGAGAGGCCGGCGGCTAACTCACGATCGCCGTAAAGGCCTTGCGCACCTGCTTCCGCGCTTCGGCGAGCGCCGATGCGAAGGTTTCGAAATCGGGAAAGCCGGTCGCCGAGGCGATGCGGCGCTTCACGCCGGCCGCCGCCTTGGCCGGATCGAATGGGCCGGAGGTCGCGAGCCGCATGAATTGCGTCGCATGCGTGTAAAGCCGGTGGGCGTCGATCAGCGTCTCGGCCGCATCCGATCCTGATCAACCCGGCCACGCCGGCCCGTTCGATGACCGTGCGCGTGGAAACGTGGAGAAGGGCAGGGCGCCCGCGCCCAAACGCAATGCTCAGATATTGGGCGACGAACTCGATGTCGAGAAGGCCGCCCGCAACGAGCTTGAGGTCCCAGATGTCTTTGTCGCCCTTTTCTGAGGCTATGAGCGCTCGCATCGAACGGGCGTCGCGGGCGGCTTTTTCCGGATCGCGCTTGCGGGTCAGCGTTTGCTGGACGGTCTCGGCGACCTCGGCGGCGAGGCTTTCATCGCCCGCGACGACGCGCGCGCGAGTGAGCGCCATATGCTCCCACGTCTCCGCTTCGTCGCGCTGGTAGAGCTGGAACGCCGAAAGCTGGGTGGCGAGCGGGCCCTGGCGGCCCGAGGGTCTGAGCCGCATGTCGACCTCGTAAAGACGGCCGGCTTTGGTCGGCGCGGTCAGCGCCGAGATGAGGCGTTGGGTAAGGCGCGTATAGTAAGGCCCCGGCGCGAGCGGCCTGCGGCCGTTCGATTTGCTGCGTCTTTCGGAAAGTCATAGATCAGAATGAGGTCGAGATCGGAGGCCGCGGTCATTTCCCGCGAGCCAAGCTTCCCGAAAGCGACGACAACGACTCTCCCGCCGCTCACCAGGCCATGCTCGGCGGCAAACTCCGTCGCGACCCGCGCAAGCAGCGCAGCGAGCAGGCCTTGCGCCAGAGCGCTATAGGCGCGGCCGGCATGATCGGGGTCGAGCCGGCCCGACAGAAGATTGAGGCCGATGTGAAACATCTCCTCGGCGGCGAACTCGCGCGCGCGGTTCAGCGCGTCTTCGTGACTTTGGGCCTGAGAAACGAAGGCTTCGACGCGCCCACGCATCGCGTGCTCGTCGAAGCTCGTCTCGAAATCGCCGCTGCGCCCAGGATCGATCGCCGCATCGAGCACATGCGGACGCGTCGCGATCACCTGGGCGAGGCGGGGCGCGCTGCCGAGAACGTCGCCGAACAATTCCCGCAAGGCGGCGTTCGAGCGCAGGATCGACAGGAGTTCGACGCTTGCGGGCATGTGGGCGAGCGCTTCGTCGAACGCGGCGAGCGCCGCGTCGGCGTCGCCCGATCCGGCGAAGGCTTGCAGGAGCGCGGGCGTCAGTTCGGTCAGCACCTCGCGCGCCCGCTGGCTGCGGACGGCGGCGCGCCGGCCGAAATGCCAGCCGCGGACGGTTTCGGCCGCCGCTTCCGGCTTCTGAAAGCCGAGCGCGCGCAAGGTGGCGAGCGTCTCGGGGTCGTCCACCACGCCGGTGAAGACGAGACTGCCCGAGGCGACGTCAAGCTTGGGGGCGTCCTCGAACAACTGGGCATAGTGGCGTTCGACCGTCGTCAGATGATGGGTGACGTCCTTGGAGAACGCCTCGAGCCGTGAATAGCCGCAGAATTTGGCGAAGCGGGCGAGCGCCGGGCGCTCGAAGGGAAGCCGCTGCGTCTGCTCGTCGGCGACCATCTGCAGCCGGTGCTCGATGCGGCGCAGGAACACATAGGCGTTACTCAAATCGTCGACCGCGGCGGCGTCGATCCAGTTGTCGGCCTGAAGGCGTCGCAGCATGTCCAGCGTTTGCGGTCCGCGCATCTGCGGACGCCGGCCGCCGAAGATGAGCTGTTGCGTCTGGACGAAGAACTCGATCTCGCGGATGCCGCCCCGCCCGAGTTTGAGGTCATGGCCCGGGACGACGACCCGTTCGTGTCCGCGGAAGGCGTGAATTTGCCGCTTCATCGCATGGATGTCGGCGATCGCCGCATAGTCGAAATATTTGCGCCAGATAAACGGCGCGAGGTCGGCGAGAAAGCGCTCGCCGAGCGCGATGTCGCCTGCCGCCGGGCGCGCCTTGATGAGCGCCGCGCGCTCCCAGTTCTGGCCCACCGTCTCGTAGTAGGAGAAAGCGCTCGCGGTCGACAGAGCAACCGGGGTCGAGGCCGGGTCTGGCCGCAGGCGAAGATCGACGCGCAGCACGTAGCCGTCGCTCGTCCGCTCCTGAAGGATGCGGGCGAGCGCCTTGGTGATGCGCACAAACAGCGGCGCGGCGTCCGTCCCTTCGGGAATTGAGGCCGCCGCGGCGTCGTAGAGCACGATGAGGTCGACGTCGCTCGAATAATTGAGTTCGCCCGCGCCGAGTTTGCCGAGCGCCAGCACGACGACGCCCGACCCGGCCGCGCTGTCAGGCGCTTCCGCGTCAAGCGCGAGCCGCCCGGCGAGCGCGTTCCGCCGCAACAGGAAACCCAGCGCCGCGCCGACCGCGCCGTCGGCGAACCGCGTCAGCGCCTCCGTCGTCGCGGCGAGATCCCATACGCCGCCGATATCGGCGAGTGCGATCAACAGCGCCGCTTCGCGCTTGGCGAGGCGCAGCGCCCGCATCAGCTCCGCCTCGTCGTCATCGCGGCGCGCGGCGACGGCCGCCATCAGCGCGTCCAGCGAATCGCCGGGCGGACTCATCAGCAGACGAACGAGCCTCGCCGGATTCTCCCTGATGAGCGCCCAGAGATAAGGGGAATGGTCGGCGAGGCCGAGAAGGAGATCGCGCGTCCGGCCGAGGACGAGCGCGGGCGCGAGGTCGGCGGCCCGCGGCGTCTCGGTCAGCGCGGCCAGGCGGCGCCGCGCTTCGGCGGGCGACGCAAGGCGCGGCGCGCTGACGAGGTTTTCAGCGAGCGATGCGCTCATTCATTGACCCATCCGCGATCGCCGGCAGGAGCAGGGCGTCCGTCCGCGGCTGGCAAGGTGACGCGAACGCGAAGTCCCGGTTCGTTGTCCTCAAGCTCAACCGAGCCGCCGTGCAGGCGGGCGACCGCGGCGGCGAGCGAAAGGCCGAGCCCGGAGCCCGGCCGCGAGCGCGAACCTTCGAGCCGCACGAACCGGTCGAGCACCCGCGCCCGGTCGGAAGGCGCGATTCCGGGGCCTCGGTCGGCGATAGTCAGGATGACGGACGCGCCGGCGCGCCGCGCGGCGATGACGACGTCCGGCCTCTCGTGCGAACCGCCGCATCCCGTTTTCGGCGCGCCGTATTTGAGCGCGTTGTCCACGAGATTGGCGACCGTCTGTCCGATCAGTTCGCGGTTTCCCCGCACCGTCAAGACGCCCTCGGTCAGCACGGTCAGCGTGACGCCCTCTTCCTCGGCGATCGGCTCGTAGAGCTCGGCGACGCTTCGCGCCGCTTCGCCCACGTCGAACAATTGCAGCGTTCCGACGTCGCCGCCCGCCTCGGCGCGCGCGATCAGCAGAAGCGCGTTGAACACCTTGATGAGACTGTCAGACTCTTCGATCGTCTTTTCCAGCGCGAGCCGATAGGCCGCGGCGTCGCCGCCGAACGCGAGCGCCGCCTCGGCATGGTTGCGCAGGCGGGTGAGGGGCGTCCGCAGGTCATGCGCGATATTGTCGGAAACCTCGCGCAGGCCCTGCATCAGCTCGGAGATCCGTGCGAGCATCTCGTTGAGCCCCTCGGCCAGCCGGTCGATTTCGTCGCCCGAGCCAGACACCGGCAGCCGGCTCGTCAGATCTCCCGCCATGATGCCGTGCGCGGAGGTGTTCATGTCGTCGATGCGGCGCAGCACACGCCGGGCGACGAACAACGCGCCGATCGCGGCAAGCGCGGCGAAGAAGACGAGCGAAATCGCCAGAGCCCGCACCATCACCCCGCCAATGCGGGCGCGGTCGCCAAGGTCATGCCCGATCAAAAGGCGGAAGCCGCCATCGAGCACATAAACCCCCACCAGGCCTGCCGGCTGCGATCGCCGCTGGCGTTTCCGTGGTAGAAGTATCGGCAGAAAACCGCGGTGTTGCAGCACTCCGGCGGGAATCTGTTCGACATTGCCGGCCAGCGGCTCGCCGGCCGGGCTGGTCAGCAGGTAGAGCGAGGCACCCGGCTCGCGCTTGCGCGCCTCGATGGCGGCGTAGAGCCGTCGCAACCCTGTGTTGTTATATTGTGTCGATGAGGCCCTTGGCCTCGGCGTCGATCGTCTGGGCGATCTCCCTGTCGACGACGGATGTGACCTGCCAGGCGATGACGCTGAGCACGATGCCGGCCCCCACGGCGCTGAGCGCCAGGATCGCCAGCGCAAGGCGGAAGGCGGTGGCGCGGAGGAGCTTACCGAGCGCCGTCACGAATTATGTATCCCGCGCCGCGAACGGTGCTCAGCAGCGGCGCGTCAAAATCTCGGTCGATCTTGGCGCGCAGGCGCGATACATGCACGTCGATCACATTGGTCTGCGGATCGAAGTGATAATCCCAAACATGTTCGAGCAGCATGGTGCGCGTGACCACCTTGCCCGCGTTCTGCATCAGAAATTCGAGCAGCCGGAACTCGCGCGGCTGCAATGCGATTTCCTCGGCCTGGCGCGTCACCTTGTGGGAAAGCCGGTCAAGCGTCAGGTCGGCGACCCGCAACACTGTCTCTTCCGGCGCGCCCTTGGGCCGGCGACGCGCCAGCGCCTCGACCCGAGCCAGCAATTCGGAGAAGGCGTAGGGCTTCGCCAGATAGTCGTCGCCGCCGGCCCGCAGGCCCTTCACCCGGTCGTCGACCTGGCCGAGCGCCGACAGGATCAGGACCGGCGTCTCGTTGTTCTGTTTGCGGAGCGCGCCGACCAGCGTCAGACCGTCCATCTTCGGCAGCATGCGGTCGACGATCGCGACGTCATAGCCGCCTTCGAGCGCCAGATCGTATCCGGTGACGCCATCGTTCGCCTGATCCGCGACATGCCCGGCCTCGCGAAACGCTTTGGCGAGATAGCCCGCCGCGTCCCGGTCGTCTTCGATGATGAGGATTCGCATGTCGGACATATATCGAATCCGCGGCGCTTAGGCCAAAGGAATGGCGGCAGGTCCTCGAGGGGCTTGATAAGGACCTGCCGCCACCTTGTCGGGGTCGCGCGGGCGGGGAAATGTGCGACCGCCGACTTGGACGGAAGGGCGCGCATAGCGCGGGGCTGGGGACGAGCCCATAAACCCTTCCGCCCATTTCATGTCAGCGTCCCGCGAGATTGCGGGACGCCGAGTTTCACGAAGCGCGTGCGGGCAGCGTGAGGAAACGCTCGCCGTCGCCTGACTTCACGCGCATGAGCACCGACTTCTTGCCATCCGACTTCGCGGCGTCGAGGGCCTTGGCGACATCGGACGGATGGCTGACCGGCTTGCCCGCGACCTCGAGGATCACGTCGCCTTCCTTCAGGCCCTTGTCCGCGGCCGCCCCGTCCGGATCGACGTTGGCGACAACAACGCCATCCTGTCCGTGCGCGGCGCGGAGCGTCAGCCCGAGCTTGGACAGCGCCGAGTTGTCGCTGCTGTCGGAATTGTGCGTTTCCACGCTCGCCGTCTTGTCGGCCGGCATCGTTCCGAGCGTCACGTCGATCGTCATCGGCGAACCATCGCGGACGATGGAGAGCTTCGCAGTCTTCTTCGGTCCGAGGGCGGCGATCCGGCGCGCCAGATCATGCGGATCGGCGACCGCGTCGCCGTCAACGGCGGTGATCACGTCGCCGCTCTTGACGCCTGCGGCGGCGGCCGGCGAATCCTTCTGCGCTTCGGCCACCAGGGCGCCTGCGGCGTTCTTGATGCCGAGATTGTCAGCGAGATCGGGCGTCACCGACTGGATCTGGACGCCGATCCAGCCGCGCGTGACCGAACCATTGTCCTTGAGCTGCTGGACGACGTTCTTGACCACGTCGCTGGCGATCGCGAAGCCGATGCCGACGCTGCCGCCCGACGGCGAGAAGATCGCAGTGTTGACGCCAACCACCTCGCCCTCGGCGTTGAAGGTCGGCCCGCCGGAATTGCCGTGATTGACCGGGGCGTCGATCTGCAGGAAGTCATCGTAAGGCCCGGACCCGATGTCACGCCCGCGCGCCGAAACGATGCCGGCCGTCACCGTGCCGCCGAGACCGAACGGGTTGCCGACCGCGAGCACCCAGTCGCCGACCCGCGGCGCCTGGCTGGCGAAGTTGACGTAGGGGAAGTCGCTGCCCTGGACCTTCAACAGCGCAAGGTCGGTCTTGCCGTCGATGCCGATCACCTTGGCGGACATGGTCTTGCCGTCGGCGGTCGTGATCGTGACGTCGCTCGCGTGGTCGACGACGTGGTCGTTGGTGACGATGTAGCCGTCCGACGAGATGAAGAATCCCGAGCCCTGCGCCTGCGCCGAATGACGGCGGGGCATGCCATGGTCGCCGTCATTGTTGTCGGGCATCCCGAAGTGACGGAAGAAATGATAGAAGGGGCTGTTGCGCGGCATGTCCGGCAGGCCGGGCATGTTGGGCGCGGCGTCCGACTCCTCGTCGTCGACCGGGTCGGCGTCGGTGATCTTGACCTTGACCGAAACGACCGCCGGCTTCACGCGATCGACAATGTCGGCGAACGACGCCGGGCCGGCCGCGGTCTGCGCCGTCGTCGCCGCGGCGCGAACGGGAACCATCGTGCTCTCGAACGCGAATCCGCCAAGGGCGGTCAGCGCCACAGCGCCCAGCAGCGCCGCGCGGAAGGAATGGGAGGATCGGGAAAAGGACATCAGGAACTCCAGTGAGCATCCAATTTGATGGCGCGACGACCCCGCCGGCCTCAGATGTCACAATGCTCCCGGTCTCCTAAACGTGCGATGGCGCGAACATGAAAGCTTGGTAATGCTGGAGGGGCCGCCCGGGGGCGCGGTCGCTGTCGGTGAAGACGGCCAACGCGCCCTTGTGGGCGCGGTCGATGACCGCGCCAGCTGCGATCAGCGATAGCGCCTACAGGCGGCGCGGAGCCGCTCAGGCCTCGGGGGCGACGGCCTTCGGCTTGAGAACCTGGCGTCCCCGATACATGCCGCTCTTCAGGTCGATGTGATGCGGACGGCGCAGCTCGCCGGAATCCTTGTCCTCGACATAGGTCGGGGCCTTCAGCGCATCGTGGGAGCGACGCATGCCGCGGCGCGAGGGCGAGGTTTTGCGTCTGGGGACGGCCATTGTCGGAAACTCCAATCGGCGCGGCGAAAGCGCGCTAGAAAACGAAAGCGCGGCTCATACACGCAAATCCCGCGGCGCGAAAGCCCCTTTCAGGCTGCGCCGCGCGTCTCGAATGTGGCCATCGCGATCGCCTCGCGCGGGCCCCGATCCGCCCACAGCACGAACTGGAACGCCTGGTAATAGGTCTCGCAGGCTTGGATCGCCGCCTTGACCACCGCGTCGCATTGCGCGTCGGTGGCGCTCGCGCCGCCGGCGAGGCACAGCGAATGGCGGAACATCACGATGTCCTGCTGGCTCCACAGGTCGAAATGGCCGAGCCACATCTGTTCGTTGATGAGCTGCGTCAGCTCGCCGAGCGCGGCGCGCTTGTGGGGCGGGGTTTTGAAATCGAAGGAACAGCTGACGTGAAGCAACTCAATGTCCGGCAACCAGGTGAAGGCGACGTCGTAATTGGCGAAGGCCCCCGGCGCCCGGATCGCGATCTCGTCGGTTTCGGCGCGGTCGAAGGTCCACTCGTTGACGGCGGCCAGACGCTCGACGACGTCGACCGGGTGCTCGGAACGATCGTCAGGGCCAACTTCAATCAAGCTCATCAGGGACCTTTCCGCGCAAGGAAGCGATGACGGAGGCACGGGAGGCGTCGCGCGAATCGCCGCCCGCTCTCCGCTGCGGCCGAAGGCCGGAGCGGATGGCGGCAACCTCAATGATTCGCGTCGATCGGTAAAGTGCGTCGCCCTTTCAGTCCACAGAATCTGTGAACCGAATCAAGCCTCTGCGAGAAGAATGCGAGTCGGATCAGACCTTTGGCTCGGAGAGCTTGGCCTCAAGCGCAGCGATCCTCGCCGCAAGCTTGTCGTTCTCGTCGCGGGCGCGCGCAGCCATCTCGCGGACCGCCTCGAACTCCTCGCGGCTCACCATGTCCATGCCGGACATCATCCGTTCGATCTGGCTCTTGGCGAAGGTCTGTGCTTCGCGCCGCGCGCCGTCGGCAAGGCCCGCCGCATCGGTCATCAGGCGCGAGAGATCGTCGAAGAAGCGGCTGCTGGTCTGCGGCATGGGGGGGCTCCGGTCGATGCGCCTTTCGAGCGCGAGGCAGGCTTTCAGCGCCTATGTGGCGCGGGCGCGTTTGACCCGCAAGGGCGGCGCGGTCGCCTCAACCGCCCATGGCGCGGCGGATGAATGCGCCTGCCTCGGCGAGCGCGCGCCGTCCGGGTTCGAGATGGGCGTTCCAGACCGGCCAGGCGTGAATCATGTGCGGCGAGATTTCGAGCCTGACCGCGACGTCCGCCGCGCCCGCCGCCGCCGCGAAGCGAACGGCGTCGTCGAGCAGCGTTTCATCGGAACCGACCTGGATCAGAACCGGCGGCAGGCCTTCCAGATCCGCAAACAGCGGAGAGACCCTCGGGTCTCTTCTGTCGATCCCGGCGGGAACGTAGGCTTCGGCCAGTTCCTCGAGGTAGCCTTTGTGGATCAGGGGGTCGACCGCGTCCTTGGCGACCAGCGACGGGCTGGACATGGTCAGGTCCGTCCATGGCGAGACGAGCCAGGCGCAGGCGGCTTGCGCTTCGCCGAGGCCGCGCAATCGATTGAGGAGCGCGATGCTGAGCCCGGCCCCGGCGCTGTCGCCGCCGACCGCGATCTTCGCCGCCGCAACGCCTTGGCGGCGGACCCATCGCCAGGCGGTCAGCGCGTCGTCGAGCGCCGCCGGGAACGGATGCTCGGGCGCGAGCCGATAAGCGACCGCCAGCGCCCGCGCGCCCGCCGCGCGTCCCGCCTCGCTCGCCATCCGGCGGTGGCTCAGAATCGAGCCTGAGCAGTAGCCGCCGCCGTGAAAGAACATCAGGACATGGGATTCGTCGCTGCCGGGAGCGATCGACCATTCGGCCGGAACGCCGTCGAGATCGGCCGGAGCGAACCGGATGTCGCTGGCCGGCGGCCAGACCGAGCACACCTCCTCGATCCGATGGCGCCGTTCCGCCCACCCGACCGGCCGGGGCTTGCCGCCGAGCAAAGCGCGCACCGCGTCAATTTCGCTGTGAGGCATGGTTTCGTCTCAGCGTTGATCGTCGACCCGGCGAAGCTAACCTGCCATCCAGGCGAAGGCGATCCACATCAACCAGGACTGGGGTTGCCCCGCCTTGCAATTCCGCCGACCATCGCCGCCTGCCGCCCCGAGATGAACCCGATGCGCATCCAAGCCGCCGTCCTCCGCCAAACCGGCCTTCCGCCGCCCTATGCGGTCTCGAAGCCGCTCGACATCGTCGAGCTCGAACTTGAGCCGCCCGGCCGCGGCGAGGTTCTGGTTCGGATCAAGGCGGCGGGCCTTTGCCATTCCGACCTGTCGGTGATCGACGGCTCGCGGCCGCGCCCCACGCCGATGGCGCTCGGCCACGAAGCGGCGGGGATCGTCGAGGCTCTGGGCGAGGGGGTCAGCGACCTTGCGGTCGGCGACCATGTGGTGCTGGTGTTCGTGCCGAGCTGCGGGCGCTGCGGCCCGTGCGCAGCCGGGCGTCCTGCGCTCTGCGAGCCCGGCGCCAAGGCCAACGGCGCAGGGGCGCTTCTCTCCGGCGCGCGCCGACTCTCCTTCCGCGCCGAGCCGGTCAACCATCACCTCGGGGTTTCGGCCTTCGCCGACCATGCCGTGGTCGCCCGGGAATCCTGCGTCAAGATCGACGCCGCCTTGCCGTTGGACATCGCTGCGCTGTTCGGCTGCGCGGTGCTGACAGGGGTCGGCGCAGTGGTCAACACCGCGAAAGTTGAGCCGGGCCAATCGGTCGCGGTGATCGGCCTTGGCGGCGTAGGTTTGAGCGCCATCCTCGGAGCGAAGCTCGCGGGCGCGCGCCAGATCGTTGCGGTCGATCTTTCCGACGACAAGCTCGATTTCGCCAAAAAACTCGGGGCGACGGACATCGTCAATGCCGGCGCCTCCGACGCTGCGGATCAGATCAAGCGCGTTTCGGGCGGAGGGGTGGAGGTCGCTTTCGATATGGCTGGAGCGGTCGCGGCGCTCGAGCTTGCCTATGCCTCGACCGCGCGCGGCGGGACGACAGTGACGGCGGGCCTTCCCCATCCCGACCGGCGCCTTTCGCTCGCGCCGGTGACCCTGGTCGCCGAGGAGCGGACGCTCAAAGGCTCCTATATCGGCTCGGCGGTCCCGTTGCGCGACGTGCCGCGCTATATCGCGCTCTTCAAGGCCGGCCGCCTGCCGGTCGACACGCTCCTGACCCACCGGCTGCCGCTGGAGGCCATCAACGAAGGCTTCGACCGGCTGCGGGAGGGCGTCGGCGTCCGGCAGGCGGTGATATTCGACTGACCGGCCCGGTTCCCGACGGACTATTCGAGATTGGCGTGCCTCTCGAACATGGCGGTCGAGTCGATCTTTTTTTTCTCCATCAGCCGCATGACGATGATGTCGAGGAAGATCAAGAGGCTCTGCTCGAACAGCGACCCCATCGGTTGCACGGATTGAGAGGGAGCCTCGCCGCCGGCTTTCGGCGTTGAAGCTGGTATCCGCACGAGGGCGTCGGCCAGTTTCCCGATCGGCGAATCCGGGAAGATGGTCACCAGCGCGAGGGTTGCTCCGATTTTCTTCGCCCTCTCCGCCATTGCGACCAGGCTCGCCGTCGCGCCCGACCCGATCCGATGATCAGGAGATCGCCGGCTTTGATCCCCGGCGTCACTGTTT
>CAWIUD010000014.1:0-93202 GCA_963839185.1 uncultured Alphaproteobacteria bacterium | reverse complement strand
CCCACGAGATGTCGTGGCGAGGGTTCTAAGCGAGTGCTGGTCCGCGTTTCGCCCGACGGCCCTCCGTCTGGCAAGGGGGCGGGACTTTGCGTAAGAGCGGTGCGCTTTTTTTGCCCAGGGGATTTGACGAACGAGGCGACGATGTCTTGGACGGACGAACGAATTGAGCAGTTGAAGCAACATTGGGGCGAAGGCAAGAGCGCAAGCCAGATTGCGAGCCTGCTCGGCAACGGACTGACCCGCAACGCGGTGATCGGGAAGGTTCACCGGCTGGCCTGTCCGGCCGAGCGAAGACGAACTCGAGCGTTTCGCGGCCCCGCCATTCGTCAGTTTCCCCGGCTCACCATCGCTCCGTGGCCCCGCGGGTCGCATCCCCGGCTTCTCGCATGACGAGGGGAGCGACGGCGCTCGCCATCGCCCCGCAGTCGCTCGCGGACGCGGAACCTGAGACCTTCGAGAGCGTGGTCCTGCCGATGTCGCTGAGGGTCACCATGATCGAGCTCAAGGAGGCGATGTGCCGGTGGCCGTTGGGCGACCCGGCCACCTCCGATTTCCGCTACTGCGGGTCGCCCGACGACAAACGGCCCCTACTGCGGCCATCACGGCGCGCTCGCCTATCAACCCGCTGACGATCGCCGGCGCGAACGCGATCGGCTGCGCCGGGCGTTGCGCTGAGAGCCCCGCGGGAGCGGACGGCGCGGCGCTGACCTAGAAATCGTCCTCCGGTCTCCGGCTCCTTCGCCTCGTTGCGCATGATGAGCGGCGCCTGGGCGAGGGCGAACAGGAGCGTCAGCGGCAGGAAGCCGAACGTCTTGAACTTGACCCAGAGGTCGGTCGTCTGGGTGCGCCAGACGATCTCGTTGAGAACCGCAAGGCACAGGAAGAAGAACGCCCAGCGCCAGGTGAGCTTCAGCCATCCTTCCTCGGTCACGTGCAGCGCCCCGTCGAACAGGATTTTCAAGAGCGGCCTCTTGAGCCAGATGCCGGCGAAGAGGGCCGCGGCGAATAAGAGGTAGAGCGCGGTCGGCTTGATCTTGATCAGGGTCTCGTCGTGAAAGATCAGGGTGAGCGAGCCGAAGATGAGAACGATGACCGCCGTCACCAGCGGCATCACGGGAATGCGCCTCAGCATCGCGTAGGAGACGCCGAGCGTGACCACCACGCACGCCATCAAGACGCCGGTCGCGGCGAAGATGCCGAGCCTCGAATAGGCGGCGAAGAACAGCACGAGCGGCCCGAGCTCGAGCGCGAACTTGAAATCGGGTTCAGCGCCTTGCGCGGCGGCGGGGCGGCGGCGTTCGGTCACGTTCGTCCCCGTCATTGCGGCGCCTCCTGCCTCTCTCCTCGACCCCCGCGATCGCCTCGGCGAAGTCGCGCGCGGTGAACGGCTCGAGGTCGTCGACGCCTTCGCCGACGCCGATGAAATGCACCGGCAGCGCGAACTTGTCGGCGATCGCGACCAGGATGCCGCCGCGCGCGGTGCCGTCGAGCTTGGTCATCACGAGGCCGGTGACGCCAGCAATCGCGGCCGAAAATCTCGACCTGGCTCAGCGCGTTCTGCCCGACCGTCGCGTCGAGCACGAGGAGCACGGCGTGCGGCGCTTCAGAGTCGACCTTCTTCATCACGCGGATGATCTTCTCGAGTTCGCCCATGAGCTCGGCCCGGTTCTGCAGCCGCCCGGCCGTGTCCATCAGCACGACGTCGGCGTCAAGCTCGCGGGCGCGCGTCAGCGCGTCGAAGGCGAGCCCGGCCGCGTCGCGCGCCCTGCTCGCGTTCGACAAGGGCGGAACACCGTGCGCCGCGCCCAGATGCGCAATTGCTCGATCGCGGCGGCGCGGAAGGTGTCGCCCGCGGCGAGCACGACCGTCTTCCCCTCGGCTCCGAACTTGGCCGCGAGCTTGCCGATGGTGGTGGTTTTGCCGGAGCCGTTGACGCCGACGACGAGGATGACGAACGGGCGCTTGCTCGGATCGATCACGAGCGGGCGAGCGACCGGGGCAAGCGCGCGCTCGACCTCGGCCGCGAGGACGCGCTTGACCTCGTCCGGACTCGATCCCCTTCTCGTAGCGCCCGCGGGCGATCGCCTCGCGAATGCGGGCCGCCGCGCTCAAGCCAAGGTCGGCCTGGATCAGCATGTCCTCGAGATCGTCGAGGTAAGCGGCGTCGAGCTTGCGCTTGGTGAAGATGTCGGCGACGCCCCGCGTGATGTTCGATCGACGAGCGCGAGAGGCCCGATCGAAGGCGCTCAAGCCAACTTCGCTTCGGCTCGAAAGGCGCCGCCGCGACGTTCTGCGGCGGGATCGGCGGCCGGCGGCTCCGCTTCGCTCGCAACCGCGGCTCGGGCCGCGGCGCGGTCGCCGCGCCCGCGCCGCCGAACCAGCGGCGCAGCAGGCCGGATTTCGCTTTCTTGTCGCTCTTCGTCCAATGCAGAAACCCTCGCGGCGCCGCCCCTATGCGGGCGCGGCCCTGTTGGAATACCACTGTCCCCATGACGCCGGAAGAAACAAGAGCGCGGCTCCTTTATCGCGACGGGATGATGCTCGTTCTCGACAAGCCGGCCGGCGTCGCCGTCCATGCGGGGCCGAAAGGCGGCTTGAGCCTCGAGGACGATTTCGACGCGCTGCGTTTCGGACTGCCGCGAAAGCCGGCGCTCGCCCATCGGCTCGACCGCGACACGGCGGGCTGCCTCGTGCTCGGACGACATCATAAGGCGCTGGAGAAATTGGGGCTCCTGTTCAAGCAAGGCAAGATCCTGAAGACCTATTGGGCCATCGTCGCCGGCGCGCCCGAGGCCGAGAGCGGGGCGATCGACCTCCGCTCGGCCGGCTCGACGACAAGCGCGGCTGGTGGATGAAGGTCGACCCGAAAGGACAACCGGCGCTGACGCTCTGGCGCGTCAAGGGGCGCGGGGTCTGGCGAAGCGGCCCGATCGCCTGGCTTGAACTCGAGCCGCGGACCGGGCGCACACACCAATTGCGGGTCCATTGCGCTTCGCAGGGCTGGCCGATCCTGGGCGATGCGATCTATGGCGCGCGCGCCGACGTCGCGCTGCAATTGCTGGCGCGCAAGGTCGCCGTGCCGCTCACGAAGGGGAAGCCGCCGATCGAGGTCGAGGCCCGGCGCCGCCGCATATGCTGGAGGCGCTCGCGGCGTGCGGATTTGCGGGCCTGTAGACGCGGTTGCTGACCGCGCCGGCCGCGCTCACCGAGCGCGGCTGCGGCCTCTCGATTTGTAGGCGCGGTCGCGGACCGCGCCGGCCGCGCTCACCGAGCGCGGCTTACAGGGTCGCGCAGAGCGCGATCGCATTCAACGCGTGATCGGCGCGATCTCGCCTGCATACGGCCAATCGCTCGCCGTGTTGACCAGCCCGGCTCGAACCGGGTTCTCCCGTACATATTGCCATTTGGTTTCGTAGCTCTCGTCCGAGCGCAATACGTTATCGAAGAATTCCTTCTGCCAGAGGGGCGCCGGCGCGCGGGCCGTGTTCAGAACGCCCTTGGCCGTGCACTGCTTGAAGCCGGCCATGAAGCGCGACAACGAAGCGCCGACAGTCGTTTCATTACTTACGCAAAAGAAGTGCAGATGGTCGGGCATTGCCACAAACCGGCCGATCGTCCAGCCGTATCGACGCGGAGCGGCTTCAAATTCGGCGCGCAGGACGACGACAGCCGACTTGTTCGCCAACACCGCCCGTCGGCCCGCGGTGCAAAGGGTCAGAAAATAGACGGGAGTCGATCCAGACGAATCGAGGCGGCGCAGATGTTTGTGAGTTCGTGACGGCTTTGTCCAAGCGGCCGGGGTTCAGGGATGCTAGGTTCGGCGTACCCCGGAATTGTAGCGGAGCGCCCATTTGTAGGCGCGGTCGCTGACCGCGCCGGCCGCGCTCAACGAGCGCGGCTACAAGGGTTGTACGCGCCGCCGACCCCGTGGCCGCGCTCAGCGAGCGTGGATACAGGGCGGTGCGGCTTTCGATTGTGCGGCGCAGCAGATTGTGAAAGGCTTCCGGAACCTTCCCTATCCGGCGCTGTCCAGCATGTCCATCCGAGCCGCCATCCATCATCTGACGCATTACCGATACGACCGTCCGGTGTCGCTCGGGCCGCAGATCATCCGCCTGAGGCCCGCGCCGCACAGCCGCACCCGGGTGATTTCCCATTCGCTCAAGGTTTCGCCGGCCGACCACTTCGTCAACACGCAGCAGGACCCGTATGGGAATTGGCTGGCCCGCTACGTGTTCCCCGATCTGGTCAGGGAGCTGAAGATCGAAGTCGATGTCGTCGCCGACATGACGGTCTACAATCCGTTCGATTTCTTCGTCGAGGAAAGCGCCGACACCTGGCCCTTCGATTATGGCGAGGACCTGAGGCCCGATCTCGTCATTTACCGGACGCCCGAACCCATAGGACCTGAGCTTGCGGCTTTCCTCAGCAAGATTGATCGAACGCCCAAGCGCACGGTCGATTTCGTGGTCGATCTCAACCGCCGCCTGGCGCAGGAGGTCCAATATCTCATTCGCATGGAGCCGGGCGTCCAGACGCCGGAAGAGACCTTCGAGCGCAGGTCGGGGTCATGCCGCGATTCCAGCTGGCTCCTGGTGCAGATCCTCCGCAATCTGGGCCTGGCGGCGCGATTCGTGTCCGGCTATCTCGTACAGCTCAAGCCCGACCTCGTGGCGCTCGACGGCCCGCCCGGAACCGATCACGACTTCACCGATCTTCACGCCTGGGCTGAGGTCTATCTTCCCGGCGCGGGCTGGATCGGCCTCGATCCGACTTCGGGCCTCCTGACCGGCGAAAGCCATATTCCGCTCGCCGCGACCCCGCATTATCGCAACGCTGCGCCCATTTCGGGCCTCGCCAGCTTCGCCAACGTCGACTTCGCGTTCGACATGCGGGTCGACCGGGTCGCCGAACATCCGCGCATCACCAAGCCGTTCTCCGAGGAAGCGTGGACCGCGCTGGACGCCCTGGGCGATCAGATCGACGCGGCGATGCGCGCCGGCGACGTCGCCTGACCATGGGCGGCGAACCCACCTTCGTTTCGATCGACGACTTCGAGTTGGAGGAATGGAACACGGCCGCGGTCGGCCCGACCAAGCGGACGCTCGCCGACCGGCTGATCCGGCGCCTGCGCGATCGCTTTGCGCCCGGCGGGTTCCTGCACTACGGGCAGGGCAAGTGGTATCCCGGCGAATCCCTGCCGCGCTGGACCTTTTCGCTCTACTGGCGCCGCGACAGCAAGCCGATCTGGTCCGAGGCGAAATGGGTCGCGGCGGAAGGCGACGACACCGGCGCCAAGGCCGAGCAGGCGAAAGCGCTCCTGCATTCGATCGCCTCCCATCTCGGCGTCGCAGACGATTATGTGGCCCCCGCCTACGAAGATCCCGCCGAGTGGATCGTCAAGGAGGCCAATCTGCCGGACAATGTCACGCCGCAGAATTCGAAACTGAAGGATCCGGAGGAGCGCCTGCGCCTCGCCCGGGTGTTCGCGCGCGGGCTGACCGAGCCCGTCCGGCTACGTGCTGCCGATCCAGCGCTGGCAGGCGAAAGCGGAAGGCCATCATTGGCGGAGCGAGAAATGGAAGACGCGGCGCGGCGCTCTCTACCTCGTTCCCGGCGACAGCCCGGTCGGCTATCGCCTGCCGCTGGGGGCGCTGCCCTACGTTCCGCCGGCTTCATATCCTTATATTTTCCCTTCCGATCCGACCGCGCCGGCCGGGCCCTTGCCGGATTTCGCCGCTGCGGAGACCCGCGCGCAGCCGATGGCGGCCTTTACCGCCGCCGAGGCGGGCCAGGAGCGCGTCGAACAGCGCCTGGGCGACATCAGCGGCGCGGTGCGGACCGCGCTCTCGGTCGAAGCGCGCGACGGGCGGCTCTGCGTGTTCATGCCGCCGGTCGAACGCCTTGAGGATTATCTCGAACTGATCGCCGCGGCCGAGGCCGCGGCCCGCGACATCGGGCTGCCGGTGCACATCGAGGGCTATCCGCCGCCCGTCGACCCCCGCATGAACGTGATCCGCGTCGCGCCTGACCCAGGCGTCATCGAAGTCAACATCCACCCCGCCTCGAGCTGGCGCGAATGCGTTGCGACGACCCAGGGAATCTACGAGGAAGCCCGGCTGACGCAACTCGGCGCCGACAAGTTCATGATCGACGGCAAGCATGCCGGGACCGGCGGGGGCAATCATGTCGTGGTCGGCGGCGCAACGCCCCTCGACAGCCCGTTCCTCAGACGCCCCGACCTGTTGAAGAGCCTCGTCATCCATTGGCTCAGGCATCCGAGCCTGTCGTATCTGTTCTCCGGCCTGTTCATCGGGCCGACGAGCCAGGCGCCGCGCGTGGACGAGGCGCGTCACGACAGCCTGTACGAACTGGAGATCGCTTTCGCGCAAATTCCCCGGCCCGGGCAGGGTCAGTCGCCGCCGCCGTGGCTCATCGACCGGCTGTTGCGCAACATCCTGGTCGACGTCACCGGAAACACCCATCGCGCAGAGATCTGCATCGACAAGCTTTATTCTCCCGACGGGCCGACCGGGCGGCTCGGGCTCGTCGAATTCCGCGGCCTCGAAATGCCGCCGGACGCGCGGATGAGTCTCGCCCAGCAATTGCTGATCCGCGCCATCATCGATCGCCTGTGGCGCGATCCGCTGGACGGGCCGCCGCCGCGCTGGGCGCCTCGCTGCACGACCGGTTCATGCTGCCCTATTTTGTCTGGGAGGACTTCCTCGACGTGCTCGTCGACTTGAAGGCGCACGACTTTCCCTTCCGTGCGGAATGGTATGAGGCGCAGGCCGAGTTCCGCTTCCCGTTCTGCGGCGAGGTCGAATACGAAGGCGTCGGGCTCGAATTGCGTCAGGCGCTGGAGCCCTGGCACGTCCTGGGCGAAACGGGCGCGATCGGCGGCACGGCGCGCTACACCGACAGTTCGACCGAGCGGCTGCAGGTCAAGCTGACGACGAGCGATCCGGATCGCTATGTCGTCGCCTGCAACCAGCGCCGCGTCCCGCTGCGCAAGACGGCGATGGGCGGCGTCGCGGTCGGCGCGGTGCGTTTCAAGGCGTGGCAGCCGGCGATGGCGCTTCATCCGAGGATTCCGGTCCATGCGCCGCTGGTGTTCGACATCTTCGACGCGTGGAGCGGGCGGGCGCTCGGCGGCTGCGTCTATCACGTCGCCCATCCGGGCGGACGTAACTACGAGACGTTCCCGGTCAACGGCAACGAAGCCGAGGCGCGGCGGCTCGCCCGGTTCGAGGCGCGCGGCCACACCCCCGGCGCCTACCAGCCTCCGCCCGAGTCGCCGCATGTCGAATTTCCGCTGACCTTGGACCTGAGGCGCCCGCCGGGGATTTAGATTCCGAAGCGAGCCGGCGCTCGGGGCGGAATGCGCTTTCGATCCCCTGTCGTCATGCCGGGCCTTATGGTCAAATAACATAATATTACAGGTTAAATATATGGGCCTTCCCGGCGTCGGAGTCCTCAGCCCGATGAGGCGACGCTAAAAGGATCGCAAGACCCTCAAATCATTGGGACGCAACGCTAAGATTGCCGAGCGGTCGGCGCTCGCAATGGCGAAGCCGAAGTCGCCTAAACTTTCCGCCCGATCGCGAGGTATTTCTCCGCCCGCGCGTCCCGAAGCTCTTCGCGGGTCATATTGTGCAGCGATTTCAGCGCGTCGCCGATCGCTTTGCCGGTCGCGGCGATCGCGGCCTGCGGATCGCGATGCGCCCCGCCGACCGGCTCGGGGATGACGCTGTCAATGATGCCGAACTTGAGCAGGTCCTGGGCGGTGATCTTCATGCTGGTCGCCGCGTCCTGCGCGCGCGAGGAATCGCGCCACAGGATCGAGGCCGACGCCTCAGGCGAGGCGACGGTGTAGATTGCGTGTTCGAGCATCAGGACCTTGTTGCAGGTGGCGATGGCGACCGCGCCGCCCGACCCGCCCTCGCCGATGATCACCGCGACGTTCGGCACGCCAAGCGAGAGGCACGCGTCGGTCGAGCGGGCGATCGCCTCCGCCTGGCCGCGCTCCTCGGCCTCGACGCCGGGGAAGGCGCCGGCGGTGTCGACCAGCGAAATGACCGGCAGGTCGAAACGGTCGGCGAGCTCCATCAGGCGCACCGCCTTGCGATAGCCCTCGGGCCGCGCCATGCCGAAATTGTGCCGGACCCGGCCCGCCGTGTCGTCGCCCTTCTCCTGGCCGATGATGCAGACCGATTCGCCCTCGAACCGGCCGAGGCCGCCGACGATCGCCTCGTCCTCGCCGAAGTAGCGGTCGCCCGCCAGCGGGGTGAACTCGCCGATGAGCGCCTTCACATAATCGCTGAAGCGCGGCCGGCCTTGGGCGCGCGCGACCATGGTCTTCTGCCAAGGCGTGAGCGTCGCGTAGAGATCGGCCAGCGCCTTTTCGGCCCTGGCCTCAAGACGGGCGATCTCGTCGGCCAGCGACGGCGAATCGCCCTTCTCCGCGACCGCCCGCAACTCGTCGAGGCGGGCGTCGATGTCGGCGACCGCCGTTTCGAAGCTGAGATAGGTGCGCATTCCAACCTTGAGGCCCGCCGCCTGGGCGCGGCGGCGCGCCTAACTGGCGAGAGGCGATGGTGAAGTCAAGGCGAGGAGAGGAGCGGGCTCCGTCCGATGCGCAGCCGCTGACCACCTCGGCCGCGATCAATGTTCGCGACCGCCAGCGCGACGCGAGCCGTCGCTGCGCGCCCGCCCTTGCATCGACGCGCGCGATACGGCACAAGAAGGCGGCTTAGGAGTGTAGCTCAATTGGCAGAGCACCGGTCTCCAAAACCGGGGGTTGCGAGTTCGAGTCTCGCCTCTCCTGCCATCGCGGTTTGACCCGCGATCGAGCGGGCGTAGTTCAATGGTAGAACGGAAGCTTCCCAAGCTTCATACGAGGGTTCGATTCCCTTCGCCCGCTCCAACGCTCAGCCCTAACCGACCTTGGCGTTTGGCGCTCGCTATTTGTATCCCTGCTCGATCCGCGCGTAGACGCTTTGGGTGAAGACCGAGAACCTGCCGCCGACGAACGAGGCCGTGAGGCTCGCGGCGACGAAGACGGCGATCATCTTCGGCACGAAGGTCAGCGTCATTTCCTGGATCTGGGTCAGCGCCTGCAGCAGCGCAATGAGAACGCCGACCGTCATCGCCGCGCCGACCGCCGGCCCCGCCCCGACGACGACCATCCAGATCGCCGACTGCACGAGGTCGATCGCGTCGCCTTCGTTCATTGGACGTTCGCGCCGTTGGCCAGCGACACCGTCGCGCCATTGGCGAGCGTGGCGACCGCACCGGTGCTTGTGACGCTGACGGAAGTTACCTGGCCGGAGGTCGAACCGTCGCTGGAGGTGATGGTTTGACCGATGAGCTGCTCGGCTTGGCTCAGCGAGTTCGTCGTCAAGAGCGAGGCCAGGGTGGTGTTGGTCTGCACGGCTTGGCCGACCTCGGAAACTGTCGCCAGCTGAGACACCATTTGCGAGGGGTCCATCGGCTGGGTCGGATCCTGGTTCTTATCTCCGCCATCAGGAGAGTCAGAAAATCGTTGTAGCTGAGGCTTTGCGTGGTCGCTGCGGCCGCCGCTGCCGCGGTCGATGTGGCGCGGCGGACTCGAAACGGGGGAAGTCGCAACGACGGTCATGGCGTTCTCCTTTTCACGCAGCGCTCGGCGTCTCGGCAAGCGGCGCAAGCTCCTTGTCCTCAAGCGCGAACAGGCCGCGAAGCGCTTTCAGCGCCTCGAAATTGCGTTGGCGGGCGAGCGATGCGGCGACGCCCTTGAGACCCTCCGCAAGACCGGGCGTTCGGTAGGCGCCGATCGCCGATTGGATGAGCGAATTGGCGAGCGGCGCGGCGCTCGCGGCGGAGGTCGGGTCCATCAGCATGATCTGGACGGCGAAATATATCTGCCTGACCAGCGTCCTTGCGTCCTCGGCCTGCATGACGTGGTTTTCGAGCAGGAAAGTCACGTCGTTCAAAAGCTCGATCGACGCCTTGCGGTCGATGCGGATGACCGCGCCGTTGATGAAGAACCGTTCGCCCGCCCTGAGCGTGATGTTCATAGGGCGCGCCTCACTTCAACCCGTCGCGGATGAGCTCGTTGATCTCGATCATCGGCGTCAGGTCGCTGGTCGGACCGCGTTGCACGCGGTCGATCTCCTTGTTCATCCAGATGCCGATCGAGATGATCCCGGCGCGCAGTTGATCCGGGAGTTCGTTGTTGGGGTCCCTCAGGTCGTTGAGGAAGATCATCCATAAGCGCCGAAGATAGAACAGCGCCTCGACCCGCTCGCGCGACTGCGCGCCCTTCTCCTGCGCGGCGCGCAACATCGCGATGACCCGGTCCATCGCCTGCCGTTCGCGCGCGCGCATGGTCTGGCGCGAATTCTCGATGACCTCATTGTAGGCGAATTCGTACATCGCGACCCTTCAGTCCTTCAGGGGACCGGCAGGTACTGCGCAAGATTGAGCTGCTGCAGACGGGAGGTGAGTTCGTAGGCCATCTGAATCTGGTCGGTCAGGCTGTTGATCTGAGCGGCCGTCGCGTTCTGGTCCACGTTGTCGAGATCGCCGATCTGCTGTTGGAGGATCGTCAGCTGCGAGCTCATTGTATTGCCGGCGTCGGTCACGGCGCTCTGCGTCGAACCCAGCTCGGCTTGCGTGTCGGTGATCGAATCGATGCCTTGGGAGAGGAGCGTCGATGCGGCAGTCGCGACCGTCTGCTGGGCGTCGCTGCTGAGCTCCGACCCGCCGAATTCGCTCAGCATCGCGTAGGCTTGCGCCAGTTGTTGAAATCCCGGCTGATTGGCGTTGGCCGAGGTCGTCGCCGTCTGTCCCGGCGCGATCTCGGCGGTCGTGTTCGTGCTCGAGGCTGACGACCAGTCGGAATTCCATGCGGTCCCCTGGAAGAGCGCGGCGAATGGCCCGGAAAGGAAGCTCTGCATGTCCGAAGCCGAAATGTTCAGCCGCGGCCGGATCGGTCGGCAGAACGCCGAATGTGGTCTCAAAAGCCTGGTCGATCGCCGTTTTGGCGGCGGACGCCGGGGTCGAATAGTAGTCCGCCATCGGCGCCACGGCGGAATTGATCCCGCCGAACACGTAACTGTCGCCCGAGGTCGTGTTGGTCGAGGCGATGAGCGATTGAAGCGCGGATTGGCCCATGTTCTGCAGGGACGCGCCGGAGTTGGCGCCGGGCGTCCATGTCGCCAGATCGCCCAAGGTCGTTTGTGCGTTGGAGCTGATCGCGCTGAGCGCGGTCTGCGCAGTCGACAGGTTCGTGGAGACAAGGCTGTTGCCGGTTGTCAGGCTCTGCAGAAGGCCAACCTGCTCCTTCAGCGAAAGCTCATAGCCGGACTGGTCGCCGAGCTGCAGGCCAAGATCGGCGTATTGCCCGGTCGACTCCTCGGTCATCGCGGTCGTGAGCGACGATTGAGCCTGCATGACCGGCAACACGAGGCTGTTAGCCAAAGCCTGGCTCGACACGAAGTTCGCGCTCATCGTCGTCATGCGGCGTCGAGGAGGGCGGAGAACATGCTGCCGACTGTCGTCAACAGCTTCGCCGACGAAGCATATGAGTTTTCGAGATTCAGCATGTTGGTCATTTCGGCGTCGAGATTGACCCCGGTTGCGTTCGACAACGCCGAGGTCGCCTGGGTTACGAGAGCGGTCTGATAGGTGGAAGCGTCGCTCGCCTGCTGATTTTCGCCTTGCAGCCAGCTGACCGAAGCATTGGCGTAATCGGCGAGGCTCGAGGATGCGCCGAGGCCGGCGGACGGATCGAAGCTCTGCGTCGCGCTGATCTGGTTGATGAGCTGCTGAATGCGTCCCGTATAACTCGCTGAACCGGTCGTGTTGTAGGTATAGGCTGGATTGCCGGGGTCGGAGATGCCGCCGTCGCGCAGCAGGTTCACATTGCCGCCCTGCGAGGGGTCGACGTTCGGATTGACCTCGATCGCCGCCGCAAGGCCAGTCGCGGCCGATATCGACGGCAAGCTCGTCGCCCCGGCGGTGGTGAAAAGCCCTGGCAGCGGGGGCTGGGTTGGGGCCGCCGATTGATCGGTTTCCGCGAAGGCGTTAATCAGGCCGCTGGCGACTTGGTCGAGCTGGGCCTGATATTGAGGCGCAAGCGTGTCGCGCAGCGCCGCATAGCCGGCGAGCGCGCCCGACTGAAGGGGCATCGGCGAATTTGCGCCGGTGATCGGAACGCCATCCACCGTCACCGGCGCGCCGGTCGCGCCGTCGACCAGCGTTGGGGTCGGCGTGAAAGAGACGGCGCGCGGCGTATCCTGGAAGAGTGTGACCCCGCTATCCGTATAGATCGACATGGAGCCGTTTGCTGCGGTCGCCGTGGAGACGCCAAGCTGTTGCGCGAGCTGCGTCACGATGGAATCGCGCGTATCCTCGGCGCTCGCGACACTGACGCCAGTCTGAAGTCCCTGCACAACGGAGTTATTTGCGGCAGTGAATTGGTTCAGCAAAGAGTTGATGGTCGCGACGGAGGACGCCATGTCCGAATCGGCCTGGTCGCGCACCTGTTGGACGGTGGACGACGACGAGTTCAGTGCGCCGGCGAGCTGTGAGGCGGCCGTGACCACCGCTTGGCCGGCCGACGTGTCGTCGGGCGAGTCCTGGTATGTTGTGAGTTCGCTTTGCAGATTGGCGAGCATGGCGGACGGCGAATCTCCGTTCTGGGTCGCGCCCGACGTCGAGGACGATGAAGAGCTGTCGCTGACGGTCTGAGCGAGCGTCGCCAGACCGGCGGAGATCGCGGTTTGGGTCGCCGCGTCAGAAGTGGAGGTCGACACCTGCTCGAGCAAAGCGGCGTTGGCCTCGCGGGTGACCGCGGCGACGTCCGCTCCGCCGTACGAATTGGCGATGACGTTCGCAATTTCGCGCGAATAGCCGGTGGTGTTGGCGTTCGCGATATTGTTCGCGACGACCGCCGTCTGAGCGGCGTTGGCGGCGAACGAGGAACTGATGACATTGAACGCCGCCGAGAGACTCATCGCTCGGCTCCCGGCTGCGACGACGTCATGGCTTCAGCCCATTGAGGACGTCGAGAATGTTGGCGCCGGTCTGAAAGACCTTGGAATTGGCTTCATACGCGCTCTGGGCCTGGATCATGTCGGTGAGCTCGGTGGCGAGGTCGACGGTCGAACTCTCGAGGGACGAAGAAGCGATAGAGCCGAAGCCGGCGCCGTTTGCGCTTCCCAAATAGATGGGCCCGGAAGCCGCCGACGGCAGAAAGGCGTTTCCTTGAACCGATGTGAGATTGTCGGGACTCGCCACGTTGGCGAGAGGAATGTCGTAGGCTGAGATCGACGCCCCATCGGCGTAGTTGAACGATAAGGTTCCATCGCTTGCGACGGACGTACCGGTAAGACTGCTCGGGGCGTTGCCGTTGGCGGTTGCCGCTGTGACGCTGAAGGCCGCCGCGAGCTGGGTCACGTTACTGAGGTCCAGGCTCATGGTCTGCCCGTTCGGAACCGGGATCGAGAGCGGAGACCCGCTGGACAGGGCGCCGCTCGTCGGGTTGAACGCGAGAGTCTGCGTCGCCAGAGGTCCGGATGAATACGGAAATCCGCCGCCAGCCGACGCCTTCGAGGCGTCGAATGCGTCGACCTCCCAGGTGTTGGCGCCGGTGTTCGAGAGGTAAAGATTGATCGTGTGCGCGCCGCCGAGATTGTCGTAAACGACAAGCGAGGTCTGCTCGGTGTAGGTCGCATTCGCCGAGTTCGTCGAAGGCAGATCCGCGGCGACGATTGGCGTCGCGGTCGAGGGCAGATTGGCGGTCAGCGATCCGGTCGTCGTCGCCGACGCCGTTTGCCCGGCGTTGACGACGTTGACCTTTTGCAGGCCGCTGAGCGAGTTCGCCGCGATCGTCGAGGATCCGTTCTGAATATTTGCGCCCATCAGGTAGTAACCGGCGCTGTTCACGAGGTCGCCCGCCGCGTCGGGGACGAACGAACCGTCTCGCGTCAGATAGAGGTCGCCGGTTGCGTCCGACACGACGAAAAAGCCCGCGCCTTGCACCGCGAGATTGGTCGGGGTTGTGGACGCGACGATGGCGCCCTGAAGCGAGTTCAGAGACCTGAGACTGGTAACGACTCCGCCGCCGGCCGAGGTCGCATTTGAGACCTGGTCGACCACGCTCGAGAATTCCGTCTCCAGGTTCTTGTAGCCAGTCGTGTTTGCATTGGCGACGTTCTGCGAAATCGACGAAAGCCAGTTTGAATCGGCCAACATGCCCGAGACGCTGGCGTTCAGTATGGTCATGGGGACTCCTCGGCGGATGTTTCCATTTGAGGCGCGCGGCCTTGCGCCAGGCTGGCGCCGGGGGGCGTTGGTGGAAGGGCTCGGCGCTCCCCGGAGAACCCGCCACGCCTTAAAGCAATTTGCTTTGAGGTTGATCTGTCGGTCGCTCGGCGATCGATTCGGAAAAAGTAACATTTTATTGCCAATCAAACCGATATATTCTATTATTCAGAATACGACGCTGCCCCGAATGGGCGGCCAATTCACGAAAAGGAGTGTTCACGAAAGGAGAGCGTTGAGAAGCGAATTGTCCCACCAAGCGGTCATTCGGCCCATCGGCCGTTCGGCCGCGACTAAGCGCCTGGAATCGCTCAATACCGCAATGGGCGCCCCTTGCGAAAAGTTGGCATGGATTTGGGGTTGGCGCCGCGTCTGTTTGGGCTCGGCGCCACGGCCGCTTGGCGTTCGTTTGTCGAAAGATCGGCGTCTCTCGGGGCCGATTCGATCCGAGCGCGTCCTCCTTCTAGCTCGCGGAACGGACCAGGCTGCCGATAAGCAAGTTCCAGCCGTCGATCAGCACGAAAAACAGGATCTTCACGGGGAGCGAGATCACCGAAGGCGGGAGCATCATCATGCCCATCGACATCGTCAGCGTCGCAACGATCATATCGATGACGAGAAACGGAAGGACGATCAAAAAGCCAATCTCGAAGCCCCGGCGGAGTTCGGAAGTCATGAAGGCAGGGATGAGGAGCCTGAGGTCCGCCTTCGAGCGATCGCCGACGTCGAATCGCCCCTTCGACAGATCCTCGAATAATGCCATGTCCTTTTCCCGAACCTGGGACAGCATGAACTCCCGGAATGGCTCAATGACCGCGGCGAGCGCTTCCTGCTGGCTGATCTTATCGTCCATCATGGGCTTCAGGCCGTTCTGCCACGCGCGATCGAAGGTCGGCGCCATCACGAAGAACGTCATGAACAACGAGAGACTGATAAGTACGAGGTTGGCGGGCGCGCTCTGCAAGCCAAGGCCGGACCGCAAAAACGAAAGCGCGACAACGAAGCGGGTGAAACTGGTGACCATGATGAGAAGGCCAGGCGCGACTGAAAGCACCGTCAAGATCGCGACCATCTCGATAATGCGGCCGCTCGCCGTCGCGCCCCCGGCAGGAATCAGTGAGTTGAGATCGATGGATTGCGCGGCAGCCGACGATGCTCCCGTCAAGAGCGCGAAGGCGGCGGCGATCGCGCGTCTCATTGAACCACGAGCGTTCGGATTACAAACTCGTGGACTTTCCCCCCACTGCGGGTCGCCGCCCGCTCGGTGAGGTCATCGCGGATGTTTTCGAGCCCAATTGGCCCCTCGAGTTGCCGTAAGGAAACCGTCCGCAGATAGGCGAGAACGTCGTCGCCGATTTGGCCCGCGAGGGCCTCAGGACGAGGCAACGCTTTCGGGTCGAAAATGATTGAGCCCTCGAGCCGAACCCAGGTGTCCTGAGGCTCGCCGAGATTGGTCACGATGGGCGAAAGGTCGAAGAAGCGTCGAAGGCTGCGTTGAGGGCGCGCTCGCCGGAGGTTCGACGGGTTGGCCTTCTCGTCCGAGGAGCGCCGGTGCGCCCTACCTCAAACGCGACTCCGACAGTCGCGCCCAGCACGGCGACGATCGTCAATTCGACGAGTGCACCCTTGAACGAGACTTTGGCGGCGCGTCGCGGCATGTCAGAATCGGACATAGGTGCTCCGGCTAGAACGGTCTGACAGTGTCGTAAATCTGCTGCCCCCAGGCAGGCTGCTGAAAGTCGCTTGATCGCCCGCGACCACCGTATGAGATGCGCGCCTCGGCGATATGGTCGTAGGCGATAGTGTTGTTTCGTGAGATATCGGTCGGGCGCACGATCCCCGCGACGGTCAGCTGACGCAGCTCGTAGTTGACGCGCACTTCCTGCGAGCCGGAAATCACGAGGTTGCCGTTGGGGAGAACGCGGGTCACAACCGCCGCCACCGAAACTTGTATCTGCTCGGACCGGTCGATGCTGCCCTGACCTTGAGTCGATGCCTGGGATGAAAGGTCGCCTACGATCGTCGACGGTTGGGTGGAAGATGACGATGATGATCCGTTGTTGTAGCCAAAGTCGATCGCAACGCCGTCCTTTGTCGATTGCGATCGGCCCGACGAATTGCCAAGCGTGGCCTTGTCATTGATTGAGATAATGACAGTGACGATATCGCCGACGTGGGTGATGCGAGGCTCGCTGTATAGATCTCTGGGGGGCGATGGTCCAAAGCGCACGCTCTGCGACAGGGGAGCGACGGGCGCGCCTTCGATTGCCGCGGTTTCCTCCGGGGCGAGCCCGGCGCCGACTGGCGAAAAGACAGGTTCCCGCATGAATTCGTTCGCGCTGTTCCAGCAGCCTGTCACAGACATCGCAACCGCGAGCGAGGCAGCGGGCAGCAGCGGCCGCATTACGATTTCTTCTCGCCAGGTCCTCAAGCCGGAAAGCGTGGCTGCGAGCTTGCTCGCGCGCTCCGCTTCCATTTCATTGAGAATGGCTCCCGCGACGGTCGGCTTGAGTTTGTTTAAGATGGCCGCCGCCATCCCGTCGTCCATGGCGCTGATCTGGGTTGCCGCGCTCTCCGGCTGCATCTTGGCGTATATGGCGACAAGATCGTCGCTCGCCATCTTCAGCAAGGCCTCGCGCTTGGCTACCCACTCGCGAAGGGACGCTTCCGCTTTCTCGAGATCAGCGAGGCGCTGATTGACGTCCACATCAAGTTCATTGAGGCGCTTTGTCTGCCATGCGATGCGAGCTTCGGCGATCGAAGGCGCGACGTTGGCGCAGTAATGGCCGACCTCGATTTCCGTCGACTTGTCCGCCGGCGTCTTTGGCCTTTGTCCTTGCGCCGGTCGTCCGTCCTGCGCGCTCGCCTGAAATGACATCAGAGCGGCGGCTGCGAGCGCCGAGATGCAGCAGCGCCAACCGTTCGATGCGGGGGTCTGTCGTCGCAGGATCGGCGGAATCGGGATGCCTCGCCTCTGGAATGGCGGCATGTTCGGCGGCGCGCCTTGCGCTGGGCTGACCTAAGCCAGTGCCGCCCGGGGCGCGTCACTGAATAACGAGATCCGCCTGGAGCGCTCCGGCGGTCTTGATCGCCTGAAGGATCGCAATGATTCCCGGCGGCTTGACCCCGATCCGATTCAAACCGCTAACGAGCGATCGCAGGCTCGATCCGCCCACGATGGCGATCGGTCCCCCAGCCTGCTCGACGTCGATCTTCGTATTGGGGGTGACCACCGTCCTGCCCTGGGAGAATGGGCTTGGCTGGGAAACTCGGGACGATTCCGCGACGCGGACGGTCAGTGTTCCATAGGTGACCGCGACCGTCGAAATCTGCACGTCTTGACCGACGACGACAGTGCCAGTGCGCGCGTCCAAAACGACACGGGCGGCCATGTCCGGTTCCACCTGCAATTCGCCGACCTCGGCCATAAACCGCGCGAAGGAGACGTTGCGCGGGCGGAACAGTTCGACGGTCCGGCTGTCAACCTCATAGGCCGCACGTGCGCGAAACCGCTCGCGCGAATAGGCATTGATCGCGTCGACAATCCTTACGGCGGTCGCGTAGTCGGGATTTTTCAGCTCGAGCATCGAGCGCAACTGGTCTGGCGGCGGGGTGACTTCCTGTTCGACAATGGCGCCATTGGGAATGCGTCCAGCGGTCGGCACGCCTTGCGAAAGCGTCTCGCCTTGACCGGCGGTCTCGAAACCTGTCACGGAAACTGCGCCTTGGGCGGTTGCGTAAACGACGCCGTCTGATCCCTGGAGCTGGGTGAGCAGCAGCGTACCACCCATCAGGGAGGGCGCATCGCCCAGCGCCGAGACGGTGACGTCGACCCTTGAGCCGGACTCCGCCCCTGCGGCGAGGTCCGTGGTGACGATGACCGACGCAACGTTGCGGTTGCGTAGTGAAGCGCCATGTACGTCGAGGCCCAAGTGTTCGAGCATCGCTTGAATTGACTGCTCGGTGAACGGAGTGTTGCGCAAGGTATCGCCCGAGCCCTGGAGGCCGACTACGAGACCGTATCCGACCAATTGACTGTCGCGCGCGCCGCGCAAGACGGAGATGTCCTTGATGCGAGCGGCAGCTGCAGGAGCAATGGAAGCGCAAAGAACCAGGGTCAACAAGAGCAGGCGCATCAGCCCCCGCTCACTTTCACGGATCCATCCGGTTGGACGGAGCCGGACACGGTAACGCCGCTATCGGTGTTGCGCACCCTGACGATGTCTCCGATGGATCCGTCCTGCAGCGCCGCGCCCGTCGTCATGATGAGAAGACCGTTGTCAGAGTAGATCAGCTTCACTTCGGAGCCATTGGCCACAACCTTGCGATTGGAGAGACCCGCGAACGGAATCGCATGGCCCGGCAACAGCGTCAGCCGGGCGACCTTGCCGACAATGACGCCGCGAGAATTCAACGAATGGCCCAGGACCGTCACGCACTCCTCCTTGGATATTGTCAGTCAGCATGTCGTCGAGGATTACGTCGCCCGGGTAGATGACAACCTTCGGCGTCGGGATTGCGGCCTCCTGCGCCCCTCCCGCGGTCGCGCAAACCGCCGTCAGGGCGGCGATCCCGGTAAAGAGGGTCGGTCGACCTCGCATCGCCCCCATTCAGGTCTCTCCGACGGTTCAGACCTAGCTGCGCATATTGGAGATCGTGCCGGACATCTGGTCCGCAGCCTGGATCACCTTCGAATTCATTTCGTACGCGCGCTGGGCAGCAATTAGGTTGGTGATTTCGACCACGGGGTCGACGTTCGACGCTTCGACGTAGCCCTGTTGGACCACTCCAAACGCTGTATCCCCGGGGACGCCGATCGTAGGCTGGCCGGACGCCGCCGTCTGCTGAAAGTAGTTGCCGCCGAGGGCCTGGAGGCCGGCTTCGTTAATGAAATTGGCGATGGTCAACTGGCCCAATTGCTGTGGGGTCGCTTGGCCCGGAATCGTTGCGGTGACAAGTCCGGTCTGGCTCACGGTGACGGCCGTTGCGGTTGCGGGGATTAGAATCGGAGGCGTTACCGTGTAGCCATCCATAGTCACGAGCTGGCCCGTGGCATTTGTGTTGAACGCCCCGTCGCGCGTGTACACCGTATCGCCATTAGGAGTCGTCACCTCGAACCAACCCCGCCCATTGATTGCGAGATCAAGGGTGTTTCCTGTGTTTGTGAGGGCGCCCTGGATGTTGACGCTGCGAATCGCCGCGGTGCGGACGCCAAGGCCGATCTGTGCGCCCTCCGGAATGGTCGCGTCGCGACCTCGATTCGAGACACCCATCAGCCGTTCGGTCTGATAAATCAGATCGGTAAATTCCGCTCGCGAGCGCTTGAAGCCGGTGGTGTTGATATTGGCGACATTGTTGGCGATCACCTCCAGGTTCTGCTCCTGAGCGCTCATACCCGTCGCCGCAATGGCCAGCGCTCTCATGTCGTCATCCTTCGTTTCAAGTCTAACGTCGTCGGTAGGTCGAGTGAGATGCCGGGCCTGTCAGATTACCATTCGGGCGATCTCTTCATAGGCCGCCACCGCCTTGTCACGGATTGCGAGGACTGTCTGGAGCGAACGCTGCGCCTCCATTACCAACTCTACGACCTTCATCGGCGTGGCCGCGCCTTCGACGCCCTGGATCGCCGCAGCCTCGCCCGTCCGCAGCGTGTCAACCGCGGCGCCGACCACTTGGCTCAGGGTCTGCTCGAAGCTGGCTCCCTTGGTTGGGCCGACTATCTGCGCTCTGGGAACGCTCAGATCCAAATTCCCAGTTCCAATGGAAGAGACGCCTTTGATCAAGCTTGCACCCCGCGAAGTTGCCGCTCGTGATTCAGGCGTCTTTCATTAGGCCGACGGTGGTGCTGAGCATCTCCGCCGACTGTTTGGCGACTTGAAGATTGGCCTCGTAGCTGCGATTGGCCTCCCGCATGTCGGCCAGTTCGACAAGCAAGTCGACGTTCGGCAGCTTGACCATGCCGTCCTCGTTCGCCGCTGGATTGCCGGGGTCATGCTCGAACTTGAACGGCGTCGTATCGACTCCGATCGACTTGACCTCTACGAGATTGGCGCCCAGCGTCCTATCCATCTCGCTTTCGAACGATACGGTCTTGCGAGCGTAGGGATCGGCGCCCGGCGAGTCGCCTGTCGATTGGGCGTTGGCGATATTCTCGGAGACGACGCGCAATCGTGTAGACTGGGCCTGAAGTCCCGAGGCTGCGATACGGAGCGCGGTCTGCAACGAATCAAGCATAGTCGTTCATTTCAGGGCGGAAAGAATGAGTTGGTGAAACGCCCGCCGAATGTTGGCGCCCATCACGTAGTCTCGATTGACTTCGCCGAGATCAATCATCTGCTCTTCGAGGTTGACGGTGTTGCCGGACAAGGTCTCTTCCGTTGGCTCCGCCTCGGTCTCACGCAAGTCGCCAATCGGCGATTGTGACCAGGAGAGATGCAGGCTGTTGGTTGCGGCCATCTCAATTGGCGAGGAATCAAGGACGGCCGAAAACGGCTCGACGTCGACCGAGTGATATCCGGGTGTATTTGTGTTGGCGACGTTAGTTGCGATCGCCGTCTGGCGGGCTGAGAGCCACTGCGCTTTTTGCGAGGCGACTTGGAAGAGATAGACGGTTGACAACGGGCCGAACTTCCGTGGGCGGGCTCGCTCTATCCTGAGAGGTCTGTCTTGCACGGAGCTTGCGAACGCCCTTCGGCTAAGGCGACCGCAATCGCGCACCGTCAAAAGCGGCGGCGAGCCGTTCAGCCTTCGCTGAGTCATCAAGGCCTCGTTCGTCGAAGAGAACGTCGATGATTTCGACCCCGGCGCTTCGCTGGCCGATCTTCAGGCGAAAGAAAGCGCAGACAGCCGCGTGGCGAAACTCCAAGTCGATTTCGACGACTGGGGTCGCATCCCAGGGCGCCCGAAAGCTGGCGGAAAGTGCGTAACGCAGGGTTCCGCTCTTAAAGAATAGTTCGGTGGAGGAGTTGACGAGATCAGCAATGTTGGCCGCGTGATCGTGTCTGATCATCAGCATGAGTTCTGCTGGGTCAGTCAGGCGCAACTCGCTCGCAACGTCCACCAGAGCATCCGCGATGACCTGCTCGCGAGTGATCGTTCGCTGCAGCCGGGAGCCTCGCCTCGCTGGAGTCATGACAATACGGGGATCCGTCCCGTCTTTCTTTGTTGGATAAGGTGGACGATTTCGGCGACGGCCCGGTAGAACTCGGCCGGGATCGCACGGTCGATCTCGACGACTGCGTAGAGCGATCGAGCTAGCGACTTGTCTTCGACAATGGGAATGGCATGCTCCTCGGCGATCGTCCGGATCTTGAGCGCGATGAAATCCGCTCCCTTGGCGATCACGATAGGCGCTCCACCCTCCGCGCGAATGTATCGCATGGCAATCGCGTAGTGGGTCGGGTTGACCACGACCATCGTCGCTCGCGGCACCCCGGAGAGCATGCGCTTTCGCGAACGGTCTAGACGAAGGGAGCGCAGGCGCGCCTTGATCATTCGGTCTCCCTCGGCCTGCCTCAGTTCTTCTTTGAGTTCCCGCTTACTCATGCGATTATCGCGCCGCCAGAGAATCCGCGACCAGACGATGTCTGCGACGGCAACCGCCAGTGTCGCAACAAGCACTGCGGCAATCGACTTGATGCTTAGGTCAAGCGCGCGCTGAGGGGTCGTTCCTGGATCGTCGTCCATCGCCGTAAGCAAGATCGCCTTCTGGCCTACCAGCATCATCGCCGCAACGACGACCACCGCCGCGAGTTTGATCAGGCTCTTGAAGAATTCCGTCCAGCCTCGCGGTCCGAACATCCGACGGAATCCGTGGCTTGGCGAGATGCGCGAAACGTCAGGCAAGATTCTCGCGAGGACGATGCGCGGCGCGGTCTGAGCGATCGAGGCGACTAAGCCTGCGATGCTCATTAACGCGACTGTCGGAGCCAAGAAGCGCCAAGTTCCAAGCAGCAAAGGGCTCGCAAGCAAGAGAATGTCCTCTCCACGTTCGATCCGCCATCCGGCTGGGTCGTCGATGACCCCGACGAGGCCGACGAGTAGGGTCTCAGCGCACCCCGGGATAACAAAGACCAGCGCTAGAAGCGCTGCGGACAGGGATGCAAACAGCGGCGCCTCGCGTGAAAGCGCGACCTGCCCTCGCTCGATTGCATCATGGAGCCGCTTTTCAGTGGGCTCTTCAGTTTTGTCTTCTGGATCAGCGTCGGTGCTCATCACTCACTTTCGTCTAAGGGACGGCGCTTGAGGGCTAATCTCCCAACAATGAGACCTGTCGGTGAGCGACCAGAAGGACGCCCGCGTTCGGTCCGCGGGCAGGGGTTCGAACTCACGCCGCTGGGTCCGGAGGCGGAGCACCGAGCTCGATCTCATTGCGGCTAGCCATGTCCAGCACGATTTCAGCAATGGCTTTGCGCGCCTTGGAGACTTCCTGCGGGAGCGCGGCTGCGCCTGAGTTGAGCTCACCCTCGACGAGACGACGGCCGCGCGAAGGCATCGATGAGAGAACGGCATTGCGGAAATCCGAGTCGGTACCCCGCAGAGCCATCACAACAATATCGATCGACGCGCGGTCGAATAAAAGGGCGCGAGCGCGCTCTGAGAGCGCCACAAGGTCGTTGAAGCTGAACAGCATCTTCTTGACAATCGCCGCGTCTTTCGGCCGGGCCTGCGCGAACGCTCGCATGACGTCCTCGGCCTCTTCGGCGTCGAGGCTGTTGATGATTCCGGCGATGCGAGCGCGCCCTTCGAGGTCGACGTTGGACTTCGGCGCGGTCTTCAGAATGCCGCGCAGCGCCTCTTCGATGAGCCCAGCGGCGAGTGGCGTCACTTGCAGCGGGGCGACCATCCTGCACAGCGAGGCATTGCGCAGGTCGCGCGGCAGCGCGGCGATGATCCTTGCTGCGACTGCTGGATCGAGCTTGGACAGGATGTATGTGGAGGTTGCTGCTCGCTCTTCCGTTAGGAGTGCGGTGATCGCACTTTCGGGAGCTTGCGCTAGTGTTTGCCAGAAGCCCGGTTCCTCGGGCTCCCCGCGCGTCGAATCGAGGAGGTCAGCCACCTGCTCAGGCGGAAGAGCGTCTGCGAGTAGGCTCTTGGCTTGGCTTGCGTCGCCGAGCAGGTTGGCGGCCGCGGAGAAATCGGCTGCGAACTCTTCGACGAGCCGGTCCAACGTCGTGGCTGGAACGGGGCCGAGGCCGGCTGCAGCCCTGGCCACACTTCGCAAATCGGGTTGATCAAATTGCCTCAGAAGTCGCGCTGCCGGCGGCTTACCCATCATTAGCAGTAAGGCCGCGGCCTTCTCCGGCCCGGTGAGAAGTCGATCGCTAAAGTTTGCTGGCTCGGGCATCGACCTGCTCTGGCGGATTCGACGCTATGCGGCCTGTTCGAGACCAGCGCCTGCGACAATATCGAGGAGCGAGACACCAAAACGCTGTGTCGCTTCATCGGCGATGACGATCTCGCCTCGCGCGATCACCTTGCCATTGACGACGATGTCGACCGGGTCGCCCACCCGCTGGTCGAGCGAGATGATCGCGCCCCGGGCGAGTTTAAGAAGGCTCGCGACCGGAAGGGACGTCGAGCCCAGCACGACCTGCACCGTAACCGGGATTGAGAGAATGGCGCCTAGATTGGGGGCGTTTTGAGCCGACGGGGACCGCGCGGGGGCCGAAGGCTCGGATGGCATTGCGGCTTCGTCCATAGGCAACGTCTCGTTCGATGATCCAGGTGTCGTTCCGACAGGATGCAAAAGCGGGTTAGCTACGCGGTATCTTCTTGTCCCTGTCCCAGAGGGCTCTCGATTTCGAGACGGTAACGGCCGTCCCCTTGGCCGAGCTTGCAAGTGAACATCCCGCGGCCGGAGCATTCGAGTCAAATCGCGTTGAAGTCGTTGCGCTGCAACGGGAGGACCCCGCCGACACGAAGATTGGCGATTTCACCGAGCTCCATCGGAACGTCCTCCAGGACGGCCATGACCGAGAGCCGCGCCTGTCGGACGCCGATTTCCATGAGCCGGGCCCAGCGGCCATCGGCGGCGGCCGTCGCCGCCTCCGGATCATTCGCGAGTTCCTTGCGAAACGGCAAAAGCAGCGCCTGAGGGAGCAGGAGGAGGCACTCGCAGGCGCCCCGTTCATTTCCAGCGAAAATCGAGCCGCCGCCGCTTCGCCGTCGCGCCTTCCAAGTGCAAACGGGTCGCTCAGCGTTATGAGCCGCTCGAATGCAAGAGGAAGCGGGACCACTGACGCGAACGCCGCTTCCAGCGCGTTTCCCAGCGCGCGGGAAAACTCTTCGAGAAGCGCCGTTTCGATTGCCGTACGAGACTCTCGGGCCTTGCTCCCCGGATCGCTTTCGGGATTGGCGGGGACCGCTTCGCCAAAGATCGAGGAAACGATCAGGTCGTCGATCCGCTCGTCAAGCGCGATGAGCAGCCGCGAATCGTAGGGTGCGCTCTTATAGATTGCGGCAGTCAGGCCGCCGCAGTCTCCAACCGCTTGAAAGAGCGTTGTCGAGCGAACCTCCTCAATCGAGCCGCGGCCGGAAAGGCGAGCAACGAGCCTCGATAAGCTCAACGGCGCCTGACCGATAAATTGGTTGAGCACGTAGCCAAGACCCGGCATGCGCTCGATGGTGAGGCCCGGATGCTCGAGCATCGCTCCCTGAAGTTTTCGGGCGCGATGATCGAGCTCGCTTGCTCCGCTGCCTGCGCTCATGCCGCTTCCTTGATCACGTCACCGCCGCCGGCGGTCGTCTCGCTCTCGACGACGTCGATAGTCGGACGTTCCTTGGAGGGTATCGTTTTGCGGCCGAATTCCACTGCGACTTGAGGCATCGCGCCATTCATAAAAGCGAGCAGGCTCTGCTTGACGAGCGTGAAAAGCCGCAGCTGCTTCTGGCGGACCGCTTTGATCTTCTGGGCGATCGGAGCGACGATCGCATACGAGAGGAAAATGCCGGCGAAAGTTCCGACCAGCGCCGCGCCGATGAGACCGCCCAAAGCCTCCGGCGACTGATCGAGCGCGCCCATCGCATGGATGATGCCGAGAACCGCGGCCACGATGCCAAGCGCCGGCAGCCCGTCGGCGACCGCCTGAAAAGCATGCACCGGTTTATAACGATCATCGCTCAGGGTCTCGATTTCTTCGTCCATCAGGGCCTCGATTTCGTGGGTTCTCGCATTTCCGATAATAATGAGCCGACCGTAGTCGCAAACGAAGGTCACCAACTCCTTGTTGGCGAGAAGTTTGGGGAAGCTTTTGAAAATCTCGGATTCGCCGGGGCTGTCGAAGTGCGCTTCCACCTCGCTGCGCGATTTCGCCCGGAGCTCCCGCATCAACGCATGCAGTACGCTCAGAACGTCGAGGAAGTCGCGCGGCTTCGGAACCTTGTCGAACACCGCTTCCGCAAACGCTTTGCCGCAATCCTTGATTGTCGGCGTGGAGTTGGCGACGATGAATATTCCTAGGGACGATCCGGCGATGATGACGAATTCGTAGGGCTGCGCCAGCACCTCGAGGTGCCCGCCGAGGGCCGCATAGCCGCCGAGAATGCATCCGACGGTGATGATGAGGCCGATGGCGAAATTCAAGATTCGCGCTCCGAGTGCGAATTGGCCTCAAGATTTGCGGGGTGAGGCTTACGCCAAGCTGTCAACGCCGAGGTCAGTCCCAGGCAAGGAGGTTGGATCATCCTTCCGATCGAAGCGCCCTCAGGGCAGAGCCGGAATCGATCGTGCAGAATGGGCTCTATGTCGCCGTGTCAGGTCAGATCGCGCTGCAGCGGCGGCTGGAAACCATCGCCGACAACATCGCCAATATGAATACCGTCGGGTACCGGGCGACCGGCGTCTCATTCGAAGCGGAAGTGTCCCGGGCCGGCGAGGCAGGGCTCGACTACGTCTCACCCGGCGCCGATTTCTTGTCGCGGCGCGTCGGGGGATTGGTGAAGACTGACAATTCGCTCGACTTCGCGGTTCAAGGCGATGGGTGGTTCGGCATAAAGTCGCCATCGGGCCCGGTCTACACACGGGACGGCCGGGCTCGCGTCGACGAATCTGGAACTTTGCGCACGCTGAACGGCGAGGCAATCCTTGACGCGGGCGGGGCGCCGATCATCGTCGACGGCGCGGCTGGCCCATTGACCGTCTCGGCCGACGGCATGATCAGTCAGAATGGCCGGCAGGTTGGGGCGATCGGCCTCTTCGCGATTGATCCAAGCGCGACCCTGAGACGCGCAGAAAATTCTGGCGTCGTGCCAGACAAGCCGGCGACGCCAATCCTCGAATTTACGCGAGATGGCGTCGTCCAAGGGGCGGTCGAAAGCTCCAACGTCGACCCCGTCCGCGAGATGACGAGATTGATCGACGTGACACGCGCATTTGACGGCGTGACAGCGGAGGCAGCGCAGTCCGAGTCTTCGCTGCAAGACGCTATCAAGGACCTTGGATCGTCATCTTGATCGACGACTCCTCCCAAGACCAGGCAATACCTTCGCTCGAACGCCTCGGGCAACGCGTTTCCTGGGGTCTCCGTCATTTGCAGGCTGCTCGCGTCAGCGGCGTCCTCACCGAGATGTCAGTGTCTCACTATTGCGTCGAAGGCCTCTCTCGCTTTGTGAAGCTTGGCGAGTGCGTCAGCGTCAATGTAGGGGAACGCCTCCAGATCGGCGAAATCGTCAAAATCAACGATGTCTCCGCGACGATTAAGCCGTTCGACGCGCGGTGCGAGGCGGCAATCGGCGCTCGCGCCCATCGCGCGACCAATCTGACCTTATCCCCGGACCCGTCGTGGAGGGGCCGCGTTGTCGACGCGCTCGGTCGGCCGTTGGACGGCGAGGGCGAGTTGGCCTGCGGCGAGAGGGTAATGTCGCTTGAAGCGCATCCGCCCCCGCCTCTCCAGGCGCGCGCGCGTTGAGACCCCGATCCGCACCGGCGTGCGGGTCGTCGATCTGTTCACGCCGCTCTGCCTGGGTCAGAGAGTGGGTGTATTCGCCGGCTCCGGGGTGGGGAAGTCCTCTCTGCTTGGAATGCTCGCGCGCTCCCCTCAATTCGACACTGTTGTCATTGCGCTCGTCGGCGAACGTGGTCGGGAAGTGCGGGAATTTCTCGGCGACTCCCTTGGCAAGGGTCGACATTCCGCGATCTCCGTCGTCTCGACCGGAGACGAGAGTCCGATGATGCGTCGTCTTGCCCCGAAGACGGCCATGGCGATCGCAGAATATTTCCGCGATCGGGGAGATTCGGTATTGCTGATCGTCGATTCGATCACGCGATATGCGCACGCCGAGCGCGACGTGGCGCTGGCGGCGGGCGAACCCGCCGTCGCGCGCGGTTATGCGCCGAGCGTGTTCAGCGATCTGCCGCGGCTGCTCGAGCGCGCCGGACCGGGCGAGGAGAACGCGGGTTCGATTACCGGAATCTTCTCCGTGCTTGTCGACGGGGACGACCACAACGACCCGGTCGCAGACGCCGTTCGCGGTGCCCTGGACGGTCATATCGTGTTGGACCGCGCTATCGCGGACGAGGGCCGATATCCGGCGGTAAACATTCTCTCGTCGGTCTCACGGCTGACGCACCTCGTCTGGACCCCTGAACAGCGCAAGCTGGTGACCAACCTGCGATCGCTGATCGCTCGTTATGAGGAGACCCGTGATCTGCGCCTAATGGGCGGGTATGCGCCCGGCGCTGATCCCGTCCTCGACAAGGCGATCAAATCGGCGCCTCGGATCTATGACGCGATGAACCAGTCGGCAGACGCGCCGGGGAGCGAGGATCCATTCATTGATCTCGCCGCTGCGTTGCGCAGCGATGCGAAGCCGACCGAAACGTGAGAGGCGGCGAATTGGTTCATGGTCAGGAAATCGCGCTCCGCGCGATCGGAACGGCGCTGGCCGGCCTGTCCGGCGCCTTTGCGGTTTACATGCTCGCCTACGGCGAGGGAAAAACGCGCGTCAATGGCATGGAATACTTGATGATCTTCGCTCAGCCGCGCGGGTCGCCTGCTGCACCGATTCGGGTCCAGCCTCCCCCGCAGTCCCCACGGCGCTTGGCGCCTCCACTCGACATAATGACGACAGGCTCGGTTCCCCCCTCCACGGGCAAGTCGCAACCGGACGCGGGGCCCGCCGAGATTATTGCTGCTCGAGCGGATCGCGTTTGGTTGAGGATAGGCGGTCAAATTCGCGCCGTCGCGCCCGGCGACAACGTGCCTGGCCTCGGCCGCGTCGGAGCGATCGTATCGCGCGGCGGCGGCTGGGCCTTGCTGGACGATAAGGGCGCGACGATGCTCAGCGTAGCGAAGGACGCGAACGGCGCTTCGCTCTTTGCCCGCAAGATGATCTTCGAATGAGCTGATGAGCGTCACCGCCCGCTTTTGATCTCGCGACGGGCTCGATCATAGAGCGCATTCGCGATCGCGACGCGGGCGTCGGCGCGGGCGCGCGACTGAACAGGTTGACGATCGGGATGGTTGCGCCAAACGAAATCGCGCCAACGCGCCGTCAGTTGAGCGAGGGTCAGCGATCTGCCGAGCCCTAGCTCCACAGCGATCTGAGCCGGCGTGGCCGCAGAAGTCGGACCGAGATCGCGCGGCGCAGCCTGAGGTCTCGGCCGGTCGGGCTGCCCGCCTGCCCAGCCCATCGCCAGACCAAAGCGCTCCTCCCCGCCAGCGCTGGGCAGCGGACCAAGATCGACGCCTGTGCGCATTCGCCGAAGCGACGCGGATCGTGATTCGTTCTCGTCACCCTCGGGGCGGCCGTTACGCCAGACCTCCTTGAGAGTGCGCTGAAAGGCGTCGCCTTGGCTGTCGAACATCTCCATCGGACCATTCTAGGAATGCTCAGGGGGCGCCGGCGCGACCGGTGCGCGCCGGTCGCGAGGGGGAAAAGAACTCGTCGTCCGAACCGCCGCCAACGACGCGATTTCTTCCCCGAATTTTCGCTTCGTAGAGCCTTTGATCGACCCGCTGAAGAAGATCATTGGGCGACTCGTTTGGCTCGAGCAGGGCGACGCCGAAAGACGCGGTCACCTTGCCGACGCGCTCGCCGCTTGGCTCCACAGTCCACTGCTTGGACTCGAGAATCCTGCGGATTCGCTCCAACGCGCTCTCCGCGTCGATGAGGCGCGCGCCAGGAAACATCAACGCGAACTCCTCGCCGCCAAACCGCGCCACCTTGTCTTGACCTCGCACGTTCTGAACCAGAATATTGGCGAAGAGGCGCAAAAGTCGGTCGCCGACCAGGTGGCCGAATCGATCGTTGACAAGCTTGAACTTGTCGATGTCAGTGAGGGCGAGACAAAAGTTGTCGCCCGTCCTCCGCGCCTTTTCCACCTCTTCCACGAAGCAAGCGTCGAAATACCGGCGATTCCCGATCGCGGTCACAACGTCGCGCAGTCCAGATTCCTCGGCGCGCTCAAGCGTCGATTGCAGCTGGACCACCTGAAGGCGCGACTCTTCAAGTTGGTCCCTAACGCTGGAAAGCTTGTTGCGCATTTCGCGATTGTCATCGATGAGCGCCATGACGATTTCATTGATCGGACCCGCGCTATGTTGCTTTGACAGGCGCCTGCTGGCCCCGTCGAGGTGCTCGGAGAATGTCTCGCTGTCGATGAGATGCGTCTGAAGCACCTTCACGACCTGCTGCAGAACGCGGTCGAACTTCTCCTCATGCTTGCGCGCCGCCTCTCGATCCTTCCGCGCTTCGCCGGCGTGAGGACCATCGTGCGTCCCTGCGCCAACCGTTAGACGGCCGAGCGCGACGCCCAGCCAGCCGAACAGCAGAATCTCGAATATCGGGGTTTCGCCTGGCGCGAAGATTCGCAACACGGTCAGAGACGCAACGCCGAGGAGGATAGCGCCGAGCGCGTAACCTGCGTTGAGGCGCGAACGAAGAGATTGAGGGACGCTCATAATCGGGCTTTTTCTGCTGACAAAAGCGGTCGCTAGGTCGGCGTCGCGCTGTCGACAATGAATTGAGGGGCGATCTGGGGGACAACGGCGCGCATTCCGGCCGACCTCTCAGAAATGCGCTCGGACGGCCATCATGGCGGCGATGATCACCGGTCGCTATCGCGGCCGGCGATGACGCAATCGACTGGTCCAATTCATTCGGACGCCTCCCTGCTTAGCGCCGAGGAGTTACCGCTTTGTAAGCGCCGCCGGGCAGCTCGGTCCGCGCAATCCCAAGGGTCAGGCGGCGCGCCGATGCGCGGGGGTCGTTGCTTTACTCCCCGAGGTTCGTGGTGCTAGCTATCCGCTGACATGTCAGCTTTGGCGGAAGGCGAGACAGGGGACGGATGTTGCGGCTTGAGGGGCAAGCGCGTCCGCCCGATCGCTTCTTGAGGGACGAGGGGGAAGCCTGGTTCGCCACATTCTCGGGATGTAAGAGGCCGGACCCGCCGCAACGTTCGGCGGACGCGGGCTGTCGGTCGATCTCCTGAGCTGGGCGAGATCGCGTCTGGCCGTTTATCCAGTTGCCCGCGTAGACGAGGACTCGCTTGCGCCTTCGGGAAATGCGGGCAAGATCCATCGAATGGAAAGACGACTAAGGGGAGGAGACGATCATGGCCAGCACGGTCAAGGGTCCGGCGATATTCCTGGCGCAATTCGCCGGCGACGCGGCGCCGTTCAACAGCTTTGCTTCGATCTGTGAATGGGCCGGCTCGCTCGGCTATAAGGGCGTACAGATTCCGAGCTGGGACGGCAGGCTCTTCGACCTTGCCAAGGCCGCGTCGTCGAAGACCTATTGCGACGAACTGACAGGGATCGCCGCCAGCCACGGCCTCGCGATCACCGAGCTGTCGACGCATCTGCAAGGCCAGCTTGTCGCGGTCAATCCGGCCTATGATGACGCGTTCGACGCGTTCGCGCCGAAGGAGGTCCATGGGCGGCCCGCGGAGCGCCAGAAATGGGCGGTCGCGCAGATGATGCTGGCGGCGGCGGCGTCGAAGCATCTGGGCCTCAAGGCCCATGCAACGTTTTCGGGCGCTCTCGCCTGGCCCTACGTCTACCCATGGCCCCAGCGCGCGCCCGGGCTCATCGAGACGGCGTTCGCGGAGCTGGCCAGGCGCTGGAAGCCGATTCTCGACGCGTTCGACGATGCCGGCGTCGACGTCGCCTACGAGATTCATCCGGGCGAGGACATTTTCGACGGGACGACGTTCGAGCGCTTTCTCGACGCGCTGAAAGGCCACAAGCGCTGCAACATTCTTTACGACCCGTCGCACTATGTGCTGCAGCAGCTGGACTATCTCGAATTCATCGACATCTATCACGAGCGGATCAAGGCGTTTCACGTGAAAGACGCCGAGTTCAATCCAACCGGACGCCAGGGCGTCTACTCGGGCTATGCGCCGTGGGTCGAACGCGCCGGACGTTTCCGTTCTCTCGGCGACGGGCAGGTCGATTTCGCGGGCATTTTCTCCAAGATGGCGCAATACGGCTATTCGTCCTGGGCGGTGCTTGAATGGGAATGCTGCCTCAAGCACCCTGAGGACGGGGCGCGCGAGGGGGCCGACTTCATCAAGCATCACATCATCCGCGTCACGGAAAAGGCGTTCGACGACTTCGCCGGCGGCGCGGTCGACAAAAAGCAGATCAAGCGCGCGCTGGGACTGCGCTGACCGGGAGGAGACATCGGGCATGGCCATCGAGGGACGCGGCGACGCCAGGAAAGGCGGCAGGATCAGGCTCGGGATGGTGGGCGGCGGCGAGGGCGCATTCATCGGCGCCGTGCACCGAATCGCGTCACGCATCGACGATCACTACGAACTCGTCGCCGGCGCCCTGTCGTCGACGCCCGAGAAGGCGCGCCGCTCCGGCGAAGCGCTGGGCTTGGCGGCCGATCGCATTTACCCCGATTACCAGAGCATGGCGACGGCCGAGGCGAAGCGCCCGGACGGAATCGAGGCGGTCGCGATCGTGACCCCGAATCATGTCCACGCCGGGCCGACCTACGCGTTCCTCAAGGCCGGCATCCACGTGATCTGCGACAAGCCGCTGACGGTGAGCCTTGCGGAGGCGAAGAAGATGCGCGCCGCGGTCGAGAAGTCCGGCCTCGTGTTCGCGCTGACCCACAACTACACCGGCTACCCGCTGGTGCGCCGCATGCGCGAGATGGCGCAGGGCGGCGAGCTTGGCGAGATCCGCCTCGTCCACGCCGAATATCCGCAGGACTGGCTGACCGGCCCGACGGAAACGACCGGCAACAAACAGGCCGAATGGCGGGTCGATCCGCAACGCTCCGGCGCGGGCGGCTCGCTCGGCGACATCGGCACCCACGCCTATAATCTCGCCGACTACGTGACCGGGCTCGAACTCGCCGAGCTCGCCGCCGATCTCACCGCGTTCGGCGCCGGCCGCCAGCTCGACGACAATGCGCAGATCATGCTGCGCTACGCCAACGGGGCGCGCGGGGCGATCTGGGCGAGCCAGGTCGCGCCGGGCAACGAGAACGGGCTCAGGCTGCGCGTCTACGGGACCAAGGGCGGCGTGCATTGGGTCCAGGCCGACCCGAACCACTTCCTGTGGTCGCCGCTCGACAAATCGACCCGCATCGTGACGCGCGGCGGGCCCGATTCGGGCGAAGCCGCGGGGCGGGTGACCCGCATTCCGCCCGGACACCCCGAGGGCTATCTGGAAGGGTTCGCCAACATCTATTCGGAGGTGGCGCTGGCCATCAAGGCCGCGCGGTCGGGAAAAAAACCGCCCAAGGGTGTGCATTTCCCGACCATCGACGATGGGGTCAAAGGCCTCGCCTTCGTCGAGGCGGCGGTCAAGTCGTCGAAGGCCAACGGCAAGTGGACGAAGCCGTAGGCGCTCGCTCCATTCAGTTGAGCACGGCGCCAGGTGGCGCCGACCGCAGCGCTATCGTGGCGCCAAGCCCAAGCCGATGTGGCGCCAAACCCAAATCCATGCCAACTTTTGACAAGAGTTGGCCCCTTGTCGTTTTGGGCGTTTTCAAGGGCTTGATGCTGGTCCAATGGGCTCCGGTCCCGAAAGACGGGCGGCAGCTCGAGAAGGGAGTGAAATCGAGGGGCGCGGTCACGGTTCTGAAAAACGAGATATCATAGCACTAATCCGCAATTTTAGAAATAACAATCTCAATATGTTTTTAGCGAAGACCGTTACGCCCGTAATCGGTATGGCCGAAGGTCGTTTGCTCTATGTCGCCTATACGATGCGAGGCGAAGCGATCCGCATCATCTCGGCCAGAGGAGCGGAGCCCCATGAATGACGACAGTACCATGAAGCCAACGCCTAAGACCACGAAACACGATTGGAGCCGCTTTGATGCGATGAGCGACGCCCGCGCCATGCTGCCGCGCTCGCCGACCCCGATGCGCAGCCGCTCTCGCCGGAACGGTTGACCCGCATGAAGCGGACGCCTCAGGTTAAGGTCATTCGCCGCGCGCTCGGTCTGTCGCAGGAGGAATTTGCGGGACGCTTTCAGATACCGCTCGGCACGTTGCGGGATTGGGAGCAGGGCCGCAAAGACCCTGACGCTGCTGCTCGCGCTTACCTTGTCGTCATTGGGCGCAATCCCGTCGCGGTGTGCGAGGCGCTGAATCTCGTGCCGTGAGCTTTGTGTTGTTTACGCTCGCCGCCGCGCCCGAGACGTCATGTCGTCAATGCGCTCGACTGCCGGAACAACGCCGCAGTCCGAGCGAAGCGACGCGATCCAGCCGCTGCCCGCGCCCCACGTTCTCCTGGATTGCTTCGTCGCTTCGCTTCTCGCAATGACGGCTCGTCCGAAATCGTCCCCTAAACCGCGCGCTCTCCGTTCACGACCAGAACGCATAAGGTGAAGGTCCCTGACCATTGGGTTTCCATGTTGTCGAGGCCGATGACGATTTGATAGGTCCCGGTTTTCGGCAACTGGACGGTCAGGCCGGATTCGCCGTGCGGATTGGTGGCGTCGAGCAGGTTGCCGTCGGGGTCGCTGACCTGCGCGCCCAAGGGGTCGCCGCTCTTGCCATCGGGGGGACCGCCCCCGTCGAAAATCATGGTCAGAAATTGCCCGGCTCGGGCGCTCAGGGAAAAAGGCCGGGCGTTGTTGAGATTGGCGACCTGCCCGTTGACGATGGCGCCCCATGAGCCCGGAGCGAAGCTGATCGGAATTGGATTGAGAGCCATGACTAACCTCCCTGACGAATATTGCCGTTCGCCCTCTTATTCCGAGGATGCGGCGATTGCTGTTCTACAGGCTTTGCCACGAAAGATCGCGAACCAAGTCGGCCGCTTTCGCGGGAAACGGAAGGCGCGCGTCCGGCGCTCCGCGATCGCTCGACGCACGCGCCAGAATCACCGATGATCGCGCCATGAATCGCATTGCTTTGTCGGTTGGCGCAGCCTCGGCGTCGCTGCTCGCGCTCGCCGGGCCGGTGCGGGCGGATTTTGCGGATTGCGTCGCGTCGCTGCGGGCCGACGGCGCCCGCGCCGGGATTTCGCAGGCGACGCTCGACACGGCGTTCCGCGGGCTGACGCCGGACATGAAAGTGCTCGACTTCCAGAAGGAGCAGCCGGAGTTCAAGACGCCGATCTGGGACTATGTCGCGGGCCTCGTCGATGACCAGCGCGTCGCCGACGGCAAGGCGGCGATGGCGCGGGAAGCGCGCGCGCTCGCCCGCGCCGAGGAGACCTACGGCGTGAGCCGCTATATGCTGGCGGCGATCTGGGGCGTGGAGTCGAATTTCGGCGCCGAGATGGGCAAGCGCCCGCTCGTCCAGTCGTTGTCGACGCTCGCCTGCTTCGGCGAGCGCGCGGGCTATTTCCGCTCCGAACTGATGGCGACGCTGAAGATCATCGACCGCGGCGACGTCCCGGCGGACAAGCTCGCCGGATCGTGGGCGGGAGCGTTCGGGCAGACGCAGTTCATGCCCTCGACGTTCCTGCGGCTCGCGGTCGATTTTCAGGGCGACGGGCGGCGCGACATCGTCGATTTCGGCGCCCGACGCGCTGGCGTCCACAGCGAATTATCTGAGGAAGTCCGGCTGGCGCACGGGACTCGCCTGGGGCTTCGAAGTGAAGTTGCCGCCGGGATATTCCGGCCCCTCGGGGCGCAGGGCGAAGCAGTCGATGTCGTTCTGGGCGGCGCGCGGGTTGACCCGCATCGACGGGCGCGCGCTTGGCGAGGGCGATGCGGGGCTGCTCCTGCCGGCGGGCCCGGACGGCCCGGCGTTCCTCGTGACGCGCAATTTCGACGCCGTCTACTCCTATAACGCCGCCGAATCCTACACGCTCTCGGCTTGCGTGCTCGCCGATCGCCTTGCGGGCGGCCCGGGCATCGTCACGCCTTGGCCGACGGACGATCCAGGCCTGTCGCGCGCCGGGCGGCGCGAGTTGCAGGCGCTGCTTGCGAAGCACGGCTATGACGTCGGCGAGCCGGACGGCGCGATCGGGACCAAGACCAGAGAGGCGATCGCCGACTTTCAGGGCAAGAACGGCCTGCCGGTCAACGGCCGCGCGTCGACGAAGGTGCTGGAGGCGCTGCGGAGGTAGGCGATGATCCTATCTCGCCGTCCCGCAAGGGCATGGCGCGAAGCCGTATCGATGCGCCACCACGTCGCCGGCGACGAACGCCATGAGGCCCAGAACGAGGGCGATGATCAGCCCCGCCGTGGCGCGCCGAGTCGGCGGCGGGCGCCTCCTAGCGCGCGACCGGACGCCGGCGGTGGACACGGGCAGGATCGCGCCTATTGGATGTTCGGCGGCGCGGGCGCCGCGGTGCAGCCGTCGACAAGCGGGTAAATCGACCATTGGTTTTGTGGCTCGCCCTGAGCCGCCACGGTCAGCGCCGACCCAGCTTCGCCGGTGAGGCCGCACATCGCGTCGAGCTTGGTCTTCAACTTGACCGGGTCGGCAAAGTCGGTGCCGATCCAGGGATTGCCAGTGACGACGTTGGCATGATCGACCGAGCCGATCTTTTGGGCGGCGATCACCGGATGCAGTTCGTTCCAGCCGGTATGGGCTGAATCCAGCACCCAGCGTCCCATCACGAACAGGACGTCCTGGCCAGGATGGATGGTCCCCCCGGACACAGTGACGTCGGGGCTGCTGTCGGTCTGAGCAACAAGCGCGCCAATGCCGACGATGGCAAGCGCAATCAGCGACAGGATCAGACAGAGCGCCCAGCCGATAAGCGGGATCACGCAGACCACCGCGCCGATCGCGGCCGGCACAGAGGCCACCAAAAGGGCCTGATAGAGATCCCAGACGCCCGAGCCTTCAAACTCGACCTCGAACGTGCCCGAGCCGGCGGGAGGCGGGCCTTGCGCTGACCATTGGATGTTGTCGTCCATCGTCAGGGCGCCGAGCGTCAAGCCGGAGCCGCTCTCGGTGGTGGTTCCCACGGCCGGCGTCTCGGATCCCACGGCGAGCGGCGTCACGGTCGCCGTGAAGCCGGTTGGGGTGACGCCGGTGACCTTGGCGGTCTGATTGTTGAAGAACAGGCTGTCGCGGAAGCCCGAGAGCAGGATCGTGTCGCCGACTGCGTTGGAGTTGTTGGCGGCAAAGGTGAACGTCGTGCCGCCGGGCGACGACAGCGTCCAGGCGGTGATGCTGACCAGACCCGCCCAGGCGGGTTCCGACGCGCCGGACAGACCCTCGCTGAATGAGGTGCACATCTGCAGGTTGCCGTTGCTGTCGCTGATCTGATCGCCGGGGATGTGAAAGGTGTTGGCCGCCCACTGGTTGGGAACCACCAGCCCCTGAGCATTGAGGGCGCCGGGGGCGGCAAGTCCCAACGACGCCCCCTGCTCTGGGGTGAGAATGGCCTGACCCGCGATATTGAGGTTGTCGTCCTGATCGATCTGCCCGGCCGCGCCGACCAGATCGGCCGGACTTTCCGCTTCGCCGGTGAACGAGAGATTGTCGTGATTTTGGTACATGGTCTGCAGGTCGCCGGCCAATGGGTTGACGGGATTGTTGGCGAACCGCTGGTCCTGGAGCATGTTGCCCTGGACGGCGTTCTTGGCGGCCACTTGCTGGATGGAGTCGGTGAGCAAGCTCGGCGCGAGCAGAATATCGGCGCTGAAGTCAGTGTCGAACTTGCCAAAAAACCCGACTTGGTTGGCCTGGCCGTAGACGCCGAGCGGCAGGCCGATGATGCAGCGGTTGCCCCCCAGGCAGACCAGCCGGCCGAACAACCACCACCGGCAGTAGCCAATGCCGCCAATGATCAAGGTGAGCGTCAGCGCGCCCGGATCGAAAATGAGGGCGGCGATCGCGGCGACGATGACCGCGACCATGGCGCCGCTGCCGACAAACGGCCCGGAGTAGTTGGATGGCGCGACGCATTGCGTGTGATCGGTGAATGACATCGAACTCTCCTGTCAGGCGCGTCGCAGGGTCACGGTCACGCCGCCGATCAAGGTTGAGCCGGAGAACGTGTGGACGTTGATCGGCTGATCCCCGGTGAAGCCATTTGGCGGCGTGACGGTCACCGTCACGTCGATCTGCTCACCAGGGTCGAGGGTTGGCGCATCGGGCGCAAAGGCAATCGTCCAGCCCGCCGGCAAGGGATTGGAGGCGCGCGAATTGCGCGATCTCGCGACGGAAGGGACGCCCCCTTGGGCGCCGCTCCTCGCTTTGACGCGCGGGTCGGAGCATAGCGGCGGCGGCATGATCGCGAAGACATCCGCCGCGAACCGAAACGCTTTGCGCGCCGTATCGGCGTTGCGCAGCGCAAAGGTGAACACCCCGGGCGAGGCCGCCATCACCACCTGGGTGTTTTCTTGGCCAAGATTGTTGAACGGGTTGAGATCGTCGGGCCAGGCGAAGGACACCTGAACACAATAATGGCCGGGGACCGCCGGCGTGGTCCAATTCATCGTCGCGAAGGCGGGGCAACTGGCCGAGCCCTTCACCCCGAGATTGACGCTCGTCTGACCGATCGGATGGGACTGGGTTCCCACGCCGAAGCTGAGGTAGGAGAAGATGACCGGCATGTCGCCGCAGACGCCGCCGGTCGAGGCGTTCCAGATGCGCGCCCTGACGGTGTAGGTGGTCGCCGGTTGCAGCTCAAAGGTGGAGGCGACGGGAACGCCGCCCTGAAAAATCTCGATGTCGGGATTTTGCCAGCTTACCGCGAGGCCCAAACTCATCAAATAGTACTGGTCGTAGATGAGTGGATCGGGCCGCTTGAAGTTCGGGTGATTGATCGGCACGCAAGACGACATGGTGAACGGTTCTTCGCCGTCCTCCTTCTTGTTCAACACCCACCTCAGAAGCGCCAGTAGCGCGCCGAAAACCGCGATCAGGGATGGAATCAGGTCCTTCGTAATCGCAAGGAAGATCGCCTCAATAAGCCAGAGCAAGGATTTGACCATCGCGTTCCCCTCCTGCCGCCGCGGCTATGCTCAAGGCTTCTGCGGCCTCAACGGCCTATGTCGTCTTCAATCCAAGGCTCCTGGTTCGCGCTTGGGAGCGGATCGCGGACTCAGCGGGGCTGCGCCGGGCGCCGCCGACGCGAGCCTGTTAGGCCGATGTCACGGCCGGCGTGCGCCGCCACTCCGTGAAGGCGAGCCCGAAAAGCGCAGCACAGACGATGAACAGGCCAATGACGATCAGCCGTTCGACCGACCCGTCATGCTGGTCAGGGTCCCAGCCCGATATGAGCTCGATCCAATCCGGAAATATTGGGGTGATCAGGGCGAGGAAGCCGGTGAGCAACGCCAGCGCTGCTTCGATCCAAAACCGGCGCCGAAAGTTCTTTTTCACGCGAACCTCCCCTTGGAATGGACTCTGAAAATTGTGTTCTTGTTTGAATTCGCCACTCAGCCGTTCCCGCGAGCCTAAGGGACGCGCGCGGAAAAAGCCACTGTTGCTTTGACGGCCGATCGAGGGCGCAACCCTTCGCATGGGGTTCTGACAAGGACGATCTTGGCGCGCCGACGCCGTTCGGCGTCCGCCGTCCAGCCATCACTGAAATCCCGGCCGGCAAAGCTTCTGCCTTGCCTCACCGTCCGAAACGGTGAAACATAGTCGTTCGCCGGCGGAGAGCGAGCATGCTCGGCGGACAAGACAGCGGTCACGCGGGCGGACGGCTGCCGAGGCCCGCGCGATTCTAACCAATAGGAAAGAGCAAAGGCCACGACGTCGCGCAAAAAGCGGCTGAACGGCGGCGGGGCGTGGTTCTGCCGACGCGCCTCAGGTGATCACGCTCGGCGCCTTGCGGCCGGTCCGCGTTTCGATTTGCGCGAGGTCGCGCGACAGCTTGATCAGTTCGCCGAGCGCGGCCTGCGTCTCCTGGCCAAGATTGCCGCCCGGCGGGGCGTAGTGCTCGATATAGACGCGCAGCGTCGCGCCGACCGTGCCGGTACCCGACAGCCGGTAGACGATGCGCGAGCCGCCCTCGAACAGGACCCGGATCCCCTGATGGTCGGCGTCCGAGCCGTCGACCGGATCGTGATAGGCGAAATCGTCGGCGGCTTCGACCTTGAAGGCGCCGAGCGTGCGGCCCGGCAGGGTCTTGGCCGCATCGTCGAGCGCGGTCATCAGGCCCTGCGCCGCCTTGAGGTCGATCTCCTCGTAGTCGTGGCGCGTATAATAGTTGCGGCCATAAGTCGCCCAGTGCTCGCGAACGAGGTCGAGGACCGATATCCGTCGGCTGGCCAGGATATTGAGCCAGAACAGCACCGCCCAGACGCCGTCCTTCTCGCGGATGTGATTGGAGCCGGTGCCGAAGCTTTCCTCGCCGCACAGCGTCGCAAGGCCGGCGTCGAGCAGGTTGCCGAAGAACTTCCACCCGGTCGGCGTCTCGTAGGCTTTGATCCCGAGCTTGGCGGCGACGCGGTCCGCAGCGGCGCTGGTCGGCATCGAGCGGGCGACGCCCGCGAGGCCCTTGGCGTAGCCGGGCGCAAGACGCGCGTTGGCGGCGAGGATCGCCAGCGAATCCGAAGGCGTGACATACATGTTCCGCCCGACGATCATGTTGCGGTCGCCGTCGCCGTCCGAGGCCGCGCCGAAATCGGGCGCGCTCGCGCGACATCATCAGGTCGTAGAGGTCCTTGGCGTAGGTCGGATTGGGATCGGGATGATGGCCGCCGAAATCGGGCAGCGGCGTGCCGTTGACCACCGTGCCGGCGCCGCGCCCAGCTCCTTCTCGAAAATCGCATGGCCGTAGGGTCCGGTGACGGCGTGCAGGGCGTCGAAGCGCATGCGAAAACCCGCGGCGAACAGGGCGCGGATGGCGTCGAAGTCAAACAGCGTCTTCATCAGCGACAGATATTGCGTGACCGGATCGACGATCTCGATCTCGGCGCCTTCGAGTTTGGTGACGCCCAGCCGATCAATGTCGACGTCGGGAGCGTCGACGATCTTGTAAGCCGCAATGGCCTTGGTGCGGGCGAAGATCGCGTCGGTGATCTTCTCCGGCGCAGGACCGCCGGCGCCGATGTTGTACTTGACGCCGAAATCGCCTTGCGGGCCGCCGGGGTTGTGGCTCGCCGACAGGATGATGCCGCCGAAGGCGTGAATAGCCCGGATCAGCGCCGAGACCGCAGGGGTCGAGAGAATGCCGCCCTGGCCAATCACGATCCGGCCGAAACCATTGGCGGCCGCGATTTTGACCACGATCTGGATCGCCTCGCGGTTGAAGAAGCGGCCGTCGCCGCCGACGACCAGCGTCTTGCCCTGGAACCCCTCCAGCGAGTCGAAGATCGACTGGATGAAGTTTTCGAGATAGCCAGGCTGCTGGAATACCGGAACCTGCTTGCGCAATCCCGAGGTGCCGGGCTTCTGATCGGCGAAGGGCTTGGTGGCGACGGTGCGGATCATCGGCGGCGTTCTCCTCCTCGGCCCTCCTCTTCGGGCGCCGAAACGCAGTCTAGGCGCCGAGCCCAGCTTCGGCAACGCCGCCGCGAAGCGTTAACAGCCGGAAACGAATCGTGACGCTTTGTTCATCGAATATGCGATAAGAAGGCGATGTTTCGATTCTCCTTGGCTTTGCCTCAGGAAACGTTCGGTCATGGCGCGCAAATATTTCGGCACCGACGGCATTCGGGGCCGGGCCAACAGCAAGATCACGGCGGATGTGGCGCTGAAGGTTGGCCAGGCGGCCGGCCTCGCCTTCCAGCGGGGCGAACATCGCCAGCGCGTGGTCATCGGCAAAGACACGCGGCTCTCCAGCTACATGATCGAATACGCGCTGGTCGCGGGCTTCACGTCGGTCGGCATCGACGTGCTGCTGCTGGGCCCGGTCCCGACGCCGGCGGTCGCGATGCTGACCCGCTCGATGCGCTGCGATCTCGGGGTGATGATTTCCGCCTCCCACAACCCCTACGAGGATAACGGCATCAAGCTGTTCGGGCCGGACGGCTTCAAACTCTCCGACGAGGTCGAGGCGCGGATCGAGGCGCTGATGGACGGCGACGTCGCGCCGATGCTCGCCCGCTCTCCGGATCTGGGCCGCGCCAAGCGCATCGACGACGTCCAGGCCCGCTATATCGAATACGCCAAGCGGACGCTCAGCCGCGAGGTCTCGCTCGACGGAATGCGCATCGTCATCGATTGCGCCAACGGCGCCGCCTACAAAGTCGCGCCCGAGGCGCTGTGGGAGCTCGGCGCCGAAGTGATCAAGATCGGCGTCGAGCCGAACGGGCTCAACATCAATTTCGAGGTCGGGTCGACCGCGCCCGAGGCGCTGGCGCGCAAGGTGCGCGAAATGCGGGCGGATGTGGGGATCGCGCTCGACGGCGACGCCGACCGGATGATCATCGTCGATGAAAAGGGCCATGTGATCGACGGCGACCAGGTGATGGCCGTCATCGCGGAGAGCTGGCGCGACGAGGGACGCCTCGCGAAGCCCGGCATCGTCGCGACGGTGATGTCGAACCTCGGCCTGGAGCGGCATCTCGCCGGCCTCGGCCTCGACGCTCGAGCGCACCGCGGTCGGCGATCGCTACGTCATCGAGCGGATGCGCGAGAAGGGCTACAACGTCGGCGGCGAACAGTCGGGCCACATCATCCTGTCCGACTATTCGACGACCGGCGATGGTCTCGTCTCGGCGCTGCAGGTGCTGGCGGTCGTGCACCGGCTCGGCAAGCCGGTGAGCGAGGTCTGCCGGCGCTTCGAGCCGCTGCCGCAGGTGCTGCGCAATGTTCGTTTCAACGGCGGCAAGCCGCTGGAGAACCCGGCGGTCACGAAGGCGATCGCCGACGCGACCGCGCGGCTCGGCGATCGCGGACGGCTCGTCATTCGCCCTTCCGGCACCGAGCCGGTCATCCGGGTGATGGGCGAAGCGGACGACAAGGCGCTCGTCGACACCCTGGTCAGCGACGTCTGCGAGGCGGTCGCCGGGGCGGCTTAGCACGGAGAACCGGCTGTCTCAAACCTCCCTGACCGCCCAGAAGGCGAAGGCCTGCACCAATCGCAATACACGATTGCGGTTGGACTGTTCGATCATCGCTTGGTCGACCGGAGAGGGAGAGTAGCTCGTCGACGCGCGCAACGGCCTCGTCACGCCGCCGACTGTCACAGCCCCGATAATCTGATCCGGGGAGGGACCGCAAACCCCTCCGCTGCTCGGTCCCAGAGTGACGTAGTCGACCCGCGCCGAGATTGGCGCGCCAGCGCCTCCCCGGTCGCTCTGCGCTTGCGCGAGCGCGGCTGGAAGATCCTGCGCCACCCAGGTGGCGGTCGGATCGCCGGCGTTCGCGCGCAAGGGCCGACGTCCACCGTTCCGCGCGGCGGAAGGGTCGAGCGCGCAAGCGCGTCGCGGGTCGCCGCAAACGCGGCGACCGCGCTGGCGCCGAACGCCGCAACGGCCGTCCTGCGCGTTGGCATGAAAATGGACATAATGCGACCCCCGCCGCGCGCCCAAGGCGCGCCGAATTGACGACCCGTTAACCTTCCCACCCAATATGGGCGAATTTGGGTCACAATTCCGCCCGACTGGCGCGCCCTGCTCTGAGAGAGGCGAGCCGGGACAGCTCTGGCCCCCTGTCGCGGTCAGGTTCCCCGGACGGCGCACGACATGCCGCCATCAGCGGGCGTCTTGCGCAATCCAATAGGCGAGGGCTTGGGTGAGCTGCGCCACCCGTTCGCGGTTCGATTGGTCGATCATCGTCTGGTCGACCGCCATCGGATAATAGGACGACGTCGCCCGAACCGGCTTCTCCACGCCGTTGATCGTCGCGATCCCCTGGATCGTGTCATACGACGAACCGGCGGGGCCGACCGCGCCAACGTTTGACCCCAGCGTGAGATAGTCGATCCGCACCGAAACGTTGGGGCTCGCCCCTCGGGCGGCGAGGCTTTGAGCAAGCTGGCCCGGCAGCGCCTGCTCGACCCAACTCGCGGTCGGTTCGCCAGCGTTTTCGCGCAACGGCGCAACGTCGACCCGAATGCCCCCATCGCCGCGATAAGCATAACGGGCAAGGGCGCCCTGGGAAGCGACGAGGCTGACCAGAACAAATGCGCCGGTCGCGAGGGCGACCCGGCGCGTCAGTGAGGGAGTGGACATGATTGGACCTCCAAAGGGGCGCGCATTATCGAAGCGCGTTCGATCGTCCGCTAAGCGTTAATACGCAAACTGGGCGCTTTTGGATCAAGCGCTCAAGCGGCTCGACTCTTCCGTCAGCCCGCGGCGGCAGGGCGGAGTCAAAGGTTGCTAACAAATCCTTAACTTCGCGAAGAAAAATCCCGCTTTTAATTTCCGCGAATCGCCCTAACATGATGGTCGTCGTCAACCAGCCGAAAGGAGGTGATCCAGTGTCTCATTGTCTTCCGCCCCGCGTGATCGACAAGGCCTGGGTTATTGTCCCTGCGAAGGAATTTCGCGCATAGCAGTCGCTAGGCAAGAACTCTAGGGCCCGGGCGAACTTTGCGTGGGCGCGACAATGGAAGGGCCGTTCCGCCAGGAGCGGCCCTTCTCATTCGCACGCTGAAGACAAACTCCCGAGGGCTGACGGCCCCCCTCGCCAATTTGACGAAAGTCTAATTGACGATCCAGACCTCAGCCGGGACTACCTACGATCATGATCGAGGCGGTCGGCTACTCTTGTCGGCGTAAATCCGAGCGCCTTCGCCCCGGCTTTCGAACTTAGAGCCGGGTCAACTCGAAAGTCTCCACTGGGAGGATAATTCATGTCACGGACGATCAACACAATCCTGACCAACACGGTGTCTCGCCGCGCGGCGCTGCACGGCGCCGCCGGGATCATCGGCGGCGCGCTCTTGCCGGGCGGGCTGATCCTGCCGGCGCGCGCCGCAGACAACCCGCCGCTGGGAACCTGGCCTGACGGCTCCTCCGGCCCCTCGGTGTTCGTCGGCATATCGGTGCCCCGCACCGGCACTTACGCGGCGGCCGGAGAGGACCTCATCAAGGGATATCAGCTGGCCATCGAGCATCTGAACGAAGGCAATGCGCTGATGCAGAAGATCTCGCCCAACATCAAGAAGGGCGTCCTCGGCAAAGAGGTCAAATATGGGATCGCCGACAGCGAGGCGAAGCCGAACACCGCCGTGCAGAACCTCTCGAAGTTCATCAGCGACAATAAGGCGGTGATGGTCACCGGAAGCGTCTCCAGCGCCGAGGCGGTGGCCGACAACAAGGTCGCCGACCGCGAGAAGGTGATCTATCTGCCCGGGAATTTCGGGCTCGAACGACACCACGGGCAAGGACTGCGTCCGCTATTCCTTCCGCGAGTGTTTTTATGGCCAGACGGCGGCGAAAGCGATCGCTCCCCAACTGATCAAGACCCTCGGCAAGGACAAGAAGGTCGCGTATCTGACGCCCGACTACACGTACGGCCACACAGTTCAGAAGTCGATGGAGGAGTTTCTGAAGGAGGGCGGCTGGACCACCGCCACCGACCAGGTCTCCCCGTTGGGCACGACGGAGTTCAGCTCCTATCTCCTGAACGTCGCCAACAGCGGCGCCGACGTCGTCGTCAATATCAACTTCGGCCGCGACGCGGTCCTGTCGATCAAACAGGCCAAGCAGTTCGGCGTTCTCGACAAGATGGTCCTCGCGGTGCCCTACAACACCCCATTCCTGGCCAAGGAGGTCGGCGCCGACACGATGCAGGGCGTCCTCGCGGCGACCGACTACTGGTGGACCTTGGAGGACAAGTTCCCGCTCGCGAAGATGTTCAACGACGCCTTCCGCGCCAAATACGGCAGCCTGCCGGAGTGGGGGGCCAACGCCGCCTACATGCAGGTGGCGATGTGGGCGGATGCGGTCGAGCGGGCCAAGTCCTTCTATCCGCCGGATGTCGTCAAGGCCTATGAGGCCGGCGCGAAGGTTCAGTCCACGGTCGGCGAGGTTTATTTCCGCGGCGCCGACCATCAGCTGGTGCGGCCCGTCATCATCGAGCGCGGAAAAAAGCCGGCGGACATGAAGAGCCCCGACGACTTTTATGAGATCGTCGAGGTCGTTCCCGGCGAAGGTCTGATGCAGGCGCCGGATGCGTTCGGATGCAAGATGGGCGGCTACACCTGAGCCGAGCCTGATCGTCGCTCAAGCGCGGGGTCGCATTTGCTCTCTTGGGCGAATCTGCTGTCGCAGACCTTCAATGGGCTGGTGGTCGGCGCCCTGCTGGCGCTGATCAGTTCGGGTCTCACGATTATCTACGGCACTTTGGGCGTGCTCAATCTCGCCCATGGCGCGATGTTCATGGTGGGCGGCTACGCGGGGGTGGTCGCCTACCAATATACCGGCTCGTTCCTGGTCGCGATTATCGCCGGCGCCTGTTTCGTGCTTGTCCTCGGCGTCCTGATGGAGCAGGTGGTCATCAGACATTTTTACGAACGGCCCGCCGAGGATCAAATCCTGGTGACGTTCGGCTTGGGGATCGTCTTCGTCGAAACCATCCGCTTTTTCTTCGGCAGCCTGTCGCAGTCCATGCCCCCGCCGAATTGGGCGGCGGGGGTGACCTCGCTCGGCTTCATGATCTATCCGACTTACCGCCTTGCGGTCGTGGCCATCGTCGCGGTCGCGCTGCTGGCGCTCTACCTCGTTCTCTACCGCTCGCGCCTGGGCATGATCGTGCGCGCCGGAATCGAGGATTCGGTCATGGTCGACTTGCTCGGCATCAATATCATGCGGGTGTTCATGATCGTCTTCGGCATCGGCTCGATGGCGGCTGGCTTCGCGGGAATCGTCAACGTGCCGATCGCCCCGATAACGCCTGACATCGGCGAGGCGGTTCTCGTCGAGGCCTTCGTCGTCGTCGTGATCGGGGGCGTGGGCTCGTTTCCGGGAGCGGTTCTCGGCGGCTTGATCGCGGGAGAGATTTTGAGCCTGACATCCATGATCGATCCAAGCTACTCGCAGGTCATGCTGTTCGCTGTGATGACTTTCGTCCTTGTGCTTCGTCCACGCGGGTTGCTCGGAGTCGAGGGACGCAGCTGACGATGAACCAACGTCCGCGCGGACTGCGAGCTTTCCTGCCCGAAGCGTCGATCTGCGGTCGTGCTGCTGGTCGCGCCGTTTGTGCTTCCCGAAAATTGGGTTCGTTCCCGACACGATGGACCGCGTTCTGGTTTTCGGCCTATTCGGCGTCGGATTTGATTTGTTGTTCGGCTACGCCGGGATGCTGTCCTTTGGGCAGTCGGCGTTCTTCGGCACCGGCGGCTTCATCGCCGCCTATCTGCTGACCCAGATGGGTCTGAGCAGCGTGCTGCTCGGCCTCGCGATCGGGACGATCGGCGCCGCCATCACCGGCTACTTCGTCGGTTTGATCGCGCTGAGACGCACCGGCATCTATTTCGCGATGATCACCGTCGCGATCGGCGAAGTCTTTTTCTTCATGGAAAACGGGCCCCTATCGTCATTTACCGGCGGCGAGAATGGCCTGCCCGGCGTGCCAGGGCCGACTTTCAGTCTCGGCTTCGCGACGATCCATGCGACCAGCGGTTGGTCGATGTATGGATTTCTCGCGGTCTGCTATGTTGTCGGCGTTGTTATCGCGCGACGCGTCGTGGCCTCGCCGGTCGGCCTGCATCTGGGTCGCGATTCGCGAAAACCCGCTGCGCGCGGCCGCGGTCGGCCACAACGTCCATGCCTATAAGCTGCTCGCCTTTGTCATCGCTGCTGCGTATTCCGGCGCCGCCGGCGGATTGCTTGGGCGTCATGCAGGGCTACATGCCCCCCGACGCCTTCACGTTCGACACATCAGGGCAGGTGATCATGATGACCGTGATCGGCGGGCTGGAGACGCTGTTCGGCCCTCTGGTGGGCGCGACGGTATGGCTCTACCTGCGCGACTTCCTGCAAGGCGGGCTTGGGTCTTGGCGCTTCATGGAAGCTGGTGCTTGGCCTGGTGTTCGTGCTGCTCGTTTCGTTCCTGAGGCGCGGAATCCTTGGCGGCGTCGCGGACCTCTATGCGCGTTTGGCCGGCGGCCGCGGGAAACAGGCCGCGCCCCCGGATGCGTCGCCCGATGAGGCGCGCCTTGACCGCCGAGCCGACGCGCGCTCGCGCCGCCGCTCCCCAGCCGTCCTATCCCGGCCTACACCGGGCCGATCCTCGTCGCGAAGGGCCTGACAAAGCGATATGCCGGGCTGCTCGCCAACAGCAATATCGATTTCTCGGTCCAGCAAGGCGAACTCCGCGGCATCATCGGCCCGAACGGCGCGGGCAAAAGCACTTTCTTCAAGATGCTCACCTGCGAGATTCATCCGACGTCGGGAACGATCACTGTTCGAAGGCCGCGATATTACGGGCGCGACGTCACCGAGGTCTGCCAAACCGGACTTGACCAAGAGTTACCAGGTCAACCAGTTGTTCAACCGGCTGACGGTGCGTCAGAATATTGTGATCTCGGCGCTGGCGGAACGGCGCGGCTCTTTCCGGTATCGATCTGCTGCGCGATCCCGCGCATGTCCCCGATCTCATCGACCTGGTTGAACATACGCTAAGCCTGGTCGAATTGACGAGCCGCGCGGACGTTCTGGTTTCGGATCTCGCCTATGGCGAGAAGCGGCGGCTCGAGATTGGCCTTGGCGCTGGCGACCTCTCCCAGCCTCCTTCTGCTCGACGAACCTTTGGCCGGCATGAGCCCGCGAGAACGGGCTGAAACGGTGAAGCTTTTGAAGTCGATCAGCCGCGGCCGCACGACCATCATCATTGATCACGACATGGACGCGCTGTTCGAGCTGGTGGGGCGAGTGACGGTTTTGCAAGAGGGACGAATTCTCGTCGAGGGCACGCCCGACGAAATCAAGGGCAACGCGATCGTGCGGGAAGCCTATCTCGGAGGCGTCCTCGCATCATGAGCCTTCTGCAGGTCAGCGGCCTCAACAGCTATTATGGGGATTCCCATATTCTCTTCGATATTTCGCTCCGGGTGGAGCGGAACGAAGTGGTCGCCCTGCTGGGCCGCAACGGCGCGGGCAAGAGCACGACGCTGAAGAGCCTGATGGGGGTGGTTCGTCCCAGCTCGGGCTCGGTGATGCTGGACGGCGTCGAATACGCGGGCCAGCCGAGTCACGCGCTCGCCAAGAACGGCATGCAGCTGGTGCACGAGGACCGCCGCATTTTTGGCAGCCTGAACGTCGAGGACAATATCGTCCTGGCGAGCCTCACGGCCAAGCAGCCCTGGCCGCTCGACCGCATCTACGCAATGTTTCCGCGCCTGAAGGAACGCCGCGGCAGCCGCGGCACCGACCTGTCCGGCGGCGAACAGCAGATGCTTGCGATCGCCCGGGCGCTGGTGCGCGACCCCAAGATCGTCCTGCTTGACGAGCCATTCGAGGGGCTGGCGCCGGTGATCGTGCGCGACCTGGTTCACGCCTGCCGCGCTCTCGCGGCCGCCGGCCAGACGATCGTGCTCGTGGAACAGAACATCGCGGCGGCGTTGGCGCTCGCCCATCGGGTCTACATCCTTAACAACGGCCATGTCGTCCACGAAGGTCCCGCCAGCGAATTGAAAGAGGATCCGCAGGTTCTGCATCGCTATCTCGGCGTGTAGAATATCCGCATTGGGCCCCGCGGCGGAACAAGGTTGGCGCAAGTCGGCGCCGGCCCGAACCCGCGCTGTCGCAAACACACCTTCCAAGCCGGATTTTGCATTGTTTTCAATACGCTGTCGCGCCTCCCCATCCTACAATCTTGGTCTAGCCGGCGCATCGGTGTGGCGGACCCCGGAAAGTTTGTGCCAGCGCCGCCAATCGGCTAAGTTGCCCGAGGGGGGACGGCCCCCGGTCCGGACGCATCCGATGGTTGGTTTTCGCGCTCCGAATCCCCATATCCCGTTCTCGCCATCGCGGGTCCAGCGGGATAGCCGTCAGAAAAGGCCAAGAGAATGGACTTCCTCAAGCCACGGTCACACCGCATGAACCGCCGGAGACGCATCTATGAGGGCAAAGCCAAGGTGCTCTACGAGGGCCCGGAGCCCGGCACGCTTATCCAGCATTTCAAGGACGACGCGACTGCGTTCAATGCCAAGAAGCATGAGGTGATCGAAGGCAAGGGCGTCCTCAACAACCGGATTTCCGAGTACCTTTTTCAGCGTCTCAACGACATCGGCGTGCCGACCCACTTCATCCGCCGGGTGAACATGCGCGAGCAGCTGATTCGCGAGGTGGAGATCATTCCGCTCGAAGTCGTGGTGCGCAACGTGGCGGCCGGTTCGCTAGCGACCCGCCTCGGACTCGAGGAGGGCACGCAACTGCCGCGGTCGATCATCGAGTTCTACTACAAGAACGACCAGCTTAATGATCCCATGGTCTCCGAGGAGCACATTACCGCCTTTGGCTGGGCCGCGCCGCAGGAAATCGACGACGTGATGGCGTTGGCGATTCGGGTCAACGACTTCCTTTCCGGCCTTTTCCTCGGGGTCGGCATCCGGCTCATCGACTTCAAGATCGAATGCGGCCGCTTATGGGAAGGCGAGAACATGCGCATTGTGCTGGCCGACGAGATCAGCCCTGATTCTTGCCGACTTTGGGACGCCAAGACCAACGACAAGATGGATAAGGACCGCTTCCGCAAGGATCTCGGCGGCATGATCGAGGCTTACACCGAAGTGGCCCGACGGCTTGGCGTCGTGCAGGAAAACGAATATCCGCGCGCGGCTGGTCCACGGCTGGTGAAATAGGCCAAAAGATAGCGCAGGGGCGCGCCGGGCGGGCGTGGGGGTGAGCGCCGCGCTCGGTCCCGGCGCCAGTCTTCTTGAGGCTGGCGCCTGTGGCGCGCCCGCCGGTTCCCGTTGCCCGCCGCGACCATGGAGGCCTTCGATGTCCAACGAGAGCGCGACGATTGAATCCCCGATGACCTGCGTCAAGATGCGGGCGGGCGCGCCTTTCGTCGGCAGGCAGGGTTTCAATTATGCGCCCGCGATTTCGGCCGAAACGGTCGGCGCGTCCGCCCTGCATATGCAGCTCCTGACCATCCCGCCGCGAACGCACGCGCACAAGCACGAGGCGCATGAGACCGCGATCTATGTGCTGAGCGGCGAAGCCGGGATGTACTATGGCGAGCGGCTGGAGAACCATATGATCTCGCGCGCCGGCGATTTCATCTACATCCCCGCCAATGTGCCCCATCTGCCTTACAACCTGAGCAAGACCGAACCCGCGGTCGCCGTTGTCGCTCGCACCGACCCGAACGAGCAGGAAAGCGTCGTGCTTATGCCCGAGCTTGACGCGATTCGTCCGTAGGACTTGGGCCTCCCCGGGATGCGACGGGAGCCGGCATCGCCGTTTTCGAGAACGTCCGGGCGCCATCATTGGGGCCGAGCCGGTCAAGACTTGGCCCCGGCCGTTGGATCAGTCACCCTGAAGAAGAGAATGAAGTTTTCGCGCATCGCCCCAGAAGGCGAAGGGTTCGTAGTCCGGATAGGGGTAGCGCCCCAGGCGCAGTTCCATCTTCCAATTGTTTTCGGCCAACCAGGTTTCGACAATTCCGCGCATAGAACGCGGCGCCCCGGAGCAAACGTTGACAATTCCAGCGCCGATTTGCTTGCAGGATAGTCGCGCCAGATCTTCTGCGATCCGATCGATCGAAAGATAGTCCCGCAATTGCTCCCCGCCCGACATCTCGAAGTAAGTATCCCCGCGGCCCGCAGCCGCAGCAAGAAGACTATAGATCGACTTTGGATTTTGTCCGCGGCCGTACATATAAAAAAGCCGAATCCATGTCAGGTTAAATGGCTTCTCCGTCTTCAGGAACGCCAGTTGTCGTCTCAACGCATCTTTGGCGTAACCATATGGATTGTCTGGTACGCATACCATGGATTCGGACAATTGGCCATTCTGCATGCCATATTCAAAGCACGTTCCGGTAACAACCAACGACCTCAAGCCGCGTACGATGACCTCCCTCAGGAACCGGTACTGCTTCGGGAGTTCAGTCTCAAAATGATGAAGCGATCGATAGTTGGGCAATCCGTCCCACGCCAAATGGATCAGGACGTCGTGACTGGCCAAAATCTCGCATAATCCGCTTCCCGCGTCCGAGATGTCTCCCTCAAAAATACGGATTTTGCCTTCGAATTCAGAGAGCCGCCGTCGATCGCGAGTGACGGCGGCGACCTCTACCCCGACCTTCAGGAGAGCCGCGAGCACGGCGCGTCCAACGAAGCCGCTTGCCCCGGTCACAGCAATGGACAGTCTCTCCGTCATCGACCCCACAGCTCAGGAAAGCTCGAGATCCGGCACAAAAGTCACAAAGCGCCCACCCCAGTCACGCACATATGTCAGCTGGGCGCTCAGCTCCTCCTTCAGGTTCCATGGGAGGATGACGACAAAGTCAGGCTTGTGCTCGACCAGCCGTTTCTCCGAAACGATCGGAATGCGACTGCCGGGCATGAAACTGGCCTTGCTTCGCCGGATTGCGGTCGACCACATAGGGTAAGAGATCGGGCCGCACGCCACCGAAGTTTAGGAGGGTATTGCCTTTGGCCGCGGCGCCATAGGCCCCGATCGCGGCGGCCGTTCCGTTTCGCATCGATCAGGAATGCAGACGGCATCATCCTTGATGCGCTCGGCGCGCTTTTGGAACTGCTGGTAATATTTGGCGTCGGTGACGCCCGCTTTCCGTTCCCCCTCAATCGTTTCGGAAACAGCGGGAGCCGATGACATGCTTTCCGGCGTCCGGATCGCTCGGCATAAACCCGAAGACTTCCGCCATGGGTCGACAATCGCTCCACATCAAAAATCCGAAGTCCGTTAGCCGCAAAAATTTTCGAGACGCTTGTCAACGACAAGTATGAGTAGTGCTCGTGATAGGCAGTATCAAACTGACAATTGCGAACCATTTCAATAAGATGTGGGAATTCGAAGGTGGCGACGCCGTCGGGCTTGAGTAAAATGCTGACACCCTGAGTGAAATCGTTGATGTCCGGAACATGCGCGAGAACATTATTCGCAGCGATCAGATCGGCTGAACGGTGCGCGCCAGAGAGTTCCGAGCCAGCTCCTTACCAAAGAAAGCCTGGACGATTTCGATGCCTTTGGATCTCGCAGCTTCAGCTGTGCTGGCGGTCGGCTCAACCCCATAACAGGGAATCTTTTCCCGGCGAAAATATTGGAGCAAGTAGCCATCGTTGGCTGCAATTTCGCAGACCACAGACTTGGCGTTTAGGCCGAACCGGGAAATCATCGCCTCGGGCGTAACGCTCCGAATGGTCGAGCCATGACGATGAATACGAACTGAAATAGGCGTAATTGGGGGAAAACAAGATCTTCGCTTGCCGCATAATCCTCGACCTGCACGAGCCAGCAGGCTTCACACACCAGCAATCGGAGAGGCAGCCAAACTTCCGGGGCGTTAACCACTGGCCGAAGTGAGGTATGCGTTCGACGGCGGAGATACGCCCAGGTCGAGAAAACCGAGAGAGAGCGGCGAATGACAATGTCGACAGTTCAAGGACGCAACCCCTCGTAATTCGAGCTGAGCGCCGGGTGGAGCCGGTCTCGATCGGAAATGGCGCTGACGGGCTTGGGCCATGCAATCGCCAGCATTTCATCGAACGGGGAGACGCCGCCCTCGTCCGGCGCGGAATATTTCTCGCTATGGAGGTAGACGAGCTCCACATCGTCGGTGAGCGACTGAAAGCCGTGCGCGCAACCTTCGGGGATGAGGAGCGCCTTGTGATTATCGGCCGACAAGACTTCCTTGTGATGCTGCAAAAAAGTCGGGGATCCTGCGCGAAGGTCTACGGCCACGTCGCAGATTGCGCCTCGAAGACAGATGACAAGTTTCTTCTCTGATTTTGGCGCGCGCTGAAAGTGCATTCCGCGGATCGTGCCGACGCTTGACGTGTAGGTATGATTGATTTGAGCGACGGGGCGATCCCACCCGAGAGGGGCGAACTCGTCTGCGCAAAACAAGCGCGCCAAAGACCCTCGATGGTCTCCGCGCGGATGCCGTTCAACGACGACGAGTCCCTTGACGGATGTCAGCGCTGTGGAGAACGTCGCACTCACGATCGCGCCTCGTACGCAACGATATCGCGTTCGCACAGACTCATATGCCGCACATCCCTTGTAAAACGACTTGTACCATGCCAGCGTTTTCGTAACTGCCTGCTTGAGGCTCCACTGCGGAACTATCCCCAGAACCGCTTTTGGCCTTGGCGATTTCCAAGGACAGCAGTCCAGCTTCGTGCGGTCCTGAGTTCTCCTCGCTTAAGGCGGCTTGACCGTCGCAATATATTTGCTGCGCGAGCCCGATGACGGAGCGAACGCTGGCCATCTCGTCACTGTTCGGACCAAAATTATAGGCCCCGGCCAGATTCGGACTTTGCCACAGACGCTCGGCAAGAATGAGATAGCCGCAGAGAGGCTCCAGCACGTGCTGCCAGGGTCGAACGGAGTTTGGCCGGCGAATTTGCACGATTGCTCCAGTTTCCCATGCGCGCACGATATCGGGAATCAGACGGTCGCTTGACCAGTCCCCGCCGCCGATGACGTTTCCCGCTCGCGCGGTCGCGACCGCGACGCCGGCCTGGCGCAAAAAAGACTCGCGATAGCTCGCAATGCCGATTTCGCAAGCCGCCTTGCTCGCCGAATAGGGATCATGACCGCCGAGGCGGTCGTCTTCACGATAGGGGTAAACCCATTCCTGATTTGCATAAACTTTGTCGGTTGTGATCATGACCGCAACTTTCGCGTTGCGAACGCTCTTCAGGGCTTCGAGAATATGCAACGAGCCGATAATGTTGGTCGAGAAGGTCTCGATTGGCGTTCGGTAGCTTTCGAGCACCAGCGGTTGGGCCGCGAGATGGAAGACGATTTCCGGCGCCGTCTCAAGCACGGTTGCGTGGGTCGCTGCGCGGTCTCGGATATCAACGACATGACTTTCAACCAGCGACTCAACGCCAGCTGCGGTAAACAGATTGGGTTTCGTCTGTGGAGATAGAGAAATCCCGGACCACCCTGTGCGCCAAGTCGAGACAACCAAAGCGAAAGCCAGCTTCCCTTGAAATCCCGTGTGCCCGGTAACAAGAACGCGCCGGCCGCGCCAGAAATCGGAACTCGGCCGCGCGAAAGCGGTGGCTTCGCTCATCACCAGACTTTCCAGGGCGCGTGACCACCCGCCCATAAGCTTTCAAGCAGGTTCTTCTCCCGCAATGTGTCCATGGGCTGCCAAAATCCGACATGCTCATAGGCCATCAATTCGCCCTTTGGCCGAGAGCCGTTGCAGGGGTTCACTCTCCCATGCTGTCGAGTCCCCATCAATTTCGGAGATAACTGACGGAGAGAGGACAAAAAAGCCGCCATTGATCAAGGCGCCATCCCCGCGAGGCTTCTCCATAAAATTCAGGACCTTAGACCCTTCGACATTGAGGGCGCCGTATCGTCCTGGGGGTTGAACCGCGGTGATCGTCGCCCGTCTCCCGTGCTGTCGATGGAAAGCGATCAGTTTGGAGATATCAACGTCCGCCAATCCATCGCCATAAGTGAAGCAAAAAGTGTCTTCGGTCGAGAGATACGAAGCGACCCGCTTGAGTCGCCCGCCGGTCATGGTACTGTCCCCAGTATCAATCAGTGTGATTGTCCAAGGCTCTGCGTTCTTCTGGTGAACCGTCGTCGAATTGCTTCGCATGTCGAAAGTCACATCCGACATATGCAAGAAGTAATTGGCAAAATACTCTTTAATCATGTAACCTTTATAGCCGCAGCAAATGATGAAATCGTTTATTCCATGACAAGAGTAAATTTTCAAAATATGCCACAGTATTGGCTTACCACCTATTTCAATCATCGGCTTGGGCCGGCTCTGTGTCTCCTCAGAAATTCGGGTTCCGAGTTCCGCCGGCCAGGATTACGGCTTTCATAACAACCTCGACCATGGGAGCTCTATACGAGAAAAAGACGCGATACGAGCCGCCGTTTTTTGACTATCAGTTCGAAGGCCGGGCCGTCAATCTTCACAGCCCGAGGGGGCGCCGCGCAAGCAGCGTTTGCGCCGCCGGCTCTGGATTACTGCGTAAGCGTCGGCGCGTTCGAAGCGGCGTCGATCGGTTTTTCGGCCGCCGTCGGATCGATGAGGTGAGTCGGCGCAGTGACCGCGCCAGCCGCAACGTCGACGGCGCCGCGCGTGAAGGCGCCGAGCAATTCCACAAGCCCGGTTTTCGAGTCCGTCAGCGTCTGCCCTTGGGCGAGGCGCTCGCCGATCGCGGTGACCACTTCTTCCGAGGCGAATTTGCCGTGGTTTGTAAAGTCCGGGGACGACATGCCGGTCAGGTCGACGACGTGCACCCGCCCTTGCTCGAGGATCGAGCGATAGGGCTCCTCGGTCGGGTCGAGCGCGCCCAAACGGGTCGAATCGCGGGCGAGAAAGCTTGAGAGGCTCAACGCCCGGTCATCGCGCGACACGAACAGGAAAAAGTTGGCCGGACGAGGGCCAGAATCGATCACAGCGATCTGGCGGCGGAAGACGTCGACGTCGATGTCGGGCGAGGCCAGCATCACGTCCTTGATTTTCGGCGAGAGCTGGCGATCGCGAATCGCCATCTGCCTTAGCGCCTCGACCGTGACGTAGTTGCCCATCGAATGGGCGAGAATGGATATCGATCCGACCGACGGGTCCTTCACGAGCGCCTGCAACACGGCTTCGAGCGCGTCGCGCGAATACATGGCGCTGTCGCGATCGTATACATAGTCGATTGCAGCCCCGCCGGAAGGCCAGGTGAACAGAACCGGCACGACGTCGACACGCGCGTCATGGACAATTTGCGCGAAGCGATAGACCGCCTCCTCGAAGCGCGTATTGTAACCGTGAACAAAGACGAGGACCTTGTGCCCGGGCGTGCGGACGACGCGGGCGTCGAAATTGGCTCGTATCTGCGCCAACTCCAAGCGATCGGCGCGCAGGGTCACGAAATTGCGCTCGGGATCGCCCGGCGGGGAGGACGGCCACTGAACTTCGCCGGGCGTTCGATTGCTGTCGGGCGGCACGGACACGATGATGTCCGCGAAATCAAGCCCCCGGCCGCGGGCGCCGCCGAACAGCACGCCAGGCGGTTCTGAAACGGCGGCGCGCGTCGTTGCGACGAGCATATCGACCCTGCCCGCGTCCGGCGCGCTCGCGCCGACGATCAAATTGCCATACGGCCGGCTCGCACACCCAGCGGTCGCCGCCGCAAACGCGAGGGCAAAAAAAACAGCGACGCGGGATCGCCGCGCTGTCGGTTCCTCTCCTTTGCCCCACGAGCGAACCTGCGATGGTGCGCCCGCTCCCAACCCCATGACAAAATGCCGGTCAGAGGCGAGGCCCGGGCAGCGCCCGCATCGCGTATTCGACGGCAGGCGAGCCAAGCATGCCCGTCTTGGCCGGCTCCGGTTCGTTAGACCGGGTCATGAACCAGTAGATCGCCACCAGCACGACAACGACAATCAGGATGATCGCCCACATCGGGAAACCGCTTGAGCGGGACGCCGCCTGAACTCGGTTGGCGGCGGAACTCGCCGCGGAACTGGCCGCGCTCGTGGTGCTCGAAACCGTGGACGTCGCTGACTGGGCCGCCGCCGCGCCCATGCCGCCAAGACCCGCCAACAGACCGGTGGCGCTCAGTGTCCTCGTCAGCTCGGGCGGGAGAGCCGCTGAAATCGCGCTCTTCTGGCTGTTCAACAGCGCGAGGATCGACGACGAATCGGACCAGTTGGAGGGATCCTGCTGGCCGATCGTTCCGACGATTGATTGGCCGACCGCGCCGACCAGCGGCTGAGCGGACGCCGCCGGCGCGCCGGCGAACTGGCTCAAGGCGCCAACGAGGCTCGAAAGCCCCGAGCCGCCGAGAAGTCCGTTGAGAAGATTTGCGCCCTCATTGAGGACCTGGGGGTTGGCGCCGCTGAGTTTGGTCAGCAAGTCGGGGTCAGAGTTGGAAATGGCGTCGGATACTTTCTGGGCGCCCCCGGGCGCCGCCGCCGCAGTGCCGAGCGCGGCGAGAATCGCCGGGAGGGCGGCGGCGACCAGCTTTTGTGCGACCGCTTCATTGACGCCGACCGCGCGCGCCAAGCTGCCGACAAGCTGAGGGGTGAGAAATTGTGACACCAGACTTACGAGATTGATCGCCATCGCCGCTCCCCTTGGATCAATAAAGCCAGACTCGAAGTCCTTTTACCAGATTTTGATCCCGCGCGCGCTTCCTCCGCATCGGAGAATTCGCAGCCGCGGAATGAGCCTAGACGTTCATTGGGCGGAATCCTAGTCGTGACGGCTCGATGAGTATAGTCAGCGATCCTCGGACCGCCTTGCGACCAGAACGACGCTGGAAAAGGTCAAGACTTCCTCGCCGCGCTGGTTCACGCCGCGCAATCTGTTCCCGACCAATCCCCATTTCGGCTTCGATGTCTCCCGCTTTGAGATCGTCTCGATCCCATACGAGACGACGTCGCCCTCCGCCACTGGCCGTGGCCATCGCATCTCGCGGAGCCCCGGGGAAACGCCCAGTTCCGGCAGCGGTTCGCCGCGGGCCGCCATCGAACTCGCGAATCGTGATCCGCGTTTCCACGAGCCTGCGCATCGCCGCCGCTGCGACATGCAGCCCGGAAGCGATGAGAGGCGCGCCCCGCGGGCCGGCCCTGGCGAGAACCCGCGGATCAAACCTTTGCCCGAAGGCGAGGATCGAGGCGCGGGTAAACATTGTTGAGCCGAGTTCGCGCGACTGGCCGAGATGCGCGTCTTCGTAAAACATCGTCGGCCTCATTTCGCCGGAAGCTGGCCGCGCCGTTTGATGCTCACGAGGCTGCGCTGGATCATAGCCGCCGCGCCGTCCTGCGTGACGACTTCGTAAAGAAATTCGACCTCGCCCGCGCCACTCCGTCCGTCGAAGTCGCGTGCGGCGAGCGTCTTGCGCCGCACATGCAGCCGGTCGCCCGGTCGGACCGGCCGGGCCCATCTGATCTCCTCCACGGTCTCTTCGTCGAGGCTCGCCGTCCGTAGCAGGAACGCTTCGCAATTCATCCGCAAAAGCAATGCGCTCGTGTGCCAGCCCGAAGCGATGAGGCCGCCAGCCGACGCAGCCGCCGCCACCTTGTCGATGTGAAACGGCTGCGGATCGAACTCGCGCGCAAAGGCGATGATGTCATCCGCCGACACGTCGAGGCCGCCGTATTCGATGATCTCGCCGACCGGAAAATCCTCGAAGTACAGCATGTCTGGCGTGCTTCTCAGTTTGCAAAGCGGAAATGCAAAACGTCGCCGTCAACGACCACATAATCCTTGCCCTCAAGCCGGAACTTGCCCGCCTCGCGAGCGCCGGCTTCGCCATGGCAGGCGACGTAGTCCGCATAGGCGATGGTCTCGGCGCGGATGAAGCCTTTCTCAAAATCCGTATGAATTGCGCCCGCCGCCTGCGGGGCCTTAGTCCCGTCCTCGACCGTCCAGGCGCGCGCCTCCTTCGGCCCGACCGTGAAGAAGGTGACGAGATGCAGGAGGCCGTAGCCGGCGCGCACGACCCGGTTGAGGCCCGGTTCGGCGAGCCCCACGGCTTCGAGGTATTCCGCCTGCTCAGCTTGCGGCAAGACCGCGATCTCGCTCTCGATCCTGGCCGACGCGACCACCGCGGCCGCGCCCTCTCGGGCCGCTTGTTCTCGAACCTTGTCGGACAAGGCGTTGCCTTTGTCGGCCGAAGCCTCGTCGACGTTGCAGACATAGAGCGCCGGCTTCGACGACAGGAGCCCGAGCGAGTGGAACAGACGGCGCTCTTCGCGGCTGACGCCAGCTGCGCGCGCCGGGCGACCTTCACGCAATTCCGCGAGGCAGCGCTCGGCCAGGGCCATCAGGTCCTTGGCTTCCTTATCGCCGCCCTTGGCCTTCTTCTCCATCTGGGGAATGCGCCGCTCGAGGCTATCGAGGTCGGCCAGCATCAGCTCGGTTTCGATCGTGGCGATGTCAGAAAGGGGGTCTATGCGGCCCTCGACGTGCGTGACGTCGCCATCCTCGAAGCAACGCACAACGTGGGCGATGGCGTCGCACTCGCGAATGTGGGCCAGAAACTGATTACCGAGACCCTCTCCCTTCGACGCCCCGCGCACGAGGCCCGCGATGTCGACAAAGGTCAACCGGGTCGGAATGATCTCCTTCGAATCGGCGATGTCCCGCAGGATCGTCAGCCGAGGGTCCGGCACCGCCACGTCCCCGACATTGGGCTCGATAGTGCAGAACGGATAGTTGGCCGCTTGCGCGGCTGCGGTCTGCGTCAGCGCGTTGAAAAGGGTCGACTTGCCGACATTCGGCAGGCCGACAATGCCGCATTTGAATCCCATGGAGGCCGTCAGCTGACAGGAAAGATTGGGCGCCCTATGCGCGGAGCGGGACCAAAAGGCAAGCGGCGGGACCTCCGCTCTCTTGATGCCGCGCGGTCTCAGGTTGTCGCAAGCAGCCCTTGACCGACCCCATCCGACCGCGGCACTCGTTTTGCGCCCGGTTCCTGATCCGCGGGCCCAATGGAGGCGGCCTTGGCCGACGCGCCTGATCCTCATCACGCCGAAGCGGCTGTCGCGCGTCTGCTGTCCGTGCGCGCGGCGATCGCGCAGCGCGCGCGCGACTGCGGCCGGGACCCGGAGGAGATCAGGCTGGTCGCCGTCTCCAAGACGTTTTCCGCCGACGAAGTCTGGCCGACGATCGCGATCGCCGGCCAGACCCGTTTTGGCGAAAATCGTGTGCAGGAGGCGATCCCAAAATGGCGAGACCTAAGGACGCGCGCCCAGGACTTCGGCAAAGGTATCGAACTCCACCTCATCGGCCCCTTGCAGTCCAACAAGGCCCGCGAAGCGATCGAAACATTCGACGTCATCGAGACGGTCGATCGGGAAAGGATCGCCGCGGCCCTGGCGCGCGAATTCGGCAGGCTCGGCAAATCGCCTCGCCTCTTCGTCCAGGTCAACACCGGGGCTGAGCCGCAGAAGGCCGGCGTGCTTCCGCAGGAGGCCGACGCCTTCATCGCGCTTTGCCGAGCGACCTACGGATTGGAGATCGAGGGCTTGATGGCCATTCCCCCCGCAAATGAACCGGCGTCTCCGCATTTCGCGCTGCTGCGGGTCATCGCCGAGCGCAACGGCTTGAGCGAACTCTCGATGGGGATGAGCGCAGACTGGCCGCTAGCGGTTCAACTCGGGGCTACCTACGTGCGCTTAGGCGCCGCGATTTTCGGCGCGCGGCGCTGATGGCGCCCCCTCCAGCGCAGCGGTGTCGGCCTATACCGCATAGTAGTCGTGGTTTCGACAAAATGTCGGGATTGGTGATCATATGGCGATTCTGGTCTTTGTCTTAAGCTTGGCCCTTCTGGCCGCCGGCGCAGCAAGCGCCTACGCCAGTCTCGACCTGCTGCCAACCAGCATTGGGGTTTTGTACGCGCTCGCAGGGGCGGTCGCCGTCTCGGCCGCTATCGTGACGTTCGCCCTTGCGGTCGCGATCCGGCGGATCGACGCTCTCGCCAAACTCTTACGTCGAGTGGACGCTCCGGTAGCCGAAGACGTCGCTCGGGAAGTCGGGACGCCTCCGGTCGAGCCGCCTTTGGAAGGCACGCCTGTTGAAACAACGGTCGATGATTCGACAGCCGAGCCCGAGGCGATTGAGATCGAGGGTCTCGCTGCGATCTCTGAACCGGACGAGGAAAGGCCGATCAACGAAAATCGCGCCGGCCACTTCCCGACATTCGGCGAGGCCGAGCATGCGATCGAAACGCCCGAGGCTGCGCCTAACCTCGTCGGCCGCTATTCCTCAGGCGGCGCGAATTATCTCATCTTCACCGACGGCTCGATCGAGGCCGAGACCGACGAAGGCACGTTCAAGTTCGCCTCGATGGGCGATTTCAAGCAATATCTCGCCGACCGCCGCGACAGGGCGCAGCCACGATGACCACTGTCGACCGGTCCGGTGAGACGGGCTGCGTAAAGCCGCCTTTTGCGATAGGTTTCCCGGAACGCGACACGAGCGGGGCGCCAATGATCTTCCGGCAATTGTTCGACAGCGTCTCGAGCACCTACAGTTACGTTCTCGCCAGCCGGCGAGGCGGCGAAGCGCTGATCATCGATCCGGTGCTGGAAAAGGTGGATCGCTATCTCAAGCTGATGGAGGAACTCGATCTCAGGCTCGTCAAGGCGGTCGATACGCATCTACACGCCGATCATATCACGGGCCTCGGGGCGCTTCGCGACCGCACACGCTGCGTCACGGTGATGGGCGAGCACAGCAAGGTCGACGTGGTGTCGATGCGGATCGCGGACGGCGACCGGCTCTGCGTCGAGGGGTTGAACCTCGATGTGCTGTACACGCCCGGCCACACCGACAATTCCTACAGCTTCTATTTCGGCGACCGCGTGTTCACCGGCGACACCCTGCTGATCCGCGGCACCGGCCGCACCGACTTCCAGAACGGCGATTCGCGCGCCCAGTACGAAAGCCTGCAGCGGCTGCTGCGGCTCCCCGAGGACACGCTCGTGTTTCCGGCCCACGACTATAAAGGCGACACCGTCAGCACCATCGGCGAGGAAAAGCGGCACAACCCGCGCCTCAAGGTCCGCGACGCCGACGAATATGCGGCGCTGATGGCGGGCCTCAACCTGCCCAATCCGAAAATGATGGACGTCGCGGTGCCCGCCAACATCCATCAGGGCCTGCACCAGGAGGAGGTCGCGCGCCGCGGCTGGGCCTATTCGGCCGCAGGAGGCGAAGGGGCTTCTCGGGCGGCCGGAGATCGCCCTCATCGATCTGCGCGAAAAGACCGAGCGCGAACGGACCGGCGCCATTCCGGGCTCGCTGCACGCTCCTTACGCCGACCTCATGGACAATATCGGCGAGGGCGGCCTGATCCACGAACTCGCCAGTTCGGGAAAGACGATCGTATTCTATTGCGCGTTCGGCGAACGTTCGGCGATGGCGGTCCAGGCGGCGCAGGACCAAGGCCTCGCCTCGGCCCGGCATATCGAAGGGGGGATGGCGGCGTGGAAGAAAGCCGACGGCGCGACGCGGTGAGGTTCAAACGCAACTGAGGTTCAAAGCCCCCGCGCCTGCGGCGAATAAGCCCGATGCGCCCGCATTTCGTCAAGGCGAGGCTCAAGGTCCATATTTACCCGGACGCTCCCACGCCCTCTTTCATGGACCCCGCTGCATCGGCCGCGACGACGAAAACGGAGCGCTAAGGCAACCCGATCAAACGAAAAACGCCGCTTAAATCCGCCTGTGGAAATGTGGACAACGCTGTCGCGTTGCCCACAGTCCCACAGGAGAACAGAACCAGAAGAACCGGACATATGATGCGCTACCAAAACCGGACAACTTAATTCGCTATCGACAGAAATTGCGCGAAAAACTTTTCCGCCAGTCTGCGCGGGCAATCAGCTCGGAAGCTTTGACAAGGGCAACCGCGCGATCGACGATCGGCCGGTAGGCGTCTGAGGCCGCCATCTCCAGACTGTCGACCTGAACCCTCGCGAGATAATCGTAGAGCGCGTCCATGGTGTCGCCCGCCGCGATCCGATCGACCAGCGCCTCGGCGTAAGTGAACAGTTCGCCGTCGTTGCAATCGGCCGGAAAATCCCAGCAGCTCTTCATGATCTCCGTGACGCCGCCAATCAGGCGTGTTTTGTCATTCATGGATTGCCTCCTCACCGCCGCCGTCGCGTCGCGCGCCTGCCGATCCGCTCAGCGCCCCGATCAATTTGGTCGACACCGAATCGAGTTCGCGCTCGAGCGCCGCGTTGCGCCGCCTGAGCTGCTCGTGCTCAAGCTTGGTCCAGACGGCGCCCGCTTCCTCGGCGAGTTTGGCGAGGGTGAGGCGCTCATCCTCGTTGAGGTCGGTGCCGGAGACGTGAGCGCCGTAGAGCGCCACGGCGTAGCATTCGTAGCGATTCCCGACCGGCACCGCCAGGATCGGTCGGGCCAGCCCGGCCGGCAGACGATCGCGTTTCGCGATGTCGGGGGCAATGTCAGTTTGCCGGAGGGCGGGCAAACTTTGCAGCATTGGGTCGTCAGTCGCGAGCGTCTTGACGTCAGCATCGGCCCAACCCCCGGCAAACGCGGTGCGCCGGAAGCCGGCGCCTTCCCTGCGAAAGATGCTGGCCGAGGCGATTCGAAGCGTCTTGCAGACCTCGCTCGCGAGCTGGAATTCGATCGCCGCGAAATCCTGCGCCTGCGCGATCGCCTTGGCGAGATCGTGGCCCGCCTGGGTGACAGCCCGATTGAAAAAGCGATTCGCATAGTGAACGCCGAGTTCGTGCAGACGCGAGATGATAAAGACCGCAAGCGAGGCGAGCGCCAACCAGACCCAACTGGGGAGATCGACGTTCTCTTTCACCCAGTCGCTGACGTGCTGGTACTGTTCGTGCAGCAGAAACGCCGGCGCGCTGAGCAGCATACCGAGGATCGTCACCCGGCGTAGCGGGATCGCCACATTGACCACGAGCGGCCGCCGCACCGCCTCGAACACGAACAGGCACAAAACCCCGTTGACAAGGCGGACCAGGTCCCACAGCTCGGCCGGCGGCGCCATGGTCCCCAGGACTTCGGTCATCATCGTGGTCTGCTGGCCGATATCGGCGAACGTGAGCGACGGCAGGCCGATCAGACAGCCCCAGATCACCCAGCGAAGCCGTTGATAATCCGGCAATGGCAGCTCCCGCCGTCGGGCCAGCAGGATGGCGAGAGCGCATGCGGCGATGACCAATCCGCTCAGAATCCCTGTGCGAGTCACCGTCTCCGTGGGATAGCCGAAGACGTTCGCATTGCTGAGCGCCAGCAGGACCGAGAGCACGATCGCGACCGCGGGCAACGCGCGCTCGTAAGGCCGCCAGCGCGGCGAGATCTCGTCTCGCGGCGCCCGCATGGCGAACATGAGGAAGCCGGCGAAGCCCGCTCCCTGCGCAATCGCGCCGGCCAGGTTCTGCGTGAGCAATGCGGCCGGCCAATATTGCAGCAGCGCATAATATTCATAAGGCTGGCCGGGGTTGAACCAGATGACGTATAGGAAAAATCCCCAAGTCATCCGGCCGGGCCTCGTCCAAACGAGCCATGCCGCGGCGAGGATGATAAAAATCGCGGCGATCTGATCGAGCGGCAGAATCCCGGCCACCCACCAGGTAAAGGGCCTCGGCTTGGCGATGAGCTCGACGCCACGCGCTGGCTTGTCCGCGGTCGCCGCAATGGCGAGTTCGGCGCGCCGGTCGTCTCCGACGAGTTGTAGCGCCCCCAAAACCGCCAGGGCGCTGGCGCATCGCTGTGTATCGAGCGGCACGCAGCGCATCTGCGCCAGATCGAGCCGGTCGCCGGGTCGCAGGCCGGCCTGCCAGGCCGGCGAATCAGCCTCGTCGAGGAACAGCCCGCGCACGTCGGTGATGAGGCCGTCGCCGTTGGCGGTGAGCCCGAAGGACCCGAGCGGACGCGCAAGCCGATAAAGGTCGGGAATAACCATCGCCAGCGCCCAGATCGTCAGGACGATCAGGACAACGCGGCCCCCGGCGCGCGGCGAAGCCTGCATGTTATCGACCACGCTCCGATTCCAGCATGAGAGATCTCGCCCTCTTGCGGCCCTACCCGCCCCTCCCCCATGTTCCCCGCCACGGGGTCTCAGGCACCGGGGTCAGCGGCGGTTTGCCATCGGCCCAGGCGAACAGATTGTCGACCAGGCAATCGGCCATCGCGAGGCGGGTTTTCAGCGAAGCCGAGCCGACATGCGGCAGAAGCACGGCGTTATCGAGGGCAATGAGTTCGTTCGGGACCTCAGGCTCGTTCTCGAACACGTCGAGGCCAGCGGCCAAAATCCTCTTCGTCCTCAGCGCCTCGATCAGGGCCTTCTCGTCGACGAGCGAACCGCGCGCGACATTGACCAGAACCCCGTCGGGACCCAACGCGTCGAGCACTGCGGCACCGACGATATGGCGCGTCGCCGCTCCGCCGGGCGCGACGACGATGAGAATGTCCGAGGCCTTGGCCATCTCGACCAGCGAGGCGTAGAATTGGTAGGGGACGTCCTCCTGCCGTTTGCGGCCGTGATAGACGACCTCGAGCCCGAAGGCCCTTACGCGGGTTGCGATCGCCTTGCCGATTCGCCCGAGCCCGAGAATCCCGACCGTGCGGCCGCGGAGCGACGCGGTGAGCGCGAATGGCGCCTTCGGCCATTGGCCGGCACGCAAGTATCGCTCGGCCTCCGGCAGTCGTCTCACCGCGGCGATCATGAGGCCGATCGTGGTGTCGGCGACCTCGTCGTCGAGCACGCCCGGCGTGTTGGTGACAATGACGCCGTGCCGCGCCGCCGCGCGCGCGTCGACGTGATCATAGCCGACGCCGAAACTGGCGACGATCTCAAGCTTAGGCAATCGGCCCATCAACGCGTCGTCGACCGGCGCGTGCGGGCCCGCCGTGGCGATGGCGCGGATGCGCGGCCCCCATTCCGCAAACCAGGCCTTGGGATCGGCCTCGAGCCACAGCCGATGCAGCGGCAGCCGCGAGGCGATCGATTCCTGCATTTCGCCCATGCTGTCGCCGGGCATCAGAACGTCCAGGGAGTTCACGCGGCGCTCCTGCTTTCCACTTTCGCGCCGTGGCCGGTCATGGCATGCCGAGATTATGACAAGCCCAGACGGCGCCCCTGCAGCGCGACGGCGCCCTCTGGTGCGGCGCCTCATGCTCAAGGATTTTCGCTCTTACGCGGCGCTCGATCTCGCGATCGGCGGCCGCCTTGTCGTCCTATTCGGCGAGAACGGCGCGGGCAAGACCAATCTCCTCGAGGCGCTGTCGCTTTTCTCGCCGGGGCGCGGCCTGCGCCGGGCCGAGCTTGCCGAATGCGCGCGCCAAGACGGCGCCGGCGGCTTCGCGCTGTCGATCGAAATTGAGGAGGACGGCGCGACGCATCAACTCGGCTCCGGCTGGGAGCGCGGAGCGAACGGCGATGGTGCGGAACGGCGCAACCGGATCGACCGCGCGCCGGCTGCCTCGTCGCGGGCGTTTTGCGATCATCTGCGTCTCGTCTGGCTGACGCCGGCCATGGATCTGCTGTTCGCCGGGCCGGCGAGCGAGCGGCGCCGGTTTCTCGACCGGCTCGTGCTGGCGATCGATCCCGCCCACGGCGCGCGGGTCGGCCAATTCGAGCGGGCGCTCCGCGGGCGGAACCGCCTGCTCGAAGAGGGCGGGCGCAACGGCTCGTGGCTCGATGCGGTCGAACGGGAAGCGGCCGAGCTCGGCATCGCGGTCGCTGCGGCGCGCCTCGAATGCGTGAGCCGCCTTGAGGCGCTGATCGCCGCCGAGCGCGACGATTCCTCACCCTTCCCTTGGGCAAAGCTCGCGCTCGACGGCGAAGTGGAGACGCTGACGGCGAGCCGCCCGGCGCTCGAGGCTGAGGATCGCTACCGCGCTATCCTGCGCGACCACCGCCGCCGCGACGCCGCCGCCGGCCGCACGCTGGTCGGGCCGCATCTCGGCGATCTGAGCGTCTGGCATGGGCCGAAGGAGATGGCGGCGGCGAGCGCGTCGACCGGCGAGCAGAAGGCGCTCATCGTCGGGCTTGCGCTGGCGCACGCGCGGCTCGTCGCCGAGATGTCCGGCATCGCGCCGCTGGCGCTGTTCGACGAAATCGCGGCGCATTTCGATCCGCGCCGCCGCGCCGCGCTGTTCGACGCGCTGGAGCGGGTCGGCGGCCAGGTGTTCGTCACCGGCGCCGATCTCTCGGCCTTCGCCGATCTTGAGGGCCGGGCCGAAATGTTCGAAGTGTCGGCGGAGGAGGGGGTAAAACCAGGACTTCCGCGCTCACGCGTGGCCGGCGTCGGATGACAGCTTGCCTTCGTCGACGCCAAGCATCGCCAGCGCCCGGTCGTATTTGCGGGCGAAATCGGCATCGAAGATGAGGCCCGGGTCGGCGGGGCAGGTGAGCCAGCCATTGGCGAGAATCTCGCTCTCCAGTTGCCCCGAACCCCAGCCGGCGTAGCCCAAGGCGAGCACGGCCTGCGCCGGCCCCGTTCCCAAGGCGATGGCGCGCAGAATGTCGAGCGTCGCCGTCAGGCAGACGTCCTCAGCGATCTTGACGGTCGAATTGTTCGACCCGTAGTCGCTCGAATGCAGGACGAAACCGCGCCCCGTCTCGACCGGGCCGCCGCGCAGGACCCGGACCGCCTCGGCGCGCGGCGGCAGCCGGATCGGCTCGTCCTCCGGCACGATGTCGAGCTGCGCCAGCAAGCGTCCGAAGTCGATCTCCTCGGCGCGCTGGTTGATGATGATCCCCATCGCGCCGTCGTCGCGATGGGCGCACATGTAGACGACGGACCGCGCGAACGGCCCGTCCCGAAGCGAGGGCATCGCGATCAGGAACTGCCCTTCCAGGCTGGTTGGCGGCGGCGGGTCTGCCCGTCTCATCATCGCCTCTGGAAACGCGCTCCGCCCGGCGCGGGTTGCTTGCATGTTAGTGAATTTCGCAGAACGGTATAGAGAAAGCCGGGATGCGCACAGGAACGCCAAGCTGCCTCGCGTTGGTTCTCGCCCTCGCCGCCGCGTTGACCGGCCCGGCGCTCGCGGCCGACGCCGCGGCGAGCGATTGGGCCTCGGGCTCGAAATGGCAGGCGCGACTCGTCGCGGCGAGCGACCGACTCGCCGGGTTCGAGATCAAGCTGGCGCCCGGCGCGATCACCTATTGGCGCGATCCCGGCGACGCCGGCCTGCCGCCGAGCTTCGATTTCGCCGCGTCCGAAAATGTTGCAAGCGTCGAGCCCGCCTTTCCGGCGCCGAAACGCATCCACGAGGCCGACGGCGGCGAAGCGTTCGGCTACGAGGGCGGCGTGATCTTCCCGTTGCACATCACGCCGCGCGACCCGGCGAAGCCGGTCACGCTGGCGCTCGACGTGCATTTCGCGGTCTGCGAGAAAGTCTGCCTGCCGGCCGCGGCCCGGCTCACGCTGACCCTGCCCGCGGAGGCGGCGTCTTCGCCCGAAGCGAGCGCGATCGACGCGGCGGCGGCCGTTGTTCCGCGCGCCGTCGCCCCGAAGGACTTCGGCGAGCTTTCGCCCGCCGGCGCCGATACATGGCGGCTCTGCGTGGCCCACGAAGCGGGCGCCCCGCGCGACCTGTTCGTCGAGCCGCCGACCGGCTGGTGGATGACCGCCGCGCCGGCGAGCGCGGAAGCGGGCCGCGACTGTTTCACGATCGCGCTGCGCGACAAGCCGAAGGACGCCGCGCTTCCCGTCCCGCTGCGCCTGACGCTGACCGGAGGCGCCGGCCCGGTCGAGACGACGATGGAAGCGGCGGGGTTGAAGTAGGGGCGCCGTGTGGCGCTCAATCGGGCCAAGCTTTGACAAGGCCTTGCCGTGCGATTCGATTTCAGGCGCTTGGCCGCGGCCGGATGGCCTCGGCGGCAATCTTGCACATCTCCTGCGGCGCATCCGCGGGCGCGGCGTTTGCGATAGAATCAATCTGCCCGGTCAAGAAGTCTTTTCAGAAGCAGGAACTTCGGGCGCCTTTTTCTCGCGGCAAGCCCGATCGCGACGTATGCAAAACTCGATCTGATCAAATGTAATTAACGGCGCAGCGATACGGCGATCGGTCCTGTCTCCCTCATTCTGAGGCGCCCCGCACAAGCGGGAAATCCGAAGCCTATGTCAGAGTGTTGTCTGGATGCCTCGCTTTCGCAGGCATGACGAGACAATTGCGTGGATCAATAGCCTATCGCATATGTTATTTATTACCTTGCTGGCCGCGGCGCGGCGAATTCTGTTCCGGAACCGGTTTGATCTCCTCAAGCCGTCGCCAGTCGTCCTCGGTGAAGCCGGCCACGCCGGGACATTTCGCGGGGTCCTTGCGCCCCGCCTTCATGCGTTCGCGGACTCCGTTGAGTTGGTCGCCGAGCGCCTCCAAACGCAAGTCGTCTTCACATCGTCCAATGACTGCTGCGCGATGTCAGGCGCGCCGTTCTCAGCCGCACGCGAGATCGCCGAGTAACGTCGCCAGCCGTTTCGACGGTGATGCCCGCCATCGGGGTCGAGCCCCAGCGATTGACGTCGCTCAGTTCATCCCACTTGGCCTTGTCTGCAGCGTCCTGTTCAGGCGGTCTGGAAACCCGGTCAGTTTCAACCGCTTGAACCGATTCGAGATCGCGTCCTTGTCTTCCTCGCGTAGCGAACTCGCGTCGCGTCGGCCGATCCAGTTGTCGACATCCGCTGGTCGGCTCAGTCGATTCCCGAATTGTCGGAGCATCGACCCGGCTTGGACTGGTAGCGTTGACCGATCGATCGCCGTTCGACGAGATTCGCGTCGTTGATGTCTGTCCGAAAGACGAAAGCGTCTCGTCAAACTCGCTGTCCGCAAGGTCGGCGTCGGAGAGGTCGGCCCCCTGCAACTGCGCGTCTTCGAGGTCGGCGCCCTGCAACTTCGCGCAAGCTCAAGGTCGGCGCCCTGCAACTGCGCCTCTGCGGAGGTCGGCGCCCTGCAACTTCGCGTCGCTGGAGGTCGGCGCCCTGCAACTGCGCGAATCCAGAGGTCGGCGCCCTGCAATTGCGCGCCCGTAAAGTTCAGCGCCCTGCAACATGCGCGCCGCTGAGGTCCGCGCCCTGGAACTGCGCCCGCTCGAAGGACAGCAGCTTCCAAACCGCGCTTCCTCGAGGTTGGCGCTCCACAAGCCGCGCATCGCGAACGTCCGCGCCATGCAACTGCGCGCGCTGGAGGTTGGCGCGCTCCAATATCGTCACCCATGAGGCGAGCGCCGTCCAATCGCGCCGATGCAGAGTTTCGGCGCCTTGCATCGATCCGCCTCGCTCAAGCGACACGCCGCGCAGATCGGCTCCCGCTCAGAATCGGCGGCCTGCAAATCGCGACCGTCGAGCTTGATCGTTCGGAACGAAATCGCCGCCGCGCGAATCGATTTCCTTTTTCGTCTTCTTCACGCTTTTCTTTGCCGACAATCGTTTCGTCTTTGAGCTTCAGCCGGTCCGGAAACAGGCCGAACACGACGCCGTTCGCGGTCGCGGCATAATCCGGATGACCATTAGCGTATCGCAGCGGCTCCCCCGTCCACCACGCGCCATTCCCTGAACAGAGGACGGAGGTCGCCCGCCCAGCGCCCTCCCTGAACGACAGCCAGTACGCGAGCGGCGCGAGGACGACGGCCAGCAAAACGCAAAAGGTCATCGCTGTCGCCCAGCGCGGCTTGCGGCTGAGCGCGCCAAGCACCAGCGGCGCCTTCCTGGATGCCGCGAGGGTAGAAACATCTCGGTAAGTCATCAGCACGATCAGCCCGAGATCGACGACGACCAGCGCGCGATGCCACCATGTGATCCGGAAGCTGTGATAGGGCAGGAACATCATCTGCATGAGGACCAGCGTCGCGAGCGGCGCAAGCACGATCGTGATGAGCGCGATGAGGCCGAGCAAGATGGCGTTGAAGCCGGAGCGCTCGCCTTTCATGCCGACCAGCAATTGCAGGAACAGGGCGTTCTCGACCCGCGCCCGATAGCGCTCGCGATCCGCTTCGTCCGTGATCGTCTTCCGCAACTGCTCTTCGAACTCCGCGGCGGTGCGCGCCAGCAGCACCAGCATCATCAACACATAGAAATGAAACACGAGATAGAGCAGCGGCGCGATGACATAGAAGGGCAACAGTTCGACCTTGATATTGACGAGGGGCAGAATCTGCGGCTCCTTCGAGCAGCAGATTGCGGTGCGTCGTCGCAAGCGCGGCGATGGCGAGATAGAGCGTCAGGCCGAGGAACGAGAACCATAGCGTCTGAAACCGCTCCGCCGAGCCGTTCAGCGAATAGAGCAGAGCGTCGAGGTCGCTCGTCTTGGACGCCACCGGGGCTTTGCGCAGCCGGGGCTTTTTGGCGTCTGCCTGCTCAGCGTCCTCGGAAGCCTCCTCCCTCTCGACGGCCTCGGGCCGAGCATTGTCATCGGCGTGCGCGGCGTCTTCGCCCGGCTCGCTCGTCTCGGCGCTATCGCCGTCATCGAATTCCGTGTCGTGCGGCTCGTCCATCGCGGCAGATCAATCTGCGGCGCGAAATGGGGATTGTCGAGCGGAATTGCGGGCCGTCATCGCGAACGTCAGCGAAGATTCCATGAAGCCGCGCAGACCCGGGTCGCCGCGGCGCCCCGTCATCGCGAGCGCAAGCGAAGCGATCCAGGGGAGCGATCGAGGCAAGCGCATGGGACTCCTGGATCGCCGGGACGCCCAAGCGATCCAGGGAAGCAGCGGGGACTCCTGGATCGCCGCGCGCCCCTGCGGGGCTCGCGATGACGGCTCGCCACCGCCTCCTGGTTTGAGCCGTCAGCCCTCTCGGCTATCGTCGCGGGGACACAAAGGAGAGCCCGGCCAATGCCTCAGATCAAGGCCAACGGCGTCGACATCGCCTATGAAAGCACTGGGCGCGATGGCGATCCGGCGATTCTGATGATCCATGGGCTGGCGACGCCCCTGACCGGCTGGCCGGATTCGCTCTGCGACGGGCTCGCGGCGAGAGGATTTCGCGTTGTCCGGTTCGACAATCGCGACATCGGGCGCTCGACCTTTCTGACTTCTCTCGGCATGCCCGATCTGCCGGCCATGATGGCCAGGCTCCGCGCGGGCGAGCGCGCAACCGCGCCTTACGCGCTCGACGACATGGCCGCCGATGCGGCGGGCCTATTGTCGGCGCTCGGCATTGGGCGCGCGCATATCGTTGGCGCCTCGATGGGCGGCATGATCGCGCAGCTGGTGGCGATCCAGCATCCAGCGAGGACGAAGAGCCTCATTTCGATCATGTCCACCACCGGCCGGCGCGGGCTGCCGCGCGAAAAGCCGGAGGCGATGCAGGCGCTGCTGGCGCTGCCGGCGAGTCCGAGCCGCGAGGACCGCATCGCGACCGCGCTCGCCGCGGTCAAGGCGATCGGCGGCCCCGGTTTCCCGGCGAGCGACGAGGAACGGCGCGCCCATCTCGGACGCAGCGTCGATCGCACGCCCTATGATCCGGCCGCGGCGGCGCGCCAATGGGCCGCGGTCATCGCGGCGCCGCCGCGCAACGCCGCGCTCAAGGCGCTAAACATTCCGGCGCTGGTGATCCACGGCGCCGACGATCCGATCCTGCTCGCGGCCCACGGCGAGGACACGGCGGCAAGCATCCCCGGCGCGGAGCTCCTGATCGTGCCCGGCCTCGGCCACGATTTCACCGAGTCGGCGGCGAAAGTCTATCTTAAGGCGATCGGGGACTTTGTCGCCAAGGTCGAGGCGCGGGAGGGCGACGGCGCCCGCGCGGCGTCGTAAAGCCGCCTTTACGCACCGGGCGCGTATCGACTAATCTCGCTCCCTGAAGCCGCCGCTTGAAAGCGCGGCCCTCCCGCCAGCAAGGACTGCGCCCCATGACCATCAAAGTCGGCGACCGCCTCCCCAATGTCTCTGTCCGGCTCGTGACCCCGGACGGTCCAAAGCCGACCGAGACGAAAGACTATTTCGCCGGCAAAAAGGTGGTGCTGTTCGGCCTGCCGGGCGCCTTCACGCCGACCTGCCACAAGAACCATCTGCCGGGCTTCATCGTTGGCGAGGCGGCGTTCAAGGCAAAGGGCGTTGACAAGATCGCCATGACCGCGGTCAACGACCATCATGTGCTCAACGCCTGGGCGGAGGCGACCGGGGCCAAGGGCCATATCGATTTCCTCGCCGATGGCAACGGCGAGCTCGCCAAGGCGCTCGGCCTCGAGCTCGACGCTGTCCGCCGGGGGCCTGGGCTCGCGCTCGAAGCGCTATTCGATGCTGGTCGTCGACGGCGTCGTCAAGGAGCTCAACATCGAGCCGGAGCCCGGCAAGGCGGATGTCTCCGGCGCCGACCATCTTTTGGCCCAGCTCCCTTGAGATCGTCTCGACTACGCGCCGACGACGCTTGTTCAGTTGACGCCGGACGCGAAGTGAAAGCCCGACATCCCGCTATCGCAAAATCTCGACCATCAGCACCCAGGCGTTGAACACGACGGCGATGACGCAGGCGATGGCGCCCGCAGCGACCCAGTCGAGGCCGGCGCGCGAGCCAGCGACGATCAGCGCGCCGCCGATGACGAACGCCAGGCTGTAGCCGGCGCTTGTCAAGGCGCGCGTGATCCGCTCGATCGCGGTTGCGTCTTCCCGTTCGCGCCACCAGCCGACCTGGAACACGATCGGCGCGACGACCATGAAAAGGCCGACGGCCAGCACTTCGATCCCCAGAAGCGCCGCGGACTGATCCGGGATGAGCACAAGGCTCGTCGCCGTGATGGCGCCGACCGGCCCGATCAGCGCTTCGCCCGCGCGCCTCGGGAGGCTCGGGAAAGCGAGAATGCGCGCCAGGTTGATCGAGATCGCGACCACGACGAAGCCGGTCAATGAAGCGAGCGCCGCGAGTTCGGCGGCGAAGAACGTGGACCAATCGGGCGTCAGCGGCATGGCCGAACCTCGCGAGCGGGCCGCGGGCGACCGGCCTCTATCGCATGTTCCCGGTGTGGCCGAGGGAATAGCGCCCGGGTTGCGGCCAGACGGTCAGCCCGTGCGGCATGCCGCCGACCGGGATCGTCTTGACCGCGCCGTCGTCGGTATTGAAGGCGTAGATGACGCCGTCGTAGCGGCCGGAGAGCCACAGCCATTTGCCGTCGGCGCTCAGGTTGCCCATGTCGGGACTGCCGCCGCCGGGAACGGTCCAATTGGCGACGACCTTGCGGCTGGCGAAGTCGATCACGGACACGCTGCCCGGACCTTTCTTCGGGCCGGCGAGACTATGGGTTCCGCGATTGGAGACATAGAGTTTCGTTCCGTCGCGGCTTGGATAGAGCCCATGCGATCCGACGCCGGTCTTGATGAAATCGACCTGCCCGAACGAATCGCCGTCGATCACCATGACGCCGTCGCCAATCAGGTCAGCGATGAAGAAGATCTTGCCGTCCGGGGCGACGCGGATGTCCTGCGGCATGTGGCCCGGCGTCAGCGGCAGCGTCTCGACGAGCGTGTGATGGACAAGATCGATCTTGGCGAGGGAGTCATTGAACTCGCAGGTGAAGATCGCATACGAGCCGTCAGGCGAAAAATCCGCGTGATTGATCCCCGCGCACTGCGGCGTCGCGATGTACCCCTGCAGCGCCATCGTGTGCGGGTCGCGGAACTCAAGCCGCCGCATCGCCTCGGCGACGACGATCGCCGATTTGCCGTCGGGGGTGAAATAGATGTTGTAGGAATCGGGGACGTCAATGGCTTTGCCGAGCTTCCCTGTCTTCGGATCGATTGGCGCAACTCCGCCGTGGCCGCCGCGCGCGCTCACGTCCGCGGAGACCCAAAGCGTCTGCAAATCCCAGGATGGAACGATGTGCTCCGGACTCGGCATGGCGGCGAGGCTGTCGATGACCTTGAACGTCTCCGGATCGATCACGTCGACCTTGCCGGTCACGAGATTGGGCGAATAAACCCGCGACGGCTGCCCGGCGACAGCAGGACTGAACATGCCGACGCCAGCGCCGGCATAGACGTTGTGTGGATCGACAGGCGCCGGCATCGATAGATTGGCTGGCGGCAGGAGAATCGGCCGCTCGGGACCGAGCTGATAGGCGGCAAGCGCGATGAAGTCGCCCACCGTCCGGCCCTGCTCGAAGACGCTGCTGCAAACGTAGGCGCAAGCGGAGCCCTCGACGCACGCGTTCGGAATGGTGAAGGACTGCGCGCTGCGCAGTTCCAAGCCGACGGCGACTGCAATCGCCATCGCCGCGGCGGCGGCCAAGCCGTTGCGAAAAACCATTCCCGCCCTTTCCATGGAGACCGCCGGCCGGAACACGATGCGGCGAAGCCTCGGGAAGCGAAAACTGCAACCGCAACAATGACTGTTCGATGAACGGCGCGCCGAATTCCGCTGCTCGGCGCCGCGGCCGGTGGCGCTCTATGAGCGCATCGCCTATGTTTTCGCAATGACCCAACCCCTTCGCCCGGTAGGCCCCGGCGACCATGTTTTTCTGGTTGACGGCTCGTCCTTCGTCTTTCGCGCCTATTATCAATCGATCCGGCAGGACCAGAAGTACAACTACCGCTCGGACCGGCTGCCGACTGGCGCGGTTCGGCTGTTCGCGACCAAGATGCTGCAGTTCATCCGCGACGGGGCGGCCGGGTTCAAGCCGACGCATCTCGCCATCATCTTCGACAAGACGGAGAACTCCTTCCGGCGCGACCTCTACCCGGCCTACAAGGCGCACCGCAAAGAGCCTCCCGACGAGCTGGTGCCGCAGTTCCCGCTGATGCGCGCCACGGTTTCGGCGTTTGGCATGGTCCCGATCGAGCAGAGCCGTTACGAAGCCGACGACATCATCGCCACTTACGCCCGCCAGGCTCGACAGGCCGGGGCCGACGTTCTCATCGTCTCGGCCGACAAGGACCTCATGCAGCTGATCGAGCCGGGCGTGTCGATGTACGATCCGGCTTCGGGCCAAGCCGGGGTCGCAGGGTCTCGCGAGGAACGGCGCTTCGACGAAGCCGAGGTGGTGGAATATTTTGGGGTTGGCCCGGACAGGGTGGTCGACGTGCAGGCGCTCGCGGGCAATTCGACCGACAACGTTCCGGGCGCGCCCGGCATCGGGCTCAAGACCGCGGCGCAGCTCATTCTCGAATACGGCGATCTCGAGACGCTGCTCGCCCGCGCCGGCGAGATCAAGCAGCCCAAGCGCCGGGACGTGCTGACGAACCCTGACATCGTCAAGCTTATCAGGGTGTCGAAGCAGCTCGTCACTTTGGATCGGGAGGTGCCGGTAGAGACGCCGCTCGAGGCCCTGGCGACGCCCGAGCTCGACGGCAAGGCGCTGATCGCCTTTCTTGAAGGCGATGGAGCTCACGACCATTACCCGCCGCGTCGCTGAGATTTGCGGCGTCGACGCATCCGAGGTCGAACCCGACCCGCGGTTCGCCGGCCCCGCCGGCTGGCGGAACCGTAACGGCGAAGGGGCCGAACCCGGCGGCCTCGGCGTCTCCGCCCCTGCGCAGGACGCCGCCGCGGCGCGCCCGTCTCCGAAGCCGGCCGCGGCGCAGGAGGCCGCCAAACCCGTCGATCTCGCCAAAGCCAGGGCGAGCGCCGCGCGTGTCCCCATCGATCGCGCGGCCTATGCAATCGTGCGCACCGCGGCGGAGCTTGGCGCCTGGATCGCCCGCGCGCGGGACGAGGGTCTGGTCGCCGTCGATGCGCAGACCTCGTCGCCCGATCCGCTACAATCGGAGCTGATCGGCGTCTCGATGGCGGTCAAGCCGGGAGAAGCCTGTTACATCCCGATCGGACATCGCGTCGGCCCCGACGATCTGTTCGGCGGAGGCGGCCTGGCGCCCGGCCAGATGGCCGAAGCCGAAGCGATCGCGCTCCTGAAGCCGCTCCTGGAGGCGCCTGGCGTCCTCAAGATCGGCGAGAACGTCAAGTTCGACGTCGAGGTCTTCGCGCAGCGCGGGATCGCCCTTGCGCCAATCGACGACACGACGCTGATTTCCTACGTCCTGGACGGCGGTCTGACCGGCGACGGCCACGGCATCGATGTCCTATCCGAGCGCATTCTGGGCCATAAGCGGATCGCGATGGGAGAGGTCGCGGGCTCGGGCCGCAATTTTCTCGGGTTCGCGCGGGTCGAGATCGGCAAGGCGTGCGAATACGCCGCCGAGGACGCCGACATCACGCTGCGTCTGTGGCGCGTGTTCAGGCCGCGTCTCGCCGCGGAGCATGTGACGACAGTCTACGAGACGCTCGAGCGGCCGCTCGTCCCGGTGCTGGCGCGCATGGAGCGGCGCGGCGTCGCAATCGACCGCGATATGCTGTCCCGCCTCGCCGGCGATTTCGCGCAGAGCATGGCGCGACTCGAGGACGAAATCGCCAAGATGGTCGGCGCGCCCTTCAATCCCGGTTCGCCAAAGCAGCTCGGCGACATCCTGTTCGGGCAGATGGGCCTGCCGGGCGGCAAACGCACGGCGACCGGCGCCTGGTCGACCACCGCCAGCGTGCTCGAGGACCTTGCGGCTGAGGGCCACCGGCTGCCGTCGCTCGTTCTCGAATGGCGCCAGCTGTCGAAGTTGAAGTCGACCTACGCCGACGCCTTGCCGGGCTTCGTCAACCCCTCGACCGGGCGGGTGCATACGTCCTATGCGCTCGCGGCGACGACGACCGGCCGTCTGTCATCGTCAGAGCCCAACCTGCAGAACATTCCCGTGCGCACCGAGGCGGGCCGCAAGATTCGCCGCGCCTTCGTCGCTCCAAAGGGCCGGAAGCTCATTTCGGCCGACTATAGCCAGATCGAACTGCGCCTTCTCGCCCATCTCGCCGACATCGCGGCGCTGAAGAGCGCTTTCGCCGAGGGACTCGATATTCACGCCATGACCGCCTCGGAAATGTTCGGCGTGCCGATCAAGGGCATGCCGGGCGAGATCCGGCGGCGCGCCAAGGCGATCAATTTCGGCATCATCTACGGCATCTCGGCGTTTGGCCTCGCCAATCAGCTCAGCATCGGCCGCGAGGAGGCGGGCGCCTATATCCGGAAATATTTCGAGCGCTTCCCCGGAATCCGCGACTACATGGAGGCGACGAAGAAGGCGGCCCGGGCGAACGGCTACGTCACCACCATTTTCGGGCGCAAATGCCATTACCCGCGCATCAACGCCTCGAATCCCTCGGAGCGCGCGTTCAACGAACGCGCCGCCATCAACGCGCCGCTCCAGGGTTCGGCGGCCGACATCATTCGCCGGGCGATGACGCATATGGAACAGGCGCTGGCCAGAGCGAAGCTCAGCGCGCAAATGCTGTTGCAGGTCCACGACGAACTCGTGTTCGAGGCGCCCGACGACGAGGTCGAGGCGACGCTGCCGGTGGTGACGAAAGTGATGGTCGAAGCGCCCGAACCGGCGATCAAGCTGCACGTCCCGCTGCAGGTCGACGCGCACGCCGCCCAGAATTGGGAGGAGGCGCATTGAGGCGCAATGATCAAGTTTGCCATCGTCATTGCGAGGAGCGAAGCGACGAAGCAATCCAGAAGATCGTACCGCTGCGGCGGCGGCCCCTGAATTGCTTCCCCCCGGGCTTGACCCGGGGGTCGCTCGCAATGACATCCTTTCCGCGCGTCTCCCGCCCTCGTTCCGCCTTCGCATGACTTTCATCGCCGAGCGCTATCGGGCGCTCGTTTCCGACCGCCGCTTCGAATTCGACCCGGCGCAGGCGCAGCTGGCGGGGGACGCTCGACGCGCTGAGCGCCAAGCTCAAGGACTACCGAGCCGAAGCGAAGCCCGGCGCCTTTGCCCAATTCATGCGGATCAAAGCGGCCGAGCCGCCGCGCGGTCTTTACGTCTACGGCGCCGTCGGCCGGGGCAAGACGATGCTGATGGACATGTTCTTCGACGCGGCCGAGGTCCGTCGCAAACGCCGCGCGCATTTTCACGCCTTCATGGCCGACGTGCACGCGCGGCTGCATCGCTGGCGCCAGGCGCGAAAGCGCGGCGAAACGACGGGCGAGGATCCGATCGCGCCCGTGGCCGCGGAACTGGCGCGCGAGGCTTCGCTGCTCTGCTTCGACGAGTTTCAGGTGCGCGACATCGCCGATGCGATGATTCTGGGCCGGCTGTTTTCGGCGCTGTTCGCCGCCGGCGTGGTCGTCGTCGCGACATCGAATGTCGCGCCTGACGATCTCTACAAGGACGGGCTCAACCGCGCGCTGTTCCTGCCGTTCATCGCGCTTCTCAGCGACCGGCTTCAAGTTGTCGAGCTCAAGGCGCGGACCGACTACCGGCTGGAAAAGCTGCAACAAGCCCCGGTCTACACCACGCCGATCAGCCCGAAGGCGGACGCCGCGCTCGACCGCGCGTTCCTTGCGCTCACCGGACACGAACGCGGCGAGCCGGTTGAGATCGAACTGCTCGGACGCCATCTCGTCGTGCCGCAGGCCATCGACGGGGTGGCGCGCTTCGGTTTTGACGCGCTCTGCCGGAGGCCGCTCGGCTCAGCCGACTATCTTCAGATCGCGCAGAATTATCACACCCTGATCATCGACCGCATCCCGGCGCTCAAGCCCGGCGAACGCAATGAAGCGAAGAGGTTCATCATCCTGATCGATGCCCTCTATGACATGCGCGTCAAGCTCATCGCGTCCGCGGCGGCCGAGCCGGAGGGTCTGTTTACCGATGCCGACGGCGCCGAGTCGGTCGAATTCGGCCCGCGCCGTCTCGCGCCTCTACGAAATGCGCTCGACCGACTACCTCGCGCTCCCGCACGGCCGCGAGGGAGGATCGCAGGCGGGCGATCTCGGCGGCATCGTTGAGACGTGAACGGCGCGAGGCGCGGACCGACGCAAACAAGGCTCGACATTCGCCTACGCCAGACGCGGATAACCCGCGGCCTCCGCGCCACGCTCGATCTCGACGATGCGCTCGTAATCGGCTGGCTTCGCTGGGCGAACCGCGGCGAGACCAAGCGCTGCGCGGGCGCGGGAAAGGCTCGGGTCGGCCAGGACGGCGAGCAGCGCATCGCGAACCGCCGCAACGATCGAAGGATCGAGGGTGGCGCTGGCGCCCTCGGACTCGAAGATAAGGCAAACCCTAGGCCTGCAAACATTATTTTGCTATTATCCGCTCAATCGATAGACAAAGTCGTCTCAAGCCCCGCGCGCCTCGCCTTTCGCCTTAATCAGCGCGCCCGGCTCGAGCTCGCAGTAGAGAAGGCGGGTGGGATCGACCGGCCCCGGCATCGATATGAGGCCGTCGGGAACGGGCTGGAACCCCAGACGCGTATAGTAGGGTTCGTCGCCGACCAGGATCACGAGCTTCCAGCCGGCCGACTTCGCCGCTTCCAGCGACCGGGCGACCAAAGCCTCGCCGATGCCCTGGCTGCGGAACACCGGCTCGACACATCCAACATTAACTCCTACTCTCCTCCATCCTATCCATCAAGGGTCCGAGCAGGAGCGCCGGCTCGCCGCCGATCGCGATCGGGGTCATCGCTGTCGCCCCGACCAGCAAAGTGCCGACCCGGGCGACAAAGCTCAGCGACAGATCGGCGGGCGTCGTTTCGCGGATGCGATAGGCGGTGCGGGCGAAGCGGCCGGGCCCGAACACGCGCTCGTTGAGCCGTTCGATCGGCTCCGCGTCGTGTTCCGTCGTCGGCTCGAGGGTCAGGGAAAAATCGGGCATCGCGACGCCACTAAAGCCAGATGAATATAGGTTCAACCACCGCCGTCATTGCGAGGAGCGGAGCGACGAAGCAATCCAGAGAACGTAGGGCGCCCTACGTTCCCCTGGATTGCTTCGCTTCGCTCGCAAAGACGGAAGGGAACCGCTTGAATTCATCGCGCTCTACCACGCGCCGCCGGGCCGAGGGAATTCGCTAGCCGTCGTCAGGCGCCGACCAGATTGGGATCGCGCCAGGCGCGCTCGAACGGCAGCCGCCAGGCGTGGGGCGCGATCAGTTGATAGATCGACTGCGGTCCCCAGCTGCCGGGAGCGTAGATTTTGACCGGCGGCGGCGAATCGAGCAGCGGCGTCGAGACTTCCCAGAGCCGCTCGATGCCCTCCGCTCCGCAGAAAAGCGTATGATCGCCGCGCATGGCGTCGAGGATCAGGCGCTCGTAGGCTTCCAGCACGTCGCCGCCCATGCCGGTTTCGTGCATCGCGAATTGCAGGCTCTGCTTGTTGAGCCGCATGCCCGGACCGGGCCGCTTGCCGTAAAACGACAGCGAAACCTTGGATTGGTCGGCGAGATCGAAGGTCAGGTGGTCGGGCCCTTGCGAACTGATGCCGGAATCGCTCGGGAACATGCTCTTCGGCGGTTCGCGGAAAGCAATCGAGATGATGCGCTGCCCCTCGGCCATGCGCTTGCCGGTGCGCAGGTAGAACGGCACGCCCGCCCAGCGCCAGTTGTCGATGAAGCATTTCAGCGCGATGAAGGTCTCGGTGTCCGATTCCGGATCGACCCCCTCCTCCTTGCGGTAGCCGATGAATTGCCCGCGAACCACGTGGGACGGCTCGATCGGCGTCAGCGAGCGGAACACCTTGTTCTTTTCCTCGCTGATCGGCCCGGGAGCAAGGGCGGTCGGCGGCTCCATCGCCATGAACGCCAGGATCTGAAAGAGATGAGTGACCACCATGTCCCGATAGGCGCCGGTCTGCTCGTAGAAGCCGGTGCGCTTGCCGAGGTCCAGCGTCTCCGGCACGTCGATCTGCACATGGTCGATGAAATTGCGGCCCCAGATCGGCTCGAACAGGCCGTTGGCGAATCGGAAGGCGAGGATGTTCTGCGCCGGCTCCTTGCCCAGAAAGTGGTCGATGCGGAATATCTGGCTTTCGGCGAATACTTTGTGCAGTTCGGCGTTGAGCGCGATGGCAGTCTCGAGATCGGTGCCGAACGGCTTTTCCATGATGACGCGCGACCCCCTGGCGAGATCGGCCTGCGCCAGCAGCTTGACCGCGGATAGCGCAGCATTGGGCGGCACGCTCATGTAGTGCACGCGCCGGCTTTCGCCGTCGAACGCCTGTTCCGCCTTCTCGACCGCGGCTTTGAGGGCGTCGGCGCCGGCAGCCATGGGCACGTAGTCGAGCGTGTCGGCGAAGGCCGGCCAGGCCTCCTTGTGGGGCTTGCGCTCATGACGTTCGAAGATCGCCTCGCGGGCGATGGCGCGGAAGCCGTCGGCGTCGATGGCGTCCAGCGACACGCCGATGATCCGGCATTTCGGAATGAAGCCGGCGGAGCAGAGGTGGAAAAGCCCGGGAAGCAGCTTCTTGTGCGCCAGATCGCCGGTCGCGCCGAACAGGACCACGATCTGCGGCAGCTTGGGGCCGACCCCGGCCGGAATCCTCGCCATTTGCGGTCTCCACCCATCCCATTGGCCGGGCGCAAGCATTCCCCGCCCGGACGACGGCCGTGCGACGGGCGGGTCAGCGGGCGGCGATCTCAACGCCGAAGCCTGAGGCTCGCCCAGCCTTCGAGATCGACCCGCTCGGCGAGATAAAACCCCTGCGCCCGCCAGGACGCAAGCACGCCGGAAACCTCTGCAAGAAGCAGGCCGGAAACGATCGCCTCCCCGCCGGGCGCGCTCACCGCCGCGAGCGACGGCGCAAGCTGGCGCAGCGGCCTCGCAAGGATGTTGGCGAAAATGACGTCATAGGGCGCGCCCGCGCGCAAGGCGCGGCTTTCGACGCCGCGCGAGACGACGGCCGCGCAGTGCGCCCCGACGCCGTTCAGCCTCGCATTGGCGTTGGCGACCTCGACCGCCACGGGATCGATGTCGCCGAGCCAGACCTTGCGGCGCAGAACCTTGGCCGCGGCGATGGCGAGGACGCCCGCGCCGCAGCCGACGTCGAGCACAGCGCCGGGCCGGCGGCGCTTGAGGAGCCGGTCGAAATGCAGAAGGCAGCCGCGCGTCGTGCCGTGATGGCCGGTGCCGAAGGCGAGCCCCGCCTCGATCTCGACGCCGACGTCGTTGGCTGCCACGCGCGCCCGGTCGTGCGCCCCATGGACGAGAAAGCGCCCCGCCCGCACCGGCGCGAGCCCGGCGAGGGCGTTGGCGACCCAGTCGCGCTTCTCGGTGAGGCCGAATGTCGCCGAACGCGCGGTTTCGTCGTCCGCAGCGGCGGCGATCAGCGCGCGGACGTCCTCTTCGTCCGGCGCGAAGCCGAAATAGGCTTCGACCGCCCACGCCCTGCCGCCGCCCGGCCAAGGGTCGTCGGTCTCGAACGCGGCGGAGGCCGCCTCGCCCGGCTCGAAGCTCTCGGCGATCAGGTCGGCGACCGCCCGCGCCCGCCGCTCGTCGCTGGTGAGCGTGAGCCGATGTGTGGCGTTATTGGGCGGCAGGCCTTCGAGCATGGGGAGGGCTTAGAACTGGCTGCGCGAGCAAGGCAAGCGGAGGCCGCCAACAGGCAGTAGATATGTATCTTGACGATCACAGCTACAGATGAGGCAAATCGATGCTCACGACGAAACGCAAGCCGGCCAGCGTCGGCGAAATCCTGGTGGAAGAATTCATGCGCCCGATGGGACTGACTCAATCCGCCTTGGCGGAGGCGATGGGCGTTCAACGCAAACATGTCAACGAACTCTGCAACAATCGGCGGAGCGTGACCGCGGCGACGGCTCTGATTCTGGCCCGAGTTTTCGGAAACAGCCCGGACTTCTGGCTCAACGTCCAGCGGCGAAACGATCTGTGGGAAGCGATGAACAGCCCCCGAGAGCGAGAAGCGGATCGACCACGCCCAAACCGTTGGGTCATGCGGCCTGATGATTCACAAGCAAAGGGCGCTCTGTCCGCCGGTCCTCGAACCACGGCCGAGGCAGCCTCGCCCGGCTCGAAGCTCTCGGCGATGTAAAACGGAAAACAGGAAAAACGGTCGGCGCTCACATGGTGCGCCGACAAAAAGCGACGCATTACGCGTGATATCAGAAACTCATCACCTAATCTGCCACCCGCAAACCCAAAAGTTGGCGTGGTCCGGGCCAAAGAGCTGGATTGTTTGAAAAGAGTACACACGCTTAAGCAGTCTTTAGTTTTTCCGGTACGTTGTCGCCCACGAACTCGATATTCTGGTCGGTCTGGCCGCCTGGATTTACAGAAAATATCATCATAATCGCCCTCTTACTCTTAGCGTTTTGCAATTTGCCGACGTCGTCCCTTATGCCTTGAACCTCTCTGAGGCCGGCGACTCCGTAAGCCAACACTTCATTTCGAGGACTTGCTCACCTCGCCATTGATAAAGATCATGGCATCGTGGCCCCATTTCTCCGGGACCGTATCCCAGCGGGATAGTAGGCCGCGACAAACAACGAATTGATAATAACGCTCATTTGGGATGCGAAGCAGGCCGCCCTTTTTCCCGGTCGCGGTCGAGCAGCCGAGCACATAGCGGTCCTCCGCTTCAAGCGCGCTGCCAGCTATGTCAATGACACTGTCGACAAGCGGCTCAGACCCCATCGGCATGGCACTGCGTTGCGTCGGGTCTTGGGTCATCGATTCCTCCGAGATCGTTGGGCGGCCGAGCTTCGAGCGTGTGGGGCGAGCGAAGGCGCCACGGCATGGATTGCTTCGCCTTCGGCTCGCAGTGGCGGCAAATGTCTTCCGCCGCAAACGTCTACATCCCCCTACCCCCTCCGCGACTCATGAAAAAAATTGTACACCAGCTTCGCTGTCGCGGCGTTGAGGCGGGGCGTCTTGTCGAGATCGGCGAGGCCGACTGGCGACGTTGCCGATCGCGAGCGGCGGCGTGCTTGCGAAGGGGCCGCCGGTGTTTCCCCTCGTTGACGCACGCGGACGCAAGATGATATCTATCATGGTAGATATCATTTTGCATCAGGGGCCGCCAATGGTCGCGACAGCGAAAATCTTCATGCACGGGCGTAGCCAGGCGGTGCGCCTGCCAAAGGAATTCCGCTTGCCCGGCCGCGAGGTGCGCGTGAGCCGGGTCGGCGACAAGGTCATCCTGGAGCCGCTGGGGAAACCGCCGTTCGACGTCCGGGCGTGGCGCGCTGAGTTGGCCGCCGCCGGCGCTGGCGAGTTCCTGCCCGAAGGTTTGATGGAGGACGGTCCCGCCCCGCGCGACGACGAGATTTCGTTCGATTGACCAAATGTTCTGCCTCGACACCAACGTCGTCATCTTCGGGATCAATCGGCGTCGGCCGCGAATCGCCGAGCGGCTGGACCGCGAGATTGCGTCGGGGACGCCGATATTCGTCCCGGCCATTGTCTTGTTCGAACTCGAATATGGATGCGCCAAAAGCACGCGCCCTGAGCAATCGCGCCGCGCGGTTGAGATTTTCCTATCGGCCGGATTCGACCAGCCCGCTTTCGACCTCGAGGACGCACACGCGGCGGGCGAGATCCGTGCTCTTCTCGAATCGCGCGGGGAGCCCATCGGACCTTACGACACGCTGATCGCCGCGCAGGCCCGCAGGCGCGGCGCGACGCTCGTGACGTTGAACGCGCGAGAGTTCCAGCGCGTCCCGGAACTCAGCGTCGAGGACTGGACGGTCTGAGCGGCGGAGCCTTCACTTCCGTCGCGCCTCATGGAAAAAGTCATACACCAGCTTCGCCGTGGCGGCGTTGAGGCCGGGGGTCTTTTCGAGGTCGGATAGGCCCGCGCGCGCTACGTCCTTGGCCGAGCCGAAGGCATGGAGCAGCGCGCGCTTGCGCGTCGGGCCGATGCCGGGGATTTCGTCGAGCGGGCTCTTGACCAGTTCCTTCTTGCGCCGGGCGCGATGGGTTCCGATGGCGAAGCGGTGCGCTTCGTCGCGCAGCCGCTGGATGAAGAATAACGCCGGATCGCGCGGCGAGAGCTTGAACGGCTCGCGCCCCTCGACGAAGAAGGTCTCGCGTCCGGCGTTGCGGTCGGGGCCTTTGGCGATCGCGACCAGGGTCACGCCCTCAACGCCAAGCCCGGCCAAAACCTGGCGCGCGGCCTCGAACTGTCCGCGCCCGCCGTCGATGATCACCAGATCCGGCGTATCGGGAAACGCGCCGGCTTCGGCCGTCTCGCCCTGCCGGACGAGCCGCGCGAAGCGGCGGGTCAGCACCTCGCGCATCATCGCGTAGTCGTCGCCGGGCGTGAGATCGGCGCTGCGGATGTTGAAGGTGCGGTACTGGTTCTTGACGAAGCCTTCGGGACCGGCGACCACCATGGCGCCGATCGCGTTGGTCCCCATGATGTGGGAATTGTCGTAGATCTCGACGCGACGGATCGGATGATCGACGCCGAACGCGCGGGCGAGCGCGGCGATCAGCTTCTCCTGGGTCGCGGCTTCGGCGAGCTTGCGCGACAGCGCCTCGCGCCCGTTGCGCATCGCGGCGTCGACGAGATCTTTCTTCTCGCCGCGCCTGCGGCGCGCCGATGCCGACGCGATGTCCGGCGCGGGCGCTCAGCACCTGGCACAGGGTCTCGGCGCTCGGAACCGCGTGGCTCAGCAGCACGAGGCGCGGGGCCGGCCGGTCGAGGTAGAATTGCGCCAGAAAGGCGTCGAGCACCTCCTCGCAGGAGAGAGCCCGGTCGGCGCGGGGAAAATAGGCGCGGTTGCCCCAGTTCTGGTAGGTGCGGAAGAAGAACGCCTCGACGCAGAACTGCCCCGCCTCCTCGCAGACCGCGAACACGTCCGCTTCGGCGATCGAGCGCGGATTGACGCTCTGCTCGCCCTGGATCGACGACAGCGCGCTGACCCGGTCGCGCAGCCGCGCCGCCTGCTCGAATTCAAGCCTGGCGGCGGCCTCGCTCATCTCGTTCGCGAGTCGCTGGCGGATCGCGCGGCTGCGGCCGGAAAGGAAGTCGCGGGCCTCGCCGACCAGTTCGGCATAGTCGTCGAGCGCGATCTCGCCGGTGCAAGGGCCGGAGCAGCGCTTGATCTGATAGAGCAGGCAGGGCCGGGTGCGGTTCTCGTAGAAGCTGTCCGAGCAGGTGCGCAACAGGAACGCGCGCTGCAGCGCGTTGAGGGTGCGGAAGACCGCCCCGGCGCTGGCGAAGGGACCGAAATAGTCGCCCGGCGCGTTGCGCGCGCCGCGATGCTTGATCAGCCGCGCGGCCGGATGCCCGGTGCAGATGAGGATATAGGGGAAGCTCTTGTCGTCGCGCAGCGTCACGTTGTAGCGGGGCTTCAGCTGCTTGATGAGATTGGCCTCGAGCAGCAGCGCCTCGGCGTTCGACTCGGTGGTGACGAAAACCATCGAGCGCGTCTGGGCGATCATGCGCGCGATGCGGCTCGGCTGGCGTTCGGGCGCGGTGTAGGCGGCGATGCGCTTCTTGATCGAGCTCGCCTTGCCGACGTAGAGCACCTCGCCCTCAGGCCCGATCATCCGATAGACGCCCGGGCCGAGCGGCGCGTGACGCCAGAACGCCTTGATCGCCTCGGCGCCGCGCGCAATCCGCGCCGGCTCGACCGGCGCCTCGTCGAGGCTGAGATCGAGCGGCGACGCATCCGGGGCGAGCTCGCGCGCCAGCGCCGCTTCGGCCCGGGCTTCGGCCTGGGGAGCTTCGCCGGGAGGAAAGGAATTCGCCGCGCCAGTCATCGTCGAGCCTATCTAGGCGCGGCCGGCGAGGTTGGGAATAGCCTGAGGAGCGCCGCTGGCCGGACTCGACCTCGCGCGCGATTGGGGCTAGCTGTTGGCGCCCGCGAATTTAACGGTTCATTAACCTTTTCGGGCGGGCGCCGATCGCGAAGGCGGGAGTGGGTTCAGCGTGAGGTTGGTTGAGGGCGGTCCGGGTGCGCTTGTCAAGACGCTCGCTCCGGGTCTGGCGTTGCTGCTGGGATGCCTGGCGCTCGGCGGCTGCGTCGATGTCGCCGGCGATCCGCCGAATCCGGACGCGCGACCGCAGTTCGCGCTGCGGGACGACGCCAACATGGCGGGCGCGACGGTCGCCATCGTCTCGGTCGAGGGCGCTCCGGCCGATCTTTCCGCGCATTTGAGCCAGAGTCTCGCGGACGCCGCCGCCGCGCGGCGCATCGCTGCCGCGCCGCCGGCCAAGGCGCGCTATCTTGTGCGCGGCTATCTGACCGCTTCCCTGGTCGAAGACGGAGCTTCGGTCGACTTCGTCTGGGACGTGTTCACCCGGGACAAGAAGCGTGTCCAGCGGCTCAGCGACACGATCGTCGTCAAGGGGGGCTCGGGCGACGATCCCTGGGCGATGATCGGCGATGCGGCGCTGGACAGCGTCGCAGCCAAATGCGCCGACGATCTGGCCGCCTATCTCTCGAACACGCCCGAAGCCGCGCCCGCCGGCGCCGCCTTGAGCTACGCGGAGACCCAGTAGGGATTTCGCCCTGTGGACCGCCCGCTCGGAACGGCGGGCGCAACGCCCTCGTCGTGTTGTTCCGACGGGAGGCGCCTGCTATGACCCGCCGCGTCCGCGCTCGAGCGCGCCACGGGCGCGGGGCTTTGGAGAACCGCCGTGCCCGGCAAGATGAAGATTTTGTCCGGCAATTCCAACCGGCCGCTCGCCGAGGCGATCGCCGCCTATCTCGGCGAGCCGCTCACCGGCTGCCACGTTCGCCGCTTCGCCGACCTCGAGATTTTCGTCGAAATTCTGGAGAACGTCCGCGGACGCGACGCCTTCATCATTCAGTCGACGTCGTATCCGGCCAACGACAATCTGATGGAGCTCCTGATCATGATCGACGCGCTGCGGCGCGCCTCGGCGCAGCGCATCACCGCCGTCCTCCCTTATTTCGGCTATGCCCGCCAGGACCGGAAGCCGGGGCCGCGCTCGCCGATCTCGGCCAAGCTGGTCGCCAACCTCATCACCCGCGCCGGGGCCGACCGCGTGCTGACCGTCGATCTGCACGCCGGCCAGATCCAGGGCTTTTTCGATATCCCGACCGACAATCTGTTCGGCGCGCCCACGATGGTGCGCGACATCCAGTCGCGCAACGGCGGCGGCAAGAACGTGATGGTCGTGTCTCCCGACGTCGGCGGCGTGGTTCGCGCCCGCGCGCTCGCCAAGCGCCTCGACGCGCCGCTCGCCATCGTCGACAAGCGGCGCGACCGGGCGGGCGAATCGGAAGTGATGAACGTCATCGGCGACGTCTCGGGCCGCAACTGCGTGCTGCTCGACGACATTGTCGATTCCGGCGGCACGCTGGTCAACGCCGCCGAGGCGCTCCTCGAACAAGGGGCGGCGAGCGTCTCCGCCTATATCACCCACGGCGTATTGTCGGGCGGCGCGGTCGCGCGCGTCGCCGCCTCGAAACTCAGCGAACTCGTGCTGACCGATACGATCGCGCCGACCGAAGCGGTGCGCGTCGCGCGCAACATCCGCGTCATCTCGATCGCGCCGCTGATCGGCGAGGCGATCGCGCGCATCGCCAAGGAAGAGAGCGTCTCGTCCTTGTTCAACTGACCGGCTGCGCTGGCCGCCGCGGTGGAGAAGCGGCTGCATTCTCCCTGACGGCCGCCGAGCTGGGGGTGGGCGACCGCTTGACCGCGGCAAACCTCTTCTGAAAGGGTGAGGTCGAGCCAGCCGAGAGCGCCCTTATGAACCCCGCCCTGTTCACCGCGTTTCTGCTGATCACCGCAGTCCTGATCATCGCTCCCGGCCCGATCGTCACGCTGGTGATATCGACCGGCGCGACGAAGGGAACGCGGGCGGCGCTCACCACCGTCGCCGGCACAACGACCGGCAATGTCGTGCTGCTTGCCGGCATCGCCATCGGGCTGAACTGGGTCGTTGCGCATGCTGGCCTGCTGTTCGAGGCTTTGCGATGGACCGGCGCGGCCTATCTCATTTGGCTCGGGATTCAGGCCTGGAGGCATGCGGGAGAGAGTGGCGGCGAACTCAAGGACACGGATCGCCGGCGATTCCTTCGCGGCCTTTTCGTTGCGCTTTCCAATCCAAAGACGATCGTGTTCTTCACGGCCTTTTTGCCGCAGTTCGTCGACCCGACGCTTCCCGGCGGCGCCGCAGCTTGCAGCGATGTGCGCCGCCTCCGCCCTGATGGCCGCCGTCACCGATTCCGCCTGGGCGGTCGCGGCCGGCTACGGCCGCGCCTGGTTCATGAAGCCGGCCCGCGCCAAGCTTCTCGGGCGCCTGAGCGGGGGCGTTCTGGTCGGGGGCGGAATCTGGCTCTCCCTCGCCCGGCGCCCGGGCTGAGGGCCGTCCTCAGCGCTCGCGCCCGCCCTCTTCGCGCTTGCCCCTGAGGCGCGGCTTTGCCAAAAGGAGCCGTCCTTTGCTGGAGCCTTGACCCCCTTGATCGCAATCAATCCGGCCTTTTCGCGAATCGGCGAGGAAAACGCGTTCGCGGTGCTGGCGAAGGCGGCTGAGCTCCAGCGTCAGGGGCGCGACATCATCAATCTCGGCATCGGCCAGCCCGATTTCAAAACGCCGCCGCATATTGTCGAGGCCGCCGTCAAGGCGCTCCACGACGGCGAGCACGGCTATACGGACGCGACCGGCATCGCGCCGTTGCGGGAGGCCGTGGCGCAGGACCTGCATCGCAGGCTCGGCGTTGAGGTCTCCCCCGACCTGGTGCTGATCGTGCCGGGCGGCAAGGTCACCATGTTCATGGCGATCATGATGTTCGGCGAGAGCGGCGCCGATATCATCTATCCGGACCCGGGCTTTCCGATCTATCGCTCGATGATCGAATATACCGGGGCGAAAGCCATTCCGCTGCCCGTGCGCGAGGAGAACGCCTTCGCCTTCTCGGCCGACGAGACGCTGGCCCTGATGACCCCGCAAACGCGGCTCGTGATCCTCAATTCGCCCGCCAATCCGACCGGCGGCGTCACGCCGCAGGCGGAGATCGACAAACTCGTGGCCGGCCTCGCGAAGTGGCCCGACGCCGCGATCCTTTCCGACGAAATCTACGGACAGCTGACCTACGACGGCATGGCCCATCGCACGCTTCTGGCCTATCCGGAGATCCGCGACCGGCTGATCCTGCTCGACGGCTGGTCGAAGACCTACGCCATGACCGGCTGGCGGCTCGGCTATTCGGTCTGGCCGAGGGCATGGCGCGATATCGCTCGAAAGCTCGCGGTCAATTCCTATTCCTGCGTCAATTCGGCGGCGCAATTCGCCGGGATCGCGGCGCTGACAGGTCCGCAGGATTCCGTTGCGGCGATGCGCGACGAATTCGACCGGCGGCGGAAGGCGGTCGTCGCCGGCCTCAATCGGCTTGCCCGGCGTTCGCGCGGCGACCCCCAAGGGCGCCTTCTACGCCTTCCCCAATATCGCGGCGACCGGCTGGAAAGCGAAGCCCCTCGCCTCGGCCTTGCTGCAGGAAGCGGGCGTCGCGACGATCGGCGGCCCCGATTTCGGCATCCACGGCGAAGGCTACCTGAGACTTTCTTACGCCAACTCGCTGGAAAATATTGAACGCGCCCTCGACCGCATGCAAGATTTCCTCGCCCCGCCCGCGCAGAAGGCGTCGAGGCGGTCAGGGGCTGCTTCATGACTTGCCGGGTGCGAAACGTGTTCATTCGACCTTTTGTTCTCGCCGCCGCCGCTATCGCCTTGGTCGCGTCGGCGCGCGCGGATGAACCGCGGCCCTCGCAAGTCGCTTGCGATGCGACGAAGATCGGCGGCCGTGACCTTTCGGACTGCCTCAGAACCCACGCTGACCGCTCCGATAAGGAGCTCGCAGCGGCGGTCGAGGCGGCGATAAAGTCGATTGAAACCCGCCAGGGCCTGCTGTCGTCGCAGAAGTCGCGCTGGCGCCGTTCGCTCAACGACGCCGAGTCGCAATGGGTCGCCTGGCGCGACTCGGAATGTCAGGACGTCGCGCCGTTCGAATCGGGCATGGGCGCAAAGGGCGGCGATCCGCGCCTGAGCTGCATCATCGATTATGACGCGGAGCGCATCTCCAGCCTGAAAGCCCGCTATCCTTGAGTTGCCGCCGCGTGCGGCTCCTTCCATGACCGAGCGCGCGGATCGGCCCGTACCCCGCTGCTGAAGGAGGTTAGGCCTTGGCGACGCTCGAAGGGCTTGGTTTTGCCGCTGATTGCCTGAACCGCGCCTCCGAGATCCGCGAGGACGCAGCCGAGATTGCGCGCTTGCGCGCTCGCGACGACGCGCGGGTGGTTCTTATCGCTCGCGACACGCCCGTGTTGCGAAGCAGCGAAACCGGGCTCAATTCGCTATTGCCGATCGCCGAGATCGAGGCGATGGGCGGCGTCGAGGTCGAGGCGCTGCTCGGCCTCACCCCAAAGGGCGCTCCAGTTTTCGCCGGCCTCTTGCGCGACGAGGCGGTCGAGTTGCGCTCGGATTCGAGCGACGGGTTCCTCGACCGGCGGGTCCTTCATGCGCCCGGACGCGACGATCTGAAACTTGTCGATTTGCGTTCGATCGCGGTTGGCGAATTGGCGCCGCGCGAGCAGCTGGCCGTGCTGGCCACCGCCAAGGCGCTGATGAACTGGCATGCGCGCCGACGGTTCTGTTCAAATTGCGGGGCGCTCGATTTTGTCGCGGCGGCAGGCTGGCGGCGGGACTGCAAGGTCTGCAACGCGACCCATTTCCCGCGCACCGATCCGGTCGTGATCATGCTCGCGGTCGACGGCGACGCCTGCCTGCTCGGCCGTCAGCCGCGGTTCCCGAAGGGCATGTATTCGGCGCTCGCAGGATTCCTTGAGCCGGGCGAGACGATCGAGGCGGCGGTCAGACGGGAGATTTTGGAGGAAGCCGGCGTCGCTTGCGGAGCGGTCCGGTACTTCGCCTCGCAGCCGTGGCCCTTCCCCTCGTCGCTGATGATCGGCTGCTTCGCCGAGGCGAAGAGCCGCGGCCTCAAGGTCGACCGGGTCGAACTGGAGGACGCCCGCTGGTTTGAGCGGGAAGAGACGGTCGCGCTGCTCGAAAGACGCCACCCGAACGGCCTCACGGCTCCCGTGCGCATGGCGATCGCCCATCATTTGCTGAAGCGATGGGCCTATGAGGAACTGGAATTTCGGGAATAGCGCTCGAGCCAGGCCCGCAGACAAAAAAAGAGCGGATCGGCTAGGAGGGGGCCCGCCGATCCGCTAGCCTTCGTGAGATGCCTTCGGCTCGTCTTGGCGCTCGGGGGCTGGGGGGCAAGAAAACCGAGCTAACCGCAAACCGATCCCACGCGGCACGCTTTGAATATGGCGGGGTGTTGCGGCGCCCACTTGACGAC
>CAWIUD010000013.1:0-31574 GCA_963839185.1 uncultured Alphaproteobacteria bacterium | reverse complement strand
TGGCCCTTCGCCCGATCATCACTCTGCCCGACCCGAAGCTCAGGCTCGTCAGCCGGAAGATCGAGCGCGTCGACGCTTCCCTGCGCCGGCTGATCGACGACATGATCGAGACGATGCACGACGCGCCGGGCGTCGGGCTCGCGGCGATCCAGGTCGGCGAGCCGATCCGCCTCCTGGTGGTCGACGTCGCCAAGAAGGAAGAGGCGCCGCAGCCGCAGGTGTTCGTCAATCCGGAAATCCTGTGGTCTTCCGAGGAGCGCGCGGTCTACGAGGAGGGTTGCCTGTCGATCCCCGAATATTACGCCGAGGTCGAACGCCCGGCTTCGGTCCGCGCCCGCGCCCTCGACCGCGACGGGGAGGCGCGGGAAGTGGTGGCGGAAGGGCTGCTGGCGACCGTCCTGCAGCACGAGATCGATCATCTCGACGGCGTTCTGTTCATCGACCATATTTCGAAGCTCAAGCGCGACCGGGTGATCAAGAAGTTCCAAAAAGCCGCCAAACGCGCCGGCGACGGCCAGCACGTGCTGTAGCGGCTGCGGTCCCCGCTCACGATCGCCGTAAAGTCCAAGCGCTTCGTATTGAACTCAAAACATCTTCTGTGGCATGTTAGCGCGTGTGACTTTCAAGACGACAAATGTCGGGTCACTGGGAGGAAACAATGACGGACACCACGAAAAGCATTTCACAGGATCGCCGCAAGCTGATCCAGGCGGCCGCCGCCGGGGCGGGAGCGGCGGCTCTGTTCGGCGGATTGGGCTTCAATCCGCTGATCGCCGCCGCTATGGCCAAGGAGGCCGGCCGATCGGAGAAGCCGCTGAAGGCTGCTTTCTCCAACGCCGGGCTGCAGGCCACCTGGTGCGCGCAAGGCAAGCAGGCCGCGGAATATTGGGGCAAGCTATTCAACGTCGACGTCACCTGGTTCGACGGCCAGCTCGACGCGGTCAAGCAACGCGCGGCGATCGACAACATGGCCTCGCAGAAGTGGGATTTCGTCGCCATCCAGGCGTTCGGCATCGGCACCTTGACCGCGCCGGTCAACAAGATGATCGACGCCGGAATCCCGGTCATCGACATGGATACGCTGATCGCGCCGCTCGACACGATTAACGTCCACACGTTCCTCGCGCCCGACAACGAGTTCATGGGCGCGTCGGTGACGCAGGCGCTGGTCAACGCGATCAACGGCGAGGGCACGATCACCATGACCCAGGGCGCGCTTGGCCATACCGGAGCGCAGGGGCGCGCCAAGGGCTTCCACTCCGTCGTCTCCAAATTCCCGAAGATCCAGGTTCTTGACGAGGAGCCGGCCGACTGGGACGTCACGAAGGTGGCGCGCATCTGGGAGACGTTGCTGACCAAGTACCCCAAGATCGACGCGGCGTTCTTCCACAACGACGATATGGCGCTCGCCGCGCGCAAGGTGATGGAGGCGAAAGGCCGCACCGAGACCAAGATCGGCGGCGTCGACGCCATGCCTCCGGCGATCAAGGCGGTGCAGGGCGGCGAGATGTACGCAACCGTCCGCAACCCGTCCTGCCGCATTCACGGCGGGGCGATCATCGCTGGCGTCCAGGCCGTGGTCCAGGGCGCGAAGACCGGCACGGACATTCCGAAGAACATCGTCACCGACGGCCCGGTCGTCACCAAGGCCAACGCCGACGGGATGCTGTGGATGCAGGAGCAGTTCCTGATCTAATCCCGGCGAGCGCAATGGCGCTGCTCGAAATGACCGGCATCTCGAAGTCGTTTGGCGGCGTCCAGGCGCTTCGGGGAGTCGATTTTACCCTGCTCGCCGGCCAGATCCATGGTCTGGCCGGCGAAAACGGGGCGGGCAAGAGCACGTTGATGAAGATCATCGCCGGCGCTCATCCCGCCGACGCGGGACGCATGCGCGTCGACGGCAAGGACGTGCGCTTCCGCTCCTCGCGCGACGCGCTCGCGGCCGGCATCGGGATGGTTCATCAGGAGCTCAGCGTCGCGCCCGAGTTGAGCGTCGCCGAGAATGTGTTTCTCGGCGCTCAGTCCGTTAACCGCTTCGGCGTCGTCGCCTGGCGGCGGATGGCGGAGTCGGCCGCCGAGCAGTTGAAGAATCTCGGTCTCGACATCGACCCGCGCGCGCGCCTCGGCGATTTCCCGATCGGCGTGCAGCAGCTGGTCGAACTGTCTCGCGTGCTGTTCTCGGGGGCGCGCATCATTATTCTCGACGAGCCGACCTCGGCCCTGTCTCCGCCGGAGATCGAACGTCTGTTCGGCGTTCTCGCAAAACTCCGCGACAGCGGCCGAAGCCTGATCTTCATCTCGCATTTTCTCGACGACATCCTGAAGATTTCAAACGCGATCACCATCTTTCGCAACGGCCGCCAGGTTGCGACGAGCGACGTGACCGCGGCCATCGACAAGGGCTGGATCATTGAGCGGATGATCGGCGCCGGGCGCGAGGAGCTGGAGGAAAGCTATCTCGGCGAGATCAGGCTTCGAGGCCGCCCCGAGGCGCCGGTCGTCCTCAGCGCGAAGGAACTGACGCTTTCTCCCTCGTATCGCGATCTGACCTTTCAAGCCCGCGCCGGCGAGGTGCTGGGGATTTACGGCTTCATGGGCTGCGGCCAATTGGAGCTCGCGCGCACCCTGTTCGGGCGGCTTCGACCCGACAGCGGCTCGCTCGAAATCGACGGCGAGGCCAAAGCCTTTTCGAGCACCAGCGGCGCCAAGAAGGCCGGCGTCGCCTATGTCGCTGAAAGCCGCCGTTCGATGCTGTTCGGCGACGAGCCGGTCTACAAGAACGTCTCCATCGCCATCCTCGAGCGCCTGTCGCGATGGCTGCTCAAGCCCGATCGCGAGCGCGAAATCGCCCGTGAGCAAGTCAAGGCGCTCGACATTCGTCCGCCAAGCATCGAATTGCGCCTCGGCGGCCTTTCCGGCGGCAACCAGCAGAAAGTCGCCCTGGCGAAATGGCTGGCCCACACGCCCCGGATTCTCCTGCTCGCCGAGCCAACGCGCGGAATGGACGTCGGCGCCAAGGAGGATGTGGTCAGAATCGTCCGCGCCCTGCGCGAACAGGGCATCGCGATCGTCGTTTTCTCGACGGAACCGGAGACGGTTCTTTCGCTCGCGGATCGGGTATTGGTGATGCGCAAGGGCGAGTTCGCGCACGAGTTTGCGGCGGAGGCGATCAGCAAGGATCGCCTTCTGGCGGCGGCCTGACCATGGGATCTTGAGTTTGATGAACACGCCAGGCGCCGACGTCAGCTCCGCCCGCTCCTTTCGGCTTGGGGACTTCCTGCGCGATCAGTTGCGCAACATCGCCCCGTTCATAACCCTGATTGCGCTTGTCGGCTTCTTCAGCATCGCGAGCCCGTCGTTCGCCTCGCTTGGCAATCTGCAAAACATCCTCCAGCAGGTCTCGGTGACCGCGATCATCGCCGTCGGCCTCACCTTCGTCATCTTGACCGCCGAAATCGATCTGAGCGTGGGCGCGGTGGCCAACGCGACCGCGATCGTGCTGACGTTCTTCACCGCCCAGCCGGATTACGTCAACATCGCCAACCTTCCGGTACCGGGCGCGATCGCGATCGTTCTTGGGCTCGCCGCGTGCTGCGCGCTGGGCCTCATCACCGCCTTCGGCGTCACCCGCATCGGCATCCCGTCGTTCATCATGACCTTGGCGATGATGCAGATCGGCGCGGGCGTTTCGGCGGTCCTGGTGCGCGGGCAGATCGCCTACACCGTGCCCAGCCTCGTTCTGACGCTCGGGTCCAAATCGATCGGCGGCATCCCCTGGATCGTCATCGTAGCGGCGATCTTCTTGCTCGTCGCCCATCTTGTGCTGACCTACACGCGCTTCGGCCGCTACGTTTACATGGTCGGCGGCAACCGCGAGGCGGCGGAATATTCCGGCGTCAATGTTCGCTTCATTGTCGGCGCGGTGATGGTGATCTCCGCCATGTGCTCGGGCGTCGCCGGCATGATCGGCGTCGCCTATTTCGGCAGCGCGCAGCAGAACGAATTCGACACGTTCCTGCTCGACGCCATCGCAGCGGTGGTGGTCGGCGGCACGAGCCTGTTCGGCGGACGCGGCGGGATCGGCAATACGATCGTCGGCCTGTTCGTGCTCGGCGTGCTCAACAACGGGCTCGACTACGTCAAGATCGACAGCTTCCTCAAAATCCTCATCCGCGAAATCATCCTGCTCGTCGCGCTGATCATCAACGTCTACGCCGAGCGGCTGCGCACCGCGCGAGGGGGCGGCAAAGGCGGCTGAGCAGCATGGCGACTTACACGCCCGTCGACGGCTCGCGCCTGGCGGGCGCGCTCGCGGACATCCCGGTCGTTCGCCAGCGGCTTGGCGGCGAGGCTGGCCAATGGCGCATCCGCGAGGTCGGCGACGGCAATCTGAACCTCGTGTTCATCGTCGAGGGGCCGGCCGGCGGCGTCGTGGTCAAGCAGGCGCTGCCCTATGTGCGGCTGGTCGGCAAGTCGTGGCCATTGCCGCTCGAGCGCTCGTGGTTCGAATATAATGCGCTGATCGAGCAGGCGCGCCATGCGCCGGGTCTAACGCCCGAGGTGTTCCACTTCGACCGCGCCCAGGCGCTGATCGTGATGGAATATTTGCATCCGCATATCGTCATGCGCAAAGGGCTGATCCGCGGCGTCGAATATCCCCGTTTCGCCGACGATATCTCTACGTTTATCGCCGCGACTCTGTTTAATACGTCGGTGCTGGCGGGAACGGCGGCGGAGCAGAAGGCGCGCCTGGCGCTGTTCGCCCCCAACACGGCGTTGTGCAAGATCACCGAGGACCTCGTCTTCACCGATCCCTATCGCGAGGCCCCGCTCAACCGGTGGACGAGACCCTATCTGGACGCTGAAAAGCGGGCGTTCGAGCGCGACGGCGCCCTGAAAGCGGCGGCGCAGGCGCGAAAATATCAGTTCATGACCAGCGCCGAGGCGCTGATCCATGGCGACCTGCACACCGGCTCGATCATGCTGACGCCGGACGACACCCGCGTCATCGACCCCGAATTCGCCTTCATGGGGCCGATGGGCTTCGACATTGGCGCGATCATCGGCAATCTTCTGCTCGCCTTTTTCGCCCAGGAAGGCCACGAGGCGGCGCCGGCTGAGCGCGACGGTTATCGCGACTGGATTCTTCGCGCAAGCCGAGGGCGTCTGGGGCGGGTTTTCGCGGCGCTTTCTCGAACTCTGGCGCGCCGCGCCTTCGGGCGACGCCTATCCGGCGAGTCTGTTCGCGTCCGGCGAAGACCAGGCGGCGATGGAAAAGGAGCGTAGGCGGTTCATGCGCGTCCTTTTCGAGGATAGTTTGGCTTTCGCAGGGGCGAAAATGATCCGCCGCATTCTCGGCCTCGCTCATGTCGAAGATCTCGAGTTGATCGCCGACCCGGAACGGCGCGCGCATTGCGAGACCAAGGCGTTGCGGCTCGCGCGGGAGTTGCTGGTTCGGCCTCAGGACTTCTCAGGCGTCGCCGACGTCGCAGCCGCCGCGAGGGCGGCCCGGGGCAAGGGTCTTGTCCCGTAGCCGTTTGTTTCGGTTGCCGCGGTCCCTATAAAACAGAATATAACTGTTGTATAGTTTGGCAGGCCAGCAGATGTGATGGATCGCAGATCCGAAGGTCGACGCTAAACCGGGTCGCAACCGCCTGAAAATATTGGGGCGCGGCGCTAAGCTGGCGGAAACGGGCGCTGGCGTCCGACTGCGGCTGGGGGGACCGAATGGTATCGAACGGCTCTGCGTTGAGGAGTCGCCTCAAAACTGCTAGGGTCTCCGTCGGGACTTTGACGTCGGCCGGTCCGACCTTGCCAGAAGGTTCGGCCGTTCCAGCCAAGCAGCGTATGGAGGACATCATGGCGAGCCACATCAGCCGCGGCCGGGCCGCATCCACGTCGCATAAACGCTTTGCAGCGCCGGGAGGCGCGCTCCTCGTTTCGGTCATCATGATGACGACGCTCGGCGGGACTAATCCCGCGGCGGCGACGTGCGGGGTGACCTCCGCCACGCATTCGACTGGCGTTCACGCGGCGAGCTCGGGAACCGGGGGCATCCACACCGGGGCCAGCACGCCCCACGTCAGCTCGGCAGGAGAGTCCTGCCCGACTTCGACGGCGAGCACGGCGCATATCGCCGGACTTACCGGCGGGCTCGCGGGCGGCCATATGGTCCACGCGCTCAATGCCGGCGGCGGCCATTCGCACATGGGTCACGAGAACAAAGCGGAACACACCAAGCTTTAGCCCCGCCGACCGGTCTCACCCATCGACCTTGGGGCGTAGCCAGAACGCATAAAGCGCCACGGCGGTCAGCGCGGCGCCGCTCATGACCGCGCCGATCCCGGTGGGCGAGGCGTCCCTGTAGAGCGCGGCGGCCGCCGTCCCGCCGAGCGCGCCGAATAGCATCTGCACGGCCAGAAGGACGGCGGAAGCAACGCCCGCGATCTCCGGCAGGGGATGGACCGCTTCGTGCGCTGCATTGGGGTAAACGAGGCCGAACGACGAGATATAGATCATCACCAGAGCGGCGACGATCAGCGGCGCGCCGGCGCCGGCGAGCCCGACCGCCAACAGCGCAAGCGCCGCCAGGGTGAGGAGCGCGAGCGAACCGTCGATGATCGCCTTGGGTCTTGCGTGGCGTTGCAAGAGCCACGCGTTGATCGAGGACCCAACGATGACGCCGGACGCGGTGATCGCGAAAAGTCCGGCAAAGCCTCGCTTCGAGACGCCGTAGCCTTGCATGAAGAGGAGCGGCGAAACATTGACGTAGGCGAACAGCCCGGCGAAGACGAGACCGTTAAACAGCGAAAAACCCGCGCAAAGCGGGTTGGTCAGCGCGCGCCGGTAGCCGGCAAGAATGGTCGCCGGCCTCAGATTCCGGCGCTTTTCGACGGGGTGCGACTCCGCGAACAGCGAGCGGCCGACAACCATGAGCAAGGCGCCGACGGCCGCGAGCGCGACATAGATCAAGCGCCAAGGTCCGGCGGACAGGATCGCGGCCCCGAGCGCGGGCGCGACGAGGGGCGCGACGCTGAACACGAGCGAAACCGCGGCGAGGTGCAAACGCGCCTCCCGGCCCTCGAAAAGATCGCGGATAATCGCCCGAGGCAATACGCCGACAGCGCCTGCTCCCGCGCCTTGCACCAGCCGAAAGGCAAGCAACGCCGCGATCGACGGGGCAAGAGCGCAGCCGGCCGCGCAGAGGGTGAAGAGGCCAAGCCCGATCAGCATGACGGGCTTGCGGCCGAACCGGTCGGCGAGCGGGCCGACGACAAGCGGCGCAGTCGAGAAGCCGGCGAGAAAGATCGCGATGGCCGCCGCCGCTTTCGCCTGGGTCGCGTGAAAATCCGCCTCGACGTATGTGAGGCTCGGCAACGCCATGTCGATCGACAACGGCGGCAGAGCCGAAAGCGCGGCGAGAAACAGCGTAAAGGCGAGCCCGTGGGCGTTGACGCGCGTTGTCAGGCTGGCCTCATCGTATTCATCGTCGATCTTGTCCGCCGAGCAGTTGGCATGCGGCGAGAGGAATGTTGTCCGGCCGACTACAAACCGAGGGCGCCGCGCGTCGGAGGGTGCGGTCGGTCAGCGTGAGAAATCCGAGCGATCCTCGGTATCCTCGACACGGACGCGATCGAGCGGAAACGAAGAAACCTTAGCCGCCTTGAAGTCGAGTTTGGTCAAATCGACGCTGCGCATCCTTCTGTTGTACATCGTCCAGTAATAATAGACCTTATGGCTGGCGTCGGCGATCACCGACCACTGGGTGTAGCCGAGATGATAGTCCTCGGGACTCGCCCCTTCCCGCACCAGTCCCTTGGGGATATCGAAGTTGTTCAACATAACCGACGCTGCGTTGACCGCTTCTTGCGCGTTCTTGACCGGCGTCATCGAATTGACGAACGCCACGGCGCGGATGAACCGCGATGGCGGCGTGAAGTCGCCCGGCAATCCCAGCATGCCGCTTCCCGCGCCGAAGGGCGCCAGGGATACGCCGTCGATATTGCGGAGCGGTGCGCCTTGCGGCTTGAGATTGGCGTAGTTGCGCAGATTGAGCAGGTGCCAATCATAGTTGGGCGAATTGGTCATCGCGCCGACCTTGTTGTCAGAAATCGTCAGATGGCCATGCGTGTATTCGATCACGATGGAATCGCCGGTCGCATCGGTCACGATATGGTGGAGCGGCAATGGCGTGCCGAACTCCTTTTCGATGTCGGCGTTGCGGACGACCCGGATCTTGGGCATCGCCTCCCGGACGGCTTCGACCGTCGCGAAATTGCCTAAGAGATAATTGACCAGATCGACGTTGCTGACCGTCGTCGATTGCTCGTCCGCGCTCAAATCCTGGTATTCCGCGAAGCCGGGAAAGAAGAGCGCGCCCACGGTCAACCCGGCTTCGTTCATGCCGTCGGTCGCGTAGGGGAGACCGGCGGCGTTGATGCCGACGAAACCATATTTGTTGCTCCACGCCATGCCGGTCTTGCCCGCGCCGAGGACGGACGAGAACGTCATGGCCTGCGGCACGAGAACCATCTCCGACTTGAGGTCGGAGGCGCCCATTCCATCGTCCGGGCATAGATCTGCGTGCCGTCCTCGGCTTTGAAAGTGAGCGCCGTGCAGGCGTTCGCCGGCGACCCGGCAAGTCCCGCGAGCAGGCCAGCCATCGCCGATGCGACGAGTTTCGCAGCAAAACAGATTTTCATGGAAAGAGCTTCCGGGACCTTCGGTCGAATCAAACCGCCGCGGAGCTAGAACACGCGTGGCTGTCCAATTCAAGGGATTCGGGCGACTGCGCGCTTGTAGTAGCGCTCGCCGAATTCGCGCGTCCGGTCGTTGAGGTCCCAATAGTAGCTTTCCGACAGCGCGAGTCCCTGCGCCGTCCCCAATCCGAGGCGGTGGATCTGGCTTGGGGGCAGCCCTCAGCCTCAGGGCCGCGCCTCGAGGACCATGTTGAACGGGGTCTCCGTCGCAATCCGGCGGGAATTGGCGGCCTGGTGCGAGGATTGGCTGAGAGCGAGGGTGTTCACGGGACTATTATTTTCCGCGACCCCGTTTGCGATAAGGACAAAAAACCCTCGTTTTCTGCCAACGAAGCTCCCCGCCGGCGCCTTGGTTGGGCGGTGGTTGGCGCCACGCTTGGCAACGGCGCCGGCGCGGCTTCCAGCCCTCTTCCCTCGCCGCGTCTCGCCCCCTATATTGGGGTTGCCGTCCGCGAGGGCGGCTACGGCGATAAATGGGCATCGGAATAAGTCTTTCGGACCCGGGGGCGGTACCCGGCGCCTCCACCCAAGCCCGCTCGGCGAAGCGGGTTTCGGCGGGGGCGAAATAGGTTCGACGGGGGACCAAAAGGGTGATCTTTCGCTCGGCATGATACCGCCGTTATCGGGTCAAACCTATAGTTGCGAATGACAACTATGCTCCGGTGGCCCTCGCTGCGTAATGCAGCGCTGGTACTGGGAATCAAGTCCTAGGGGTTTGCACTTCTAGGCGGGGTCCGGAGGCGCCTGGCAACAGAAGCCTCCACTTTCCCCTTGATCCATCGCCGGCCGGTCGCCTCAAACGCGCACGGGCAGCGAGTCAGTTTGAACTTCGGCTTCCGACCCGGAGCTGCCATTCCCGGTCGGTCCCCCTACGGAAAGAATGCGCAAGAAGCGGGCATTCGCCGTCGGCGTGGCAACCGAGTCAGATCGACCAAGCGGACCTCGCACCTTCCGGTCTGCCCAAAAAGAAAGACCGCCTTGCGGCGGTCCATCCCAGTTCGAGAAGCTGAAGTCGCTTACGCGGCTAAACCGCCGTTGCCTTTTGCCTTGCGGTAGCCGGCGAAGCCAAGGCCCGCGAAGCCGAGAGACATCATTACCCAGACGGCCGGCTCGGGTACGCCGGTGGGCGCTATCGACGCGATCTCCTGGGATCCGGTGTAAAAGAAGTGGCCTCCGGCGTTGTTCGCTTGGATAGCGACTTGTTCGAATCCGGTCTCGCAACCCGGCGGTCCGCTGCAGTATCTGGACCTGGTTGTTCGAGGTATCGTTGAACTCGATGTATTGGGTCGGACTGCCGCTGAAATCGAAGAACAGGCCGCTCGCGGTGGCCGTGATGCCGTTGCTGTAGTTGCCAGAAATGGACGAGTTTGACGTATTCAGGTTCACCGCACCATTGCCGGCGTCGACTGTGATGTTCCAGCTGGCGATATCCGCCAGCGCGACAACTCCGGAATTGGTGTCGGTGGTGATCGAGCCGGTCGCCTCACCCGAGGTCAGGCTTCCGACCAGATCGTAGACATATGTGGCTGAATGCGCCGTCCCGGCAAGACCTAAAGTCGCGCCGAGCGCGACCGTGGCCAACACTGGATTGAACTTCATTTCGCTCTCCCCCTTTTCTCGTTCTATCGGCCGCACATCCACGGACGCCTTGTTGGGAACAGCTGACAACTTCAAACTTCTTCCGCAGCATAGCGATAGAAGGTCTGGCCGCGCAAGCCCGGTCCCGTCATGCGATAGCCTAGACGAAGATTTGCCGCCCCCACCTGCGACGTTTGCGGTCGCGACCCGCAAGGACCGCTTCACGTCGACACCGGACATCGCGGGTCATTCGTGCCTTGTCCGCTTCCCGCCGAACCTGAAGTTCAAACTGACCCACTGCCGACCCGCGCCGCGAGATTGCAATGCCCCGGAGGGTCAGCTAGGTCTTGCATCATCGCGCGAACCCAGTCCCCCATGGCGACCGATCTCATCCGCTACGACCTTCTGGTGCAGGACGCGCTCCGCTCTGTGGTGCGCAAGGTCCTTGCCGACGCGGCGCGCAACGGGCTCGTCGGCGACCACCATTTCAATATCGCGTTCAAGACCCACGCTCCAGGCGTCGTCGCGCCGCCCGCGGTCAAGCAGCGCTTCCCCGAAGAGATGTCGATCATCCTGCAGCACGAGTTCTGGGACCTTGTCGTCACTCAGGACGCCTTCGAGGTCAGCCTCAACTTTTCCCGCAAGCCGGAGCGGTTGACCGTGCCTTTCGATTCGATCACCGGCTTCACCGATCCATCCGTGCCCTTCGGGTTCAAGCTGGAGCCGCGCGTCGTCGAACCCGCGGCGAGCTCGCCGCCGGCCGCGGCCAAAGCAACGCGAGCCAGCGAAGATCGCGGCGAAGTCCTCGTCGGCCAAGCCAAGCTCGCAACCGGCCGCCGCGGCGAAAGCGGACAAATCGCCCGAAAAGCCGGCAGCGCCGGCCGGCGAAGCCAAGGTCGTTTCGATCGACGCTTTTCGCAAGAAGTAGGGGACAGGGAAGTCCGCATGGGCGAGATCGTCAATCTGCGCCGCGTGCGCAAGCGCAAGCAGCGCCAGCAGGAAGAGGCCGCCGCGAGCCAAAATCGCGCGGTCTTTGGACGAGCAAAGGCGGAGCGTCGCCTGACCGAAAGTCAACGCGCGCATGCAGAAGCCAAGCTCGATGGGGCCCGGATCGCACGCCCCGACGACCCCGATGCCGGTTGACCCGGCAAACGCGCGCGTCATCAAGCGATCGCTCGCCATCGCCGGCCATCGCACCAGCGTTTCGCTGGAAGAGGCCTTCTGGCGCGGGCTGCGCCGCGTCGCTGCGCGGCGCGGAATCTCGGTCAATGCTTTGGCGGCGATGGTCGACGCCGCGCGCGGCGAGGCCAACCTGTCCTCGGCCATCCGGGTTTATGTGCTTGAGGCGGAGAGCGCGGAGCCGCTACGCCACGATCAGTAGAGTCCTCTGGCCGTGGGATCAGGAGCGATGGGGCGCGGTTTCGGCCTGACCGGAGGCGTCGGCGTAGCCGCGGTCGGCGCGTTGGCGCCGAGTTCGTTTTGCAACGACGGATCGATGGTCGCCGCGCCGTCTTTCGCGGTCTCCGCGTTGTCCGCCGCGGCCTTCTCCGCCGCCGCCTTGTCCGCGGCGGCTTGAGCCGCTCTCTTCTGCGCCGCCTCCAACTCGGCGGCCTTTTCCGCTTCTTCCTGTTGCTGCAGGCGTTCCGACAGCCCCTTCAGCCGCGCTTGTTCGACGCGCCAGTCCTCGATCTCCTGCTCCCGGCGATCCATGAACCGCTCGCCCTTCAGACGCCGGTTGAAGAACGCGCGCTCGCGAATGTCGGCTTCGAGCGCGGCGATGCGCTCGGTTTCGCGGGCGATCGCCTGGGCGGCGAGGCCGGCCGATAGAGAGCTGACGTCGAGTTGCCGTTTCGGCGCCTCTAGGGCGTTCTGAACGTCTATTGTCGCCGTGGGTGGCGGCCCGGACCAGAATTTGAGGTCGGCGGCCGACGACGTAACCACAAGCCGCGTCTCGAGAGCGAGCTTGGGCAAGTCGAGATAGGCGATAAGCGAGCCGTCTCCATGGGGCCGCGCGATTGCGATCGGACCGAACTTCATCACGCCCGCGCTCAGTGAGAGGGCCGCTGTTCCATCGGGGAGCGGCAGGGGCGCCTTGCCGAGTTCATTCCCAAACGCAAAAGCGATATTCGTCTCGTCCAGCGCCGCGTCCGGATTTTGCGCCGTCGCGACGATGCGGTCGAGGGCGTCGGGATCGCTTCGCGCCAGCGCAGCGCCTGAGATATTCACCGACCCCGCGCCCGCAAGTCCTTCAATCAGGGCTGCCGGGCTGCGCCCGGTCGATGCGAAGTCGAGCGTTCCGCCGATCCGGCCTGGAGAATCCCGGCCGGTCGACTCGTCGCCGAGTCGAGGGCAAGCTTTCCAGACAACGTCGCCGTTTCACCGTCGCGACGCAGGCTCGCCCTGCCAGAGACCGCTCCTCCGGAGACCTGCATCACAATGTCATCGAGGTCGAGCCGCCGCCGGTCAAAATGGAGCGTCGCGGCGAAAGCCTGCGCCGGCAAAGCGTCGGTTAACTCCAGAGCCCCGACCTTGAGGCGAATTGCAGTGGCGGGGAGACTGAGCGGGGGCGGAGCGAATTTGGCGTCCGACCAGCGCGATCCCGCTTTCGCCGATGCGGGCGGCCCGAGCGCGAGCGCGAGGAGGTTGCCGAGCGCCAAGCGGTCGACCGAAAGCTCGCCTTGAAGCTCCGCCGCCTGAGTCTCTTTCTGCGCCGCGGGCATCGTTCCGCCCGCGAGCGCATCCTCGGCGTTGGACATCTCAGCCTTGGCGTGCGCAACAGCGTCAAGCGCGCCTGTGGGCTGGAAGCTGAGACTGCCGCTGGCCTTGACCCGCCCAACCGTTGCGGCGAGGCGCGAGAAGGTCCACCGATCCCCCCGCAAGGTCGCGTCAAAATTGACGTCAACTGACCCGAGCGCGCCGAGGCCGGGCGGGGCAAGGCCGAGTTCGGACAGGAGCGGAGCGAGACTCTGCGCCCGGATCCTGCCCGCTCCGAACAATCGCGCGTCGTCGTCTTTGGCGGCAGGGAGATAGCGCCCGCGCCATGTCAGGTCCGAGCCGGCGATCGCCGAAGCGGCGTCGAAATCATAACCTTGCTCCCGCCCGCCCGAAGCGTTGATGGCGATGTGGGCGCGTCCATTCCCGGTTGTTGCGCCTTCCAGACCAAGTTGACGCAAAAGCGCGCCGAAGTCCGGCGAATCAAGGGTCAAGGCGATGGCGCGGCCGCCGTTTTTCGCCTGCGGGTCGGCCGTCATCGAGAACTGGGTCGCGCCAGCCGACCCATTGGCCTTGAGAGAAACCAAAGCCGGATCGGCGCTCGGACTCGCGTCGCCGTGGGCCTCGAAGGTCAGCGACGCCGGCGAAAGCGCAGCGGCGCGCTCAACCAGAACCCGGCTCCAATCGCTTGGCGCGAGTCGCGAAAGCAGCAATGCAAAATCGTGAACGCGATCAGCGCGCAAGCGCCCGTTCGCCGATATCGAATCGCGGCCCATCACCCCCTGAACATCGACGGAAGCCCCATCGAGCCCAGTCAGGCTCAAGTGATCGAGCGTGACGTCCGGGCCGCTCTTCGTCAGCTTGAGCGACATCGAACCGGCGTCGATCTCCGCTTCGCCAACGCGGGAGATGTGGACGGCGCCGGCCTTCAGCGCGAGCGAAAGGTCGAGATCGCTCGATCGCCCTCGCGCTGACGCCGAAGCTCGGCAATGTGTCGATGTCGAGCGAGTCGCTCGCCAGATCCATATCGAGCCGGCCGGGATTGGCCGCTAGCGGGCTCGCGAAGGCGAGCGCGCCGGTTAGGGTCGAGCGATCGAGTGCAATCTTGAGATTGCGCCCGGAGAACCCAACCGTGGAAGCCTCGACCGCCCCCTGACAGCGAGACGCTGTGAAAGGCGAGCGCATCCCCGAGCGCGGCGATTTTGGCCGTGGGATCTGGCGCGCCTAAACTCGCCCAATCGCGCAGCGCTCCGAAATCGGCGCTGCTGAAATCAATATCGCCGCGGAACCTGGCCGCCGCGCCCGTCTCCAAGTTGCCCCTCGCCATGCAACCGGCTGCGCGCTGGAAGGCCGAGGTCGAAGCGCGTATGCAAGGGCTCGCCTGGCGTCGATCGCACAGTTCCGGAGGCATCGGAAATCGTTTGCGCGCCGAGAATGACGGACTCGGCCGAAACATCCGCATCGATCGCCATCCGTACCGTCGGGCCCTGAAGCAGGGGCGAGAGGGCGCGCGAGAAGAATGCCAAAGCGCGCGCGGGCGCCACTCCGTCCTCGTCCTTGTGGCGCAGGAGAGAGTTGACGTTGGCCTGTTTGGATTTGAACGCAATGCTGAGGCGGGCGGGCGCGCCGTAAGCGAGCGTCGCCTCTCCATCGGCCCTGATCGCGCGTTCATCCGGCCCAAGGGTGAACTCGGCCCCGCGGATGGTGGCCCGATCGAGATCGGCGGTGATCGCTCCGACAACGCGCCACGGAAGCGGGCCCATCCTCACCCGGCGCGGCTCCGGTCAGAGTGGTCGATCCTAGGAGGCGAAGCCCCTTGGATCCGGCGGCTCGGGAGTTTTCGAGAGCTCCGTCGAATTCGACCTCGGGCCAGCCCAGGGCCGGGGTCCACGGAAGCGCGGAGCGGCGTCCCCCCGGAACTCTGCCCTTTCCGATGCCAGACGAAAGACGATTGGAGCTCCGTCTGGACCCGAAAAACGGCCGGAGAATTGGCCCGCTCCCTCAAGAGAAGGCCATGACGCATCGACCTGCAGTCCGGCGATCTCAATCCCGGATCCGTTGGCGTCGCCAATGATTCGCAGGCGACCGTCCTCAACGACGCAAGCGGTCGAACCCGATCGATTGGGCCTGCTCGCGGGGCGCAGGCAGGTTCAGCGCGCCGTCGGCGCCGCGCACGATGGTCAGAACCGGCTTCTCCAGGCGGATGTCGGAGAACCGAATTGCGCCGCTTGCAAGCTTGACGAGCGCAAGCTCCAATCGGGCCGATGCGAACGACAATTTGGGCGCGCCTGGGCCGTGCGCCGACAACGAGCCTTCACCCAATTCCAGATAGGGCGTTGGCAGAAGCCGGGCCGTGATTGGCCCGGTTAAGACGACATCCGTGCCCGACATCGCCCCGAGCTCAGCCTCGATCTGGGAGCGGTGGGCCGGCCAATCGAGGAGAAGCGGGCCAACAAGCGCGACCGACAGCACGGCGACGAGGACGACCGCGACGATGGTCAGGACGTTGCGCACGAGGGATCGATATCCACTTCGCTTCGACGAGGAGCCGCGGGAACGACGGAGGCGACCATCGCATCGTAAAATGGCGCGAAAGTATGGCGCAGACAACAATGGCGTAGCGGAATAGCGCGACTTACCGGCCGCGGCGAACCTTTCGCGCGGCAGCGCCATCCCCGAGCGCGTCGGGCTCCGAGCGACGAGGGCGCCGACCGACTGTTCTCTCGGACCCGAACCCTTCAGACCGAGGTCAGCAGGCGCCCTCGATACGGCGCCATCCAGGTCAAGCCCTCTTCGACCGTCGTCGTGGGCCTGTATTCGCATCCGATCCAGCCTTCGTAGCCCAGGCGGTCGATCAGCGGCAGCAGGAAAGCATAGTTGATCTCGCCCGTACCCGGCTCGCGCCGGCCGGGATTGTCGGCGATCTGAATATGCGCGATTTGCGGCAGCGCGGCTTCGATGCGGCGCGCGAGATCGCCCTCCATGATCTGCATGTGATAGATGTCGGCCTGCAGATAAAGGTTGTCGCTGCGAACCTTCTCGATGAGCCGCAAAGCCACGTCGGTGCGGGTAAGGTAAAAGCCAGGCGTGTCGCGATCGTTGATCGGCTCGATCAGCAGCTTGACGCCGCGACCTCTCGCCGCTTCCGCAGCGAAGGACAGGTTTTCGAGGAATATCGTCTCCAGGGTTCGCGGTTCGACGTCCGGCGGCGTGACGCCCGCGAGGCAGTTGAGCCGTCCGCAGCCGAGCGCCGCGGCATAGTCAAGAGCGCGGCCAACCCCCTTGCGGAACTCCTGCTCGCGTCCCGGGAGAATGGCGAGCCCGCGCTCGCCCGTCTCCACATTTCCCATGGGCAGGTTGAATAGGGCCTGCGCCAGGCCGTGATCGGCGAGCCGCCGGGCTATGTCGCTCGGCTCATGCTCATAGGGCGACGGATATTCAACCGCAGTAAACCCCGCCCTGGCCGCGGCGGCAAAGCGGTCGAGAAAAGGGAGTTCGGTGAACAGGAAGTTCAGATTGGCGGAGAACTTGGGCATGCGGTCCAAACTTCGAAGCAGCAACTATCGTCAGTCGGGGCTGCGACCTTCAGAGGAGACCCCTGTTTTGGCCGCGGACCGGCCGAATCGCAAGTTGACGCCGCTGCGCCAAGGTCCGACACTGGCCGCAGGAAGCGACGACAGCGCAAATCTTCGGGAGGCGACGACGCCATGGACCTTCGACTGACCGACGAGGAACTCGCGTTTCGCGCGGAAGTGCGCGCCTTTGTGCGCGACAGCCTGCCGGCCTCGATCCGCGAGAAGGGCGTCGCGGGCCGAAAGCTGTCGAAAGACGACTATGTGCGCTGGACGCGGATTCTGGCCGCCAAGGGCTGGGCGGCGCCGCACTGGCCGCGCGAATGGGGCGGCACAGGCTGGAGCCCGATCAAGCAGGCGATCTTTCTCGACGAAACCCAACGGGCCAACGCGCCGGAACTTGTCGCGTTCGGCGTGAGCATGGTCGGCCCGGTCATTTATACGTTCGGATCGCAAAAGCAGAAAGAGCAATTCCTGCCGCGAATTGTCGATCTGCGCGACTGGTGGTGCCAGGGCTTCTCCGAGCCCGGGCGCCGGATCGGACCTCGCGAGTCTGCGCACGACCGCGCGAAGGGACGGCAACTCCTGGGTGATCTCGGGCCAGAAAACCTGGACCACCATGGCCCAGTACGCCGACTGGATTTTCGTCCTGGCGCGCACGAATCCCGCAGGCGAAAAAGCAGGAGGGCATTTCGTTCTTTCTCGTCGACATGAAGACGCCGGGGATCACGGTCAGGCCAATTCAGACGATCGACGGCGGTCATGAGGTCAACGAGGTCTTTCTCGACGACGTGCGGGCGCCTGCCGACGCGATCGTCGGCGAGGAAAACAAGGGCTGGGATTACGCCAAGTTCCTGCTGGCCAATGAGCGCAACGGCATTGCCCGGGTCGGGGTTTCAAAGGCGCGGCTTGACCGGGTCCGCGAACTCGCCGCGCTTTCCGTCTATGGCTCGGGGCCGAAAATCGACGACCCCTTCTTTCGCGCGAAACTCGCTGCGGTCGAAGTGGAGCTCAAGGCGCTTGAAATGACCCAGATGCGGGTCATCTCGAACCGCAAGTCCAACGGCAAGCCCGATCCCGCCTCCTCGGTTCTGAAGATCAAGGGCTCGGAAATCCAGCAGGCGACGACGGAACTGCTGATGGAGGTGGTTGGTCCATACGCCCTGCCATACGAATCCGGGGACGATATGACCAACGAGCCGCCTGTTGGACCGGACTGGGCGGGCTCGCTGGCGCCGACCTATTTCAATGCGCGGAAGGTCTCAATCTACGGCGGGTCGAACGAAATCCAGCGAGGCATCATCGCCAAAGCGATCCTCGGACTTTAGGCCATGGACTTCGACCTCAGCCCGGAACAGGAATTGCTCCGCGACAATGTGGCCCGGCTCATGAAGGGCCGCTATGGGTTCGAGGATCGCAAGGCGTACCAGGCTGCTCCGCAAGGCTGGAGCGACAAGGTTTGGCGCGAATACGCGGACATGGGTCTTCTCGGGGCGCCTTTTGCCGAAGCCGACGGCGGCTTCGGCGGCGGGCCGGTCGAAACGATGATCGTGATGGAGGAATTCGGCAAGGCGCTGGCTCTGGAGCCCTACCTCCAGACCGTGGTTCTCTGCGGCGCGTTGCTGCGACAATCGGCGAGCCCTGACCGGCGGCCCGAACTGATCGGCGCCATCGCGTCGGGAGACCTGCGCATGAGCTTCGCGCATGGCGAGAAGCAGTCGGGATTCGATCTCAACGATGTCGGCGCAACCGCCCGCAAGGATGGCGGCTCGTTTGTGCTCAATGGCGAGAAAACCTTGGTGGGCCAGGGGGATAGCGCCGAGAAGCTGATTGTCTCCGCTCGCGTTTCCGGGGCGCGCCGCGACCGCGGCGGGATAGGACTGTTCCTTGTCGACGCCTCGGCGCCGGGGATCGCCCGGCACGGCTATCCGACACAGGACGGCCAGCGGGCAGCGGACATCGCGCTGACCGACGTGCGCGTCGACGCGCATGACGCGCTCGGCGATCCTGAAGGCGCCCTGCCGGTCATCGAGCGGGCAGTCGACGAAACGATCGCGGCGCTCTCGGCGGAAGCTGTCGGCGCGATGAGCGAAGCGCTGGCGATGACGGTCGATTACCTCAAGACCCGCAAGCAATTCGGCGTTCCGATCGGCTCATTCCAGGCGCTTCAGCATCGGGCGTCCGATATGACCGTCGCGCTCGAACAGGCGCGCAGCATGATGTATCTTGCCACCATGATGACGCAGGAGAATGACGCCGGCGAGCGCGGCAAGGCGATGTCGGCGGCGAAGACCCAGATCGGGCGCTCGGCGAAGTTCATCGGCCAGCAGGCGGTGCAGATGCATGGCGGCATTGCGATGACATACGAATACAAGGTCGGTCATCTGTTCAAGCGACTGACGATGATCGACATGGCCTACGGCGACGCGGACGTTCACGTGCGGCGTCTTGCCGACCGGGGCAGCCTGTTCGCCTGAGGCCGGATTGACAGAGGCGCGGACGATCCTCGTCACTGGCTTCGAGCCGTTCGGCGGTGAGGCGATCAACGCTTCGTGGGAAGCGGCGAGAAGCCTGGACGGCTGGCGCTATGGCGAGTTCGTGGCCGTCGCCCTGCAACTGCCCTGCGCCTACGGCCAATCGCTCGCCGCTTTCACGGACGCCTTCGACGCTCTTCGGCCCGTCGCGGCGCTGATGACCGGGCAAGCGGCGCGGCGCGCAATTGTCAGCGTCGAGCGGTTCGCCCGCAATCTCGACGATGCTCCCGCGCCGGACAATCGAGGCGTCATGAGGCGAGGCGAAAGGATCGTCCCCGACGCTCCGGACGAGACTCGAAGGGGCGGCGCCGGTCCTCGAAATCGCGCCGCGCGATTCGAGAGGCCAAGGTCCCGGCGCGGGTGTCCACAAACGCCGGCGGGTTTGTTTGCAACCATCTCTATTTCGGCGCGCTGCGCCATCTTGCTGACTGCGGTTCGCCGGCCCGCGCCGTCTTCGTCCATCTGCCGGCGACCCCACAGCAAGCGCCGCCGACAGCGAACCGGCGAAGGCTGACGACCGACGACGCCGCGCGCGCCTTGCGAGCGGCCGCGGCGGCGTTGATCGCAAGCCACACAACGCCAGACCTGCATCGTGAACGGCCGCAGCACGACGGATTGAGGATCGCGCCGAGAGGGTCTGACCCGATGGCGGACCCGTGAGGGGCGCGGTTCCCGGCGCGACCGTCCTCTGGCGCATTGGCGTGGACGCTGGCGCGACCCGCTGCCGCGCGCGGGCGCGTGACGCCGACTGGAATGCGCTCGCCGAGGCGAACGGGTCCGCCGCGAACGTCCACGTCGATTTTGACGCCGCCATTGCCGTGATGCGCACGGTCGTCGGCGAGATATTGGCCACGGCGGAGCTCGGCGACGCCGATCGGGCAAGGATTGGGCTTGGCTTCGGCATCGCCGGCCTCAACGATGAAAGCGATGCGGCGCGGGTCGTCGGCGCCTTTCCCGGCTTTGGCCTGGTGCGCGCCGCGAACGACGCGACGACGGCCTGCATCGGCGCGCATTCGGGGGACGACGGCGGGCTTGTCATCGCCGGCACCGGATCGGCTGCGATCGCCCGCGTCATGGGTCGAGAGACCATCGTCGGCGGGCGCGGCTTCACGCTCGGCGACGACGGCTCGGCAGCGCATATCGGTCTCGACGCCCTGCGCGCCGCGATCCTTGCGTATGACGGCCTTGGGCCTGCGAGCGCGCTGACCGCGGCGATATTTGGCGAATTCGGCGACGACGCGGTCTCGATGCTGCGCTGGGCCCGCGCAGCGAAACCGAGCGATTTTGGCGCCTTCGCGCCGCGAGTTCTTCAAGCACGCCACGGAGGGGGATCCGATCGCAATCAAAATCGTCGGCCAGGGCGGCGCGCGCGATCAGCGCGCTGATACGCCGCGTCGTCGCGCTGGGAGCGGAGCAAGTGGCGGTGGTCGGCGGCGTGGGCGAGGCCCTGCATCCCTATCTCGATCCGGAGATCGGAGCGCACATATCGGCGACCAGAAAACGATGCGACCGACGGGGCGATTTTGTTGGTGGGCGGCGTCATCGCGAACAGACGAGAAGCTGTCCGATGAAGATTTTATTTGGGGCGCAAATTTTCGACGGCGAGCGGTTTCGCGACGATTGCGCGCTCGTCGTTAACGGCGAGTCGATCCGCGCGCTCACCAAGTATAGTGAGCGTCCGCGCCACGGCGACGAGATTGACCTCGGCGGGGGCTTGCTTGCGCCGGGCTTCGTCGATTGGCAGATCAATGGCGGCGGCGGGGTCCTGTTCAATGCCGAACCGACGGTCGAAGCGATTGCAGCGATCGCCGCCGCGCATCGGCGGGCCGGCGTGACCAGTTTCCTGCCGACTGTCGTGACCGACGCGCCAGGGACGCTCGCCGAGGCGCTTGCAGCGGCGCGCGAAGCGCACGACCGCGTTCCCGGCGCGCTCGGGATTCATGTGGAAGGGCCGTATATCGATCCAAGGCGTAAAGGCGTGCATCCGGTCGAATTCATCCGGCCGATGCGGGAGGAGGACGCCGACACGCTGATCGCGGCGCGCTCCGGCGTGATGGTCGTCACCTTGGCCCCGTTCTCGGTTCCGTTCGAACGGATCGCGCGCCTCGCCAAAGCGGGCATTATCGTCAGTCTCGGCCATTCTGACGCCAGCGCGGAGGAGGCGCTGGCGGTTTTCAACGCCGGCGCCCGCGCGGTCACGCACCTTTACAACGCGATGAGCCAACTCGCCTCGCGTGCGCCCGGCGTCGTCGGCGCCGCGCTGGCCGATCCCCGCATCGTCTGCGGCCTCATCGCCGACGGCGAGCACGCGCACCCCGCCGCCTATCGCGCGGCGATCGCCGCCAAGGGCGTCCGCGGCGTCGCGCTGGTCTCGGACGCCATGCCGCCTGCTGCGGGCGGACCGGACGTCTTCGAGTTGCAGGGCCGGCGGATGACCCGGGTCGGGAACAAACTGGTTGCCGATGACGGCACGCTTGCCGGCGCGTCGATCACGATGCGCGATGCGGTCGCCTATCTCGTCAATACGCTCGGCCTGCCGGTCTCCGAAGCGCTGACGATGGCGACCCTGACCCCGGCGCGCCTGCTCGGCGTCGACGACCGGGTCGGCCGGCTCGCCGCGGGATATCGCGCCGATCTCGTCCATCTGTCGGACGCGCTCGACGTGACGCAGGTCTGGACGGGCGGGCGCGAGCTGGACGCTCTCGAAACTGCGGCTTAGGGCGCCTTGTCTGGGCGCGGCAAATGCGAAACGATCGGCGCTGTGGCAGCAACCGACCCCCGCACCCTTTTGCGCTCATTGTTCGACGCCGCCGTCGCGGCCGCCGATCCGGCCCTGTGCGTGCCTCCTCATCTTCCGGCGCCGCCGAAGGGGCGAACGATCGTCGTTGGCGCCGGCAAGGCGGCGGCGGCGATGGCGGCCGCGGTCGAGGCCAATTGGAGCGGGCCGCTGGAGGGGCTGGTCGTCACCCGCGTCGGCCACGGCGCGCCGACGAAGCGGATCCGCGTTGTCGAAGCCGGCCACCCGATGCCGGACGAGGCCGGCGCTTCCGCCGCGCGCGAAATCCTCGCGATGATGAGCGGACTGACCAGCGACGATCTCGTGCTCGGCCTCTTTTCCGGCGGCGGTTCGGCGCTTCTCACTCTGCCGGGAGGCGACCTTGAGCTCGCCGACAAGCAGGCGGTCACCCGCCAGCTCCTGAAGTGCGGCGCGCGCATCGACGAAATGAACGCCGTGCGCAAGCATCTGTCGGCGATCAAAGGCGGCCGGCTCGCCGCTGCGGCCGCGCCGGCGCGGTTCGTCACGCTCGTCATCTCCGACGTGCCGGGCGACGACCTCTCGGTGGTCGCCTCCGGGCCGACGGTCGCCGATCCCTCGACGCTCGCGGAGGCGCGCGACGTCCTCGCGCGTTATGGAATTGACGTCCCGGCGCGCGTAGCCGCGCATCTCGCCGACCCGGTCAACGAAACGCCCAAGCCGGGCGATCCGCGCCTGGCGCTCGTGGAGAACCGGCTGATCGCGACGCCGCGCCAGTCGCTGACCGCAGCCGCGCGGCGCGCGCGCGAGGCGGGCTATGCGCCTCTCATTCTCGGCGACGCGATCGAGGGCGAGGCGCGCGAATGCGGCATCGTTCATGCTGGCATCGCGCTGAGCGCGGCGCATCATGGCGAGCCAATTCTCCCGCCCTGCATCCTCATCTCGGGGGGCGAGACGACCGTCACGGTCGGAGGCCGGGGCCGCGGGGGCCGCAACACAGAATTTGCGCTGGGTCTCGCGCTTGCGCTCGGCGGGGCCGATCGGGTGTTCGCGCTTGCCGCCGACACCGACGGGATCGACGGCGGCGGAGACAACGCCGGGGCGTTCGTGACGCCGGATACTTTGCGGCTCGCGACCGCCCTCGGCATCGATCCGCGCGAGAAGCTCGACGACAACGATTCCTATTCGCTGTTCTCAGACCTCGGCGATCTTCTCGTCACCGGTCCGACGCGGACCAACGTCAACGATTTCCGCGCCATCCTGATCGAGTGAGAGCGAAGCGGCGTTGAACAATTCGCTTTGCGGTTGATCCGTCGGCCGGCCGGCGCCCGATTCGGAAAAAACGACATTTTCTTGCCAATCGATCCATGTGATCCTATAATTCCGAACACGGCAGCGCCGCGGACCGGCGCCAATTCACGATACGGTCAATTCACGAAAGGAGAGCGTTGAAGAGCGAATTGTCGCGCGGAGGCCATGCGGCCGGGCTCTCGCCGGGACTAAGCGCTTGGGATCGCTCAAATACCGCAATGGGCGCCCCTTGCTAAAAGTTGGCATGGATTTGGGGTTGGCGCCGCGTCTGTTTGGGCTCGGCGCCATGGGCGTTTGGGATTGGCTTGTCGAAGACCGGGCCTCGCGGCGATTTCATCGAGTGCTTCTTGCGTTGGCAGTCAGGATCTCGCGCTTGACGTCCGACGTGATGGCCGGTCCTGACCGCGAAGCCGCTTAAACCCTCAGCGGCATCAGGACATAGAGCGCAGACGACCCGTCGCGATCCTGAATGAGCGTCGGCGATCCGGGATCGGCCAGACGAATCAGCGCGGAATCGCTCGACAGCTGGCCGACAATATCCAAAAGGTATCGGGCGTTAAATCCGATATCGATCGGGGCGGAGTCGTAATCCGCTTCGATCTCCTCGCTCGCCGAACCCGAATCGGGATTGTTGACCGATAGCGTCATCTTGCCGTCGGCGATCGCGAGCTTGATCGCCCGGCCGCGCTCGGAGGACAGCGTCGAGACGCGGTCGACCGCCTTCTCGAACGGCTCCTTGTCGACCACCAGGCGCTTGTCGTTGCCGGTCGGAATGACGCGCGCATAGTCGGGAAAGGTGCCGTCGATCAGCTTGCTGGTCAGAACGACGTCGCCAAACCGGAAGCGCGCCTTGGCGGTCGAGATCTCGATTTCGACATCCTGCGTCATGTCTTCCAGCAGCTTCTGCACCTCGCTCACCGCCTTTCGCGGGGCGATGACGCCGGGCATGCCGACAGCGCCCTTCGGCGCAGCCGTTTCGACCCGCGCGAGCCGATGGCCGTCGGTCGCCACCGCGCGCAGCATCGGCTTGCCGTCGACATCGACCGTGTGGAGGAAGATGCCGTTCAGATAGTAACGGGTCTCCTCGGTCGAAATCGCGAATTGCGTGTTTTCGATCAGACGTTTCAGCTCGATCGCAGGAAGCGTGAAGCGATGCGAGAATTCGCCCGAGGTGAGGTCGGGAAAGTCGGAGGCGGGGAGCGCCTGAAGGTAAAAGCGCGAGCGCCCGGAGCGCAACAGAAGCTGCCCCGTATCGCCGGCAATTTCGAGGCTCGCCTGCGCCCCGTCGGGAAGCTTGCGCACGATCTCGTAGATCACATGCGCGGGAACGGTCGTCGCTCCGGGCTGCGTGACGTCCGCGGCGATCGACTCGGTCGCCTCCAGGTCCAGGTCGGTGCTCTTGAGCGCCAGTTTGCCGTCGCCGGCCTCGATCAGCACATTGGCGAGGATCGGGATGGTGTTGCGCCGCTCGACGATGCGATGCACATGTCCCAGCGCCTTGAGCAGGACCGAACGCTCGACAGTGGCCTTCATCGCACGAATCCTAACCATCCCCGACGCCCGACGCGCCCTTTACGGGGGCGCGGACTCTGCCAAGGCGCTTCGGCGAGCGCAAGGGCGCTGAGCCCGGCGGGGAATTGTTTCCTCTGTGATTTTCCCTGTTTCGTCAATTTCCGGGAAGGCTTTACCGGCCCTTAAATCGCCCGCTTTACGCTTCGTCCTGCTGCGGGGCCCGCGTATCGCCCGAGGCTCCGTTAAGGAGCGACGCCGCGAGTGGGGTCAGCGATGTTCGGCCGGGGCGGCAAAACAAAGCGGACGCGGATCGAGCCGCGCCTCGACTGGCGTGACGGAGGCGCTCCAGACGATCTTCGCGCGGACCCCGCCGATCGCCCGCCCTCGGGGCGCAAAGCGAAGAGCGGGTCGGCGAAACCCGCCGCCACGCTCCAGGAACAGGCGCAAGCCCCGCCGCCCGTCGTTTGGCCGTCTCGTCTACTGGTCGTGCGTTCTCTCGCTATGGGGCCTCGTGGGGCTTGGCGTGCTGGTCGCCTATTACGCGAGCCAGCTGCCGCCGATCGACCAGCTCGCGGTTCCCAAACGTCCCCCCAATATCGCGATCCTCGCCGCCGACGGCTCACTGATCGCCAATCGTGGCGACACCGGCGGCCCCGCGGTCAGGCTCATCGACCTGCCCCCCTACTTGCCCAAGGCGTTCGTCGCTATCGAGGACCGGCGGTTCTATTCACATGTCGGCATTGATCCCATCGGCATCTCGCGCGCCCTGCTGCGCGACGCGACCGGCTCGTCCGGCATCGAGGGCGGCTCGACCCTCACCCAGCAGCTCGCCAAGAACCTGTTCCTCACCCAGGAACGCACGCTCTCCCGCAAGATGCAGGAGGCGATTCTCGCCCTGTGGCTCGAACGCCGCTATTCCAAGGATCAGATCCTCGAACTCTATCTCAACCGCGTCTACTTCGGCTCGGGCGCCTACGGAGTCGAGGCGGCGGCGCAGAAATATTTCGGCAAGAGCGCGAAATTCGTAACCCTGTCGGAGGCGGCGCTGCTCGCCGGGCTGATGAAGTCGCCGACCAAGCTCGCGCCCAATCGCAATCTGGCCGGCGCCAACGAGCGCGCGGCGCAGGTGATCACCGCCATGGCGGAGCAGGGCCACATCACCGAGGCGATGGCCAAGCTCGCGCTCGCCAACCCGGCCCAGGTCCGCCACGACAAGAGCGCGGGCTCGATCAACTACGCCGCCGATTATGTGATGGACGCGCTCGACGATACGGTCGGCGCGATTGACGAAGACATCGTCGTGACGACCACGATCGATCTCAAGATGCAGGCCGAGGCCGAGCGGTCGCTGACCGACGAGCTCAACGCCAAGGGCGGCAAGTTCGGCGTCGAGCAGGGGGCGCTGGTGGCGCTCGATCCGAGCGGCGCGATCAAGGCGATGGTCGGCGGCCGCAATTATGCGGACAGCCAGTTCAATCGCGCCGTCGCCGCCAAGCGCCAGCCCGGCTCCTCGTTCAAGCCGTTCGTCTATCTCGCGGCGCTGGAGAAGGGCCTCACCCCCGACACCGTGCGCGAGGACGCGCCGATCTCGGTGAAAGGCTGGAACCCGGAAAACTATTCGCGCGAATATTTCGGCCCCGTGACCCTCACCAAGGCGCTGTCGCTGTCGCTCAACACGGTCGCCGTGCGTCTCGGCCTCGAAGTCGGGCCGAAAGCGGTGGTCGCCGTCGCGCACCGGCTCGGCATAACGTCCGAGCTTGATCCGGTTCCCTCGATCGCGCTCGGCTCTTCGGAAGTGACCCCGCTTGAAATGGCGACCGCCTATGCGGCCTTCGCCAACGGCGGCGTCGGCGTCCAGCCGCATGTGATCTCGAGGGTGCGCACCGCCAACGGCAAACAGCTCTACGCCCGGCGCAACGCCAGTTTCGGGCGGGTCATCGATCCGCAAAACGTCGCGATGATGAACGCGATGATGGAGGAGACGCTGTTGACCGGCACCGCGCGAAAGGCCGAGCTGCCGGGCTGGCAGGCCGCCGGCAAGACGGGCACCAGCCAGGAATGGCGCGACGCGTGGTTCGTGGGTTACACGAGCTACCTCGTCGCCGGCGTCTGGCTCGGCAACGACGACGGGACGCCGACCAAGAAAGTGTCCGGCGGCAATCTGCCGGTCGAGATCTGGAGCCGGTTCATGAAAGCCGCGCACGAGGGCGTGCCGGTCGCAGGCCTGCCGCTCGGCGCCTGGCGCAGCGCCGATGCCGACCGCGACGCCCCATTGTTGCCGCCGCTCGATCTGACCGGCGCCCAGGCGCCGACGCCCCCGCCGGGCGGCCGGGGAGGCGGAGCCGTAGCGCGCCCGACGCTCGCGCCGCTCTCCGCCGCCCCGCCGGCGAGCGCTCCTCGCGCCGCGCCGACCCCCGCCGTTGGCGCCGGGCCTGTGCCCCCAGCGCTCATCCCCAGCGGCGGGGGCGCGGCCCGCGAGAAGGGCTTCGTCGACGAACTCGTGGGCACATTGTGAAGAGGGCGCTCCGGAATCACGCCGTCTAATGTGACGCGCGGTGACAACTTCCAGCGTAGGGCTCAGCGAGACGGAGCCAAGAGCGTCATTGCGGGTTGGGACGGCCCGATGGGCAATCCCCGTGAATGAAATGGTGAAGTGGTCGGCTTCGGACCGCTGGTGTGGGATTTTGGCGTCGTCGGCAAGAGGTCGGCTTCTGACTGACGCCGTCGAGTTCAAAGCGGTTCCCGGCCACAAGACGGATGCGAACGATGCGACCTGGATCGCGGATTTGGCGGCTTTCGGGTTGCTCAAGGCGAGCTTCGCCCCGGATGAAGACCGTCACGAGCTTCGCATATTGATGCGCACCCGCGATTCGGTGATCAGCGACATCATGGGCATGATCGAGGCGATGGTCGCGGGCGAGCGCAATCCTCACAAGCTTGTCGCCTTGACCGACCGGCGGCTGAAGGCCACTCCGAAAGAGCTCTACGACGCTTTGCACGGCCGCCTCACCGGCCATCATCGCTGCCTGCTTGAGCTTCAGCCTCGGCTTCGACGCAACATTGCAACCCGTCGCGGAAGCCGCCTAGAGCGCATGGGAGAATCTAATAAAACCAAGCACGTATGCCGTTGTTTGTTTTTGGCGAAGCGAAGCAATCCAGGGAGAGCGTTGACGAGGCGCTTCGAAAGAGCGCCTGTCTCTCGCCCTGCTATGTCTCGCGTCGCCTGGATTGCTTCGTCGCATGGGCTCCTCGCAATGACGGCCCTGGCATGACTTTCATCGCCGAGCGCTATCGGGCGCTCGTTTCCGACCGCCGCTTCGTATTCGACCCGGCGCAGGCGCAGCTGGCGGGGACGCTCGACGCGCTGAGCGCCAAGCTCAAGGACTACCGAGCCGAAGCGAAGCCCGGCGCCTTTGCCCGATTTATGCGGATCAAAGCGGCCGAGCCGCCACGCGGTCTTTATGTCTACGGCGCCGTCGGCCGCGGAAAGACGATGATGATGGATCTCTTCTTCGATGCGGCCGAGGTCCGTCGCAAGCGCCGCGCGCATTTCCACGCCTTCATGGCCGACGTGCATGCGCGTCTGCATCGATGGCGACTGGCGCGAAAGCGCGGCGAAACGACGGGCGAGGACCCGATCGCGCCTGTGGCCGCGGAACTGGCGCGCGAGGCTTCGCTCCTCTGCTTCGACGAGTTTCAGGTGCGCGACATCGCCGATGCGATGATTCTAGGCCGGCTGTTTTCGGCGCTGTTCGCCGCCGGCGTGGTCGTCGTCGCAACGTCGAATGTCGCGCCTGACGATCTCTATAAGGACGGGCTCAACCGCGCGCTGTTCCTGCCGTTCATCGCGCTTCTCAGCGACCGCCTTGAGGTCGTCGAGCTCAAGGCGCGGACCGACTACCGGCTGGAAAAGCTGCAACAGGCCCCGGTGTACACCACGCCGATCAGCCCGAAGGCGGACGCGGCGCTCGACCGGGCGTTCCTTGCGCTCACCGGACACGAACGCGGCGAACGGGCGGAGATCGAACTGCTCGGGCGCCATCTCGTCGTGCCGCAGGCGATCGACGGAGTGGCGCGTTTCGATTTTGACGCGCTTTGCCGGAGGCCGCTCGGCTCAGCCGACTATCTTCAGATCGCGCAGAATTATCACACCCTGATCATCGACCGCATCCCGGCGCTCAAGCCCAACGAACGCAATGAAGCAAAGAGGCTCATCATCCTGATCGACGCTCTCTATGACATGCGCGTCAAGCTCATCGCCTCGGCGGCGGCGGAGCCGGAGGGTCTTTTTACCGATGCCGACGGCGCGGACTCGGTCGAATTCGGCTCGCGCGGTCTCGCGCCTCTACGAAATGCGCTCGACCGACTACCTCGCGCTCCCGCACGGCCGCGAAGGAGGGTCGCAGGCCGGCGATCTCGGCGGCATCGTTGAGACGTGAACGGCGCGAGGTGCGCGGACCAACTCAAACGAGGCTCGACATTCGCTACGCCAGACGCGGATAGCCCTGGGCCGCTGCGGCGCGCTCGATCTCGACGACGCGCTCGTAGTCGGCTGCGTTCGCTGGGCGAGCCGCGGCGAGACCGAGCGCTGCGCGCGGCTCGGATAGACCCGGGTCGGCCAGGGCCGCGAACAACGCACCGCGAACCGCCGCGGCGATTGAAGGATCGAGGCTGGCGCTGGCGATGAACGGCAGGCCCGGCGAGAGCGCGCTTTCGGCGACGATCGCCACGCGTTCGACCAGCCCCGGCCGGCCGCGCTTGAGGAGGGCGAAGCTGACGCAATCGATCGACGCGAGATCGGCCCGGCCATCGGCGACCGCGACGAGGCTCGCCTCATGCGAGCCGGTCGTGACCAGCGCGCCGAAGAATGGCGCGCCTGCGCGCAATCGGCGCAATCGCTGCCCGGAACAGGTTCATTCCGGTATTGCTGTCCCAGCCGTTGAGCGCGGCGACTGCGCCGCGAAACTCCGCGAGAGCGCGCCGCGGATCGCTCGCTCGACGAATGATGATAGCTGCGATGCGCCGCGCCGACGCAGCCTGGGAACGCATATTCCGGCGTCGCGATCAGCGTGACGGCGTCCCGCAGACGGATCGCGTAGGGATAGCCGCAGGTCTGGCCGAAGAGGAGGCCGGGTGAGCGCCATTGCGCATCGAGGTCGCCGCCGCGGGTCAGCGCCTTCGGCGCCTTGACGCCCGCCTCGGCGAGCCGCGACGCCATCGACGCCCACAGCGCGTCGTTGGCCTCCGCGGTCCAGGGAAAATCGTACATCGGCAACGCCGCGATCGGCGTATCGCCGCTCACGCCGCGCGGCGGTCCCAACCTGGGTGGATCGGGCTGTCGTGCGGCTTGATGAGATAGCGCCGCAGGACATCGAAATAGCCGCGATACACAAGCCCGCCGTTGCGCTCGATCAGCGCAGCCCTGTTCAAACGGTAGAATCTCGGAATTTGGTACCAGGGCAGCCGGTGGCGCAGATGATGCGCCGCGTGCAGGTTGTTGAACAGGAACAGCGGACCCAAAATCCAGGCGCTCTCAACGATGGCGGTGCGAAGCTCAGCCTCGGGCGCCGCGCGATGCTCGGCAAAGGAGCGCACCATCGCAAGGCTCGCGCCCGGATAGATGAAGCAGGCGACATACAGCCAAAACGGCATGCGGCAGACGCCAATGACCCAGATCAGCACCGGGACGCACAGGACGAGGTGACGGGCAAGATTGGCGCGCGCGTGGCGCTCATTTCGCCATGTTTCCTGCGCCAAGCCGCGGAGAAAGCGCCAGATCATGAACGCCGGGCCGAGGACGATGCGGCCGAGCAATGTCGTTTGCGCTTTCGCCACGGCGCGCAGCAGGCGGCCAATTGTGCGCCAGCTGTCCGGCGCCCAATAATAGCTCTCGGGATCCTCGAACGGATCGGTCAGGTTTGCGTCCCGGTGATGCGCGAGATGAGTCGAGCGGTAGATCGAGAACGGAAGCCAGAGCGACAAGGGCCAGCAGCCGATCGCCTCGTTCACCCTGCGGTTCCGCGTCGGATGGCCGTGGATGGTTTCATGCTGCAGGTTCAGTTGCCAGGCGACAATCCAGGCCCCGATCGCAGTGAGAGCCCACCATGGCAATTCGCGATAGCAATATGTCGCCAGGAGCCACAACCCATAGATGATGAATGCAAGCGTCGCCGTCGGCCACTCAATGCGGCTTTTCAGCGGCGGAAGTTCGACAATATCCACCTAGCGCCGTCTCCACGGCAAATCACCCGATTCGAATCGATGATATGGCCAAACCCTACGCCTGCAAACATTATTTTGCTATTATCCCCTAAATTGATAGACAAAAGTCGTGTCAGCGCCGCGCGCCTCCCCTTTCGCCTCAATCAGCGCGCCCGGCTCGAGCTCGCAGTAGAGAAGGCGAGTGGGATCGACCGGCCCCGGCATCGTTATGCGGCCGTCGGGAACGGGCTTGAACCCCATACGCGTATAGTAAGGCTCGTCGCCGACCAGGATCACGAGCTTCCAGCCGGCCGACTTCGCCGCTTCCAGCGACCGGGCGACCAAAGCCTCGCCGATTCCCTGGCTGCGGAACACCGGCTCGACGATCAAGGGGCCAAGCAGCAGGGCCGGCTCGCCGCCGATCGCGATCGGGGTCATGGCTGTCGCGCCGACCAGCAAGGTGCCGACCCGGGCGACGAAGCTCAGCGACAGATCGGCGGGCGTCGCTTCGCGGATGCGATAGGCGGTGCGGGCGAAGCGTCCGGGGCCGAACACGCGCTCGTTGAGGCGCTCGATCAGCTCGGCGTCGTGTTCGGTCGTCGGCTCGAGGGTCAGGGAAAAATCGGGCATCGCGACGCCA
>CAWIUD010000012.1:0-84151 GCA_963839185.1 uncultured Alphaproteobacteria bacterium | reverse complement strand
CGTGCTGCGAGGCCAGACCTTCGCCGGTCACGCGCTGTCGCACGTCGGCTTCACCGGCGCGACGGGCGCGCTGCTGTTCGGCCTTTCTCCGCTTGCCGGTCTGGTCGGCTTTTCGCTTCGTGGCTGGCGTCGGCATGGGCCTCTTCGGCGAAAAGCTTGCCGAGCGGGACGTCGCGATCGGGATGATGCTGTCGCTCGCGCTGGGGTTGGGGCTTTTGTTCCTGCACTTCTACACTGCGGCGGCGACTCAGCCGCGGCGCTCCTGTTCGGCAACGTGCTCGGAGTCGACTCCTCGGCGCTTTTCAATCTTGCGGTGTTTGCGGTCTTAAGCCTCGTCGCGCTGGCGCTGATCCTGCGGCCGCTCGTTTTCGCCTCGCTGCAAGCCGGTTCGCGGAGGCCCGCGGCGTGCCGCTGCGCTTCGTCTCGGCCGCGTTTCTGGCGATGGTGGCGCTTGCGGTCGCCGAATGCGCGCAGATCGTCGGCGTGCTCCTGGTGTTCACGCTGATGGTCGGCCCGGCGGCGGCGGCAATGAACCTGACGCGCCGGCTTCCGCTCGCTATCGCGCTCTCGGCGGCGCTCGCGCTCGCAGAAGCCTGGGGAGGACTGAGCCTCGCCTTCTATACCGACTGGCCAACCTCCTTCTGGATCACCGCGCTCTCTGGCATGGTGTTCTTTGGCGCGGCGGCGGCGCGGCGATTCGCGGGGTAGGGCGCTTGCCCTCATCCGGTGCGCCAGGTGTGGGTAAGTGGGTGACCGGCTATTTTCTCGATGTCCAAAGTTCGGCGCTCGGCCGCCCATGGCGCCCACGCCTGGACGGCGCGGGAGAGGCGCGGGCGCTCGCCATCGCTCAGGTCGGCGGTCAGGACGAGCTGATCGCCCGGGTGCTCGCCGGGCGCGGCGTCGCGCCCGAGGAGGTCGAGCGCTATCTCGATCCGACCATGAGAGACCTGATGCCGGACCCGTATAGCCTGTGCGACATGGAGGCGGCGACGCTGCGCCTCAAGCGTGCAGTGGAGCGCGGCGAGAGGATCGGGATCTTCGGCGACTATGACGTCGATGGGGCCTGCAGCGCCGCGCTGATCAGCGAGTTCTCGCCGCCTGCGGCTGCGAGACGATCGTGCACATCCCCGATCGGGTCACCGAGGGCTACGGCCCGAACGCCGAGGCGATCGCCAGTTTTGCCGCCAAAGGCGCCACGCTGGTCGTGACCGTCGATTGCGGCGCGGTCAGTCACCAACCCTTCGAGGCCGCGAGCCGGCTCGGCCTCGACGTCATCGTTTTCGATCACCATCAGGCGCCGGACGCGCTGCCGAAGGCGCTGGCGCTGGTCGATCCTAACCGGCAGGACGACCTTTCCGGCCTCGGCTATCTGTCGGCTGCGGGCGTCGTCTACATGGCCCTGGTGGCGCTGACGGGCGCTGCGTGAGACGGGCTTCTGGAGCGGTCGAAAAGCCCCGGATCTGCTCGCCGGGCTTGATCTTGTCGCCCTGGCGACCGTCGCCGACGTCGTGCCGCTGGTGGGCCTGAACCGGGCTTTTGTCGTCAAGGGGCTCGCGGTCATGCGCCATCGCCGACGTCCGGGGCTCGCGGCGCTGTTCGACGTCGCGGGCTGCGACGGGCCGCCGCGTCCGTATCACCTGGGGTTTCTATCGGCCCGCATCAATGCGGGCGGGCGCATCGGCGACGCCGGACTTGGCGCACGGCTGCTCACCACGACGGACGACCTCGAGGCTCGCGACATCGCCGCCGAGCTGGACCGGTCAATCGCTCCCGTCGCGAGATCGAGATCGCCGCGCTCGCCGAAGCCGAGGCGGAAGCGCTGCTGTCGTTGGGACTGGAGGAACGGGGCGCCGCGGTCGTCGTCGCGGGCGAAGGCTGGCCGCCGGGCGTGGTCGGCCTGATCGCCGCCCGGCTCAAGGAGCGGTTCTCCCGGCCGGCCTTTGCGCTCGCCTTCGCGGGCGAGCATCTGACCGGCTCCGGCCGCTCGATCGCGGCGTCGATCTCGGAAAGGCGGTCCGCGCCGGGGTCGAGGCCGGCTTTGCCGTCAAAGGCGGGGGTCACGCGATGGCGGCGGGCGTGACGCTCGCCCGCGCGCGTCTTGGGGAGTGGCGCGCCTTTCTCGAAGAGCGTCTCGCCGAGCCGGTGGCGCGCGCCCGGGCCGACGCAAGCCTTTCGATCGACGCGGCGCTGACTGCGGGCGGGGCGGCGCCCGCGCTCGTCCATAGTCTTGACGCGGCAGGTCCGTACGGCTCGGGCAATCCGGAGCCGGTTTCGCGCTGCCTCGACACCGCCTCGCCGAGGTGACGCCAGTTGGCCATGACCACCTGCGGGTGCGGGCGGTCGCGCCCGACGGTCAGGGGGTCGAGGCGATCGCGTTCCGCGCCGTCGGAAGCAAGCTCGGCGATGCGCTCTCCCGCCTCAAGGGAGCGCCCGCGCATCTCGCGGGGACCCTCGCCGTCAATCGCTATGGCGGGCGCGAACGGGCGCAATTGCGGGTGATCGACGTCGCCGAGGCGGCGGTTCGAGTAAGGCGCGATGAGAAGAACGGCTCCAGAGGCCCAGCCCCAAGGCGCCTTCGCGCCGAAGCCAGACAAACACGGCGCCAATCGTTCATCCATGCCAACTTTTGGCAAGGGCGGCTCATTGCCGTTTTGAGCGATTCCAGCGCCTTGTCGCTGTCGGAAAACCTCTGGCCGGAGTATTGACTGTTCACGCTCTATTCTTTTGGCCTTCTCCAGGTCGTTGTTTTGTAAATCGTAGAATAAATTGGTTGGGCTGTCAATGAAAAATTTCTGTTTTTCTGGATCGCCGCGGCGCCGTAAAGTCAGAGCTCCGGTCTTTGCCGCGGCCTCGCGCTTCGGCTAGCGTTCGGCGCCATGGCGCATTCGCCCCAATATCAGCCGCCGCTGGACGCGCCCGAGCGCCGAGCCCGGGCGCCGGTTGTCGTCTATGCCATCGACCGGCTGCCCGCTTACGACGCCGGCTTTTATGGCCGCGCCCGCGCAACCGCAACCAAGATCGGCGAGACGATCGTTCCACCGCGGGAAGCGCGCGCTTTCGACGTCCCGGCGGCGCATTTCTTTCGCATCGCCAGCATCGAGGGCCCGCAAGTCGGCGACCTTAATCTGTGGAACGCCAGCAATTTGGCCGAGCGGTTCTTCAGCGGCAAGACGCGTGCGCTGCACGCTACTCATGTGACTACGGGAGATCGGCTGTGGAGTACGCTGCCCTATCTGCGGCCGATGGCCACCATTACCGGTGATACATTGGATTGGTACGGCTTCGACGCCGATGGCGCGGGCGTCCACGATGTGATCGGCACACGCTGCGACCCGTATACAAACCGCTTGCTCGCCAGCGCCGACTATCACAATTGCTGCCATTCGAACCTGACGCGCGCGCTCGCCCAGCGGATGGAGATCTCGCTCAGCGAGGCCGAACGCCACGTCCATGACGTCCTCAACGTGTTCATGTGCACGGGCTTCACGCGCGACGAGCACCGCTATTTCATGAAGGCGAGCCCGGTGAGGCCGGGCGATTTCATCGAGTTCTTCGCCGAGATGGACCTGATTGGGGCGCTGTCGGCCTGTCCCGGCGGGGACTGCGGCGCGACTCATTCCAGCGACGCGGCGCGTTGCTATCCTTTGAAGGTCGAGATTTTCCGACCGCGCGCCGAGACGCTGCAAGGCTGGCGCCCGCAGCCGGTCAACGCTTACTCGGGCGGGCAGGCCGCACCGCCCTAAGCCCGCGCGATGGCTTAGGCGAATCGGAGACGCGACTGCTCCCGCGCCTTATGCGCTTCCGTTTCCCGATCGCGGGGCGGAGCGCCGCTGTGGAGGGAGGAGATCAGTTTCCGCGCCGCCTCGGATACCTCCTCGACCGCGCGGTCGAAGGGCTCGGCATTCGCCTGCGAGGGTTTGGAAAAGCCGCTGACCTTACGCACGAACTGGAGCGCAGAGGCGCGGATCTCCGCGTCGGTGGCGGGCGGTTCGAAATTGAACAGCGGGCGAATGTTGCGGCACATGAGGCCCTCCCAGGGTTTGAGCGATCGCCGCTCAGATTGATTATTCTAAAGCGTCTCAGTCCCGTCAATGTGTTGGACTTCTGCTCAAACCGAGTCTCTTCGCGCTTGCCCCTTCCGCGTCTGATGCGGGCGCCCATCAACGATGCGCCGCTATTCTGCATCGCGGGATCGGAAGGCGTGTTTACGGCGTCAGTTCGAACCGCGCCGTCACAGTGACTGTCAGCTTGTCTTGTCCTGCCTCAATTGGCGTCGGCGCTGCCGCGCCCTGAGAGTAAGCTCGCGCCGCCACGACCACAGGACGGCCTCCGCCTTCTTCGGTGAGTTCCATGAGACGCCCGACCCTCGCCCCCGCGGCTGTCGCGAAGATATCGGCCTTGCGTTTGGCGTCGGCGACCGCGAGCGGGCGGGCTCTGTCGAGGAGCCCGCCGGGGTCGGTTTCGCCGAAGTTTATTCCGTAGACGGCGTTGGCGCCTGCGGCCACTGCTTTGTCGAGCAGCGCGCCGAGCCGGGAGATGTCGCGAACGGTAACCGTCACGTTGTCGTTCACGCTATAGCCTGTAATGCTCGAGGCGCCCGGCTGAGCGGAAGGTTGGTTCACGAAAATCGGCGAGATTGACAGACCCGAGGTCTGAATGTCCGCGGGCGAGACGCCCTCCGACTTGATGAGCGCGACGAGAGCGGTCGCGGCTTTGGCGTTCGCGGCCATCGCTTCCCGCGCCTCCTTTCCGGTGGTAGTCACGCCGAGCGTCACTCGGGCGAAGTCGGGAGTGGCGCTGACACTGCCTTCGCCGCTGACTTCGACCCAGCGGTCGTTGGTGACGTCGACCAGGCGCGTTTCAAACGCGACCGCGGGCGACATCGCGATCGATGCCTGGATGGATGCGAGCAGAACAAAACATAGCGAACGCCGCATGACCCCTCCTCGCCCTTCCCGCTCTCGGCGAGGCCGGCGGCCTGGCGTCAGCGCAAGCCCGAAGCGCGCCGTTATTCTTGCGTCCCCGTTTGACCAGTCGGTTCGGATCGATAGCGGAAGTCGCAATGGCTTGCGCCGCCCATGATTGTTTGCGTCCGGGTGAGCCGGATGCGCGGATCGAACCCTTCGCAGAAGGCGCCATCGCGGTTGCAGGAGAGGAGATCGCCGATTTCGCCAAGGCCCATCGCGCGATAGGTTTCGGCGTACCGACAGCGCTTGACGTTGAAGTCGAACACGCCGGGCGCGTCGTCGACAACTTCGATCGTCAACGCGTCGTCTTTCGTCCACAGATGCTGGATCGCCTTGAAACTTTCAAGGTTCGCGCCGCCCTCCACGCGCGACGCCATCTCCGCGCCCGCCGCGACCGCGGCGCGGCGGATCGCGCGCCGAAGGATCTCGCGCGCCTTTTCCTCGCCGACCATCTGGCGCATCTCGTCGTAGATCGGCGCGATGACTCCCGCTTCAATTTTGCGGCGGGCGAGAATGCCGAGTTCGTCTTCCGCGCGATCCGTCATGGTGGAGAGCGTGCTCCCGACGGCCGCCGGGTGTCAAATCTCTGCATCGAGCTCCGGGTCACGTTTCCTCGATGGCGTTGCGAACTCGTTGCGAACCTGCCGCACTTGACAGGAGTTGCGACGCGGAGTTTCACTTGCTTCAACGATTGGGGCGTATCGCGTCGGATTTTGGCGGATTGCGCCCGATCGAAGGTGCAATGGCGAGCGGGAGGAGACTAAGGTGCCGATCAGTCGGATGGATCATTTCACCATCCTCACCACCAATGCCGAGAAGACGGTCGCGTTCTATCGCGACATTCTCGGATTTGCGCCGGGACCGCGGCCGGCGTTTCCGTTCCCCGGCGCCTGGCTCTACAACGACGGGAAGGCGGTGCTGCATGTGGTTGAAAAGCCGGATATTCCGGAGGGTGGCGGCGTGCTCGATCACATCGCCTTTTATGGAACCGACGTCTCAGCATATGTCGCTAAGCTGAAGGCGCGCGGGATCAAATATGACTTGAGGCGGCTGCCCGAGCCGGGGCATGCCGGCGGCCTCTGGCAATTGTTCTTCTTCGACCCCAGCGGCGCGCGCGTCGAAATTGACTTTGCGCCGGCGGAGAGCGTCGCCGGGGAGCAGGTCACCGCCTACTGAAGCCTTCCTTGGTTATCCTTGCTGTTCGGGCCGGTTGCCGCTAAGCGCCGATGCCGAAAGGAAAGATTATTGCGCAACAACGCCGTGGTTCATGTGGGGCGAGGGCCGCTTGCCGCGCGGTTCGGCGCCAATCTGCCGCTTGCGCTGATCGCCGGGCCTTGTCAGATCGAGAGCCGGACGCACGCGCTGGAGATGGCTTCGGCCTTGAAGGAAATCGCCGGCCGTCGCGGGATCGGCCTCGTATTCAAATCTTCGTTCGACAAGGCCAATCGGACCTCGGGCGCGTCCGCCCGCGGAGTGGGGCTGGAGGCGGCGCTGCCGATCTTCGCCGAGATCCGCGACGCCTTGGGTCTCCCGGTTGTCACCGACGTGCATGAAAGCGACCAATGCGCACGCGTCGCAGAGGTCGTCGACGTGCTTCAAATCCCGGCGTTTCTGTGCCGGCAGACGGACCTTTTGATCGCCGCGGCGCGGACGGGCAGGGCGGTCAACGTTAAAAAGGGGCAGTTCCTCGCTCCCTGGGACATGAAGAACGTCGTCGCAAAACTGGACGCGGCCGGGGCGGCCGATGTCCTGGTGACGGAGCGCGGGGCGAGCTTCGGCTACAATACGCTGGTCTCCGACATGCGCGCGCTGCCGATTCTCGCGCGCGAGACCGGCGCCCCGGTCATCTTCGACGCGACCCATTCGGCCCAGCAACCTGGCGGCCGGGGGACCGCGTCGGGAGGGGAGCGCGAATTTGTGGCGGTGCTCGCGCGGGCGGCGGTCGCGGTCGGCGTCGCCGGCGTCTTCATCGAGACCCATCAGGACCCCGACCATGCGCCGTCCGACGGGCCCAACATGGTGCCGCTGAACGAGTTCGAAGCGCTAGTCGCCGAATTGCAGGATTTCGACCGGCTCGCCAAGCGAAAGGCGCCGCGCGCCTAAGAGGGACCTGTCACATCCCGGTCGCTTGGGCCAGATAAGTCGGCGCGTCGGCCCGCCAAGACCACGCGCATGGACAAATATCTTTTCAGTTATGCGACGGCGAGCGATCCGCCGATCAAACGCGGCCTGATTCGGCTCGTCGAAAAGGCGACCGGTCAGCCCAAGCTGAAAAAGATGTATGTCCACAACCAGCGCTTTCCTCGCGCCGACGAGACTTTCTGGCAAGCCGCCGTGCGTTCGCTCGAGCTGGACGTCCAGTACGACGCCCATGCGCTCGCCGCAGTCCCAAAAATCGGCCCTGTCGTCTTTGTCGCCAATCACCCTTATGGCGTGCTTGACGGAATCGTAATGGCCTGGCTGGTGAGCAAGGTCAGAAGCGATTTCGTCGTTTTCACTCATATTGTCCTGACCCGTGCCCCGGAGGCGGCGCCGTTCATTCTTCCGGTTGATTTCTCCGGCACGGGAGAAGCGCGGCGCATCAATCTCGCGTCGCGCGCCGCCGCACGCGAGCATCTCAACCGGGGAGGGGCGGTGGTCGTCTTTCCGGCCGGCGCCATTTCGACTGCGCCCGACAAGCTTGGCCTCAAACCCGCAGTCGACGCGCGCTGGCAGCCCTTCGTCTCGCAGCTGATCCAGCGCTCGAAGGCGACTGTCGTTCCAATCTGGTTCGGTGGACAGAACAGCCGGGCCTTCCAGATCGCCAGCCATCTTAGCCTCACGTTGAGGCTGTCGCTGATCTTCCATGAGGTGAGGGCGCATATCGGCGCAACCCTGCCGGTTGCGATCGGGACCCCCATTCCTTTCGCGTCGCTCGCCGAGGCCGGTCGGCAGGAGCTCGCGGACGATCTACGCGCCCGCGTCTATGCGTTGGCGGGGCTGATGCCGGCTGTTGGCAAGCCGCGCCGCGCTGTCGACAAGCTCCTGCGGGCGAGGTCCAGCGCGCATCAAGACCGGGCAGCGTAGCCGACGGCCGGTCGGCGGTCGGGGTTTACAGACCGCTTCAGCCCACATTCTCCATGTCGGCGAGCAGAGTCAGGTGTTCCTTGATCATGCCCCGCGCGAGTTTCGCCACATTGGTCTCGTCGAGATTGTCAGGGGTCTTGAGATAGACTTCCTGAATGTCGAGGAGCTTTCGGTGTCCTTCGACTTCGTATCGAATGTAATCGTGATCGAACGCGGATCCCGCACTCAAGCCACGCAATTTCTCCACCGACGCCTTGGCGGCTTCGTCGAGGTTTTGCATCACCTCCGCATCGGCCGGGGACGCAATCGAACCTGTCGGGGCGGCGTTCGTCTGGATCGCCTTCAATATGCCGGCGACCGCTTCCTGCTCAGCGATCTCAAAACCAACGAACTGCTTCAGGAACGGCTGGCTCACCTTGGGCAGCGCGATTTGGCTCAAGATCAATGACAACGAGCCGACGGCAATTGTGTCGTTGATGTGTTTTCGCTGGGCGTCGGACAGTCGGCCTGGGGCCGGCGCAGGCGGGGCGATCGTCTGCGCGACAGCCCGGCTCGCGGCGACGGTGGCGATCAAGCCCATAACCAACCGACGATTCATCGGCGAAGCTCCATTTCGGACCCGACGCGCCTCGCGTCTCGAGCCGAATGAACGCGCTGTAAATCGCCTTTGTTCCTGTCGAAAAAACGACGTTTCAGCCTCGCCCGCGATAGGGCGCGACGCCCTGATCGGGAATCCACACGCCGTTCGGAAGCTTGCCGCTTTGCCAGAATACGTCGATGGGGATGCCCCCGCGCGGGAACCAATAACCGCCAATTCTGAGCCACCGCGGCTTCACCAGGCTCACAAGGTCCTTGCCGATGCGCACGGTGCAGTCTTCGTGAAAAGCCCCGTGATTGCGGAAGCTGGCGAGGTAGAGTTTCAGCGACTTCGAATTCGACGATCCATTTGTCGGGCACATAGTCGATGACGAGGAGCGCAAAGTCGGGTTGCCCGGTCACCGGGCAGATCGACGTGAACTCCGGGGCGGTGAAGCGGGCGGCGTAGAGCGTATCGGTTTGTGGATTGGGGGCGCGGTCGAGCGTGTTTGCGTCCGGCGCCTCGGGAATCTGCGATGGCCGTCCGAGATGGGCGAACGCGGGTCGGGGTGGCTTGCTCATCGCTTCGTTTAGCCTCGCCAGTATTTCGGGAGCAAGACTTGGCCCGCGAACTCGCTCCAGGCGCACGAGGGACCAAACCCAAGCCCCAATGACATTTTCCCGAGAGAAGCGGAAGGAAAACCCAAGAGCTCCGCTTCCGCCAATCCTTATATTTCAATACGTTACGCGCAAGACACCAAGAGGAGCGGCGACCTCAAGAGCGGACAGGCGCTTGCGACATCCAGGAAACGGATCAGATCATAGATTCAGATTATCAGAAAGATGTTTCTCCAAAAGTCTCGGCAGCGAGGCCTATTTGATCTGCCCGACGCCCACTCCGGTCTCGATGTAGCCGCTTATCCTTACGCAGACGCCATTTGGGCCGAGAACGCCCGGCGAGCCGGCGATGTCGCAATGTTTGACCGCTGGCTCCGCGGCCTTCTGCTTCTTGTTCTGCTCGGCTTGCGCTGGCAGTTCAGCGGCATATCCCACCCTCAGGCCGAAGAGCGCGGTCGCCATAACGAAACTTAAACATCGTCCGACGCCCATGTGTGTCTCCCGCGGACACACGACGAGCGGACGAGCCCTCGGCTTCTGTGTTGCCCGCCAATCGGCGCACCGACGCCATATTGGGCGTTTATCGGCGGCGCATCAAGCGCTCGGGTCGCAAGCTTGCAACTCGGAGCGCAATCCGCGAGGAAGATGCCGAAGGTCGAGCGGGGAGCGCGCAAGGCATGGAGATGACGGCCCGGATTGCGCGCCGGCCGGTTTCGCCAGTTCTTCTGACCTGGTGCGGCTTGGCGCTTCTTGCGTTGGCCTTTTACGCGGCGATCGTGGCGAGCGCGGCGATCGTCGCCGCGCTCGCCGGCGCTGCAGGACTCGGTTTGCTGCGCAGCGCACGCGCCGAACGGCCGTACTCGAATGCGCTGATCGCAATCGACGCTGCGGCTTTCGCGATTTTCGCGATCCAACGCAACGATGCGCTCGGCTTCTGGCAATTGCCCGGTCCGTGGGGAGACGTGTGGCGGTTTGACGTCGCCGGGGTGACGATCGCGTTGATCGTCTATGTCGGCGGGTCGGTGATGGCCCTGATCGGAGGCTTTCGCGGTCTGCAACTCATCGAGGCGCTGAGTCTCATCGCGATTCCCTTTCTGTTCAACCTCCTCGTCACCATCGCCGCCGACTGGCACATGGCCGAGATCGGGGCGTTCGCCTCCGGGCGCGCGAACATTCCGTTCGCCGCGCAAGTGGCGATCGGGCGCGCGCTTACGCTGTGGTTTCTCGGCGAAGCGATCCTGACGCTGCTCAGCCTCACCGCCGTCAATCGCGTATCCAGTTCGTGGCGCGTGCATGCGCTGTTGGCGCTGAGCGGCGCGGTCGCCGCCGTGACTCCCGCTGGTCGCCAACGCCGCGCAGGCGGTCGCGCAGCCGTTCTTGGCGATCTTCGTCTCCAGCCTCTGCGGCGCACTCGCGCAAGGCGGGCTTATGGGCGATCGTCTATCTTCTGACCGGCATTGCTCTCGATTGGCTCGGCGGCCGCCCGCCGCGCTTTGAGACCGCGTGGGATCATTGGCGAACCGGTTTCGTCAAGGGCGCGATTTACGGCGCGTTGTTCATGGGCTTCATTCTTATCGCCGCATTGGTGCTGCGGGCGCCCGGCGCGGCGGCGATCCTCGAACGCTACGCGCTGGTCGTCGGAGCGCTTGGCGGCGCGCTCGCCTTTCCGCTCGGCAAGACGATCATCAGCAGCGCCGATGGAACGCCGCCGTTCTTCGGCCGACTTGGCGCCGCCTACCGCGATCGGCGCGGCGCTGCGCGCGGCGTCGTGGCGGGCCTCGGACTCGCGCTCGCCTATGCCGCCGGCCTTTCGGCTTACAGCGGGGGCGCTCGCTTCCTGGCGATGTTTGTCGTTGGCGCGCTCTGTTATGGCAGCGGTCGATCTCGGCTTCGACGCGTGGGTCGTCGTTCAGCGGCGAGCGGCGCAAACTCCAGAGCTGGCGGCTCTATGCGCTGGGCGTACTGCTCGGCGGCCTGGTCGCTGGCGCGCTCGGCTGGTACTTCGATACCGCGCAGGTCCAGGTGGTGGTCGCCAAATTCTGGGCCTACGCGGACGTTGACTACCGCCTCGACGGCCGCGCCATCAGCGACTTCACGACCTATCCGATCTTCAACAAATACGGGACGATCAACCTGGGTCAGGTCGCCGGCGGGACGAGGCTGTTCTGGACCGAGTCGCGTCGCCGGCGTCATCAACTGGTCGCTCGCGGCGCCGCTGTTCTCGATCAACTACGTGCTGCTCGATGCGGCGCTGCAAAGAAGCCTAAGACCGATAACGGCTCTGGTCAGCGCAAATGGCGTGGAAGTTCTCGTGGAGCAGGGCGTGCGGGTGTTGCGCTGGGGCCTGTGGATGGCGCCAATCATCAACTCGTTCCTGCGCCAGTCGCCGGATCCCAGCTGGTACAACCAGGATGGCGCGGTGCGATCGGCGGTCGCCATCGGCGCGGACGTCTCGCAGAGTCGCGGCGGACTTCCGCAGGTTCAGCCTCGCCATGTTCACCGGTCTTCTCGCCTATGATTGGCTTCGCGTCCTGATCTGGTTCGATCACATGGGGCTCAGGGTCGCGACGCTCGTCAATCTGTCATTTCTCGGAGGCGATCGAGCCGACGAGGCGGCGGCGCGGTTTGTCGGGCACAATGCGCGCACGCGTTCCATTCCCGATGGCATTCGCCGCTTTGGCACATGGGCGCCGCTGCTCATTCCCTTCTACATTCCGCGGGGCGCCGAATGGGACAAGGCATGGACTGGCGCGGAGACGCTGGCGCGCGGCGCCGCGCCGATGCCCGATCCGGTGAAGACGCTCGGATTTGCATACGCTGTCGCCGATCGCCGGCATGGCGGGAGCGTCGGTCGTGGCGATGAGGAAGGCGCGCGGCAAGCCCGGGAGAGCGCGCGCCCTGGCTCGAGGGCGCCCCGCTCGAACTCGCGCGGCGGCCTGGACCGCTACCCTCCTCAACAATGGCGCTGTCGGGGTCGAGGTCTTCCGCGATGGGAGGGGCGCGGCGTTCGTTTTGGGCGTCGAACGCGGCGGAGACCCGATCGATCTCTTCCGCCGTCCGCTCGATCCGCTGCAGGCGCGGGGCCACTTCTTCTACGTAAGCGAAGACGGCGAGGAGCCCTGGTCGATCGGCTTTGAGCCGGCGCGGCGCGCGGCGCGACTATCGGCTCGAGGAGCCAGGGTTCAATCGCATCGCGATCGTCAATGCGCTGAACGGCGTCGAAGCGCGGATGGAGGTCGCGCCCGACGAACAAGGCGCGGTGCTGAGCTGGCGCATTCGGCTCGTGAACAAGTCGGGCCGGCCCCGCCGGCTGCGCCTCACGAGCTTCTGCGAAATCGCCGGCGCCGAGACCGGCGCCTACGCTCGCGATCTCGACTTCGCCGGCATGCATGTCGAAACGATATTCGTGCGCGCTCTGGGCGCCATTCTCGCGCGCAATCGGCTTTTGCGCTCGGCGCGCGCCGACCGTGGAGAAACCTCGTTCTTCGCGGTGAAGCCCGGCGCCGGGACCAAGCTCGTCGGCTACGAAGATTCGCGCAGCCGTTTCCTCGGCGAGGGTTCGCTCGCGCAGTCCCACCGGTTGCGAGCCTTGGCGCTGGCGCAAGCTGGACGACGAAGGCAAGGTCTGGACGTTCGACCCGGCCGCGAGCTTCACGCTCGAGACCGAACTCGCCGACGGCGGCGTGGCGGAGGCCGAATTCATCGTCGGCCGGTCCGACAACGCGGTCTGGGCGAGCGAACTGATCGCCCGTCGCTTCGGCCTTCCGGTTCTGCCGGAACAGGAATTGCAAAGGCGCATCTACGAAACACGCGCCGTCGAACCGTCGCCGGCCCTGCCGTCGCGTTGGCCTTTCAGCTTCTCGCCCGACGGCAAGATGTTGCGCCTGACCCATCGCACGCCCCGTCCGTGGGCGCATGTGATGGCCAATGAGCGCGGCGCCGCGACCATGGTCTCAAACGACGGCGAGATGTTCTCCGCCTTCGGCAATGCTCGCCAGAACGGTCTTAGCGCCTTCCGGTTCGACAGCGTCACGACCGTCCAGCCGGGGCAGATCGTCTACCTGCGCGACCTCGAGGATGGCGAAACCGACGCTCTCGGCTTTGCGCCGTTCCAGCGCGCCGACGCGACGCATGAGGTCGTCTATGAGCCGGGCGTCGCGACCTTCATGAAGGCGCGCGGCGGCCTGACGACGGAATATGCCGTCTTCGTTCCGCCGGATTATCCAGGCGACATGCGGGTGCTGACCTGCGCAATCAGGGAGCGACGTCACGACGACTGCGGATCGCGCCCTTTTTCGATATCGCGCTCGAGGAGAGCCCGAACGAGAGCGTCGACAAGATCCGCGACGAGACGGTCGACGGAACGCTTCTGTTCCAAAATCCGCCGCAACGACTTCGTGCGCGGATTCGCGTTCGCCGCAACGAGCTTGCAGGCGCGCGGGGACGGAGACGATTCGCACCGCGATTTTTCGGCGGGCCGGGCCGCAACGTGCTGACCCCGGCGATGGTCGAGACCGGCGAAAGCGACGGCGCGGCGCGCGACGATGGACGACGGGTCGCCGCCTTCTGCGCCGATATCGTTCTCGCGCCGGGCGAGGAGGCGAAGATCGCCATCGGGTTTGGGCAGGCGCCGAGCCGCGCGGAAGCGCTCGCGGCCGCTTCGCGGGTCGGCGTCGCAAACGCCGAAGCGCGAGCTCGCCGCAACGCGCGCCGCATGGGCCGAGCGGCTCGGGAAGGTCGAGGTCCGCACCAACCGGCCGGACTTCGACCGGCTGGTGAACACCTGGCTGCCCTACCAGCTTTACGCGTCGCGGCTGTTCGGCCGCGTCGGCCCCAATCAGCGGGGCGGCGCGACCGGCTATCGCGATCAGCTGCAGGACGTCCTGCCGCTGATCCTTCTGGAGCCGCGCCTTGCGCGCGCGCAAATCGTTTTGCACGCGGCCAGCAGTTCCTCGAAGGCGACGTGCTCAAATGGTGGCATCGCGCCCCCAACGGCGGCACGGGCCTCGGCCAGCGAACCAAGGCGAGCGACCCGCATCTCTGGCTGCCCTACGTGCTCTGCGCGCTATGTCGCGCAGACCGGCGATCTCAGCGTGCTCGACGAGGCGACGCCGTACCTCGAAGGCGCGGCCGTTCCCGGCTGACGAGGACGCCTGGATCGTCATGCCGCGCCGTTTCGCGCGAGAGCGCGACCGTCTATGAACATGCGAGGCGCGCCATCGAATATACGCTCGCTCACATGGGCGAGAATGGCCTGCCGCTGCTCGGCGCCGGCGACTGGAACGACGGCATCGACGCGCTCGGGCGGCGGGAGATCGGGACCAGCGTGTGGATGGGCTTCTTCCTCGCCAATGTGCTCGACGGCTTCATTCCGCTCGCGCGCCTCAGGAATGACGAGGCCTTCGCCGCGCGCTGCGAAGCGGCGCGCGCGAGGCGCAGCGCGCGGCGCTCGAGATCGGCTGGCAGGGGCGATCACTATGCGCTGGACTTCGCCGACGATGGCCGCGTCGTCGGCATGGCCAATGCGATGACGACCGGCTGGGCCGCCTATTCCGGCGCTTGCGACGACGAGCGCGCGCTCGCCGCGCTCGAGGGAGGCCTGCAGGCGATCGAGCGGCCGGACCGCGTGCTGCTGCTCGAGACGCCGTTCTTACGAGCATTCGCAGCCCTATCCGGGCCGCATCGCCGACTATCCGCCCGGCGTCCGCGAGAACGGCGGCCAATACAGCCACGGCGCGACCTGGATCGTCGACGGTTTCATGCGCCTGGCCGGGCCGCCCGACGAGGGGCGACCGCAGATGGCCGCGCGCGGCTCAGCGCCCGCGCATTCGAGATTTTCGAAAAGATTTCGCCGTTACGGAAGACCGATCCCGAGAAGATCGCGACCTACGGGCTCATTCCGATCCAGCAACCCGCCGACATCTATGACGGCTGGGGCCATGGCGGGCGAGGCGGCTGGTCGTGGTACACCGGGTTCGGCGGCGCGCATGCTTTCGGCGGCTTATGCGTTGCTGGGGCTCGAGCAGGCCGACGGCGGCGTGACGGTCGGCGAAAGTCTCTTCGAGCCGAAGGGAGAGCTCCAGGTCCAGTCCTTGCGGGTCGGCGAGCACACCTGGGTGCGAAACGGAGCGCAAAGCTAAGCTGGGGCCGCCCGCGCAAAATTCGCGCTCGGCGGGGCCGAATGCCGCGTCCGAGGTCCATTTCGGGCCAAACTTTGGTCGCAAACCCGACCGACGCGGCCTTTTGTGCGTTGCGGCAGCGCCCGGTTTCTGGCATGAGGCGCCCACAAACCAGCCGCGGGACCGAGCCCGCGGCGCATCTTTTGGGGCTTTGCACGATGCTTTTGGGCCTGATTATCCTGTGTGGGCTGCTCTCCATTGTCTACGGCGTCTATACGATCCGTAGCCTGATGGCGGCGGACGCCGGCTCGCCGCGCATGCAGGAGATCGCCGGCGCGATGCGCGAGGGCGCGCAGGCCTATCTCAAGCGGCAGTACACCACCATCGCCGCCGTCGGCGTCGTCGTGTTCATCGCGCTCGGATTCCTGCTGTCATGGACGGTGGCGATCGGCTTCGCGATCGGCGCCATCCTGTCCGGCGCCGCCGGCTTCATCGGCATGAATGTCTCGGTGCGCGCCAACGTCCGCACCGCGCAGGCGGCGACGAAATCGCTCGCCGGCGGGCTTGATATCGCGTTCCGTTCGGGGGCGGTGACCGGCATGCTGGTCGCCGGCCTCGCGCTGCTGGGCGTCGCCGGCTATTTTTGCATTCTGACCGGGTCTCTCGGTTATGGGCCATCCGACCGCACCGACGATCGACGCGCTGGTCGCGCTCGGCTTCGGCGCCTCGCTGATTTCGATCTTCGCCCGTCTTGGCGGCGGCATCTTCACCAAGGGCGCCGACGTCGGCGCCGATCTCGTCGGCAAGGTGGAGGCCGGCATCCCCGAGGACGATCCGCGCAACCCCGCGACGATCGCCGACAATGTCGGCGATAACGTCGGCGATTGCGCCGGCATGGCCGCCGACCTGTTCGAGACTTACGCGGTGACGGTCGTGGCGACCATGGTCCTCGCCTCCATCTTCTTCGACGGAACGCCGGCGCTGATTCCCGCCATGATGTATCCGCTGGCGATCTGCGCCGCCTGCATCGTGACCTCGATCGTCGGCGTCTTCTTCGTCAAGCTGGGCGCGAACAATTCGATCATGGGCGCGCTCTACAAGGGGCTCATCGTCACGGGCGCGCTCTCCATTCTCGGCCTCGCCCTCGCCACGCACCTATGTCGTGGGTTGGGGGGAGATCGGAACGGTGAACGGCAAGGCCGATCGTCGGCTCGAGTCTGTTCGTCTGCGGCCTGGTCGGTCTCGCCGTGACCGGACTGATCGTCGTCATCACCGAATATTACACCGGCACCGGCAAGCGGCCGGTCGTGTCGATCGCGCAGGCCTCGGTGACCGGCCACGGCACGAACGTGATCCAGGGGCTGGCGGTATCGCTCGAATTCGACGGCGTTGCCGGCGATCGTGATCGTCGCCGGCATCGTCTCCACCTACCAGCTCGCCGGACTTTACGGCACCGCGACCGCGGTGACGACCATGCTCGGTCTCGCGGGCATGATCGTGGCCCTGGACGCTTTCGGCCCGGTCACCGACAATGCGGGCGGCATCGCGGAAATGGCCGGATTGCCGAAGGAAGTGCGGCAATCGACCGACGCGCTCGACGCCGTCGGCAACACCACGAAGGCGATCACCAAAGGTTATGCGATCGGCTCGGCGGGTCTGGGCGCGCTGGTGCTCTTCGCCGCCTACACCAACGACATCCGGCACTTCACCGAGACCGGCGCGCCCTATTTCAAGGACGTCGGCGTGGTGTCGTTCGATCTGTCGAACCCCTATGTCGTGGCGGGTCTCATCTTCGGCGGCCTCATCCCTTATCTCTTCGCGCGGCATCGCGATGACCGCGGTCGGCCGCGCGGCGGGCTCCGTGGTGATTGAAGTGCGCCGCCAGTTCAAGGAAATGCCGGGCATCATGAACGGCACGCAGCGTCCCGACTATGGGCGCGCCGTCGACCTTTTGACCCGCGCCGCGATCCGCGAAATGATCGTGCCCTCGCTCCTGCCGGTGCTCGCGCCGTTCGTCGTCTATTTCGGCGCCCTGTGGATCTCCGGCTCGAAGGCCTCGGCTTTCGCCGCGCTCGGCGCTTCGCTGCTCGGCGTGATCGTCAATGGCCTGTTCGTGGCGATCTCGATGACCTCGGGCGGGGCGCCTGGGACAATGCGAAAAAGAGCTTCGAGGACGGCTTTGTCGACAAGGACGGGGTCAAGCATCTCAAGGGCTCGGAGGCGCACAAAGCCTCAGTGACCGGCGACACGGTTGGCGATCCCTACAAGGATACCGCGGGCCCGGCGGTCAACCCGGCGATCAAGATCACCAATATCGTCGCCCTTCTGCTGCTGGCGATCCTGGCGCGCTGAGGACGCGGCGCAAGGCCGGGGCTGGCGCGCATGGCCTGGGGGGGGGCGCGCACCGCCGCTTTAGCTCCGGGCCCCAATCTTTTCAGGAGCTTGCGGTACGGTTTAGCGGCTCGTCCCGTCGTTGTCGGCTCGGAGGGATTGAGTAAAGTATACGATGATCCGCATATCAATCCGTAATCCTCGTCGTCAGCAATCAAGTAATCACTGTAATCTCTTTATGATCAGGAATTGAGACAAAGTATCGCCGGAATCCGGCAACGCGCCCCAGTCGACATAATCCGCAATGCGGCCAGCTCGTCGCCGCAATTCCGCAACGAACACCCTAATTCCACCACTGTAATTACGCAATTCTAAACCTATCGTTTATCGCTAACCGAGAACGAATAAAATTGCTTACTTTGGTGTTCGATCGCTGGGGGAGAGGACGGTTTACGCCTTCACGCCACTGAACTCAGGAGGTTCCCCTTTATGAGAAGGCTTCTGTTTTTAACCGCGGCCATGGCCGCGATAGGGCTTGCACCCGAGGCCAACGCGGGCTCGGTGACGATATCGGTTGGGTCGGGGTCCAACTTCGACGCATTCGACAACTGCGCGCTTGGAAGCGGCGGGATGCACGACGGAAACTTCGGCCGGCTTGGCGACGCTCACGCTGACCGGCGGCGCGATGGTTTCCAGTCCCCCGTCGGTGCCCAACCTAACGCTGTTCCCTTGGGCGATCCGCAGCAATTTCGTCTATGCGCCTGACAGGCCATCAGGCTCGGCGACGCTCGCGTTTGCGACGACGAACAGCATCACCATCTATTGGGGGTCGATCGACGGCGACCCGCCCACAGGCAACCAAAACATGCTCAGCCTGAGCAATGGGGACGTCGTCACCGGGCCGAGCTTGAATTGGCGATTGGCGCGCTCGGCATCGGCAGCCAAAACTTCGCCCAAGGACAACCAGTGGGTGAAAATCTCCGACACGGCGTCATTCGACTGGTTTACGGCGACGTCCACGCGAAACTCGTTCGAGTTTGACATGGCGGGCGCCGTCATTCCGGAACCGTCGACCTGGGCGATGCTCCTTTTGGGCTTCTCCGGTCTCGGTTACGCAGCGTTTCGCCGCAACGCGAAAGCCCGCTTGGCGGGCGTGGCCCTATGAACTGATTTCGCCCCATCTTTTCTGAGGCGATGGAAGGCTGCGGAGACGCAGCCTTTTTCATTGTGAAAGATTGAGTCCGAAGGCCATGGACGGTCATCCGTTCCCTCTCCCGCAAGAGGAAGGGCCCCTTCGCTCAGCTGAACTTGAACAGCCCGCCCATCATGTTGCGGAGAAAGTCGGGTTCGGCGCCGCCGGTCGGAGTGGTCCGGCTGACGAAGTCGAACACCTTGCCGTCCTGCATCCCATAGTTGGCGATGCGCGTGACCTTGCCGCCCTTGTCGAAATAGATCGGCGAGCACATGCTGGTCGGCCATCTGCACCGGCATGAACGATAGCGTGTGCTTCATTTTCTGGCCGATATAATACCAGGCGTCGCCGCCGACCGTCGAGGTGGTCGAGGGCGTGCCGAGCATGGCGAGCGCCTCCGGCTTGGTCGTCGTTCCGACCTTGATCTGCGACAATGTATCTTCATCGACCTGGTAACCGCGGTCGAAGTCGCCGTCGTAGCCGAGGCAGCCGCCAAGCGCCGCCCCAAGCGCGAGCGCCCCGCAGAGGGCCGAACGCCCGCGCGGCGCGATGATCGATCCTATGCGACATCCGCATTCAACCCTTCTTTGCTCCGACCGTTTTTGCTTGCCAGAGCGGCTGGCGATGCCTAACCCATGCCGCCGAGCAAAAGCAATGCGTCGCTTCTTCGCGGGTCGCGGCGCAAGAGGCCATCGAGATGATCTTCGCCCGACGGCGCGCCCGCCGCGCCAGCAAAGCTGTCATCGAGCAGATTCTGGGCGAGATCGTGGCCGCGGCGCGGCGCCCGACGCTGTATCGCAGGTTTGAGGCGCCCGACCGTATCGACGGCCGGTTCGAGCTTTTGACCTTGCACGCCGGTTTGGTGTTGCGCCGGCTAGCGGCGCTCGGCGGCCTTGCCGACGCGATGGCGCAGGAACTCGTCAACAGCGTGTTTATCCATTTCGACGACACGCTGCGCGAGATGGGCGTGTCGGATATCGCCGTTTCGCGGCGGGTGAAGGCAATGGCCGGCGCGTTCTATGGCCGCAACGCGCGCTTACGCCGCGGCTCTCGACAGCGGTTCAAGCGGCGGGGCTCGCGGCGGCGCTCGGCCGAAATGTCTATGGCGCATCAACCCCGGGCGCCGCCCCACGCGCCGCCGCCCTCGCCGACTATGTCGTCTCGGTTGACGCCGCCCTGGCCGCAACTCCGCTCGAAGCGTTCGCGACCGGCCAGTTTCGCTTTCCCGAGGGCTCAATCGCGGCAAGGGAATCTGATGACCAGCGCCGAACCCTTTAGCCGCCTCATACGGGTCGACGCCCTGCCGAAGTCCGGCCAAACGGTGACGATCGAAGCCAGTCCCGCCGAGCGCGAGGCGCTGGCGTCGTTCCTGAAGCTTCCCGCAATCGCCGCGCTCGCCGCGACGCTCCATATCGAGCGCGCCGCGCGTGATGGCGTACGCGTGACCGGCTCGTTGCACGGCGAATTCACGCAGATCTGCGTCGTGTCGCTGGAGCCGTTCGACACGAGCCTCGACGAGCCGATCGACGTGCGCTTTGCGGCGCGATCAGCGGAGGACGACCGCCGGGCGCCTTCGGACGAGGCGCACACGGTTTCTCTTTCGGAGGAAGACGAACCCGATCCGATCGTCGATGGAAAGATCGATATCGGCGCGCTGGCGGCCGAGTTCTTCGCGCTTGGCCTCGACCCCTATCCGCGCAAGCCGGGCGCCGCGTTCAACCCCCCCGATGGCCCGGAGCCAACGCCGTCCCCCTTCTCAGCGCTGGCCGAGCGCGCCCGGCGGGAGCCGAATTAGGGCGAAAATGATCCACAAGAAGGCGCCCAATGATCCACAAAAAGGCGCCAACGGGCTATTGCGCAATTTTTAGACACAAATTAACCTGGATTGCACCGGCGCGGGGCAACCGACGCCGAAGACAATAGCGGCAGAACCAAGAATCGCGGCCGCAATAGGAGGGAATTATGGATCTCATCACTGCTTTGGCGGTCAGTATCGGCGTGCTCGGAGGCATCGCCGCCTTTTGTCCCTTTCGCCGATCGGCATGGGCTCTGCAAATCTGGGCCGCGTTCATCGGCTGGGCGACGTTTTACAATAGCGGCGGCAAGGAAGCCGGTTTCGCCAAGGCGGTCACCCATAATGTTTTCGGCGCCATCATGGCTTTGATTGCGCTGTTGCTCGTCACCCAGATCCCGCTTGGCGCGCGCTCGGCGTTCCGCTCTGGGCCGGGATATGCGTGTTGATCACGGTTTTCATTCTCGTGTACGCCGCCAAGGCGCCGATGCTGAGCGACATTCCGGCATCCGTCTCGGCTATGCCGCTGTGGCGGGTCTCGCCTTGACGGGCAACAAGCTTGCGCGGTCACTTCAGCGTCGCTCGAGAACCCTTTCATCGTGGCGTGATCTCCCTTATTTCGGCGCGGCGCTCGGATACATCTCCCAGAAGATCGCTTTGGCGTTGGTCAAGGAATAGCGCGGCGAACGACGAGGCCTAAAGCTTCGTCGATTGGCGGGCGAAACGGGGCCGTCAGGGGGCGATTGCGGCGAACCGCGGGCCCCCGTTGATCTCCGGCAAAAGCTCCGGTCTTTGGCTGAAAGCGCCAGATGGGGCACGGCCGCTGCTTTGTCGCGGCTGCAGGCGGCTTCGACACCCAGTCGGCCGCGGTCAGAGCCAATATTTGTCGCCAATATTCGACCGATCGCGCGGCGTCCTGCTCACTTGAGTGAATGCCGGGTGCAAGCAGAAATCGTTGCTTCGTTGCCTTGCGCGTCAGAGGCGCTATTGTCGCGCCGCGCCGGGCGCTGCCCGAGCGACGCGCCCCAAAATCGCGGTCGGACCTTGGGAATGGCGAGCGACATTCGCATAGCGATTGACGCGATGGGCGGCGATTTCGGCCCCTCGGTCGTCGTGCCCGCAGTGGCGATTGCGCTCGAACGGCGGCCTGACCTTGAGTTCCTGCTGTACGGCGAGGAGCAGGCGATCGCGCCGATCGTCGCGCGTCATTCGAAGCTCGCGGCCAAGTCGCAAATCTTTCACACCGACTTCGCCGTCAAGATGAGCGACAAGCCGAGCCAGGCCCTGCGCACCGGGCGGCGCGTATCGTCGATGTGGCAGGCGATCGAAGCGGTGAAGTCTGGCGCCGCCGACTGCGCGGTCTCAGCCGGCAATACCGGCGCCCTGATGGCGATGGCGAAGTTCTGCCTGCACACCATGTCGCCGATCGAGCGGCCGGCGATCGCGGCGATTGTGGCCGACTCTGCGCGGCGAATCGATCGTGCTCGACGTCGGCGCGACGATCGGCGCCGACGCGCAGCATCTGGTCGATCTCGCCGTCATGGGCGCGGCGATGGCGCGAATCGTCTTCCACATCGACAGTCCGACGGTCGGTCTGCTCAACGTCGGGGTCGAGGAGATCAAGGGGGTCGAAGAGGTGCGGGCGGCGGGCCGCGTCCTGCGCGAGACCAACCTGCCCAACATGATCTATCATGGGTTCGTCGAGGGCGACGATCTCGGCAAGGGGACGGTCGACGTCTTCGTCAGCGAAGGCTTCACCGGCAACATCGCTCTGAAAACCGCCGAGGGAACGGCAAGGCAACTCGGTCAGTATGTGCGCGACGCAACGAATTACAGCCTCATGTCGCGCATTGGCTTCCTATTCGCGCGCAAGGCGCTTGCGGCGCTGCGCGCCAAGATGGCGCCGCCGAGCGGCCGGCGGCGTGTTCCTGGGGCTTGACGGCGTCGTCATCAAGGCTCATGGCGGCGCGGACGCGGAGAGCTACGCAGGCGCGATCGAATTGGGCTATGACATGGTGCGCCAGGAACTGCTCGGCAAGATTCGCGAAATGATCGCCCAAGCCAACGGGGCCCCTCCAATGGCCGCCCAGCCCCGGGCCGCCCAGTCCTGATTCGAGAACCAACGCTCCTCATGAACCTCGCATCCCCCCCGGCGCGCGCGCGCCGCCAGCCTCGTCCTGACCCGGAAACCTCCCGCGTTACGGCCGCCAGCTCAATCCGTTCGTGCGTCGCCGGCGTCGGCGCCGCGCTGCCGGCCAAGGTTGTGCCGAACAGCGAGCTCGCGAAACTGGTCGACACTTCGGACGAATGGATCGTCCAGCGAACCGGCATCCGCCAGCGCTACATTGCGAGCGAGGGCGAAACCACCTCCACTCTCGCCACGCAGGCCGCCCGGGCCGCGCTCTCGCAGGCGCGCTTCGAACCGGCCGACATCGACCTCATCATCGTCGCGACGTCGACGCCCGACTACACCTTCCCCTCGGTCGCGACGCAGGTCCAGGCCGAACTCGGCATCGTCGAAGGCGCCGCGTTCGATCTGCAGGCCGTGTGCACCGGCTTCGTCTACGCCGTCGCGACGGCCGACAAGTTCCTGCGTTCGGGTTCGCACAAGCGCGCGCTGGTGATCGGCGCGGAGACCTTTTCGCGCATTCTCGATTGGAGCGACCGGACGACCTGCGTGCTGTTCGGCGACGGCGCCGGGGCGATGGTGCTGGAGGGCCGGGCGAGCGACGGGGCGCTCTCATCGCCGGGCGTGATCGCGTCGCGCCTGCGCGCCGACGGCCGGCATCGCTCGAAGCTGTATGTCGACGGCGGCCCCTCGACCACCAAGACGGTCGGCCATTTGCGGATGGAGGGGAAGGAAGTGTTCCGTCACGCGGTCGGCATGGTGACGGACGTGATCCAGGGATGCTTCGCCGACGCGGGAGTGACTGCCGACGACATCGACTGGTTCGTGCCCCACCAGGCCAATCGCCGCATCATCGACGCCTCGGCCGACAAGCTCGGCATCGCGCGCGACAAGGTGATCGTCACGGTCGACCAGCACGGCAACACGTCGGCGGCCTCGATCCCGCTCGCGCTTGACGTCGGGTCAGGGACGGCCGCATCCGGCCTGGCGATCTGGTGATGATCGAGGCCATGGGCGGCGGCTTCACCTGGGGCGCGGCGCTGATCCGCTGGTGACACGCGGCCGTGTCCAGTTATTCCAGCACAGCCCGCACCGCCTTGGCGATCGCATGGCCGAGAATGGCGTGCTGGTCGGCGACGTAGTGGATGCCGTCGAGCGGGGAGCGACGATGAAATCCCCCGCGTTGAGAAAGCCGATCGACCGGCGCTCGGCGAGTTCGCGGTAGCATGCGGGAAGGCGGAGCGCCTTTTCCGCGCCGCCTGCGAACATCTCCGCGTACTCGGTAGTCTCGAGATCGGCGGCGGCGCGACCAGAAGCACGCGCGGCGGGGTGTCGCCGGGACCGGCGAGCGACGCCTCTGCGGCGTCGATCAGGCGCTCGGCGCCGGCGGCGATCGCCTCCGGCGTCGCGCCGAACTTCGCCTTGCAGTCGTTACAGCCAAGCGCAATGATCACAAGATCGAGCGGCGCGTGGCTCAGGAGGCACGGCGCGAAATAGACAAGCCCGTTGCGGCCGGGTTCGTCCGGGTCGTCGAACACGGTCGTTCGCCCTCGCAAACCTTCCTCGATGACCTGATAGCCTGCCCCCAGCTCGCGCGCCATCACGCCGGGCCAGCGAACGTCCGGCGATACCGCGCGCCCTCTGCGGGGATCGAGCCCCAGGTGTTGGAATCGCCGAAGGCGACGATCACGGGCATCGGCGAATCCTTTGCAGCTTTGCGGGATGGAAAACTTCGCCCGATCCACGGTCTCGATCAAGCGCTCGTCGAAGCTCAGAACGTCAGGTTGAGCCTCAGCTGCGTGGTGAAATCGTAGACCGGATATTGCTTGATGATCGGCACGCCGACCTCGAGCGAGGCGCTGAAATTGTCGGTGAACTTGCGGCCGATGCGGGCGTCGAACGGCAGAAATAGACGTCCAGTCTGGCCGGTGATCGGATCGCCGAAGTTCCAGCGGATATCGGCGTTCGGATAGAGGGTGAAGAACCAGCGGTCGGGCAGCGAGATATTGAGCATCGGCGCAAATTGCAGATTGCTGATCGACCTTCTTGTCGGATCGCCGGCGAAGCTGACGTCATACCGGATAAGCGGTTCGAAATAAGCGCCGGAGCTGATTTCGGGCAGGGAATAGCGCACCGCCGCTCCCGGCATGAACTGCCACTTGCCGGTCCCGAACGTGTCGCCGCCCGTCGGAGCGTAAATGCGGACGCCGAAGCCTGCCTTCCAGCGGTCGTCGAAGACATGGATAAGCGCCGCCTGGGCGTCGGCGTCGCTCAGTCCATAGATCGTGTCGCCCTTGGGATTGCCGGAGGTGATCGGGTCTTTCCCAATGAAGGGCAGGTCGGTCCGCAACGCCAATAGCCACTGCGGGTCGAGAACGATTTGCCCGTCCGCCCGGACTTTGTAGGTCTCGGTGGTGACCGTCCGCAACGTCCCGTCAGGGCCTGTGCCCGGCGCCGTTTTGACGGAGGAGAAGAGCTGGAAAAGGTTCGTCGGGTTCAGGAGGTCGCCCTCGGGGGCTGCGCCTTGATCCTGATTCGTGACCGGCGCCGCCCCGTTCGCAGCGGGGACCGGCGCCTGCTGGGCAATGGCGGCCGCCGGCAGGGCCGTCAGCGCGGTCAGCAGCAATGCAGACAGATGACAGACGGCCGTGACAGGCGCCGCGAGCCTGCGGCGATGCCGTCCATCACCTTGCCTGCGATGCCCCAGCATACCCGACGTTCCGCTCTACCGGTTCGACCCGGGCGCGACGCCCGGCGAACGACTTGCGCGTCGCACTGTAATTGGCCTTCAGGCGAACCGGCGAACGGTCAATCGCCCTTCCCTGGCGGAGGCTTGGTCCATGGGCTCTGATGCAAAGTTCCGATTCACCGAGCAGTCTTCGCCGGACTTGTGACGGTTTGGGTCGAAACCTTCGTCGTCCGTCCGTGCTCGCTCATGCCCGAACGACGCACCGGAATCCGAGGTGGCTCGTCGACGTATCAACCGGCTCGGCGTGGCGGGCGGCCGGGCGATAGCGGCGGCAGTAATTCGGCGCGCAGAGATGCGAGCCGCCTTTGATGACCTTGCGCGGTATCCTGATTTCCGGCTGCCGGCGATCGTAGCTCGCCTCCTCGCTGCCGCCGCGCGGGTTTTGGGGGATGCAGCACGCTTTCGCTGCGTCTGCCTCGTGCTTCGGCGTGTACCAGTCGGTCGTCCACTCCCAGACATTGCCGATCATGTCGTAAACGCCGTAGCCGTTGGGCGGAAACGAGCGCACCGGCGACGTGCGGTCGAACCCATCTTCGCGACCATTCTGGTGAGGAAAGTTTCCCTGCCAGGTGTTGGCCCGATGCTCTCCGCCAGGCGTGAATTCGTCGCCCCAGGCGAACTCGGCGCCGTCGAGACCGCCGCGTGCGGCGAATTCCCACTCGGCTTCGGTCGGCAGATCCTTGCCCGCCCATTTCGCGTAGGCGAGCGCATCGGCGAAGGCGACATGGACGACAGGATGATTGTCGAGCGAATTGATGTTGCTCTTCGGGCCATAGGGATGGCGCCAGTCAGCGCTCTTGAGGAAGCTCCACCATTGACTCCAGTCGTTCAGATTGACCGGACGGTTCGGCGGCGAGAAAACGAGGGAACCGGCGAACATCATATGCGGAAGCGCGCCGGGATAGTCCTTCGGATCGGGCGGGATTTCGGCGAAGGTGACATGGCCTGTCGCCTTCACAAACTCCTTGAACATCCGGTTGGTGACCGGCGTACGGTCGATCCAGAAGCTGTCGACCGCGACGCGATGAACGGGCGCCTCTTCCGGATAGTGCTTGTCCGATCCCATCCGGAACGCGCCGCCGTGCGATGCGAATCATGTCGGGGCGGGACTCCGGTCCGCTCGGGCGCCTCGGCGGGCCGTTCCATTTGCTTTTCAACCATGCACGTCCCCGTCAGCCTCGCGATGCGCAAAGCTCTTCTAGAACAGCGCCGCGCGGAAGTCGCTGCCGCCCTACGCTTCGAACGAGAAGATGCGCTTCCAGTCGTCCTTCATGCTGATGACGAACCAGCCGTCCTTCTTCGCCTCGTCGTAAAGGTCCTGGGAGAAAGTGCCGACCCTGGTGTCGGGCAGGCCCGCTGCGGGTCCATAGGCGTATTCGCGCTTGTCGTCGTCGTGCAGCACGATCATCGAGAGCCGCGCGCCCTCGCCCGCCTTGGTGTATTCCAGCATCTGGCGGTCGCCGACCGAATTGCCGAACGCCGCGTATGGCCTGCGCCCGATTTCCAGATGAATCCCCTCGACCTTGCCGGCGTTGTCGTCGTTGAACAGCAGCTTCGGCGCTTTCGTCAGAACCGGCTTGCCGTCCCGGCCGTAACTGTAGCGGACGCCGCCGGCGGAGCCCACCACCTGCTCGGGCGGTATCCCGTACACGCTCTCGGAATAGACCCGCACGAAGTCCTGGCCCCCGCCGGTGACGATATAGGTCTTGTATCCGTTGGCGCGGAACAAGGTCAGGACCTCCTGCATCGGCTGGTAGGTGATATCGGTGTAGAGCCTTCCCCAGCGGGGATGCTTGGCGGTTGTAATCCACCCCTTCACCTGCGCCGCGAAATCCTCGACCGGCATGCCGCTGAGGGTGTTGATCGCGATCGCCTCGAGTTCGCGCACCGAGAGCTTCGCAATGGCTTCGATGTCGCCCGACAGCACGGTCTTGTACGGCTCGAACTTCGCCAGATCGGGCTGATCCTTGACCAGCGCCGGGATGCGATCGAGGCAGTAGATCAACTGCGTGTAGGCGGGATGCTCGACCCACAGCGTGCCGTCCTGATCGAAGGTGGCGATGCGCTCCGGCGGCGGCACGAAATCCTTGCTTGCCGGATCGGTGGTGATGCGAATGAAATCGAGGATCGCCTGTTTCGCCGGTCCGTCGTTCCATGAGGCGAGCGGTCCCGACGTCTCAGCCTTCGCTGGAGCGGCAGACAGAAGCCCCGGCAACGCCGGCAATGCTGCGAGGCCGCCCAGCACCAGGCGGCGGCTCAGACCATTGGGACCCGGGATTGGCACGTTCGCGCTCCTATTCGGCGGCCGGAAGGGCCACATGCGGCGTGGGGCCTTCGTGGACCCGGGAGAGCGCGGACGTCAACATCGAGACTCCCTAACGCCGACCGGCTGAAAGCAGAGCAACGGTCCTTGCCCCTGCCGTCGCGCTTGCAATCTCGCATTTGCTCGATAGGGTGCCGGCGGGGAAAAGGGTGGGCGCGAATGAGCATTGTTTTCATTTCCATTGTGATTTTCCTTTTGACGCTCGCCGCCAGCTACGCCGGACTGGAAACCCAAAAGCGGCTCGCGGATGAGCATAAGACGGGTGAGTCAAAGGGCGTGGTTGGTCAGGTGGCGGGACTACTGACCCTGCTGCTGGCGCTGGTTCTGGGAACGCTAATCGGGGTCAGTTTCGCATACTTCTCGACACAGAAGACCGAACTGGAGGGGTTTTCTGCCCAGATTCTGCGGCTCGACCAGGCGCTCGCTCAATATGGGCCGGAGACCAAGCCGTTGCGCGACAAGATCAAGGCAGGAATCCTCAAGGGCTATGACACCTTTTGGGGCGGCGGCGACGCCGACCCCAACTTGTTGAGCGTTGAGACGCCATTGGCGAACGCGCAGGGGATCAACGACTTTCTCGCGACTCTGAAACCCACGACGGACGCGCAAAAGCAGGCTCTGGCGACGGCGAGCCAATACGCGAGCATGGTCGAACAATCACGATTGCTGATGTCCTTGCAAGTGGCGAGTGGCCCCGTTTCCTGGATCCTCATTGCGATTCTTGTGTTCTGGACGGTGGCGCTGTTCTTCGGCATCGGCCTGTTCGCCGAGCAGAACGCGTTGGTCATTGCCGCGCTGGCCTTCGGGGCGGCCTCGATCGCTTTCGCGATCTTCCTGATCCTCGAACTCGGGCTGCCCTATACCGGCATGCTCCGGGTTTCTCCGGCCGCGCTGGAGCAGGCGATCCAGTTCATCGACAAATAGGGCGCCGCGATCCCGCCTTGCTCCGAAGCAGCGCGCCGCCTTGCGGACCGTCGAGCGAACCGGTATGGTGAATCAAATCTACAAAGATACCGCATAATAGCTAATTAGTAACACATATATATAGTCAAATATGCCAGCGCCCCACGTCGGCTCCGTCGCCACCGGCGTCGTTTGCGAGGCAAGCGCCGAGACGAAGAAGAGGAAGCGATCCATGACTCACAAGCCTGAAACGCTGGCGCTGCACGCCGGCTGGCGCGCTGACCCGGCGACTGGCGCGGTCGCCGTGCCGATCTACCAGACGACCTCCTATCAGTTCCAGAGCGCCGAGCACGCCGCGAATCTGTTCGCGCTGAAGGAGCTCGGCAACATCTATACGCGCATCATGAACCCGACCACCGACGTCCTCGAGAAGCGCGTCGCCGCGCTCGAAGGCGGCGTCGCGGCGCTGGCGCTGTCGAGCGGGCAGGCGGCCTCGGCTTTCGCGATCCAGAACCTGGCGCGCGCCGGCGACAATGTCGTCAGCTCGACCGATCTCTACGGCGGCACCTGGAACCTGTTCGCCAACACGATGAAGGACCAGGGCATCGAGGTGCGCTTCGTCGATCCGGTCCGACCCCGAGAATTTCCGCACGCGCCACCGACGCCCGGACCCGCGCCTACTACGCCGAGACCCTGCCCAACCCGAAGCTGACCGTCTTCCCGATCGCCGAGGTGGCGGCGATCGGCCGCCCGCTCGGCATCCCGCTGATCATGGACAACACCGCCGCGCCGATCCTCACCGGCCGCTCGACCACGGCGCGGCGATCGTCGTCTATTCGACCACCAAATATCTCGGCGGCCACGGCACCTCGATCGGCGGCCTGATCGTCGACGGCGGCAATTTTCGACTGGGAGGCAGCATCCGAGCGCCAGCCGCTGCTGAACACGCCCGACCCCAGCTATCACGGCGCGGTCTGGAGCGAGGCGGTCAAGCCGCTCGGGCCGATCGCCTACATCATCAAGGCGCGCGTGACGCTGCTGCGCGATCTCGGCTCGGCCATGTCGCCGTTCAACGCCTTCCTCTTCCTGCAGGGCATCGAGACCCTGCCGCTGCGCATGCGAGCGCCATTGCGAGAACACCCTCGAGGTCGCCACCTGGCTCGCCGAAGCGCCCCGAGATGACGCAAGGTGATCCATCCCTCGCAACAGACCGGCGGGCGAAGCGCGCGCGCCGAGAATACCTGAGGGCGGGCAGGGCGGTCTGGTCGGCTTCGAGCTCAAGGGCGGGCGCGACGCCGGGCGCCAAGTTCATCGACGCGCTGAAGCTGTTCTACCACGTCGCCAATATCGGCGACGCGCGCACGCTCGCCATCCATCCGGCCACCACCACCCATTCGCAGCTTTCGCGCCGAGGAGCAGCTCGCGACCGGCGTGACCGACGGCTATGTGCGGCTGTCGATCGGCCTCGAGCACATCGACGACATCCTGGCCGACCTCGATCAGGCGCTGAAGGCGGCGGCTTAGCGCGCACGCGGCGGCATCCTCCTGCGCTGTTTGGCGAGGGAGGATGACGATCCGCGTCAGCTCAGTCGGGGCGCGATTTCCCGGAGGCGCGTAAGCGCAATCCGCGCGATTTCTCCTTGCACATTCTCCTTGTGCGATGAGGATAGAGCTGCGCATGGTCTCGCAGCGCCGACGGGACATCAAAGGGGAATATTTTCCATGGGGGGAAGAAAGCTCGGCCTTATGGCCTGTGCGATTGTCGGGCTTGCCGCCTTCAAGGCGGAAGCGTGCACGCGCATCCTCTACGAGACCGGCAATCACACCTATATCGTCGGGCGTACGATGGACTGGGCGGTCGATCCGCACAGCGACCTGTGGTCGTTCCCGAAAGGTATGGAGCGCGACGGCGGCGTTGGGCCAAAGTCGGTCAAATGGACCGCGAAATACGGATCGGTGATCGCGAGCTTCGACAATGTCGTGACGGTCGACGGGATGAATGAAGCCGGGCTGGTCGCCAATACGCTCTATCTCGTCGAGTTCCGACTATGGCGACGCCGAAAAATCCGGCAAGCCGCTGATCTCGGCGGGCGCCTGGACACCAATATGCGCTCGACAATTTCGCGACCGTCGCCGAGGCGGTGGACGCGCTATCCAAGGAGCCTTTCGCAATCGTCGCGCCCGATCTTCCCGGGCGGCAAGAAGGCGGGAGGCCACCTTTCGCTGGCCGACGCTTCGGGCGACAGCGCGATCTTCGAATATCTTGGCGGCAAGCTCGTCATCCACCACGATCCCAAATATACGGTGATGACGAATTCGCCCACCTTCGACCAGCAGCTCGCGCTGAACGCCTATTGGCAGGATGTCGGGGGCATCAAGTTCCTGCCCGGCACGGCCCGCTCGGCCGACCGCTTCGTGCGGGTGAGCTGGAACCTCGGCGCAGCCCCCAAGGAGACTGACCCGAGGCTCGCGGACGCGACCGTCTTTTCGCTGATCCGCACCGTCTCGGTGCCGCTGGGACTCGCCGATCCGGAACGGCCGAATATCGCGGCGACCGTCTGGCGGACGGTCGCCGACATCAAGGCGAAGCGCTATTTCTTCGAATTCCTCCTACAGTCCGAATGTCTTCTGGGTCGACCTCGACAAGCTGAAGCTTGAGCCCGGCGCCAAGCCAGCAAGGCTGGACCTTAGCGACCGGCCGATCATCGCGGGCGAGGCGTCCGACAAGTTCGTCCCCGCCGAGCCGTTCAAGTTCCTGTCGCACTGACGGCGGCCCTCGGTTAGGCTTCCGCCGCGCGCCTGCGCTCGACTGGCGACGACGCGGAGGAGCCCGGGAGACGCAAGCGATGATCGTCGAGGCCTGGGACGAGTACCGCGGCTGGGCGAAGCGCGCGCGCTCGCTCCAGAGCGGGCCAGACGGTGGAATTTCTGGGCGATGGTCGCGCTCGTTGCGACCGCCTTCCTGGGCGCGGCGGCGGCCTACTTTCGGCGCCTATCCGCCAGCTGGCTGCCAGGCTGGCTGCCCAGCGCGACAGCCTAGAGACGGCGCTCGCCTGCGCAGCGGCTGTCGCCTCCGCATTGTCGCTCTATGTGGGTCGGCAAGCGCTGGCTGTCGGCGCGGAATCGGGCTGGCTTCGAGCGCGGGCGACCGCCGAGGCCATCAAGTCGGAGTGCTTCCGCTTCGCCGCAGGCGTCGGCGACTACGCGCCTGACAAGGCCTCCGACCCCGACGCGGTCAGCGCGTTCATCGACCGCCGCAAGGCAATCGCCGCGCGGGCGGCGGGCGATTCGCTGACCCCCGAAGACGATCCGGTCGGCGCGGGAGTCGACGACCGCCGTCCTTCGCGCCCCTTGACCGACCAGTGGTATCTTTCGAACCGCATCGACGGGCAGATCGACTTTTACAGGAGGGGCCAGGAGAAGAGCGAACGCGCGTATGATCTGTTGCAGAAGTCAAGCTTCTTCGCCGGGGCGGTCATTGTCGTCGTCTCGACCGCCGCGGCCTATTATGGCGCGTGGCTCACCATATGGACAGGGGCTCTGACCACGATCGGCGCTGCGGTCAGCGCCTACGGGCTCGCCGACCGGCAGAAGTATCTCGCGGCAAGCTATGCCGCGATGAAAGCCAATCTCGAACGGCTCAAAGAGCGCTACCGGATCGGCGGCATGACCCTGCAAGCCTTCGTCGCGGTGGCGGAGGATCTGATGGAGAGCGAGCACGCGGCGTGGATCGACCATATGGCGAAGACGATTCACACCGCCCCCGAGCCGCCCCCGCCGGCGGGCGACGAAGCAGAAGCGCTGAGTCGCCCGACGGACGGAAGTCGCGGCGGCCTTGAGCCTAATGGGTGGTGTCCGCCGGCGCGGCCTCGGCCGCCTTTCCAGCCTCGACCGAAGCTCTCTCGGCGGCCTCGGCTTTGTCGCGCCAGGAGGTCTCGGAGGGATCCTTGACGTAGTTTAGCACGGCGATCTTTTGCGCCACCCGATAGGCGGCCTGCGCGTCCGGCCAATCCCGCTTCGCGTCGAAGGTCTGGGCAAAATTCTGAATGACGTCGAACTGCCCGCCGGCCCAGTCAGCGGCCGATCGGATCATCAACCAGCCGGCTCCAGATTCGGACGGCCACGCGATAGGCGTCGATTTGAGCCAGTCCGGTCGAGCGATCGCCGAGCAGTTTCGCGGACTCGGCGAACTCTCTCTCGCGCTTTCGGCGGCCCCATGCCACGGAAAGCGAGAGTCCGCTTCGCGTCAAAAAGTTTCTCGTAATAGCCACGCGCGTCTTTCGGCCGGTTTAGCTCGATCCAAAATCTCGGCCATGAAACGATAACTCGGCGCGACATAATCGACCCACTGAGGATTGCCAGGTTCGGCTTTCATCAGCTCCTCATTGAGCGCGACGCCTCGCTCGAATTTCGTCAGCGCAAGATCAAGGTTTCTCGCCTCCCTCTCCAGCATTCCCCAGTGGGTATAGGTCGCGGCGAGGTTTGATTTCAGCGTGAGATCGGGCGCCTTTTGCGAGGCGAGCGCCTCCTGCGCGTCGCGCGAGATCAGAGCCTCCTGAACCTCGGCCGCCTCGCCGTAGAAGGTTCTGCCCTGCTTGAGCGTCGTCATCTGTTTTTTCCGTCCTCAACAGCTCGGCGATCCGGAAGAACGCCTTTCCCTTGTTGCGCAGAAGATTGAAGCTCTGCGGATGCTTGGCGAGCGCTGCCTCGCAAGTCGCCAGACCGGATTGGTATTCCGCCAGGGCGTCCGAATATTGCTTGAAGTCGTTGTCCTTGTAGATGTCGCCAATTTTCATGTGAGCGTCGATGACGTCGTCGTCGCCCGTTTCGCCGGCGCTCGATGAAGCGATTCTCGCGGCGATCTTGATAGCCTCGCTGTATTCCTGAAGAGCCTCCTTGTGCCGCGCCCTTCCCAAGGCGGAGAGCGCATTGCCCATGCGGATGGATGCGTCGTACAGGACCTGCAGCGGCTCTTGCGCGTTCGGTTGGGATTGGGTCAGCGAAAGAGCGGCGTCTTTTGCTTTGCTGGCGAGAGCTAGCGCCTCCTCGTCCTTGTCCAGGGTCGCCTGAAGGTCCGCGTCGACGTTGAGCGCTTCTCCCCAGACCAGGTCAGCCGCGGACGTCTTTCTCGCCTTGCGCGTGTCATCCAGGAATTGCCCGGAGATGGTCGCCAGACTTTCAGCCCCGGCGAGATCGAGGCTCTTGTCGTTGTATGCGTGGAGGACATCTTCGAGCAGCGTCTTTGCCGATCTCATCGCGCTTTTGTCGACTTCTTCCTGTCGCTGCTGTTGCGCTTTTTCATACTCCGCCCATACCGCGCCGGTCGCGATGAGCACGCTGGCGACGCCGAGAGCGACGGCGATTCGACGACTGCGCTTCGACCGCCGGTCCGCCTCGACCGATCGTCTCTTGGCCTCGATCCCATCGTCGATCAGCTTTTTGACCGCGCTCGAATTTGCCGCCGTAGCGATCCGCCCATGCGGCTGTCCGCGGCAGGGATTCCCACCACGTCTTGGTGCGCTCGGGATCGTTCAGGGTCGCCCGTTCTCCGCCGGTTTCGCCGTCCAGCAGCGACACCAGCGTGTGGTAGCGCTGGCCGTCGCTCTGCTCCGCGCCGAGCCATCCCGGGGCGGGCGACCGGTCTTCGGGTTCCGCGAGGCTCGGTCTTGCCCGCGATTTTCTTCCATCTGCGAAGCAAAGCCTCATGACCGATGTCGATCCGCTCGTCGTTGTTGAGCGTCGGCGAGACGGCGAGCGACGGCAGCAGGAACGAGCAGGTCGGCGCGCGGAACCGGTCGAGCGACCGCGCGCAGGTCGGACTCGATTGACCCCGGTCTCGGCCAATAGCTTGTCGAACCGAAGCGCCCGGCGGATCGCCCGGCCTTCCCGGTCAACTTCGGAAAGCGCGCGGAACGCCTGTTCGACCGCCAGTTCCTTTCCGGCGCATTGGCGCAGTACGTCGTCGGCGTGGCGCGACAGCGCCTCCGCCATGCGTCCGATGTCGTTGTAGGTCCGCCGGGTGAGGCGCCGCGGCCCGTCCGGTCTGGCGGTCGCCGCGCGGTCCCAGAGCCGCATCAGGCAATGTTGCAGCACCGGAAGCTGGTCGAACTCGTCGCCGCAATCATTGATGAGCCTTTCGACCAGTTCGGGCTCGATTGTCCCTCCGGCCTTTTCGATCGGTTTGCGGATCGCCTGCTCGAGCTGGCCGCGGGTCAGATTCGGCACCAGATATTGCGTGGCGCTCACCGCTTCCGACAGTCCGTGGAAAAACGCGCAATCGCCGATGAAGTCCGAACGCATGGTGATCAGCACGCGCACGTTTTCGATTCGACGGCGGTCGGCGTCCAGCAGGATCTGCACGAACTGGGTCGCTTCGTCGCGCGCGCGCGCTTCCTCGACGCCGGCGCGCCGCTGGCCAAGGCCCGCGAGGCCGAAACGGAACAGTTCCTCGAACTGATCGATGACCAGAATAAGCGATCGGTCGCCGAGGCCGCCGGCTTCGGCGAGCGCGCTCCTGCAGGCTGAAACCCGACTGGCGCAGCCGATACTCGATCCGCTCCCGGCGCCGCGCCGCTTCGTCTGGGCTGTCGCCTCCGGCGAGCCGCGCGAGCGTCTTGGCGAGGCGGTGAGAGCGGCGAGGCTCCCGGACGCATGTCGAGATAGGCCCAGTGCGGCCCGCCGGCGTCTGCGCTTTCCTCGGCGAGCAGCCGGCACAGGCCCGCGAGCACCAGCGAGGATTTGCCGCTGCCCGAACTTCCGATCACCGCGATGAAACGTCCGTGCTCGACCAGCCGGTAGAGCGCATAGATCTGGCTGTCGCGGCCGAAGAAATAGTCGCGGTCCGCGAAGACAAAGGGCCGCAGCCCAGGAAAAGGCCGCTCGGCCGAGAGCGCCGAACTCGTCGACTGCGCCTGAGCCGGGCGAAGAACCGGAGACCGCCGGCGCCGCTGGCCCGACGGACGACGTTCATGGACCTGGTCCAGCGTGCCGCGGCGCAAGGTCGGCGACGAGCTCGGGCGTCGGCGGCCCTTTGTCGACGAGATCGAGAACTTTATCGAATTGCCGTCCTGGAACAGAATCTGCATGAACTGGGCGCGCTTGTGAGCGGCCGGCGGCGGCCCGGCGATGAGAGTGCGGTACTCGAACTGCTGCTTGCGGCCCAGCGTCTCCCAGTCTTTCAGCCGGTCGGCTTCCGATCTCACCCAGACCTCAGAGGCGTTCGCCCAGCACAGGGTGACCGCGTCGCACTTGACGAGAAGATCGTCGTTATAGCGGCGGGTTTCCGCGTCCGAGCCCGAGGCCGGAACCTGGATTTTGACCGGGCTTCCGCGCAACGCTTCGACAACGGCCCCGGCATAGTCTTCGTCGGCGCCGTGGTAGGAGAGATAGACCTCGAGCTTGCCGTCCTCCAGCGCTCTTCGCAGCCCGCTTGGGCGCCGTCTCCGCCAGATACTGAAACAGGAATTCGATGAACTTGCTCAAGATGTCGCCGTCGATCTTGTCGGTGGCGATCTGCTTGTCGCAGCGTTCGAGAGCCTGGAGGGGATCGCGTTCCGGCGCCGGCGTCGGGGAGGGCTCGCCCGTATCAATGATTTTGGGCGCCCACACGACGCGGCGGAAGCCGCGCGCGGATGGATCGGCGTTGGCGGCTCGTTTTTTCGCGCGAGAGCGCAAGCTGGAGCTTGACGATCGGATCGAGCCCTTCCGGCGCGAAGCCAGGTTTGTCGCCGACGAGGTGGATCGAGGCTTCCGCTGCGGCGAGCGCTTCCTTGATCGCGACGAGCGCGCTGCCGTCGCTGGGAAGATCCGCGGTCGACGTCGGGAACGACTGCGAACCCCTTTCCCTGAAGCTCGAACGCGAGGCGCGCATAGGCCGCCTTCATGTCGCTCGCGGGCTTCGCAAGGTAGATGGTTCGCCCGGTCGGCCCGGCGATCGGATGGTCGGCTGGCAAGCGTCGTGCCGAGGCCTGCGCCCGCCGCAATGCGGTCCACGCGCTTTTGCAGAAAAATGGCCAGGCTGTCCCGCCGGTCGTAGAACTGGTCGGTCGTCTTTCCGCGATTGAAGAACGGCGTGACGTCGCTGACCCCGTTCGTTTCGTCGCGGGCGTAAAAGAGAAAGCCCTCCTGGCCCTGCAAGTCGAATGGCCGCTTCAACCTCTCGACGTGCCACTTGCCGACGACGATCATCCGCTCCTGGACGTTTGCGACGCCCTTCTTTCTGCGCAGGTCGGCGAAAGCCTCGAGCTCCTTGCGGCAATAGGGACGTTGCATCCAGTTCGGCGACATGACGACGACCAGCAACTCCGCGTTCTGGAGTCCTTCGTCGATCGCGCCGTCAAACAGGTCGCCGTCGGCGATGCGCCGCCGGTCGATCCACAGCTTGGCCTTGGTCGCGCCAAGGTCGCGCAGCTTGAGTTGAAGCTTCTTGTAAAGAAAACTGACGAATCCGTCTTCGTCCTCCGACCCGGTCGTCAGGTCGTCGTCGTGCGCGTAGGATACGAAGATGCCAACGTCCTCGTCCGCCATGGAGGCCGTTCCCCAGCGTTCACCCGGCCGCCCGAGCGAACAGTTTAAAGCTTGCACATTCCAGAGGCGCCGACTGTGACGGGCGTCACAATTCCGGATTCCTTGCTTTTGGCAAAGCTGATTGCCCACGGAAAGGAGTAAATGCTTCGTCGAGCTTTCGGTCAAGCCGAAAATGCCATGTAGATTCAGGGCTTAGCGCCGGGCCAGCGGCGCGCCTATCCCTTCTCCCGCATCAGCCTCGACTTGTCCCTGTTCCAGTCGCGGACCTTTTCGCTCTCGCGCTTGTCATGGAGTTTCTTGCCGCGACCAAGCGCGATGGCGATCTTGGCGCGTCCCTTGGCGTTGAAATAGATGCGCAACGGCACGATCGTCATGCCCTCGCGCTCGACGCCCTTGGCGAGCTTGGCGATCTCCTTGGCGTGGAGAAGGAGCTTCCGCGGCCGCTTTGGTTCGTGGTTGAAGCGGTTGGCCTGAAGGTACTCCGGGATGTTGGCGTTATAGAGGACCACTTCGCCGTTGCGGTCGACCGCGGCGTAGCTCTCGGCGACGGTCGCCTTGCCGGAGCGCAGCGACTTCACTTCCGTGCCGGTCAGCATCATGCCGGCCTCGAAGGTCTCGCCGATTTCGTAATCGAAGCGGGCGCGGCGATTGTCCGCGACCACCTTGAAATTGGGCTTTTCTTTGTCAGGCAATGGATCAGCCTCTCCCGAGCGCGAACTCTGGAGGAAAGGCGATCCCTTCGGAGCCGGCCCGTCCAGGGCGGCCGGTTGTTGCTGTTACACATACACTCAATGTTATTAATCCTATAAGACCCGTGGGCGGTCCGAGCCGTGCGTCGCGGGCCGCGCAGAAAACAACACCCAAACCATTGACAGGACTGAGTCGCGCGCAAGGTTGGACATCCTCGCCAAAGGAGGTCGTGCTACGCATTCAGCAATCCCGCATGCACCATGGCGCGGCGGATCAGCGTCTCGGTCGCCTGGCTGACCGGGAGGAGCGGCAGACGGGTGTCGGCGCGGGCGCGGCCAAGCAGGCTCAGGGCATATTTCGCGCCGTTGACGCCGGGTTCGGCGAAGATCGCCGCATGCAGCGGCGTGAGACGGTCCTGAATTCGCAGCGCGTGGGTCCAGTCGTCCTTGAACGTCGCCTCCATCAATTCCGCGCAAAGATGGGGCGCAATGTTGGCGGTCACCGAAATGCAACCGTGTCCGCCCGCCGCCATCGCTGCGAGCGCCGTCATGTCTTCGCCAGAAAGTTGAATAAAATCCGGGCCGATAGCATGACGCTGGCGCGACACGCGGCCGACATCGCCGGTTGCGTCCTTGACGCCGACAATGTTGGGGAGTTCGGAAAGCCGCTTCATCGTCTCGACGGACATGTCGACGACGCTTCGCGGGGGAATGTTGTAGATGATGATCGGAATGCCGATGGCGTCGTTGACGGCCCTGAAGTGCTCGTAGAGGCCTTCCTGCGTCGGCTTGTTGTAGTACGGAGTGACGACGAGCACGGCGTCCGCGCCGCTCTGCTCGGCGTGCCGGCAAAGCTCGATCGCCTCGGCGGTATTGTTCGAGCCCGCGCCGGCGATCACCGGAACGCGGCCGCGCGCCTCGTCGATGCAGATATCGACCGCCTGGCGATGCTCGTGATGCGACAGCGTGGGGCTCTCGCCGGTCGTGCCGACTGGCACAAGCCCATGCGAGCCGGAGGTGATTTGCCAGTCGATCAGCGCTCGATAGGCCTGCTCGTCGATTTTGCCGTCCCTGAACGGGGTGATCAGCGCCGCCATCGACCCGTGAAACTTCGCCCGCTTTTCCATCTCGCGCGTCCCGCTCGCCTCGTGGGCGAACCCATGTCCCTGCTCCGCCGCCCGACACATAGCCCCGCCGCCCTGCGCGCGAAAGAGGCAAAGCGCCTGAATCCGGCGCTTAAATCTTCGTCAGCAAAACCGGTCCATTCTTCGCGGAGAGAACTGGACCAATGATGATTTTTGGGCTCCGGCCAATCTTGGCGATCTGCGGCGTGGCGCTGCTTGTTTCGGTCACGCCGTACGCTCGCCGCCCGCCGGCCGAGTCCGGCCTTCTCGGTCAAACCGCCGAACACCAAGCGGTCGAGCCGACGCCCGCTCCTACCGCGCTGGAGGCAGGCGCAGGAGACGCCCAGCTCGTCGGCGCCGTCGTCGCCTCCCGAACAGCCGCCTGATTCCGCAAGTCGCGCTCTCGAAGCTGTTTCGACCCCAGGCCCGGAGATCGCAGAGCCGAGTCCGCCCTCGGCGGCGCCATACCCAAGCGACGCCGAGCTTCGGGCACAATTCGCTTACGCGGACGAACCTGGCCCGGTCGCCGAGGCGCCCGCTGTCGCGAGCCTCGAAACTTCCGCGCCCCCCGCGGCTGTCCCTCCCGTCGCCCTTCCCGTTCCCGTTTCCCCGCCCGCACATTCCGAGGCGGCTGTGCTCTACAACAAGGGCGACGCCGCTGGCTTGAAGGTGCTCGCTGCAGCGGCGAGCGATCCCGGGAAACGGACGGCCCTGGAATGGGCGGCGCTGCGGGCGGACGCGCATCCCTTCGTTCGAGGCTCTCGCGGCGTTCCTCGCCAATCATCGGGGTTGGCCAAGCGCTGGGTGGATTCAGCTCCGGCAGGAAGGCGAACTGGCCGCTCATGCCGAGGCGCCGGCAAAGGTCGCCGCCTATTTTGCCGCCGCGCCTCCTCAATCGAGCGCCGGAAAGATCGCCGCGGCGCGCGCCGCCGTCGCACTGGGGCGTCCGGAGGAGGCGGCCGGAATCGTTCGGGCCCTGTGGCGGGATGGGAGCAACTCCTGGTCGGAAGGCGTGATCCTGCGCGAGTTTGGCGGTTCGCTCGCCAGGGCCGACCATAAATATCGCGCCGACCGGCTGGTCTATGCGGGCTACCCTTGGGCCGCCGTACGAGCGGCGGCGCTCGCTGGGCCTGACGTGTTGGCTTTGACCGAAGCCCGCATCGCGGCGGCGCACGAACCCGCGACTCCAGCGCTTCTCAGGGCCGTTCCGCCGCCGCTCCGTAACGATCCTGGCCTCATGTTCTCGCGAATCCAGTACGCGCGGCGCGCGAACCGGACCTACGAGGCGGCGGTGCTTCTGAGCCTCGCGCCGCAGGATCGCACAGCGCTGATCAGCCCCGATCGATGGTGGAGCGAGCGGAAGATGGTGGCGCGCCAGCTCCTGGATCTGGACGAGCCCCGCCTCGCGTTCGAAGTCGCCGACGGAGGCGTGAAGCCGGACTCCGCCGAGGCCCGGGTCGACGCCGCCTTCCACGCCGGCTGGATCGCGTTGCGCTTCGTTCATGACGCGCCCGCGGCGGCCGCGCGCTTCGCCCTGGCGGCCGAAGCCGCCGACGATCCTCTGTCCATAGCCCGCGCCGCTTATTGGCAGGGGCGCGCTGCCGAAGAGGCCGGCAATTCCAAGGGCGCGAAGGCGATTTTACGAGCGCGCGGCAAGCCAGCCGATCGCCTATTACGGCCAGCTCGCCGCTCAGCGGCTCGGGCGGACAAGACTTGCGCTCAGCGCGCCCGCCGCAGCTGCGGAAGGCGATCGGCGTGACGAAGCGGTCGGCGCGGTTGAGGCGCTCTATGCCTTTGGGCTCGACGATCTCGCGACGGCGCTCGCGTTCGACGCGGCGCGGCAATGGCGGGACGAAGCGCAACTCGCCGCCATGGCTGCGGCCGTCAAGCAGTCCGGCGACCCGGTTGCGCAGGTCCAATGGGGCAAGATCGCCATCATGCGCGGCTACCCCTTCGACGCTCTGGCGTTCCCGGACACGGGCGTTCCCGCTTTTCTCCCGCTTGTCCATTCGGCCGACATGGCGACGATCTACGCGGTCGCCCGACAGGAAAGCGAATTCATGTGGCAGGCGGCCTCCGGCGCAGGCGCCAAGGGCCTCATGCAGATGATGCCTGCGACCGCAGCGATAACCGCGCGGCGCGCGGGCCTCGAATACGACTACGCCCGCCTTCTGGCCGATCCGGCGTTCAACACCCGGCTCGGCGCGGTCCTGCTTGGCGAGTTGATCGAGGACGAGGGCGGCTCGCGCGAACTGGCGTTTGCCGCCTACAACGCCGGCGGAGGTCGAGTCGCCCAATGGATTGCAGCGCACGGCGACCCCCGCAATGGTGAAACGGACCTTGTGGACTGGATTGAACGCATCCCGTTCGACGAAACGCGCGATTACGTCGAGCGGGTCAGCGAAAACCTTGGCGTCTACCGCCAACGCTTCGCCGAAGAGCCCCCGCCGACGCTCCAGATGTCCTTGAGGCTTGCGCGCGAGTAGCGCGTCCCAAACCGACCTCGAGGGCCACGACATGCAATGGAACCTTTTTCGCCGAAGTTCGTTTCGTCCTCTCACGAACCAGGAAGGACAGAACGTGGACAAGGGGATCATCGGGCTTTTGGGCGGCGCCTCCGTGCTTGCCGTCGTCGGCGGCGCTGCGGCCGCGTCTACACTCGACGGGGCCAGTGGACTGCAACCGGCTCGGTCATTCGCGGAATTGCTTGATCCGATTCCGAATGCGGCGAGTGTGTTAAAAGCCGAAATTGAGCGCGCGCCTGCTGAAGCCGCCGCGTGAAAAGCCGCTCGTGGTGGCTCAGTATCATCATCACCACCATCATCATCATTACCGTCATCATCATCACCATCATCATTGGTGGCATCACCATTGGCATCACCACTACTACTGAGAGGAAGGCCGCCGGTGCGCGCGCATGAAGCGACGCGTGCACCCGTGATCTGCATGCTGAATCAGGAGCCGTGCTTCGCCCGCTCAGTCGCCGCGCCGAGAATGTGGCGATAGGTTCCGTCGAAAACCGTGTTGGTCGCGGAGGTCCACTCCGTTTCGGCCGATAGCGTGGCGCGACTGTCGTGGATGCGTTTGGATTGCAGCTCGCGCTCCGCTGCTTCCTCATCAGACATCGGGACGAGTTCGAACGCCGCCTCCTCCGGCACCACCAGAATCTGGACGAATGGTTCTCCCGGCCGGAATACGTGGGTCTTTCCCTCCGGCGGCGCTTTGAACACCAGGAAATAGATCATCGGCCACCATCGCCGGATCAGCGCGGGCACCGCGATCGGGGTCGTGTCGGTCGGATCGGTATAGAAACGCGGATGCGGCTCGGTGCGGACCGCGTAGCCCGCATCGACCTTCAGATCGAGAGACGCCTGATAGGTGTAGTAGAGGTCGCCAAAGGTGCGGAAGGGCGGCCATTGCCCGCCGTGGCCTTCTGGCGGCGGCCCAAAGTCTCCATCGAGCGCGAGCTTTCCGCCGAGCGTACTGACCCGAAGCTCATTTTTATACGGGTAGAACAATTCGATCCCGTACCGCGCGGCTTCGGAGAACGGCAGGCAATGCCACGCCTGCTCCATCGACCCGTCCTTGCGCGGCTGCCGCTCGCCTCCCCAGCCGGGAATTTCGAGCTTGGTTCGGCGCGGGTTGAGGCCCGGAGTGAACGAACGATATTTGACCTCTTGCATGGTCGCCATCCTGTCGAGTCCGCCTGCTAGAATGGGGCGAAGCGCCGGTTCGTTCCGTGCGCGCAATTTCCAGTGAGGCGCAGCGCTAGAGTAAGATTGCGCGCGGATGGAATCGGCGGGGAAAGACGCCCACCTTTCAACAGGTCAATCCCAACCGGCCACGGCGCCAAGCCCAAACAGACGCGGCGCCAAGCCCAAATCCATGCCAACTTTTCGCAAGGGGCGCCCATTGCGGTATTGAGCGATCCCAAGCGCTTGGTCGCCGCCGGATGTAACTGGGGCAAATTTCCCGGGCAAGAAGGAACAAAGCTACATTTTTGGAAAGCCGCCGCCTGACGGCAAGCGCTTGATGTGACCCGACCTCGCGATGCACTATTTTGTTTTGTGCAGTTGGGCGTCCGGGAATTTGGCCCCCGCAGGATGACCGCTTCGGCACAACTCATTTAACCGCGTTCTTTTTGTGAATTAGGTTTCAGTCGATTGGCAAGCCCATTCCCTGCGCAGTCGTGTTCGCAATTATAGAATATTGGTGGTTCGATTGGCAAGAAAATTTTATTTTTTCCGAATTGGGCGGCGGGCGGCCGGCGGATCAGGCTCCAGCAAATTGTTTTTGTCGGGAAAGCTACTCGGCAAGGAGCTTCTCGACCGTCTCGACGAGGCGGGGGACGTCGACCGCGTAGGCGAACTCCGAATCCTTGGCGTGGCGCGGCGACTTGAGCAGAACTTCCTGCGGCTGATGCTGAAACAGAACCACGTGGTTCAATTGAAGCATCGCGCCGAAATGCGAGGACCAGGGGTCGAACTGACCTTCAGCAATGATTTCCACGAGTTTTACCCCGGGCCGGCAGAAGTAGGCGTTCACCAGGGCGGAGCCGAATTCGCAGACGATGAACTCGGCGCTGGCAAACAGCATCGCCTGCTCGTCGAACGACAGTTTCTCCGGCTGGATCGCCGCGAATCCCAGTGGCGCGAGCGCGTCGATCACCGCCTTGCGGTTCGAGATATTGCGGCTGTTCCGCATCCCCCGGCAAACGAGAATGCGCTTCGGCCGCTCGACCGAGGGCGCATGCTTGCGCACGTTCGATAGAATCTGCGCGTACACGTCCATGTGTCGCGGGCTCGCGTTCTGCGAATTGACCCCACTGATCCGGTTGCTGGTGATCGCGTGGTCCAGAAACACCATCCGCGGTTCGATTTCCCGAATCAGGCCCTGCGGAACGTCGAGCCTCGCCAGCAGCTCCCGCTGCCAGGGCCTCAGCGTCCAGGTGAGCATGGGACGCGGGCGTTGGCGCCCCAGTGAATGAGGGGAACGATGTCGTGCATATAGTGGCCGAAATTCGGCTGGTCTGAATTGGCGGCGAGCAGATATTCCCCGGTGATTCTCGGAATGCGGCCGACCCGCTCTTCGTAGAAGCGATGGTCTCGCGTTCCATCAGGCAGGGGACGATCGACGATCGCCTTGACCTTGGACAGAAAGCCGCCCTGAAACGGTCCCAGGAACGAATGACGCCAGACCTGCCCCGTCCTCGATATGAGAAGCCCGAACGCGGGGTGCCAGTATTGATCGATGAGATGCTCAAGGATCAGCGGCGGCGCCTGAACGGTATGCTCGACATAGTGGATGTACTCGGCTTTGTCGAGTTGACGGTGAGCGGGTGCAGTTTCGTTCTGTACTCGCACGGTTCGACGATGGCGCATTGCGCAAGCGGCGGCGGAAAGCCGCCGGCATAGGGAACCGGCGTCAATTGGGTCGTTTCGTCGACCCCGACCGGCAGGCCCTCGGAATTGGCGGTGACCGCGCGCCGGATATTCCGCCGGATCGGCCTTCAGCGGCATGCGCACCGCCTTGCGCCAGAACGCGTGCAGCCTTTCGCTGAGCCTGATGCGGCGAGCCCGAACGGCGCTGTCAGGAATCGCTGCGGTTAGTCGTCTGTCGGCCTGAAGCAATCTCAAATTCATCGTCATGCGCGCGGGGCCGCGCGAAAGCGCGATCCTATGCCCCAATGCGCGCGCTGCGACAAGACGGACGCACGAACCTCCGCCCGCGGGCGGAGGAAGGCGAACTCCCTCTCCCGCGCGCGGGAGAGGAAGAGGCCACAGGCGCGATCAGCTCTGCACGCCCTTGACGTACCAGTCGATCGTCGCGAGATCGCCGTCCTTCATGTGCTCGCCCTTGGCGAGGCGCTCCTTGCCGGTCTGGTCCGAGATCGGGCCGGTGAACACGTCGTAGGAGCCGTCCTTCCATCCGGCGATGATCTTGTCGGCGGCGTCGCGCACGTTCTGCGGGGCGCCGGGGCCGTAGGGCCCCATGACCACCGTCCCTTCCTTGAACCCCCACCAAGCGTCGTCCGCCTTCCAGCTTCCATCCAGCACGGCCTTGGCGCGCGAGATGTAGTAGGGCCCCCAGATGTCCTCGATCGCCGTCAACTGCGTCTTCGGGGCGAAGCGCGCCATGTCGGCGCCCTGGCCGAAACACCAGACCTTGCGCTGCTCGCAGACCTGCAGGCCGGCCGGGCTGTCGGTATGCTGGGCGACGACGTCGCAGCCGAGGTTGGCGAGCGTCTGGACGGCGGCGGCTTCCTTGGCCGGATCGAACCAGGAGTCGATCATCACCAGCTTGGTGGTGATCTTTGGATTGACCGCCTGGGCGGCGAGCGTGAACGAATTCACGCCCAGCACCACTTCCGGCACCTTGTAGGAGCCGAGATAGCCGATCACGCCGGACTTCGACATCATGCCGGCGATCGTGCCTTCGACCGCGCGGCCTTGGTGGAAGCGGGAGTTGTAGGTGCCGAGATTGTCGGCGTGCTTGTAGCCGGTGCAATGCTCGAACTTGACGTCCGGGAACTGTTTGGCGACCTCGACGCATTGATCCATGTAGCCATACGACGTCGCGAAGATCAGCTTGTGCCCCTGTTGGGCAAGATCCTTGAGGATCGGCACGGCGCTCGCGTCTTCCTTGACGTTCTCGACGTAGTCAGCGACGACCTGACCCTTGAGCGCGTCCAGCATGGCTTTCCGGCCCTTGTCGTGCGCCCAGGTCCAGCCGAAATCGCCGACCGGCCCAAGATAGATGTAGCCGATCTTGAGCGGGTCCGCGGCGAACGCGTTTCGCCCCAGGGCGGGCAGCGTAAGGCCCGCCGCGGCGGTCTTCATGAAATTGCGGCGTGTTACAGGGTTCATGTCGTTCTCCTTGTTCGATGACATGCGTTTCAGTTGCTGGGCATGAAGGGCCGGCCGAGGCAGGCCGGCGCCTCGCTTCCGGTGACGTCGCGGGCCGACATGACGGCGAGCACGGCGACAGCCATGATGTAGGGCATCGACGCCCAGAACTGTGAGGGCAGGAACGAGAAGCCGGAAGCCTTGGCGTAGAGTTCGAGCGTCATCAGGATGCCGAAGAAATAGGCCCCCGCCAGCAGGCGGCCGGCGCGCCAGCCGGAGAACACCACCAGCGCCAGCGCGATCCAGCCGCGTCCAGCCGTCATCTGCTCGGCCCACATCGGCGTGATGACCATCGAGAAATACGAGCCGCCGATCCCGGCCAGCGCGCCGCCGAACGCGATCGCCGCGTAACGGATCGCAATCACCGGATAGCCGATCGAGTGGGCCGAGACGTCGTTTTCGCCGACCGCGCGCAGGATCAACCCCGCGCGCGTGCGGTTAAGGAACCAGCCGACCGCGAAGACCATGAAGAGCGCAAAATAGACGAGCGGACTGTAGCCGAAGACGACCCGCCACAAAGGATCGCTGGCCAGAGCGTCAGGAAACAGGGAATCGAATGGCGGAATCACCGCGCCCACATATCCCGCCCCGACGAGCGAGGAGAGCCCGACGCCGAAAATCGCGAGCGCAAGGCCGGTCGCAACCTGATTGGAGCCGAGCGTCAGCACGAGCGCGCCGAACAGCATAGAAGACGCCGCGCCGGCGAGCGCCGCGCAGAGGACTCCAAGCCATGGAGCAAGGGCGCCGAGGTCTTCCCCGTAAGTGAGAGAGATGGCGAAGCCGGTCACCGCGCCGATCAGCATCATGCCCTCGACGCCGAGATTGAGCACGCCGCTCTTCTCGACCACGAGCTCGCCGGTCGCCGCGAGCAGGATCGGGGTCGTGACGCCGACCACGGTCACCAGAGCGTCGATGATGAAGGTCAGCATCAGGCGACAGCCTCGGCTGGCGCGGCTCTCGGGGCGTCACGAACGATGCGCAGGCGGTATCTGACCAGGATATCGCTCGCCAGAATGAAGAACAGCATGGTCGCCTGGAAGATGCCGGCGGTCGCCTCCGGCACGTGCACCACCGTCTGCGCCACCTGGCCGCCGACATAGGTGACCGCGAGGATCAAGCCGGCGAGAAAGACGCCGATCGGATTGAGCCGCCCGAGAAACGAAACGATGATCGCGGTAAAGCCGTAGCCCGACGGGAAGCCGAGGTTGATCTGCCCGAGCTGGCTCGACGCCTCCAGAATTCCCGCGAGCCCCGCCATGCCGCCGCTGATCATCAGCGTCGACCACACGGTCCGCGAGGCGTCAAAGCCTCCGTACCGCGCCGCGCTCGGCGCCGCGCCCACGGTGCGCACCGAGAAGCCGTAGACCGAACGCGTCGTCAGGAGCCAGAACACGAGCGTCAGCACAATCGCGACGATGAGGCCGGGGGGGATCACGGTTCCCGGAATGACGTGCGGCAGCGACTGAGCCGGGGTGAACGGCGGCGTCTGCGGGAAATTGTGGCCGTTCGGGTCCTTCCATGGCCCGCCGATCAGATAATTGAGAACCTGCAACGCGACATAGACGAGCATCAGGCTCGAGAGCACCTCCGACACGCGATAGCGCGTCCTGAGGAACGCCGGGATCGCCGCCCACGCCGCCCCGCCGACGATCCCCGCCGCAATCATCAGCGGCAAGACCCAGAACCCTTCTGCGTTCGGGAGCGCGAAGGCGACGCCTGCGCCCGCCAGCGCGCCGATGATGTATTGGCCCTCGGCGCCGATGTTCCAGATCTTCGCCTGATTGCCGAGCGACAGGCCGAGCGCGATGATGATGAGGGGCGCGGCCTTGGTCAGGACGTCGACCCACTTGTAAGGGGCGACGATGGGCGTGATGAAGGTCTCGTAAATCGCGTGCGGCCCGTCGAAGCCAATGAGCTGAAAGATCGCCGCGCCGAGCAGCATCGTCAAAATCACGGACGCGACCGGCGTCGCCGCCTGCATCAAGCGACTCGGCGACAGCCGTTTCTCAAGCCGAATGCGCATGCAAGGTCTCAGTCATCTGAACCGTGGCTGTCGGATCGCCGTGCACGCCGCCCATCAGGAGGCCGATCTCCTCGATCGTCACCTCGCCGACCTTCATCGGCTTCGACAGCTGACCGAGGTTGATGACCGCAAGCGTGTCGCAGAGCGACAGCAGTTCGTCGAGGTCCTGCGAGATTACGAGCACCGCCGATCCGCGCGCGGCAAGGTCGACGATCGCCTGATGGATTGCCGCCGCCGCGCCGGCGTCGACGCCCCAGGTCGGCTGACAGACGACGAGCGCTTCGGGACGCTGCAAAATCTCCCGGCCCATGATGAACTTCTGCAGGTTGCCGCCGGAGAGCGAGCCTGCGAGCGCGCCCGGCCCGGTCGCCTTTACGGTGTAGGCGCCGATGACGTCGCTCGCGTAGTTCGTCGCCTTGCCGGGATTGATGAGGCCGAAGCGCACCATGTCCATGCGCTCGCGGCCGGTCAGCGACCCATTGTCGGTGAGCGAGAATTCGCCGACCGCCGCATGGCCGTTGCGCTCTTCCGGCACCGCGCAAAGGCCGAGGTTGCGGCGTTGGTTGACGCCGAGCCGGCCGACCTTGTTGCCGACCAGCGCGATCGCGTCGGCGCGCGGCGCGAGCGTTTCGCCGCTGATTGCGCTCAATAATTCGTTCTGGCCGTTGCCCGCGACGCCAGCGACGCCGAAGATCTCGCCCGCGCGCACTTGGAAAGCCACATCCTTCAGCGCGACGCCGAATTCGCTCGGCTTGGGCAGGCTCAGCCCTTCAGCCGAAAGTTTCGGCGGCCCATAAGCGCGTTCCGCGGGCTTGGCGATTTCCTTCAGGTTCGCGCCGATCATCATCTCGGCCATCGAGCGCGAAGTCTCGCGCCGGGGATCGCAATGGGCGACGACCTTGCCGCCGCGCAGGATGGTCGCCGTGTGGCAGAGCGCGACGATCTCGTGCAGCTTATGCGAAATGTAGAGGATCGAGCACCCGCCGGAGGCGAGCCGCCGCAATGTCTCGAACAATTGCTCGACCTCCTGCGGCGTCAACACCGAGGTCGGCTCATCCATGATCAGAAGGCGGGGGTTCAAAAGGAGGGCGCGCACGATCTCGATGCGCTGACGTTCGCCAACGCGAGAGCGTCGAGACCATGCGGCGCGGATCGAGCTTGAGGTTGTAGGCGTCCAGCACCCGGTTGAATTCGGCGAGCAGTTCGCGCGACGAGAGGCGCGAGTCGAGGCCGAGCGAGATGTTTTCCAGCACCGTCATCGCTTCGAACAGCGAGAAATGCTGAAACACCATGCCGATGCCGAGCCGGCGGGCGGCGCGCGGATTCGAAATCCGGGCAGGCGCGCCGTCGAAGAAGATCTCTCCCTCATCGGGCGCGAGAATGCCGTAGATCATCTTGACGAGGGTCGACTTGCCAGCGCCGTTCTCGCCGAGAAGGGCGTGGATCTCGCCCGGCTTGACGCTGAGATTGACGTTGTCGTTGGCGCGCACGCCGGGAAAGGACTTGCTGACGCCGACGAGCTTGAGACGCAAGGGAGCTTCGACTTTCACCTCGTCCGACCCCGCTCCCAGTCTCCGAAAGGCGCTGCTTCGCCCGACACATTCGAAGCAAGAATCGCGCCGTACCCGACGGCGTCGCCGCCGCCCCGGGGAGCCGATGCCCGTCTTACCGCGCCCGCCCCCGCACGGGCGCCCCGAACGCGTGAAACCCTAGCGCGGCGCGGCGCGGTGTCAAATGAATAGGCGGCAATCCCTCGGCAATGTCGGGCAATACGGCTGCGGACAGCGGATGGTCCGGACAACGACCGGATGAGCGTGATATGGATCGCCCCCATGCCAACCGACGGATCCGCTTCGTGACCGCCGCCGCCCTTCGCGCCTATGACGAGGCGCTGTTGCGCAAGTCGTTCGAGGTCGCGAAGCGGTCGCGCGCCGCGGGCGACCATCCGTTCGGCTCGGTGCTTGGCGATGGGGAGGGGAACCTCCTGATGGAGCAGGGCAACGGCTATTCCAGCGAGGGCAACGACCGTACCGCTCACGCCGAACGCTTGCTGTCTTCACGCGCCGCGCGAGCTTATGACCTCAAGTTTCTTGCGCAATGCACGCTCTACACCTCCGCCGAGCCTTGCGCGATGTGCGCCGGCGCGATCTACTGGGCGGGAATAGGCCGCGTCGTCTACGGGCAGACCGAGAAGGCGCTGAAGGCTCAGACCGGGGCGCATGAGGAAAACCCGACTCTCGACCTGCCCTGCGAGACTGTGTTCAAGGCCGGCCAGCGCCCGACCGAAATCGTCGGCCCGCTGCTCGAGGACGAAGCTGCGGAGCTGCAAGCGGATTTCTGGGAGGGGCGGGGGTAGGGCGACGCGGTGTTGGTTTCTCGCCGCTTTTCAAAATTGCGCTGCTCACTCGAAACCCGATCTGGCGACCGCTATGGGGGAAAAGAGGCCGCCCTATGGGCCGTTCGGCGCCGATTGGCTGCGCAAGGGGTTGGATCCACCCCTCGCGGTCACTCCAACTCGGTACTGGAAGCGTAGGAGCGTTCGTGATCGGGGTCGCTTTGGCGGTCAACGTGCGGCGCCGCCGCGCCTCAATGACCCAGGAACCGGAGCCGCGGGATGGATGACAACAAGATCCGAGAGGCGCTCAATCGCCACTGGGCCGCCTCGGACGCAAATGACTTCGACGTCGAGCACGACATCTACCGGGAGGACGCGGTGCTCGAGTACCCGCAATCGGGCGAGCGCATCAGGGGCCGGCACAATATTCAAGCCTCTCGCGTCGCGCAGCCGAACGCGAAGCGCTTCACGGTGCGCCGCATCGTCGGCACGGGCGACCTCTGGGTCACGGAATTCATCCTCGCCTATGACGGCCGCCCGTCCTATTCGGTGAGCGTCATGGAGTTCCTCGATGGCAAGGTGGCCCGCGAGACCCAGTATTTCGGCGACCCGTTCGAACCGGGGCCTTCGCGCGCGCAATTTGTCGAACGGATGGGATGAAATCGGCGGGGCATTGGCGCGCTCGCGCGTGCTGGACCGCTCGGAACTCCCCGTCGATACCGCCGAGCTCGCTCGTTTTCTCATCGGCAAGATGCTCGTGCGGGCGCTGGCCGAAGGCATGGCGGGCGGCCACATTGTCGAGACCGAGGCGTACGTCATCGGCGACCCCGCGGGTCACGCCTATCGCGGCATGACCCCGCGCAATCGCGCGCTTTTCCTCGAACGCGGGCACGCGTATGTATATCTCGCCTATGGCGTGTCGTTCATGCTGAACGTTTCGAGCGAGACGGCCAGCGTGGGCGCGGGCGTCTTGATCAGGGCGATCGAGCCGACCATTGGCGTCACGATCATGGAGCAAAATCGCGGGGCCGGGCGGGTGCGAGACTTGGCGCGTGGCCCTGGGCGGCTGTGTGAGGCCTTGTCGATTGATCGCCGGCTGGATGGGATCGATCTCTGTCAGGAGGGCCCTCTGTGGCTCGGAAGCGACGGTCAGGCGTCGGAGCAAATCGGGCAAAGCAAGCGAATCGGCATTACCCGCGCAGCCGATAGTCCGCTGCGGTTCTACGTCCGGGGCAATTCCTTCGTCAGCGGTCCGCAGGCGCTCAATCGATGAGAGAATATGTGTCCGCGGCGGCCTCGGACAAAGGAGTATGAGCATGGCGACCCGCGATACGCTTCGCTATACGAGGATTCCTCTTAACAATGGATCAGGCTCGATCCCCGCCGTCGGGTTTGGCACGCTGATCCCCGATCCTCTCGCGACCAAAGAAGCGACCAGGACCGCGCTCGAAGTTGGATTCCGGCATTTCGATTGCGCCGAACGCTACCGCAATGAAGAAGCGATCGGCGACGCGATGCAGGCGGTGTTCAAGGCGGGGAAGATTCGGCGAGAGGACGTCTTCGTCACCACGAAGCTTTGGAACACCAATCATCGTCCTGAGCGGGTCAGGGCCGCCTTTGACGCGAGCTGCCGGCGACTGCAAATCGACACTGTCGATTGCTATATCATCCATACGCCTTTCGCCTTTCAACCCGGCGACGAGCAGGACCCGAGGGATGAGCGCGGTCAGGTCATCTATGATACCGGGGTGACGCTGGTCGACACGTGGCGGGCGCTCGAGCGCCTCGTCGACGAGGGCAAATGCAAGTCGATCGGCCTGTCAGATGTCAATCTGGAGAAGCTGCGGGAGATCGTTGCGGCTTCGCGGATCAAGCCTGCGGTGGTGCAAGTCGAGTCCCATCCGTATCTCCCCGAATGGGAGCTGCTCGACTTCTGTCGCGAGCATGGCATCGTCCTGCTGGCGTTTGCAGCGCTGGGACATGGCATGGATCCGAAAGTGCTGGATGCCCCCGTGATCACAGCCATCGCACGGCGCGTCCACAAGACGCCTGCCCAGGTTGCGCTCGCCTGGGCCGTGCAGCGCGGCACGGCTTTCCTGACCACCTCGACCACGCCTCGCCGGATCCAAGAGAACTTCGACATTTCGACCCTGCCCGAAGACGCCATGCGGGAGATTCGCGATGGCATCACGACGAACGTCCGGTTCAACACTGTGGTGGGGACCGGGGTCCCCGGTTTTATTCCTAGGGCAGGTTGAATTGAACTCAGTCGTTTTAGTTTAGATCGCATGCGCATAAGTTGGCAGGCGCCTATCCGTGGTCTATCCGGTCAGCGAGGCCGAGGCCTGCGCCTGCGGCCTGATCTACCTCGCCGGGAATCGGCCGCGTCGTTTACGGGCGGATCGAGAAGTCGCCGAAGGCCCAGACCGGGGGCCCTCCGTGCACCGCATCGAAGGCTCGCACCCGACTCAGGCTTGTCAGGAACCTTAAACGGTCGCAAATTTGCTTGAGCCAGCCTCCATCCGGTGGATGCCGGTTAGCTGCAGGAGGCGCAGATGTCACAGACCGTAGCCGGCGCCTTGGTTGAGGCGCTCGAAACGATTGGCGTCAGGCAGATATTTGGCCTCATCGCCAATTCGCTCAATCCAATTGGCGACGTCGTGCGCCAGAGCAGCAAAATTGAATGGATCGGCGTCCGCCACGAAGAAGGGGCGGCGCTCGCGGCTGCGGGCCAGGCAAAGCTGACGGGCCGGCTCGGCGTGTGTTGCGGATCGACCGGACCCGGCAGCACCCATCTCGTCGCCGGCCTTTACGAGGCCAGTCGCGACCATGCGCCGGTTCTTGCGATCTCTGGGGATATGCCGCGCCAGCTCGCGGGCCTCGACTATTTTCAGGCGACAAATCCCAACCTGCTATTCAGCGACGTCTCGCTCTATACCGAGACCATTTCGTACCCGGCGCAGGCGCCAGCCGTCATCCATCAGGCCATCGCCGCCGCCTATGCGGGCCGCGGCGTTGCGCATCTGACGGCGCCCATGGACGTCCTCGCCGCAAAGGCCGACGGCGGCGTTGCGAGTTTCGCCACGCTCAAGCCGCGCCCGGAAATCCTGGCCAGCGAAGCGGATATTATCGAGATGGGCCGCCGCATCGACGAAGCCGGCAGCATCGTGATTATGTGCGGCGCCGGGTGTCATGGCGCAGCCGATGAATTGCGTGCGCTCTCCGATCGGCTGAAGGCGCCCTTGATCCATTCCGTCAAGGGCAAGGACATCATGCCCTACGACGACCCGCGCTGGATGGGCGGCATCGGCATGATCGGAACGAAGGCCGACTATCAGGCCGTCATGCATTGCGATCTGTTCCTGATGCTCGGCACGGACTATCCCTATTCGGAATTCCTGCCGCGCGACGGCGTCGTCATCCAGCTGGATGAGCGGGCGCGGGTGATCGGCCGCCGCGCGCCGACCGAGCTCGGCGTTGTCGGCTCCGTGCGGCCCACGGTCAAATCGCTGCTCGACCGGGTGAAGCCGAAGAGCGACAGCGGGTTCTTCGATCGCGTAACCGCAGAGCGCAAGACATGGGACCAGATGCAGGACAAGCAGTCCGATCCCGCACGCAGCAAGGACCGCATTCATCCGCAGGCCGTGGCGCGTATGGTGAGCGACCTCGCCAAACGCGACGCCGTGTTCATTATCGACACCGGGCTCAACACGCTCTGGTCAGGCAACTGGATCCGCCAAAGCGGCGAGCAGCGTATCCTCGGCTCCTTCAACAACGGCGCCGTCGGCACTGCGCTTGGCCAGGCCAACGGCGTCCAGGCGCTTGACCGTTCGCGCCAGGTCATTGCGCTCTGCGGCGACGGCGGCTTCAATATGCTGATGTGCGAATTCCTCACAGCCGTGCACCATAAGCTGCCGGTGAAAGCCGTGGTCTATAACAATTCGTCCCTCGGACTGATCAGGCTTGAGGCCGAGTCGATGGGGCTGCCGGCCTGGAAAGCCATGGACTTCCCCAACCCGGATTATGTTGCGTTGGCCCGCGCTTGCGGCGGGGCAGGCTTCAAGGCTGAAAAGCCCGGCGAGCTGCGCGACGCCATCGACCAGGGGCTCAAGGCCGAAGGCCCGGTCATTATCGACTGCGTCGTCCCGGCCGATGAATTGCCCAACGTACCGCACATCGATCTGGAGAAGGCCGCGAATTACGCCAAAGCGAAGGTCAAGGAAGCGATACTCGCAGTTACCGGCAGGTGACGGAGGCGCAGCGAGCGCCGATGTCGGCGCGCGATGGAATGGGATTCGTGTCGGAAATTGGGAACCGGCATCGACCGCGATCGGTTAGGCATTGGACCGGTCAGGCCGAGTTCGCGCCGACGTAAGCAATTGCGATTGGCAATGGCTGCTCTATGTCGACTTGCGCCGTTGCTCGAAAAACGGTCGAGGCGATCGCGATTTGACCTTAAGTTTCCTCCAGCGCCTCGGTCTGGAGGGCGAGGCGCTTTGCCGCCTCCGGGTCGATCCGCTCGGCGAGGTCCGCGTGGGCGCGCTGCCAGAGGGTTAGCGCAGCCTCTAGACTTTGCGCCCCCTTTTCAGTCAGCCACACGGCCCGGCGGCGCGCATCGCCCTCGCCGACAGCGATTTCAATCAGGCCGTCCTTTTCCAGGACCTGCAGGTTTCGCGACAGCGTCGACTGGTCGAGCCCGGTTCGCGCCGCGAGCGCTCCGAGCGTATCGTCCTGCGCCGCGGCGATCTGAGTCATCAGGCCGAACTGGGCGAGGCCCAGTCCTGAGCCCTGCATTCGCTTGTTAAGGAACGCCGTGATGCGTCGTGCAGCGAGCCGGCTGTTCCAGCCGGCGCAGACGTCAATCGCCGCCTTGGCGTCGCTGACGAGCGTCTTGGCTGGGGATTGCTTTCGCTGGCGCATGGATGTATGCATATACATTATATGTATCTGCATGAAAAGGAGAAAGCGATGCTGTTGACTCCATCCCGCGCTTATGGGCTCGCCGATCCGGCGGAGGTCGCCCGCATGACCGGTCGGGAGTTCCTTCAGGCGATGATCGACGGCAGGCTCCCGGCCCCGCCGATCGCTGAGACGCTTTCGTTCGAGATTTTGGAGGTTGGCGAGGGCTTTGCTCTTTTCGCGGGCGAGCCCGGACCGCACCTTCTGAACCCGATGGGCGCGGTGCACGGCGGCTGGGCGCTGACGCTGATCGACACGGTGACCGGCTGCGCCGCCCATACGCTCATGCCCGCGGGAACCGCCTATACGACGATTGAGACCAAGGCCAACTTTACCCGCCCGATCACCAAGGACACAGGGCGGGTGCGCGGCGAAGGGCGCGTCGTTGGCCGGGGACGACGAATCATATCCGCGGAGGGGCGAATCCTCGACGCCGAAGGCCGCATCCTGGCCCATGGCGCATCGACGCTGATGGTGCTTAACGGGAACGGGCCGGCTCCCTCGGCTTGACGTTGACACAGGACACAATTCTCGAAATGACAAGGCGCGCGACGATGGGATTGATCTGGACATTGCCTTGAGGGAAATGGCGCGAATAGGTCGGCTTAGCGCGGTGACGCCTTCAGGCTCGCCCCCATTCATTCAAATCGCGTGCATTCGCCAAGTGGTCGACGGCGGGCGACGAGCCGCCCTGATGACAGGGTTGGCAATTAGGAGATGAACGATGAAACAGATTGCTTCCGGCCTGCTGGTTCTGGGCTTGCTCGCCGTTCAAGTTCCGCAAGCCGACGCCGCCGCTTGCGCGGCCGGGGTCTATCATGCGGGATGCGTCGGGCCGCGGGGCGCTGTCGTCACGCATCGGCCGGCCGCAGTTGTGCGTCCAGCCGTCGTGGGACGGCATTGCTACTATCGCGCCGGCGTGCGCGTTTGCCGCTAAGGACGGCGCCCGCCGCCACGGCCGCACGCCTTCAGGCGATTCCGGGGCGCGCGAGAGCAGCGCGCCCTGTGGGCTTGTCAGGCTTGCCGATCCCGCGAATGAGGTTGCGTGCGGCGTTTAGCCGCGGGGGCGACCGAAATGGCCCTGGTCACGGATATCGATCATCTGAGCACCGCCATTTCGCATGCCACCGCGCCTGCGTTCATGCTCGGCGCGGTGGCGGGATTTTTGTCGATTCTGATCTCTCGCCTGGAGCGGATCGTCGAAATGAATCGGACGCTGAGATCGGTTGACCTCGGCGCAGTCGACTCAGCGAGAACGGCGATCGCCGCCTCGCTATCCCGGAGGATGGAGCTTCTCGCCCGCGCCATCTATTTCGCCGTGCTCAGCGCGCTCGTCACGGCGGCCTTGCTGATCAGCGCTTTTCTCGCTGCGCTTGGAGGAGTCGGCCACGCCCGCATCGTCGCGCTGATGTTCACGGCGTCGCTGGCGTTGCTGATGGCCTCGCTCGTCGAACTGACGCGCGAAATTCGCATCTATATGGCGAACATGCGCCTCGAGTGATCGGGATGTGTTTGGACTGACCTCGATCAAGAGCGTCCGGCCGCGAACGCCTGGCAGCGGAAACTTCGCCCTCGGATTGGGAATCCTGTTCGCGAAGCTGTATGTTGCCCTCGGTGGGCGACCTTTCGACCCTGCTGAGGCGTCAGTGGCGAGACCGTAAGCGCCAGCAGTTCGCCAACCGGGAGCGCTTCCATGAAGATCGTGATCCTTGGGTTGGCCTCTGGCGTCGCCCTTTTCGCCGTCAGCGCGCCGCCTGCCGCCCTTGGCCAGATGATGTACAACTATCCGATTATCACTGTGCCCCCGCCCGCCGACATCTATGCGTCGCCGAAGCCCATCCCGAAGCCGGCCCCCGACAAGTCCAAGGCGTCCGACAAGCCCGAGGAGCCGGCACAGGCCCCGGCTTATCAAGGCCGAACGCGGCTCGAACGTTAGAGCAATATGCGCTCGGATGGAATCGGGCGAAGAAAGACGCCGCCACATTTCGACCAGCTATCCCAAGACGCCATGGCCCCGAGCCCAAACAGACGCCCCGCCAACCCCAAATCCATGCCAACTTTTCGCAAGGGGCCCCCATTGCGGTCTTGAGCGATCCCAAGCGCTTAGCCGCGTCCGGACGTCCGGATGATCCATGCGGAGCATTTCGCTCTCCGCGCTCTTCTCGTCGTGAATTAGCAGGGCGCAGTCGTATTCTGAATTATAGAATATTCCGGCCCCAATTGCAAGAAGATTTTGTCTTTTTTCGAGTGGCGCGGAGACCGCCTCTCGCCAATTGCGTTGCGCTTTAGCGAATTGGCGGAGCGTACTGGATCCCGCCGTTGTTCCAGAGTTCATTCAATCCGCGGGGAATCCCAAGCTTCGAATTGGCGCCGACATTGCGGTCGAACACTTCGCCGTAGTTGCCAACTGCGCGAATGACGTTCGCGGCCCAGGCGTTGGAGAGGCCGAGCGGCTTGCCGAAGTCTCCCTCAGTGCCAACCAGCCGCTTGACCGCAGGTTTTTGCGACTTCAGCGCGTCATCGATGGTTTTCGACGCGACGCCGAGCTCCTCGGCGTTGATCATCGCGAAATTGACCCATTTGACGATATTGAACCACTGCATGTCGTCCTGACGCACGACCGGACCAAGCGGCTCCTTCGAGATGACGTCCGGCAGGATCATGTTGTCGACCGGCTTGGCCAGCAGGAGGCGCATCGCGAAAAGCCCTGACTCATCGGTCGTCAGCACGTCGCACTTTCCGTCCTGAAAGGCGGCGATCATCTCAGGGATGCCGGGTTCGTGGACGACCTCGTATTTCATGTGGTTGGTTTCAAAGAAGTCGGTGAAATTGGGCTCCGTCGTCGTGCCCGGCTGCACGCAGACCTTGCTTCCATCGAGCTCGAGCGCGGATTGCAGGTTGCGGCTCTTGGCCACGAGAAACGCTTGCCCGTCGTAATAGGTCACGCCCGCGAACAGGACGCCGTAGTCGTTTTCGCGGCCCATGGTCCAGGTCGAATTGCGCGACAGCACGTCGATCTGCTTGTTCTTCAGCATGTCGAAGCGGTCGGACGCCGACGCCGGCACGTATTGCACCTTGGACGGATCGTTGAAGATCGCAGCCGCCAGCGCCCGGCAGAAGTCGACGTCGAATCCCGACCACTGGCCATTCGCGTCCTTGACCGCAAAGCCGTCGAGCCCTGGATTGACGCCGCAGATGAGCGCGCCGCGATCCTGCACCGTCTTTAGGGTCTGAGCCTCGGCGGCGGCGCCGAACGCGAGCGCCGCCGCGATTGCGAGGAGCGGTTTGATCTTGCGCATGATGACCCAGCCTCTCGAAGAGTGCGAAGACGCACGGCACGCCTAGAGAGCGACCGCCTGCTTGATGATGACCTTCGTGCCGACCGGCACTCGGCCGTAGAGGTCGATCACGTCGTCGTTCACCAGACGAAAGCACCCGGACGACACCGCATGTCCGATCGTCTGCGGCTGATTGGTGCCATGGATGCGGTAAACCGTCGCGCCGAGATACATGGCGCGCGCGCCCAACGGATTGCCCGGACCGCCAGCCATGAACCGCGGCAAGTAGGGCTGGCGCTCAATCATTTCCGGCGGCGGCCGCCAGTCCGGCCATTCCTGCTTGCGCGAGATTTTCTGCAAGCCGGACCACTGGAAGCCGTCGCGGCCGACGCCAATCCCGTAGCGCAGCGCCCGATTGTCAGGCTGCACCAGGTATAGGAAGCGCGACTTCGTATCGATGATGACCGTGCCGGGCGCCTCGGGGGTGCGGAAGAACACCTCTTGCTTTTCGAAGGCGCCGGTCAGCTGCTCTTCGTCAGGCGTCGGCTGATAACCGGGCTGATCGACGATGTTCATTTCGTCCTGACCGGGGACCGCCGTTTGCGCTTGCGCGAATGCGCCCGCCAGCATGGCGAGCGCTGCGCCCAGGCTTGCTCGCACAAATAGACTCGCTCGTACTCTCATGCGTACTCCGTCGATTAGAGATTGAAAAATGTTCCTCGCGCGCCTGCGATCAACGCTTGCCGCACCGCTCGTATACCGATGTGCCGTAGCGACTCGCGTTGTCGGGATCGACCCAGATCGTGGTGAACGAATTCGGGTCGACGTTCGTCACGATGCGATCGTCCGCCGTTCCGGCGTCGCCAGGCGGCCCGAGATAGGTGTTGCCGTTCGGCCCGGCTTTCAGGACCAGTTCCGACAGTTCTTTTTGATCGGCCATGTTCATCATCAAACCGCCATTGGGCCCCTTGTTGATCACGTAGGGCTGTCTGCACTGCGCCGCGGCCTCTTTCATGGTCCGCGCCCGATCCTCGTCCTTGTGATAGGCGGCGAAGCCCCACTTGCCGACCAGCTGATCCGCGCTGATCGCCGGACCGACGATCGCCGGCGCGGGAGGTGGCGTTTCCGCGCATGCGGCGAGAAAGGCGGATAGGAAACCGATCAGCGCCAGCGCGCGCCCACGATGTGCGATAACCAAGGACGCCCCCCCGCCGGTTTCGGCCATTCCGCCCAACATTCTCAACCGCGTGCCATTCGTTACGAGGGCTTGGCTAGCAAACCCGGCGACGCGGGTCAATGAACCCCGACCCTGCGGATTAGGCTCCGCGCGCAGCCGTGAACAGCTCACGCGAGATCGGCGAGCATGCCACGCGCGGCCGAGCGCACGAGCCGCTTCTCCGCTTCCCATCGGTCCGCGTCGCCGAGCTCGGCGAAGACCTGCATCTTGTCGCCGGAGAAGGAGGCGACCGGCAGGCCGTCGCGATAGACGAGACGATTGGCGGTCAACGCCGCGAGCCGGGAGCCCGGCGTCAGGATGCCGAGGAGATTGAGCGGATCCGCGCCGGATAGCGACACCCATTCGCCCGGCGCCGGCCGCCGCCTGATCTCGCGCGCCGGCCACCGCCTCGGGCAGAGCGAATTGCTCGCCGGTGAAACCGGCGACGAATCGGCCGCCGCGAATCTCCCCTCGGGCTTCCAACCGGCGGTAGACGCGCAGCAGGTCGCGCCACGGCGGCAGCCAGCCCGGCTCCTGCGCCAGAAGGCGCCAGAACACGACGCCGTAGCGGGCGAGCAGGACCCTTGCGACATGCTCGATCGCCGCCGCCCGGGCTTCATCGCCGCCGCGCGGCGGCTCGGCCCGGCGGAGGATCGCCCATCGGCCGCCGGTCTCGATGTCGAAAGACAGGACGCGACCGCGCCGCCTGAGGCCGGGGAGGGGCTTGCGCTGGCTCGACGGCACGAGGAGGGCGCGCAAGCCAGCGAAGCTGTCGGAAGTCACCAGTCCCAGCGCGACGAGCTCGCCAAGCGCTTCCTCGAGTTGCGGGCGCAGCAGACGGGCGGCGTCGGCCAGTTCGTCGAAGAACAGGGCTCCCCGCGCGGCAAGCGAACTCGAGCGCCACTCGAGCGCGCGGGCTCGCAAGAGCGGCATCGTTTGCCGGCGCGAGCGCCGTCCAGAGCGGAACCCGCCGGCGATCGATCAGGGCGATCGGCGTCGCGCGCACCGGCGAGGGGTAGCGCGCCCCGGCGTTCGCGCCGGCAGGCGGGGTCAATCGCGCCCAGGCGATTCGGCCGGCGAGGCATTCGGCGTCAAGCCACGACGGTTCATAGCCCTTGAGCCGCGCCGGTAGGATTTCGGTCTCCCATGCCTTGGCCGGCGCCTCGAATCCCTCGAGCGAATTCAGGACCGCGGGAAGCGCGTCGGGTCCCTCAAAGCGCGTGTCCTCGGAGACATGCTGCCAGGCGAACAGGAAGCGGAGAAAATCTCGCGCCGAGACCGGGTCGATCTCGGAGCGCAGTCGGCGAATCGTATAGTGATGGATGCGCGCGAGCAGGCGTCGGTCGCACCATTGATCGTCGTTCACGCCCGGAAGGAACCGGCCGCGCAGGATCGCGCCTTCGCTTTCCAGCGCCGCCAGCGCGCCCGCCGCCGCTCCCGGTTCGAGGCCGAGCGGCGCGGTCAGAGAGGTTTCGGTGACCGGCCCAAGACCCTCAAGGCGGCCGCGCAAAATCTCCGCCAGCGCCGGCTCGCGAGACCACGTCGTTCCCGCTTGATCCGCTGGCGGCGCGATCGCAGGCTCGACTTTCGCGTCGGGCCACAAGGCCTGGAACTGGATCAATCGCTCGGCCGGAATCCAGAGCGTCGCGTGCGAAGCCTTCAGGCGCGCCACGCGACCATCGCGGGCGAGCGCGCTCAGCCACTCGCCCCACTCAGGAGCGGCTTCCGCTTCCCCCTCGGTGAGGCAGCCGAGCCAGAGCAAGGCGTCGTGCAATTCCTCGCTGTTGGCAGGGTCCGGCCACGCCTCGTCGCGAACCCTGGCGATCGCTTCCGGATCGAGGCGGCCGAGATCCGAGGCGCTTTGAGGGTCCTGCCAGCGCCGGCCCATGACCGCCTGGGTCCGCCGCTCCTCGAGCGGAGCGTCATCGAGGAAGGCGTAGGGTCTCGCCGACAGCGCTTCGAGGGAAAGCGGGGACGGTTCGGTCAAGTCGCAGGCGATGACGCCGATCTCGCCGGACTCAAGGCGCGCCAGCAGCCGCTCCAGCCCGTCGATGTCCATCGCATCGTGCAGGCAGTCGGCGATCGCCTGGTTGGTGAGCGGATGGTCCGGGATTTCCCGCTCGCCGGCCAGATTCTCGGCGCAGGCGATCTGGTCGGGGAAGACGGCTGCGACCAGGTCTTCCGCCTGCATGCGCAACAATTGCGGCGCGACCTTTTTGCCGTTGCGAAAGCGTGGAAGAGCGAGAGCGACGCCGGCCGCCCACCGCCAACGCGCGGTGAACATTGGCGCGTCGAGCATCGCCTGGATCAGCACCCCCCGCACGCTCTTGGAGTGAAGATAGCGCGCGACTTCGCCGAGTTCGAAGCTATGGGCGGTGGTGAGCGACAAGACGATGTGGTCTTCGGTCGCCGCCGCCTGCAGCTCGAAATTGAACTTGCGGCAGAAGCGCTTGCGCAGCGCCAGTCCCCAGGCCCGGTTGATGCGGCTGCCATAGGGCGAATGGATGACGAGCTGCATGCCGCCCGCTTCGTCGAAGAAGCGCTCGAACACGATCGCTTCCTGGGTCGGAAGCGCGCCCAGCGCCGCGGCGGCGGCGGCGAGGTATTCGACCAGCTGCTCGGTCGCGGGCTCGCTGACGCCGATCTCGCCTGCGAGCCATCGCCTCGCGCCGGCGCTGGAAGGGTCGGCGCGGAGCCGCGCGGCGAATTCGGCGCGCAGCCGCGAGACCGAGGCGGAAAGCTCGTCTGTCCTGCCCGGCGCTTCGCCGAGCCAGAAGGGAATGTTCGGGGGCTGACCCCTCGCGTCTTCGACGCGCACCGTTCCGCGCTCGACCCGCTGGATGCGATAGGACGCGTTGCCGAGCTGGAAGATGTCGCCCGCCATGCTCTCGATGGCGAAATCCTCGTTGACGGTCCCGATGACCTGGTTCTCGGGTTCGAGCAACACCCGATAGTCGGCCGTGTCGGGGATCGTGCCGCCGGAGGTGAGCGCGGTCGTCCGGGCGCCGCGCCGGCCGCGGAGGATGCCGTTGACCGCGTCACGATGAATGAGCGCCGCCCGCCGGCCGCGGCGGGTGGCGAAGCCTTCCGCCAGCATGCGGACGACGGCGTCGAACTCCCCGCGCGCCAGCTCGCGGAAAGGCCAGCCCCGCCGCAGTCGGTCGTAGAGCGCGGTTTCCGGCCAATCCTGGGCCGCGACCTCCGCGACGATCTGCTGGGCGAGCACGTCGAGCGGCTTGTTAGGGATCGTCAGGCGGTCAAGCTCGCCGCGCCGGACGCCGTCCAGGAGGGCCGCGCATTCGACCAGATCGTCGCGCGACAATGGAAACAGGCGCCCCTTGGGCGTGCCGTCGATCGCGTGACCCGAACGTCCGACACGCTGCAGGAAGGTTGCGATCGAGCGTGGCGAGCCGAGCTGGCAGACGAGATTGACGTCGCCGATATCAATCCCGAGTTCGAGCGAGGCGGTCGCGACCAGCGCTTTGAGTTCGCCGCGCTTGAGCCTTTGTTCAGCCGCAAGGCGCAGCTCCTTGGCCATGCTCCCGTGATGGGCGGTGACCGCTTCGGCGCCCAGCCGCTCGGTCAGCTCGCGGGCGATCCGCTCGGCCATGCGGCGGGTGTTGACGAACACGAGCGTCGTGTGGTGCTCCTCGATGAGCTCGGCGAGGCGCCGATAGACTTGCGTCCACACGTCGCCCGACATCACCGATTCGAGCGGCGAATCGGGGAGCTCGATCCTGAGGTCGCGGACGCGCTGATGGCCGGCGTCGATGATCGCGACGTCGGCCGCCGGGCGCCCGTCGGCGCCCGCGCCGACCAGGAAATGCGCGACGGCGCTGACCGGATTTTGCGTGGCCGAGAGGCCGATCCGCTTCAGCCGATCGCCGCAGAGCGCCGCGAGCCTTTCGAGCGACAGCGCGAGATGCGCGCCGCGCTTGTTCGGCGCGATGGCGTGGATCTCATCGACGATCGCCGTGCGGGCGGACGCCAGCATCTTCCGTCCAGATTCCGAGCCGAGCAGGACGTAGAGCGACTCCGGAGTCGTCACCAGGATGTGCGGCGGACGACGTCGCATCCGTTCGCGCTCGGCGGCGGGGGTGTCGCCCGTCCTGACCCAGGTGCGAATGTCGACATCCGCGAGCCCGCTCGCCCGCAGCCGTTCGCGGATGCCCGCGAGCGGCGCCTCGAGATTGCGGTGAATGTCGTTCGACAGCGCCTTCAGCGGCGAGACATAGACGACCAGGGTTTCGTCGGCGAGCCCCGCATCGAGTCCCTGCCGGATAAGGTCGTCGATCGCCGCGAGAAAGGCGGCGAGCGTCTTGCCTGAGCCGGTCGGCGCGGCGATCAGGGTGTGCCGCCCGGCCTTGATCGCGCGCCAAGCCTCCGCCTGCGCGGGCGTCGGGGCCGGGAAGGCGTCGCCGAACCATGCCGAGACCGCCGGGTGAAACAGATCGCGGAAATCCGGCGCCGCGCGGGCGAGATTCGGACGCGCGAGCGCGCGACCGCGCCGAGCCGGTCCGCCGGCAGTTCGCTCATCCAACGTTGAAATCGAGACCGAGCGCCGCAAGAAGGTATCTCCGCGAGAATGAGTTGGAACAGCTATCATATGGCGCCGCGCGGCGGTTTGGTTAGACGCCGCGAGGCGGCCGTACCCCGACGCCATAGCCCCGGTCGGCGCCACGGCTCCGCCGGCTTTCCGGTCGAGAAGCCGGCCGTCATTGGTCTTGACGATATCATCCTGGGAGTACGGGCCGAATCTCATCCGTCACGTCCTGCGTTTCTTCGCCGGCGCCTGATCCAGCTCCGGATAGTGTCGGAATATGCCCGACTCATTGAACGGGATACGGCGCTTCGAGGCCAAATAGCGCGAGATGTTCGGGCGCGCGGCGACATGCGCGGCGAGGGCCGCCAGCGCAGGATAGCGCTTGTCGGCCCTGGCGAATGCGCGAGGGAACGCATAGCTCAGGCCGGACCAAACCTGAAACAGCGACAGGTCGACCGTAGTCAACGTGTCGCCCACCGCGTGCGCCTGGACCGGCGGGATTGTCGGTCACCACTCGTTCGAAGTAAGCGAGATATTTCGGCATGCGATCGGCGAGGAAGGCGGAAGCGCGCGCCTTCGCCTCGGCCTTCTGGTCTTCGTAGTAGAGGTCGGTCGAGATCGGGTGATGCGTATCATGAACCTCGGCGACGAGATCGGTGATCGTCAGCTGGAGCCCGTGAGCGTAGACGCTCGCGGCCGCTTCTTTCGGCGCGAGCCCGAGCCGGGGTTCGAGATAGAGAAGGACATTGGCCACGTGCGAGACGACAACGTCGCCGTCGCGCAGGAAGGGCGGCGCGAACGGGGCCTGCGGCGCGGCGCCGCCCTCGAGCATCGCCGTCAGCGCCTTCACGCCGCGATCCGGCCCACGCTCGCGCGCGACGTCGATATAAGGCGCGCCGGCTTCCTCAAGCGCGAGCCGGACGAACTCGCCGCGTCCCTGGATGCTCGGCCAATAGTAGAGCTCGAAAGTCATTGCTGTCCCCGGCGTGGCCGCCTTGTCACCCCTGTGGCCGCAGGCGGTCCGCCGCCTTCACATAGCGCCGTGCATAGGCGAGCAGCTCGCCATCGGTTGGATGGTCGCTCGAACTCCACCCCCTCGATATGGGTTCTGATCGCGGGATGCCGCTCGGCAATGAACTTGGCGAGCTCAGTCTTTTCATTCGCCGGGCCGACGATGAGGATCGCCCCCGCGTCGGCGATCGCCTGCGCGACCTTCTCGAAGAATGCTTGGTCCTCGGCGACCCGGTGGCCGGTGCGCTTCGCGCCATGATGAATGTCGCGGACCGCGTGATCGGGCCGGATCACGGTCTTGTCGGCTTCCTCGACATTGAAATGAAAGATCGCGCGCCTGAGCGTGGTCGATCCAGACGACCGCGTGGAAATGTCCGGCCATGGCGGCCTCCTTTGAGGTTCCCGGGTAGCAGACTGGCGGGGGCTCGACCCTATCGCGCCGCCCGCCGCCGCGCTATGAGCGCGCATATGGGGACCCTTAAGGCGAAGGCCGGCGGCGGAGAAGCGCCGACCCGGGAGACAGCCGCCGTCTATACGATCGGCGAGGACGAGGCCGGCATGCGGCTCGACCGATGGTTCCGGCGCCGCTTTCCCGACTTGCCGCAGTCCCACCTGATGAAGATCGTGCGCAAGGGCGAAGCGCGCGTCTCGGGCCGGCGGGCCGATCCTTCGACGCGGCTCGAAGCCGGGCAGAGCGTCCGCGTGCCCCCGCTGAAGCTGCCGCCGCGTCCGTCGCAGACGACCCCGCGGGCGACCCCGGACGACGCCGACGCGATCCGCGCGATGACCCTTTACGAGGACCGCGACGTCATCGTTCTCAACAAGCCCTTTGGGCTTGCGGTCCAGGGCGGCTCAGGAACCAAGCGCCATATCGACGGCATGCTCGAGGCTCTGGCCGACAAGAACGGCGAACGGCCGGTGCTCGTCCACCGTCTCGATCGCGACACGTCCGGAGTCCTACTCCTTCGCCAAGACGCGGAAGATGGCCGCCGACCTTGGGGCGATCTTCCGCTCGCGGGGCGCGCGCAAAATCTACTGGGCGCTCGTCGAAGGGGTCCCGAAGCCGGCGCAGGGGCGCATCTCGATGTTCCTCGCCAAGGGCGAGGGGATGGGCGACGAGCGGGGACGGGGCAGGGCGGACCTCGAGCGGATGCGGGTCGCGAAGCATGGCGACCCGGACGCACAGCATTCGCTGACCCTGTACGCCGTCGTCGACAAGATCGCGCCGCGTCTGGCCTGGCTGTCGATGCGCCCGATCACCGGCCGCACCCACCAGTTGCGCGCGCATTGCGAAGCGATCGGCCATCCGATCGTCGGCGATCCGAAATACAACCGGAAAGCGACGAACGATCCGGCCCGCAACGATCCGTTGCGCGCCATTCCGCCGGGAGTCGAACCCAAGCTCCACCTGATGGCCCGGCGATTGGTCCTGCCGCATCCGCGCGGCGGCGTGATCGACGTGACCGCGCCTTTGCCGGAGCATATGCAAAAAAGCTTCGACATGTTCGGTTTCGAGCCGCCCGCGCGCGACCCGATCGAGGACGCGCCCGATGAGTGAACCGCCGCGCGATCCGATGCGCGCCGCGCAGGCGAATATGCGCCAGCCGACAGTCAGGCGCTTCTATCGGCAGGTCGAGGTCCGCGCGAAGGAAGTGGCGGCATCGTTCTGACGCTGGACGGGCGGAGCGCCCGAACGCCCGGCCGCAACGCGCTGGCGGCGGCGAGCCGCGCGCTGATGCTGCTCGTGGCCGAGGAATGGGAGCGGCAAAGCGAGACGCTCGATCCGGCCGACATGCCTCGGACTCGGCTTCTCAACTCGGCGATCGACGGGGTCGCGCGTCCGATGGCCGAGACCCGGGCCGACATTCTGCGCTACGCGGGCTCGGACCTGCTGTGCTACCGCGCCGAGACGCCGCAGGAACTCGCTGAACGGTCAGGCTCGGCGTTCGATCCGACGCTTCGCTGGGCGGCGGAGGCGCTCGGAGCGCAGTTCGAGGTCACTTCCGGCATTCGCCATGTCGAGCAGCCGCCGGAGGCCAGCGCCGCGATCGGCCGCGCGCTTGAGGCGTTCGACCAACCCGCCGCGCTCGCCGCCCTGAGCGTGATGACGACGCTGACCGGCTCGGCGCTGCTGGCGCTTGGCGTCGCCCGCGGATTTCTGACGCCCGAGGAAGCATGGGCGGCCGCGCATGTCGACGAGGATTTCCAGAACGAACAATGGGGCGTCGACGCGGAGGCGGGCGCGCGGCGCGAAGCGCGCTGGCGGGAGTTTGAGGCGGCGGCGACTGTGTTGGAAGCGGCGGCCCGCGAATAAGGCAGGCGGCGTCGGAGGAGCCAAGGCCAAACGTCACTGGCGCCAAAGAAACGCGGCGCCGCCCGGTGATCCATGCCAACTTCTGACAAGGTGCGTCCCATTGCCGTTTTGTGTTCTATCAAGCCTTTGTCGGATGATCCGACCAAGACATTGAGCGCCAGCGCCCGAAAGAGGCGCGACCCGCAGCGCCTCGCTTTCCGAAATATAGAACGTATCCGACTTTTTAGCAATAAAATGTCTGTTATCCTGAATATCTCAATCCAGGGCGCAGCCCGTCGGGGGAGACGAGGCATCGATTCTGCTCGCGCGGCTGATTCGGGCGAGCCGCCAACCGCGAGCCAAGGCCGCACCCTTTTCGCGGAGCGTCTTTTGCGGCTCTTTCATTGCGTGTGATGGGCGTCACACCGCGCGCTTTCGAACAATGTAAACAAATGACCATCCCGGCGCGAAGCTGGGATTTAAACGTATTGAAATAGTACTTCATTAGGAGGGAAAGATGTTTAATCGCAACGTTACCGTCGCAAGCGCCTTCGCTATCTGCGCCTGCGTGTCGTCGGCCGCATTTTCCGCAGGACTTACAGAGGAGGGCGCGAGAGAAATCGCGCGCGTCTTCCAGCCAAGCAAGAGTCAGTTGCACGTATTTTCGACGCTCGCCCCAAAGCAGGCGGCGCTCGCGCGGTCCGCTCTCGCCAGCATGACGCCGCCCGGGCCTGCAACCCAAACGTTCAACATGTGGCACGAGTTCGCGCTGAATATTCTCGCCTTCGATCATACGCCGAAGGTCGATGACCAGACAGGCAAGCAACTCCATCTGCAGGAGTTCGGGCCCCACCGTGCGAGTTACGTGATGGCCAAGCTGCACCTGGCGATGTACGAGGTCGCGAACGCGTTCGAGGCGACGCCCGGTTGGAGCTGGATTGAAACCACCCTGCCGGGGGCCGTGGGCAGTCCACCCAACGGCGCGTCGGAGGGCGCGGCTTTGGCGGCCGCGGCGCGGACAATCCTCAACGACCTCTACTCGGGCGACGACTATCACATCGACTCTGAATACCTCATCTCCTTGAGCGACCTCGGTGTGGCCCCGACCGATCAAGGCGTAGCGTTCGGAACGAAGGTGGCGTCATTGATCATTGGCCTTCGCGCCAATGACAAATCGAATTTGCAGGAGCCTGTCTGGGGAGAGGACTTCGCTCCCAAGGCGGGACTTGGGACCGCCTTTCAATGGGAGGTCGATCCGGTCTCAGGCATTAAAGTGGCTCTCGGAGGCAACTGGGGGATGGTCACGCCCTTCGTCTCGAAGAAGTCCCAGCAGTTTCGTCGACGCGAACCCATCATCGTTCCCGCCGCCGCCCACAGACCTCACCTCGCCGTTGTTCCTCAGCGCCCTAACGGAAGTGTCGAAATGCGGGGTCGATCAAGCGGAGTTCAACGAGAAGCGCGACTGCGATCTGCACGGCAATCTTACCAACAACGACACGTACTATCGAGCCAAGTTTTGGTCATACGATGGCACCGCAGGAGTTTGCGCGCCGGTGAGGCTCTACAATCAGATAGCCGACGAAATATTAAAGGAGCATTCGGACGTCATTCTTAGCGCGGCGACAACGGATAAAGATATCGCCGCCGCCGAGACGAAGTATTACGCCAAATTGAATTTGGCGATGGTGGACGCCGGGATCGCCGCCTGGTACGCGAAGTATGAATATCAATATTGGCGTCCGGTCACTGGCATCAGGTACGTCAGGGCCATACTCGAAGAGCAAAATAACAACCCGCAACCAAAGGATCGCGAATTTTGGTTTCCACTGGGCGCGCAAACGACAAACGCGGGACAAGGGTACAACATCACTCCTCCGTTCCCGTCCTATCCGTCGGGGCACTCCGTCTTTGGAGGCGCGTTCTTCCAGGTTCTGCGATCCATAATCTCCGACCCGAACAAGGAGAAATTCGACTTCTGGTCGGATGAGTTCAACGGGCCAGGGCGGCAGCAATACAATGTGGATGCCTACGACTACGTTCGTTGCGTGGACGATCCCGATCCCACGCCGGAACTGCCGAACTATTGCAAGCTCCGCCACTTCAACTTCAAGACGATCGATCCGGCGAATTTCGATCCGGACAACGCGGAGGAGGAAAACAGCAACAGCAAGATCTGGATGGGCGTCCACTGGCGGTTCGATGGCGATAATGGCGTCACCCTTGGCGAACTGGTTGGCGACGACGTGGACGCAAAGTTCAAGTAGCGCCGCCTTCGCGGCCTCCTGCGGCTCGAGCGCCGCCATTCCGGCGCTGCGCGGCGCATGCTAAGCCAAGTCTTCGCAGCCAAGTCCGGAGCCTCGGCCCCCATGAAGCACATCCTCGCCCGTCTCGACGCCCGCCGCGAACGCGCCCGCCTCGGCGGGGGCCAGCAGCGCATTTCGGCCCAGCACGCCAAGGGCAAACTGACGGCGCGCGAGCGGATCGAACTCCTGCTCGATCACGACTCGTTCGAGGAGTTCGACATGTTCGTCCAGCATCGCTGCGACGATTTCGGCATGGCCGAGACGAAGATCCCGGGCGATGGCGTGGTGACCGGCTGGGGCACGGTCAACGGCCGGACAGTTTACGTTTTCGCCAAGGATTTCACGGTCTTCGGCGGCTCTCTTAGCGAAACGCATGCGCAGAAGATCACCAAGATTCAGGACATGGCGGTCAAGAACCGGGCGCCGCTGGTCGGCCTGTTCGACGCTGGCGGGGCGCGCATCCAGGAGGGCGTCGCCGCGCTCGGCGGCTATGGCGAGGTCTTTCAACGCAATGTGTTAGCTTCCGGCGTTATCCCTCAGATTTCGTTGATCATGGGGCCTTGCGCTGGCGGCGACGTCTATTCGCCGGCGATGACCGATTTCATCTTCATGGTGCGCGAGACGAGCTACATGTTCGTCACCGGGCCGGACGTCGTCAAAACCGTCACCAATGAGACCGTGACCGCGGAGGAGCTCGGCGGCGCGCTGGTGCACACCACCCGCTCGTCGATCGCCGACCGCGCCTATGACAACGACGTCGAGGCGCTTCTGCAGATGCGGCGGCTGATCGACTTCCTGCCGGCCTCCAATCTCGAACGGCCGCCCAAGCTGCCGAGCTTCGACGATCCCGACCGGATCGACGCTTCGCTCGATACGCTGATCCCCGACAATCCCAACAAGCCCTATGACATCAAGGAATTGATCATCAAGGTCGCCGACGAGGGCGACTTTTTCGAGATCCAGGAGGCGCACGCCAAGAACATCGTCACCGGCTTTGCGCGGATCGAAGGGTCGACGGTCGGCGTGGTCGCCAACCAGCCGCTGGCGCTGGCCGGGGTCCTCGACAGCGACGCGTCGCGGAAGGCGGCGCGGTTCGTCCGCTTCTGCGACTGCTTCAACATTCCGATCGTCACCTTCGTCGACGTGCCGGGCTTCCTGCCGGGCACGGCGCAGGAATATGGCGGGCTCATCAAGCACGGCGCCAAGCTCCTGTTCGCCTATGCCGAGGCGACGGTCCCCAAGGTCACGGTCATCACCCGCAAGGCGTTCGGCGGCGCCTATGACGTCATGGCGTCCAAGCACTTGCGCGGCGACATCAATCTCGCCTGGCCGACGGCGCAGATCGCGGTGATGGGGGCGAAAGGGGCGGTTGAGATCATCTTCCGCTCCGACGTCAACGATCCGGCCAAGATCGCCGAGCGCACCAAGGAATACGAGGACGCCTTCCTGTCGCCCTTCGTCGCCGCCGAGCGCGGCTATATCGACGAGGTGATCATGCCCCACGCCACCCGCAAGCGCCTGTCGCGGGTGCTGGCGATGCTGCGCAACAAGAAGCTCGAAAACCCGTGGAAGAAGCACGACAACATTCCGCTGTGAAGGGGGAGAATCGAAAGAAGCGCGTTCGAACGTTCCTGGATCTCCTTTACTATTGAAATTAGACCCGCCCAAACATTGTTATCTGAAAGAGCCGCTAGCGACACGCTGGGCCATCCCGTCGATTTCGTCGTGGCGATATTCACGCCTGGGAGAGCTTTGAGCTTGTCAAGCAAACTTTATTCTGATTTCCTCGGAGGCGAACGCCGGATTTTCCTTTAGGTATTGTAGCGCCATTTCGATCTTGCCCGTGCTCCGGCGGATGAAGAAGGGCCAAGTGGGTTTACCGTCCACACGAACGAGGCGCGCGAAAATGGCATCCTGCGAGTCAGTTACGCCAGTGGTGAAGCCCTGCTCCTTAAACCAGAGGAGCAGTTTTCGCGCATTGGCCGCTGCTTCTTCGCCCTTCAACTGCTGAAGAGTTTCCAGCCAGCCTTCTTCATCGATCGGCGGCTTGGAGGCGTCACTGCCTTCGCCGCGACGGCTCGCTCCGTCGCGCCGATGAGCCTTGGAGCCAAAAGGCGCATGCCTCGGCCCTAATTGCGCGACTTCGATAGCGAGCACTTCGGCAGGTTCATCTGTTCGTTTAGAAATTCCACGATGCGCCGAAGCTCTTTGTGAATTCGGTCGGCGACGAAGACCATGCGGATCCTGCCTGAACGGAGGTTCGAATCGACCTGCCGCCAGAAGGGCTCTGGCTCGGCCTCTTGGAGGAATTGGCGCAGGCGCTGTTCGGGCTGCTCGCCCGTCTTAGCCACAGTCGCTTTGAAGGCGTCGACGATCTGCTCAATCGGCCAATAAGCGACCCCGTTGGCGGCGTAGTCAAGCATTTGCGCGATGACTTCCCGCCTCGCTCGGGTATCGCTGGCCCGCTTCACCTCAACCAACACGGGGACGCCGTCGCGGTCGAGGAAGAGGTGGCCGAGCGCCCAACGGCCGAGCCCATCACGTCCCCCGCGGGAACAGGCGCTTCGCGCCGCACTAGGAGCAAGCGGCCACTGGTGCCGCCGGCGCTCGCAAGCAGAGAAGGATGGTCGGCCAATAGTTGTTGAAAAAGGTCCTCCGAATTATAGGTCGTCTGACTGAGTTCGGTGAGGGAATTGGCGCTCTTGTCGATCATGAAAACAGTCGAGTTCATTGGCGCCACCTCAGGGATCGTTGATACACTCGTAAGTTGCGATTACAGTAACCGCAAGGGATAGACGGTTCGGTGGGAACGGCCTGTCAGACGAAAAGGCGGACTGGTGGAAACATTACCGCGCAAACCGAGCGAACGACCGTCCGACTTCCTGAAGATCTGGTCGCGCGCGCCAAGAGCAGAGCCGCGGCGGAGGGGCGGTCGCTGACTGCGCTGATCGAGGACGGCTTGCGCCGAGTCCCTTAAGGAGCCTCAACCGGCCGGGCAGACCGCGCGCGTCATGCCGCCCGTAACTCGGCGAAGGGCGGCTTGATGCCGGGGATCGACCTCGACGACATGGCGGCGTTGCAAGAGGCCGACGATTTCGACATGGCGACCCGGCTCAAGTGATCCTGGCCGATGTCAACGTGCTGATCTACGCATTTCGCGCGGATTCCGCACGCCACGCCGTGTGCAAGCCCTGGCTCGATGCGGTCGTCGGAGGCGACGCCCAGTTCGGCGTCTCTCCCCAAGCGCTTGGGGCCGTGGCGAGGATCCTGACCAATCCGCGCATTTTTGTCCATCCAAGCCCGATCGGCGAGGTTTTCGCCTTTTGCGACAATCTCCTGGGCCAGCCACATTGCGAGGTTGTCGGACCCGGCGCGCGTCACTGGATGATATTCCAGCGCCTATGCGTAGAGGCGGGCGCCCGAGGGCCGCTCATCGCCGACGCCTGGTTCGCGGCTCTCGCCGTCGAACGCGGTTGTGTCTGGATCACCTATGACCGCGACTACGCGCGATTTCCGGGATTGCAGTGGCGCGAGCCGGGTGGCTGACCTCAAGCGATCGAGCGGCAGCGCGACGATGGCCGGCGCATCGACGGCCTTATCGGTCACGGTCTTCGCGGATCAGCGAGCCGGCCTCAATTGGGCGGATAGCGCGCCTGCAAGGGCCGCCCCGGGACGAAGGGAGCCCGGTGCGATAGCCGTCGCTCCGTATCGCGAAAAAGGCCTTCGCCGCCACTATTTCGCCTCCTAATTCTTCGAACAATAGCCAACATTCGGCATGGTTCGGAATTCTTTTAAGAACTGGAGTTGAGGGGCGCCGCTTCGCTTTTGACCGCGGCGCCCATTGCGCCGAAGACAATCTTGCTGGCGCTGGGACGAGAGCCGCGACGCGAAACGATCAAGGCTCGCCGGAATCGAGTTGACGCCCTGGGGAACTGGGAGGCGTTCCATGAACCGGACATTTTGGGCAAGGTTCTGGATCTTGAGCGGAATTGCGGCGATCACCGGAATTCTCGCGATCATCACGCCGTTCGCGCCGGACTGGATCGAAGTCGTGTCCGCCGGGACCCCGATCAGCGCGACGGATCGGTCGAGCGGCTCATCATCGTCGGACTCTGCTGCATGACTGCCGTGTCGTTCCTCCTGGCCGCGCTTGAATGGCGGCGGACGGAGACTGCTGGGTCGGCCTGATCCGCCTTCCGCGAGGAGCAGGCGGGCCGCGGCGTCCTCGTTTCAGGGCCGACATCTCTCAGGTTCGAGAAAGGGGCGAAACGCCATGCCACATGCCATTCCGTTGGGGCTCACGATCGGCCTGCCGCCGCCGAATGGGGTGGTCATCATCGGCGAGACCACGTTGGTCAGCGGGGTTGCGACGGGCGCCGGCGGCGCCGAACCCGTGCTTGTCGACAGCGTGACCGTCCAGATCGGCGGCGGCCTGCCCGTCACGGCCGGGCTCTCCTTTGCGGGTGGGGAGGCCAGGGACTTCAAAGCCGAGGCGGTCGTCCCAGGCCCGCCCGGTCCCGTCGTCATCAGCGTCACCGCCCGCTTTGATGGCGACCGCGTCGTGACGAAAACGGTCACAGCTGTCGCGACCGCAGGCGCGCTCACCGGATGCTGGTCCTCCGATGACGGGATGCTGTTCTTTTTGAACCAGAACGGAAACACGCTCTGGGGGGTGGGGATGGACCAGGGGCCGGGTCTCCAAGGCCAAGGGCTCAGCATCACGACGGTGTTTCAGGGCGCGGTCAGCCCGGTGACGACGACGAACGCCGGAGCGGCCGCGATCGTCGGACCGCCGATCGGCATCCCTCCGGTCACCCTTGGCATTCAGGCCGCGTGGGCCGATGTCCCGCGGGGGACGCGAATGCTGAGCGGAACGCTGATCCTTGACCCTGTGACCAACCCGGGCGGCCCCGTCCAGGTTCTCAGCGTGGCGGCGCAGACCGGCGGCTTCCCGGCCACGAGACTTCGACTCGGGTCGTCTTCACGCCGCCGCCGCCGCCGGAGGACATCCAGTCGGTTTTCGCGCTCGTCCACAAGAACCTCAACAACGACGAAACGCTGGCGGTCTCGCGCGAGTTGGGCCTGTTCGATTTTTCGAACCTGACCGCCTACAAGGACGCCGCCGTGGTGTTCGGGTTCGTGGCGCCGGCGGACCCCACGGACCCCGGCCCCCGTCATGATCGTAAACCGCAGATCGACCGATGGTGTGACGTATGGGGATTTCATCTGCATCCATGACGGAGGCAGTCTCGACTGCGACCTGAACTTCGATCTCGTCCTCGATTCCGGTTGGCTCGACCCGAGCTTCTGGACCGAAGGATGGCAGCCGGGCGTGAACCCGCAAGACTACCTTTCGAAGGTCGAAGCGGGCGGCGGGAGCATCCATCTCGAACTCATCATGTTCGCCCGCAACGCCAGCTGCGCGCAGCCGGACAGCTTCGACAGTCCGGCGCTGTTGCCCGGCTGGCAGGAAATGGGCGGCGACAGCGTCCTCATAAACGGCCGGCCGCTGAACGGCGCCATCGAGACGGCGCCGGATCCCGGTCACACCCCGCCCCCCTTGCAGGTGACCTCGATCGGCGGAAAGGCGATCGGCGCCTTCGACAGCGTCCGCGTCACCGGGGTTCTCGCGCTCGATTGCGGGCACGGGTTTACGACGGATCGGTGCCAGGCGAGCAACCCCGGCTACAACAATCAGGAGATCCATCCCGTCTACGCCGTCGACCTCATCGACGCGACCTCGCAGGAAAACCTGACCGGCGTCTGGGGCGACAATTTCGGCATGACCTATTACCTCGCTCAGGTCGGCGACATTGTGTGGTGGTTCGGCATGGGCCCGTTCCGCAACAACGCTTTCGCCCAGGTCTTTCAGGGCGTGGCGACGAACGGAACGATCGCGGGCTCGTGGCAGGACGTCCCGCTCGCGACGGCAAGCAACGGGGAGGCGCTGACGCTCGCCATCGATCCCGGGCGAATGATGCTTACGCCCATTTCATCCGCATCTCTCGGCGCCCGACGGTGGAGGAAACTTTACGACGCCTGAGTTCCGTCGACGGCAGGAGCCGCTCCAGGCCGGGCTGGAGTGGCGAGGCAGCCTGGGACCGCTTTTGGCGTCAAAGCCGACCTGCGCCAATGAAACCGAGAACTTTGGGGGCCTTCTTCCCGGCGAACGCCGAGACTGCGCGCCCTTGCCGAGTGCCGAAGCGAGCGGGCTTCGATCGAACCTCAGCGATAAGCTTCAGGGCGCTTCCTCCAATTTGACAGTTCGCGGGGGGTCGTCAAAATTGACGCCTGTTGAGGGCGGATTTTCCCGCAGCGCCTGGTCGAAAGCCTGGGATTTGGAAGCGGCATGAGTTGGAGGGCCACGATGACGAAATTCGACACGATCGCCTGGACCCGGCGCGAAGCGCTCCGGCGCGGAATGGCGGCGGCCGCCGCTTCGGGCGCATTTTTCGGCGCGGCGCGCGTCGCCCTCGCCGACGACACGCTCGCCGAGATCAAGAAGCGCGGCGAGCTCACCACCGCGACCGAAATGCAGTTCCCGCCCTTCGATATTTCGGACAACGGCGTCTACAAGGGGGTCGACCGCGACCTCGTCGACGCGGTCGCCAAGGAGATGGGCGTCAAGGTCTCCTATCTCGATCTGCCATGGACCAGCGTGCTCCCCGGACTGGAGGCGAAGAAATTCGACCTCGTATCGCCCCTGTCACGATCACCAAGGAGCGGATGAAGCGCTACGCCTTTTCGGTGCCGATCGCCGACGCCACCGCGGCGCTGATGAAGCGCGCAGACGACAAGAGCATCATGAAGCCCGAGGACATCGCCGGCAAGATTGTCGGCGGCCAGAAGGGGACCTCGCAGGTCGAGCAGCTGAAGGCCTTCGCCGCGAAGCTGCCGAAGCCGGTCGAAGTCAAGGAATATGTCGACAACAACCAGTCTTATGCCGATCTCGCCGCCGGACGCATCGACGCCGCGGTCAATTCGCTGCCCAACCTCGCCTACGCGGCGTCGCAGCGCTCCGACGCGTTCGCGCTCGTGACGCCGGCGTTCGGCCAGCCGACCTATTTCTCCGTGGGTCGCCCGGCTCGACGACAAGCCGCTCATGGACGCGATCAACGCCGCGATCCTCAAAGTCGAGGCGGACGGAACGATGGCGAAGATCCAGAAGCAATGGTTCGGCACGACCATGGATCTGCCGAAGACAGTCCCCGAGCCGACGATCTGAGAAGCGAGCTTGTCCCTCGACCTGAGGAGCGATGCACAGCATCGCGTGTCGCAGGGCGAGTTGGAGGAATGCGCGCGGGCGCGGTAGGGGATCGGCCGGAAGCCGCATGAAGCCCCAGGTCATCCTGCATTCGCTGAGCTATCTGGCCTGGGGCGCGGCGACGACGATCGCCGTGTCGCTCGCGGGGATTGTCGTCGGCTTCGTCATTGGCGTCGCCGTCTGCGCGGCGCTGGTGTCGCCACGCAGCGGCCTCAGACGTGCGGGCGCGGCGTATGTCAGCGTCTTTCGCGGCGTTCCGCTGCTGGTGCAGCTCCTGTTCATCTATTATTTCCTCGCCAAATACGGGCTCGACGTGCCCGCGATTGTCGCCGCGGTCGGCGCGCTCGCGCTGTCCTCGGCCGCCTATCAAGCAGAAATCTTGCGCGGCGCGCTCAACGCGGTGCCGCGCGGGCAAGGCGAAGCCGCGACCGCGCTCGGCTTCAGCGGCGCCGACATCTGGCGGCGCGTCCTTCTGCCGCAGGCTTTGCGCATTTCGGTTCCCCCGCTGATCAATGAGTTCATCCTGCTGCTGAAGGCGTCGTCGCTCGTGTCGGTCGTCGGCATCGCCGAACTTACGCGCGTCAGCATGAACATCGCCTCGCAGACCTACCGGCCGTTCGAGGCCTACCTTGGCGGCGGCATGTTCTATCTCGCGATCAATCTATGCCTGGCGGCGCTTGGGGCGTTGGCGGAGCGTCGCCTCGCGGCCGGAGGCGCGCGATGAACCCCGACGTCCTCTGGCGCTATGCCCCGTCGCTGGTCGAGGGCTTCGGCGTCACGATTCTTTGCTGGGGCGCGGGCGGCGCGCTCGGCCTTGTCTTGGGGTTTGCGATTGCGCTTCTCTATCGGCTGCCGCTCGCGCCCCTGCGTTGGGCGCTGAAAGCGTTCATCGAGGTATTTCGCGGCACGCCCTTTCTCGTCCAGCTCTTTCTGCTCTATGCGGGAGGTCCCTCGATCGGCTTGAGGCTCAGCGCAACCGCCGCCGGCATTCTCGGGCTCGGCCTTTATTCATCGGCATATTTCGCCGAGATTTTCCGCGGCAGCTTCGCCTCGGTGCCGGCCGGTCAGATCGAGGCCGCGGTCAGCGTCGGCATGAGCCCATTCGACACGCTGCTGCCGAGTCACGCTGCCGGCCGCGCTGATCGCCGCCGTTCCGGCGATCGTCAACATGCTGATCGTGCTGTCCAAGGAGACGGTGGTGCTTTCGATCATCACCGTTCCCGAGCTCATGTATCAGATGCAGACGATGGCGGCGGAGACCTTCACCGCCTTTGACGCGATCTTCGCCATGGCGGTGTTCTACTGGCTCCTGGTTGAGACCGTGTCGCGCCTCGGCCGCCGGGTCGAGACGCGCGTCACCGCCTATCTTGTCCACGAGGGAGCCCGCGCGTGAACGCGCCGATGATCGAGATTCGCGCCCTCGGCAAAAGCTTCGGCGCGCATCAGGTGCTGCGCGGCGTCGACCTCGCGGTCGAGCGCTCGGAGGTGGTGTGCCTGATCGGGCCGAGCGGATCAGGCAAGAGCACGCTGCTGCGCTGCGTGAACTTCCTCGAGTCCTACGAACTCGGGCGACGTGCGGATCGACGGCCGGCTGATCGGTTGGGAGGATGCGCCCAATGGGACGCGAAGACCGATGCGCGCCCGGTCGTTGCGCGAGATGCGGCGCGAGATCGGCATGGTGTTTCAGCACTTCAATCTATTGCCGCACATGACCGCGCTCGGCAACGTCGCCGAACCGCTGCGGCGCGTGCGCGGCCTCGGCGCGAGCGAGGCGGGCGAGCGGGCGACGGCGATGCTGGCGCGCGTCGGCCTCGCGGCCAAGGCGAACGCCTATCCGTCGCATCTCTCCGGCGGGCAGCAGCAGCGGGTGGCGATCGCCCGCGCGCTCGCCATGCAGCCGCGCTTGATGCTGTTCGACGAGCCGACCTCGGCGCTCGACCCCGAGCTGGTCGGCGAAGTGCTGGAGGTGATGCGGAGCCTTGCGGCCGAGGGCATGACGATGCTGATCGTCACCCACGAGATGGGCTTCGCCGCCCATGTCGCCGACCGGATCGCGTTCATCGACGCGGGCCGCATTCTCGATTCCGGCCCTCCGACGCATGTGTTCCACGGAAGCGCCGAGCCGCGCCTGCGGCAGTTTTTGCAGACCTACACCGACCGCAACAGCTTCTGAGGCGCGCGGCGGGCTTGTCCCACTCCAGGACCGGAAAGAAGGCCGCCCGGGGAGGAGGGCGGCCTTCCGCGGGCGGTCTTGTGTCTTCGGCTACCTCGCCGCGACGGGCGCAAGGCCGCGTTTCCGCGAGCGTTGGAGGGCGACGAGGCCCAGGCCCGCAAAGCCCGCCAACATGAGCGCCCAAGTGGACGGCTCGGGGACGCTGACGATTGCCCCGAAGAGACCGTCCGCCTCTCCATTGATGCCGTCGGTGAAGTAAAGGACGTTGGAGCTTCCATCGAGGCCGCCGGCGCCGAAGGACAGCGACCAAAGTCCCCCCGGCGTCTGCCCGAGGCCCGCGTCGACGGAGATCGTTCCTTCAAAATCCCAGTTGGTTGGGTCGAAGGCGTTGATCTCACTGTGGTCGAAGCTGAAGTTGCCGACCAGAACGTCGCCGCCGAATTTGCCGAAGGTCATCGGCGCAATCGCAACGCCCCACGGCGACGCGAGATGATCGTCGCCGCCCAGCGTCTCGCTCATCAACGTCCCGCTCTCACTGAAGACCGCAACCGCGCCCTCGCCGAGAGCGGCGGTGGTCTGCGCTGTGTGTCCAGAAGGGCGTAGGTCACGAAAACATCGCCGCCAATGTCCTTCACGTTGAAGGGAACCAGTCCAGCGCTGGCGATGTCCCCGGGGGTCGTGAACATCGTGCCGATCGGGGTGAAGGAACTGTTGTACACATCGATGCCGCCCGCGCTCGCCGCGTAGAGCTCAGTTTGAGCGGTGTTGATCGCCAAGCCGGTATAGGCGACGCTCGGAGTGCTCCATTCGGTGGCGGCGCTCAAGCCTCCGTTCCACGCGGAGATTGAGCCGTTCAGACCGGCGAAGATGAAAGGGTCGCCGTTGAAGGACTGACGGGTTTGTATTGGAGACCTGGCCGGTCGGACCGCCGGGAACCGCCACAGAGTTGCTCGGCGGGTTGACGGCGAATTCACTGACGCTTGTCGCCCCCGTCACCCCGTACAGCGTTGTCGTATTCGTGCCTTGGTTCGAGATCCAGAAGGGACTGAATCCGCTGATGAAGGAAAGACCCCAGGGATTCTTCAACTGCGAGTCGGTTATGCTGGCCAATCCGGAGACATCCGAAACCAGGTTCGTCTGGGCATAGCCGGCGGCGTCGGCGAAACTTGCGCCGGCGCACAATGCGCTCGCGGCGACTGCCGAAGCAGCGACTATTTTGAAGGGTAAGCAACCTTTCATCGTGGGAACTCCTCCGCCTGTTTCGCAACGCGAGAGGAACACCCGCCCGATCGTTCTTATTCAAATTTCAATCGAAATCTTTCACGCGTCTGGCGCCGATCTTGACAGGGCGCCGCGAACACTTGGCGGACGAATTTTATTCGTACCCTTTGTTTCACTTTTTCGCGATGGCGGGATTTGACGGGGCGATCTTTTGCGTTAGGTCGCCGCAGGTCCTTCTCCCCGGCCGGGAGAGGGAACAAATCCGACTCAGATCACCGGCGTCGGCAGCGGGCGTCCGGCGAAATGGGCGGCGAGATTGTCGCGCACCAGTTTCCCCATCGCCTTGCGCGCCTCGATCGTGCCGCTCGCGTGATGCGGCTGGACGATGACGTTCGGAAAGCCAAGCAGGCGCTTGTCGATGTTGGGTTCGTTCCAGAAGACGTCGAGCGCCGCAGCGCCGATCCGTTTCTCCGCAAGCGCGGCGATCAGCGCTTTCTCGTCGACCACCGTGCCCCGCGAGACGTTGACGAACAGCCCTTCCGGCCCGAGCGCGTCGAACACCTCGGCGTTGACGAGGCCGCGCGTCGCCGCGCCGCCCGCTGTCGCCGCGACCAGGATGTCGCTTTCCCGCGCAAGCGTGACCGGATCGGGAAAGAAGGCGTGCGGCGTCTCGGGGTCGCGGGCGACGTCGCAATAGGCGACGCGCATGCCGAACGCCGGCGCGCGGCGGGCGATGGCGCGGCCGATCCGGCCAAGGCCGATGATTCCGAGCACCTTGCCGCCGAGGCTTCGCCCCAGTGGCAGCCCGCCTTTCGCCCAGGCGCCGGAGCGCACGAACGCTTCGCCCTCGACGATGCGCCGCATGCTGGCGAGGATCAGTGCGAACGCCATGTCGGCGACATCCTCAGTCAGCACGTCCGGCGTGTTGGTGACCCGGACGCTCCGCGCCCGCGCGCGGTCGAGGTCGATGGCGTCGAAGCCAACGCCGAAACAGGCGATGATTTCGAGCTTCGGGCAGGCGTCGATGAGCTTGGCGCCCGCGCCGAGCACGCCATTGGTCGCGATGGCGCGGACCCGCGGCCCCACCTCGCTCAGGAACCGCTCGCGGTCTTCGGCGAGCCACAGTTTGTGCACCACATAGTCGCGCTCGAGCGCCGGCATCTCCCAATCGGGATAGCGGCTGACCATCAGCACCTCCGGCTTCGCCATCTGTCCCGCCAATCCCTTTCAGCCGAGGTTCGCCGCAGAAACTGCCCCGTCTGAGGGCTTCCGGCAAGCCGACGCGGGCTGAACTCCCGTGGCGAATTCATTTCTAATCGAGAGGCCCTTATCGTAAGGATGTTGGCGAGCAAGGCTCGGATCGAAACGAGTGGGCTCTGCGCCGCGGGGGCTCATGTGAATTGCGTTGTGGCGTGGGCAATCGCCTTGCCTTCTGCGCTTGTAGGATCGTCGAGGCGATCGCGTTCAATTCTGGCGATTTGGCTCGTCGCGGTGTCTCTCGGCGGCTGCGCCTCTCGGCCAGAGAGCGGCTTTCTGAGCGCGGTGGCGCTAAGTTCCCCGGGCGCGGTCGACCACACCATGCTTGTCGCGACGACGCGCGAGCGCGACGATCGGCCCGGCACGCTGTTCAACGGCGAAAGAGCCAACGGGCTCGACTACGCCGAGCTGACAGTTTCGATCCCGCCAACCCATAAGCAGGGCGAGATTGAATGGGCGACGACGCCGCCCGGCGATCCAGGCGCCGATTTCGTGGTCCGCGATGAAAAGTACCTCGATGGCGACAAGGCCTTCGTTCAGGCGCTGAACGCCCAACTCGCGCTGCGGCCGCCGGGAAGTCGCAGGGTCTTCCTGTTCATTCATGGATTCAATACGATGTTTGCCGAGGGGGTCTACCGCCTGGCGCAGCTTGCTCACGACTCAAAAGCCCCCGGCGTCCCCGTGCTGTTTACCTGGGCTTCGCGCGGAAAGGCGACCGCTTACGTCTATGACCTCAACAGCGCGACCGCCGCGCGCGACGGCCTCGAGCACACGCTGCGCCTTTTGCTCGCCAGCAATGCCGAACAGGTCAACGTGCTCGCTCACTCGATGGGCAATTGGGTGACGGTCGAGGCGTTCCGGCAGATCAAGATCTCCGGCGACCTCGGTCAGGTGAGCAAGCTTGGCTACATATTTCTCGCGGCGCCCGATATCGACATCGACGTGTTCAAATCGCAATTGCGCCGCTTCGGCAAACCGCGCAAGCCTTTTTATGTCGTGCTTTCCAAGGACGACCGGGCGTTGTTTCTCTCGACGACGATCGCCGGCGGCGTCACTCGCGTCGGCGATAGCCCCGATGTCGCGGAGCTCGCGGTGTTGGGTGCGACGGTGATCGACCTGACCGACGTCAAGGCCACTGACGCAACAAACCACGACAAATTCGCTCAGCTCGCCGCCATCGCGCCTGAACTGCGCGGCGTTCTCGCACGTGGGATAGCCCCCAATCCCCGAGCAAGCGACGCTGGCGATGCCGCCGCCAGCGGCGTAGGCGCGATCGTCGCATTGCCGATCACGCTGCTCGGCGCGCCGGTGAGAATCATCGCCAACCAATAGCCCGACCGGCCTCGGGTATCGAACGCATCGCGCCAATCGCGTCGAGTTGCGGCCGCCGGAACTCGCTGGCGGGCGTTCGCCTCACGCAGCGTCACGGTTGACTTCGCGCGGCGCCCCTCATAGCCTTTTCACAAAGCGGAGTCGTTCTCGCGTGCGGGACCGAGTCCGGAGGAAGCGGTGACGATGAGAGCGTCGATGCAACGGGAATCTTTCGTGGGCTTGGTGCTGGCCGGATTCTTGGCCCTCGCGCCAGCGGCGCACGGAAAGGTGACCAGCTCGGCGACGACGGCGCCGACTTGCCTCACCCTGACCGGCACGGCGTCGAACTGCGTCGACACGGCATTCCTGACGACGACCACGGTCGGCGCGAACAGCGACTTTTTCGGCGTGTCGGCCACTTTCACCACCGCGTTCAACGCGTGGGACGCGGGCAACGGCGACGCGTGGACGCTGGTCAACGGCGGCACGGTCGATGTGTCGATCAGCCCGCATATTACGCTGAGCGCCAGCCCTGAGACAGCCGGGCTCGGCGAGGTGCTGTTCACCCTGAATGGCAGCCAGCAGACGCTCAGCAATCTGGTCTGGACGCAAGCGCTCATCATCACCTATTCGCCGTTGACCGGGCCGCTCTCCCACCCGGAAGCGACGCTCGACACGTTCAGCCTCAGCCAAAACGCTGCGGGCTCCAACCCGAACTTCCCAAAGACATGCGTCGCGCCGTCGTCCGGCGCTTCGCCGGCGAACGGAGCGTTCTGCGGGCCGATCTATCCGTTCCAGTACGGCTCCACACTGGCCACCGAAACGGTCAATAGCGTCACGCTCGGCGTCGACCCGTTCTATGACGCTCCACAGGGCGATTGGCCGAACGCCACTTTCGACGCGATCACGCTGCTGTCGACGGTATCAACCGCGACCGACACGCTGACCGTCTATCA
>CAWIUD010000011.1:0-29795 GCA_963839185.1 uncultured Alphaproteobacteria bacterium | reverse complement strand
GTCGAAACGTCGCGGATGTCGAGCAGGCGCTCGATGTGCTTGAGATGACGCTCCATGAGTTCGGCCGCCCGCCGGCGCGTCGCGCGTCGGCGAGCGCGTCGATGAGCGCCTGCTGCTCGGCCTCCGAGCAGGAGCGGACGCTGCGCGAGCCGTAGAGGCCGATGATCAGCGAGGTGCGGGCGACGAGCTCCTCGAGAAACTTGGCCAGCACGGCATTGCCGGCGACTTCGGCGAGGCGAAGATGGAATTGGCCCGAGAGCCGGATCGACTCGCTGCGGTCGCCGCGGCCTCGGCGGCTGCCGCCGGCGCGCGCGTTGGCGCGAGCTCCGCCAGCGCGGCCGCATCGATGCGGCCGCCGCGGAAAGCACGATCGAGCGCTCGATCGGCGCGCCGCGCCTCGAACACGTCGCGCGCCTCCACCGCGTTCGGGGCTCGCCACGAACGCGCCGCGGTTCGTCATGCAGCGTGACCACGCCGCGCTCGGCGAGCACGACCAGCATGCGGCGGATCTGGGTGCGGCTGCAGTCGAAGGCCTCGCAGAGCGCGGCCTCCGGCAGTTTCGCCCCGGCCGCCAGCTTCTGCTCCATCACCGCCGCGACGATCCGCTCGACGATCGCCGCGTCGGAGAGCGGCTGGCCGAGGCTCCTCCGTGAGCGCCATGGTTTGCCCCGCCATTTTCCGTCCCGGCGGCCGTCGCGCTCGGCACGACGTCTTGGAATGACTCGCCGGCCGCCAGCGGTCTCGAATTGACGCTAAAGGCGTCAAGTCCTCGCCCGTCTTTTGTGCTCGTGCACAAATATATGGCGAATTGTCGACAATCTGAAGTCGCCATGTTGACAAGATTTTTCGCCGGCCGCAACCTGATTCCAGCCGCTCGACGGTTCGGCCGAGCCCCTCGTCCCGGGCGCGTCGGCCGGCCGCATCGGAGGATTTGAACATGGGATTACCGCGCACCGTCGTTCCGCGCCGCCCTCTTGGGCTCGCGTCAACGCTCACGCTCGCCGCCGCCGCCATCCCGGCGGATGCGGCCAACAAGGTTCTGAAGATCGGCTTCGTCGGCGTGACCAGCGGCCCCGCCGCCGCCTGGGGCACCTCCAACGTCCGCTCGATGCAGACGCTTGCCGACTGGTGGAATTCAACCGGCGGCGTCAAGATCGGCGACGAGACCTACGACATCGACGTCGTCACCTTCGACGACCAGAAAGACCCGAAGCGCGCCATCGCCGGCATGGAGAAGATGGCCCAGGAAGGCATCCACTATGTCGTCGGGCCCGAACGTCGACGACGGCGCGGCGGCCGTTCGCCCGGTCGCGGAAAAGGCCGGCATCATCTACTTCCCCTACGCCTTCCCGAAGGCGCTCTACACCAAGCCCGCCTCCAACGCGGTGCTCGGCATGGTCGCGAACTACCAGTCGGGCCCGGCGATCTACAAATATCTGAAAGACAACAAGGGCGTGAAGACGGTCGCGTTCGTCGCCGCCAACGAGTCCGATCCGCTCAGCCAGCGCGACGGCGGCGTCGCTGCCGCCAAGGCGCTCGGCCTCGACGTGGTCGCCGACAAGGACACCTACGAGAACGACACCCGCGACTTCACGCCGGTGCTGACGCCGATCGTCAAGCTCAAGCCCGACCTTCTGGTGCTCTCGGGCGTCGCGCCGGCGAACGCGCCGCTCCTCATCCGCTCGGCGCGCGAGCTCGGCTACAAAGGCCTCATCTCGACCGAAACGGCGCAGGACGCCAAGGTGCTCGAGGAAGGCGCGGGCGATCTCGCCAACGGCTTCATCTCGGTCGGCGGCGCCTCGACGCCGGAAATCCGCTCGAAGACGATGGAGGAGTTCATCGACCGCTACACCAAGAAGTTCGGCGAATACAACGACGAGTTGAACACCAAGGTCTATGCGCTGCAATATATCATCGACACGCTGAAGGCCGACCCGAAGGCGATCGACGACATCGAGGAATTCAAGAAGACGATGGACACGTTCTCCGCGCCGAACCCCTATCTCAAGGACCCGAACGGCGAAGCTGCACTATGTCGGCACGACGTCGTTCGGCCAGAAGCGCCAGCTCGCCGTGCCGCTGGTCGTCAACGAGTACGAGGACGGCAAGTTCAAGACGCTGTTCGTCGCCAACGTCGACTGAGGCGACTCGTCATCGCAGCGGGCGATCAGAGCGCCCAGCGAGTTCGGTCGTGAGCCGTTCGCGACCTGGGTCGCGCGTCCCCTCGCTCGCGCGGAACGCGTCGGGCGAGGCGCGTTCGGAGGAGCCGCGATGGAACAGGTCATCGCCAACGGGCTCTACCTCGGCGCGCAATACGCGCTGATCGCGCTCGGCCTGACGCTGATCTTCGCGCTGATGAACGTGCTCAATTTCGCGCACGGGCAGATGTATGTGCTCGGCGGCTTCATCACCTACGAAGTCTATGGGCTCTTGCACTGGCCGTTCGTCGTCGCGCTCCTCGCCTCGGCGGTGACGCTCGCGGTCCTCGGCGCGCTGATCGAGCGATTTCTGTTCCGCACCGTCATCAGGCGCAGCGAACGCGAGGAAAGCACCATGCTGCTCGCCGCCGGCGTCGCCTATTTTCTCGACGCCGCGATCCTCTTGCTGTTCGGCGAGAAGCAGCGCGGCGTCCGCAAGATCGTCAGCGGCGTGTTCTCCTGGGACAATCTGATCCTGCCCTGGGACCGCATCCTCGTTGCGTTCCTCGCCGCGCTCTTCATCGTCGCCTTCATCCTGATGATGCAGTTCACCAAGCCCGGCCGCGCCATGCGGGCGCTGGCGCAGGACCGCGTCGCGGCGCAACTGATGGGCGTGCCGGTCGAGTTCTATTCGCTGATCGGCTTTGCGCTCGGCGCGATGCTCGCCGGCCTCGCCGGCGGGCTTCTGGTGACGATCACCGGCGTCAATTCGGGCATCGGCGGGCCGATCTCGATCAAGGCGTTCATGATGGTGATGATCGGCGGCGCCGGCGTCGTCGGCGGCGCGATCGCCGGCGGCTTCATTCTCGGCATGCTGGAATCGGTCGGGCTGACCGTGCTGCACGCCTACGGCGACATCACCTATCTCGTCATCTTCGCCGCGCTGATGGTCTTCCTCGCCATCCGCCCGAACGGGCTGATGGGCAAGCCGTGGGGATGAGGTCGATGAGCGCCTCGCGCGCGTCGCCGCCGTCGGCGGCCTTTCTCGTCGTCGTTTTCGTCGTCGTGCCGCTGGCGATCGCCGCCACGCATCGGACCGACCTCTACTACACGCTGAGCTCCGTCGCGCTGCTGGCGATCGCCAGCGGCGGCGTCTGGCTCACCTTCTACATCGGCCGCATCAACATCGGCCAGGGCGCCTATGCGCTGGTCGGCGGCTATGTCTCGGCGATTCTGGTCGGACCTACGGCGCTGTCGTTCTGGCTGAGCCTGCCGGTCGCGGGGCTCTTTTGCGCGCTGGCGAGCGTCCTCATCGGCCTGCCGATCCTGCGGCTGCGCGGCGTTTATTTCGCCATGGTCACGCTGGTGCTGACCGAAGTCGCGCGGCTCACCGCGCTCGCGCTTCCGATCACCAACGGCGCCAAGGGCATCACCGATCATTCCGCCGCCCGGGCCCGATCGGCCTGTTCGGCCTCACGCTCGTTCCCGATTTCGACACCTTCGCCGAGCGCAACGTCGCCTTCTATTTCCTCTCCGTCGAGATGATGATCCTGTGCTTCGCGCGCGCTCTGGCGGCTCGTCCATTCGCGCATCGGCCAGCTGTTCGCGGCGCTGCAGCAGAACGAGGAGCTCGCGTCCTCGATGGGCGTCAACTGCCGGCGCTTGCGCGTCCTCGCCTATGCGATTTCGTCATTTCTTCGGCGGCGTCGGCGGGGCGATCTTCGTCGCCATCGCCCAGTCGATTTATCCGTCGAGCTTCACCGTCAACGACAGCATCAATTTCATGCTGAACTGCTTCCTCGGCGGCCTCGGCTATGTGTTCGGCCCGATGCTCGGCACGCTCGTGCTCTATTTCGGCTGGGACCTTCTGTTCCAGACCGGCGAGTATCAGCTTCTGATCTACTCGGGCGTGATGATCCTTCTGATGCTGGTCCTGCCGAACGGGCTCCTCAGCCTGCGCCTGCCGTCGCGGCGCGGAAGCCGAGAGCGATGGCGCCGATCCTCGAGGTCAGCATCTTGACCAAGCGCTACGGCGGCCTCGTCGCGGTCAACGACGTCTCTTTCAACGTCGAGCCGAACGAGATCCTTTCGGTCATCGGCCCCAACGGCGCGGGCAAGTCGACCATGTTCAAGCTGATCGCCTCGTTCGTGACGCCGACGCGCGGCGAAGTGACGTTCAAGGGCGAAGCGATTTCCGGCCTCGCGCCGCATGTCGTGGCGCGCAAGGGCGTCGTGCGCACGTTTCAGGAGACGACGATCTTCAAGGGGCTGACCGCGCGCGACAACGTCATCGTCGCCCATCATCTGCGCTCGCGCGCGAGCCTGCTCGGTTTCTATCTCGGCACGGCCGCGGCGCGGCGCGACGAGGCGCGAGTTCGGCCGCTCCGCCGACGAAATTCTCGAGTTCCTCGGCCTTGGCGAGGTCAGGAACGAGATCGCGAGCAACCTGCCGCAAGGCCATTTGCGCGCGCTCGGCATCGCCATCGGCCTCGCCGCCAACCCGCAGGTGCTGCTGCTCGACGAGCCTTCGCCGGCATGAACCACGACGAGACCAACCGACGCCGTCGAGATGGTTCGCGCGGTTCGCGACCGCGGCGTCACGCTCTTGCTGGTCGAGCACGACATGGCGGCGGTGATGAAGATTTCCGATCGCATCGTCGTGATCAATTTCGGCGTGAAGATCGCCGAGGGGACGCCGGCCGAAATCCAGAGCAACGACAAGGTGATCGAGGCCTATCTCGGCGGCGAAGACGAAACGATCGGGCTGTAGCCGATGGCCGCTGCTCTCGCTCACCGACGTCGAACTCTACTACGACCACGTCTACGCGCTGAAGGGCGTGTCGCTCGAGCTCAACGAAGGCGAGACGGTCGCGCTGATCGGCGCCAACGGCGCCGGCAAATCGTCGATCCTGCGCGCCATCACCGGCCTGCGCCAGATCCGCAAAGGCTCGATCACGTTTCGACGGCCGCGCGCATCGACGGCCTCGGCCCCGAGGCGATCGTCAAGCTCGGCATCGCCATGGTTCCGGAGGGCCGGCGGGTGTTCCCCTTTATGAGCGTGCGCGACAATCTCATGATGGGCGCCTTTTCGCGCTCGGACGGCCGCGGGCGTGCGCGCTCGCTCGACGCGGTGCTGCGCGCTTCCCGCGCCTCAAGGAGCGCTTCGGCAGCCGCGGTACGATGAGCGGCGGCGAGCAGCAGATGCTGGTGATCGGCCGGGCGCTGATGGCCAAGCCGCAGCTCCTCCTGCTTGACGAGCCGTCGCTCGGCGTTGCGCCGAAGATCGTGCAGGACATCGCCCGCTCGATCGTCGCCATCAATCGCGACGAGAAGGTGAGCGTGCTGCTGGTCGAGCAGAATTCGCGCATGGCGCTGCGCATCTCCAATCGCGCCTACGCGCTCACGACCGGCTCGATCGCGCTCTCCGGCGCGTCCGCCGATCTGGTCAAGGACGAGCGCATCCAGCACCTCTATCTCGGCGGCGACCTCTAGAGGCCGCGATCGGATGCGCATTCACGTCGTCAATCCGAACACCACCGCTCGATGACGCGAGAAGATCGGCGCGGCGGCGAAGGCCGCCGCCTCGCCCGGCGTCGAGATCGCGCCGTCAATCCCGACTTCGGTCCGCCCAGCATCGAGGGCTATTTCGACGAGGCGTTCGCGGTCCCGGGTCTGATCGCGGAGATCGGCAAGGCGGCGGACCGCCGACGCCTTCGTCATCGCCTGTTTCGACGACACCGGGCTCGACGCGGCGCGCTGCGCCACCAATGCGCCGGTCGATCGGCATCGGCGAAGCGGCGTTTCACATGGCCAGTCTGATCGCCGGCGAAATTCAGCGTCGTCACGACGCTGTCGCGCTCGATCCCGCCGATCGAGCACAATCTCGTCAGATACGGCCTTGCCGCGCGCTGCGCGCGGGTGCGCGCCGCCGACGTGCCGGTGCTGGCGCTGGAGGAGCCGGGCTCCGACGCCCGCAACAGATCGAAACGGAGATCGCACGCGCGCTCGCCGAAGACGGCGCCGAAGCGATCGTGCTTGGCTGCGCCGGCATGACCGACCTCGCGCGCGACCTCGAGCGCAGGGCGAAAGTCCCGGTGCTCGACGGCGTCGCCTGCGCCGTCGCGCTCGCCGAAAGTCTGGTCAGGCTTGGCCTCAGGACATCGAAGCGCAATGCCTACGCCCCGCCGCTCGCCAAACCCTACGCGGGCGAATTCGCCCGCTTCTCGCCGGGGTAGCGCGAAGAGCGCGGCGCCTCGCAAACGAGCCTCACCCAGAGCGCTCTTGAGGCCGAGGCGGAGCGCGGGACTAGCAATTGCGGCTGTGCGCCGGCGATGCCAGATATGAGCGGATGGGTTGGCTCCGCGTCCCCACGGCTGGGAGCCAGACCTTGAGCGCGCGGAGCGCCCCATATCGCGACAGGAGGATGCAGCCATGTCTGTCCGTTACGGCAAGGTCGAGCAGGATCTCCGGTTGGTCGAGACGTCGTCGATCGCGGATCGAGTGCGAGCCGGTCTGGCCGGCGGGTTCGTGGGAGCGGTCACGATCTGGATTTACGAGGCCGTCGTCTGGGTCGGGGCGCAACATCTGATGCCGCTCGCCGGCACTCCGCGCAATGCGGTCGGCTTGGTGTTCGGCAAGGACATACAGGACTTGCTTGGGCCGGCGGCGTATGTCCTCGGCACAGGGATTCATTTGACGTTCGCGCTCGTGTGGGGGGTGCTGTTCGCGTTCCTATGGCCCTTCTTCCGCCGGCGCGGATTCGAGGCGACGCTGGTGGCGCTGTTCTATGCCGTGCTGGCCTGGATCGTGATGCATGTGGCGATTGCTGTCGTCTCCTCGAACCATCCCAACTACACCGACCCGAACGTGATCATCGGCGGCTTCATGTCGCATTTATTCTTCACCGTGCCTCTGGCCCTGATCGTCAAGCAGCGTCTCGCGCCTCAAGGGAGGGGCTGAAGCGAACGGCAGCCGACCGCGACGCACGCAGTTCGCAGTTCCGAATGAGCGGGGATGAGCCGACGGCCTGGTTGAAATTCAACACTTCGAATAGAGTATAAAGCGCCCGCGAAGGACGGCCTTCGCGTTCGGCCGGCCTGATTGAGCGGTCCGACCGCTCCGACGCCAGGCGTGCGATTTTGACTGTTGGCGAAAGCTCCGCCGCCGAACCTTGCCAAGATTTCATGCCCCGGCAACGAACCGCCCTTCAATTGGCCCGGCTGGTCTGCTAGTCCCGCCTCTCCTTTCCCCGCCCGCTCAGGTCCGACGCCCATGCGCATGTTGAGCCTTGCCGCTTTCGCCGTCCTCGCCCTCGCGATCGGGGCCTACGAGGAGGACGGCATGACGCTTCTGATCGGCGGCGCCTCGGCGCTTGCGGCGCTCGCGTCGCTGCCGATGTGGAGGCAATCGACGTTTCTCGCGGTGCTGTCCGATCTCTTCGCTGTCGAGACGGTGCTGTTCGGCCTCGCCGACCTCGTCGACCTGCTCGGCTATTGGCCCCACGCCTATGAGGAGTATAGCCTCCCCCGCTATCTTCCGCTGGCGACCGCGATCTTCATTCTCGCCATCTTCGGCGTCTCGCATTTCCGCCTGGTGCGGAAGATGATGAGGATCGCCGACCCGTTCTTCGCCGCCGAGACCCCAATCTCCATTCGACCCTGGCCGCTGCAGCACATGATCGTGCGGCAGAACCTTTACGCCCGCATCAACGTCTACTTTCTGATCCTCATCAATCAGTTCCAGGTCGCGCTCGGCCTCAGGTTCAATTTCTTCCAGCGGGATTTCGGCAACGCGATCCAGGTCGCCGACGAGGCCCATCGGCAAGCCTTCTGGCATCAGCTCATCTACGTGTTCGTGCCGATCGCCATGGTCGCGATCCTGGCCGGCCTCATCGAGTTCTTCGTCGCTTCGAATTTCGTGCTGCAATGGCGGCGATGGATGACGGCGTCTTTCACCTCGCGCTGGCTTCTGGGCTCGATGCATTACCGGCTCGCGCTCGACGCCAACAACACCGACAACCCCGACCAGCGCATCTCGCAGGACATCGGCGGCTTCATCAACGGCAGCGGCACCGGCATCAATTCCGGCAACGTCGGCATTTACAACTACACCATCCAGGCGATCTCCTCGGCGACCAACCTCGTCTCGTTTTCGATCATCCTCTGGGGAATCTCGAACGCCATGAACGCGCCGATCTTCGGCGTCGTCATCCCAGGCTTTTTGTTTTGGGTCGCCGTCCTCTACGCCTGCGTCGCGACTGGCGTCACCCAGCTCATCGGCCGCAGCCTTTCCAAGCTCTATTTTCGCCAGCAGGCGGTTGAGGCGAATTTCCGTTTCGACCTCGCGCGCATCCGCGAATACAGCGAGCAGATCGCCCTGCTCAAGGGCGAGAATCGGGAAATCGACCGCGCGGGCCGGGTGTTCGACGACGTCTTCCGCACGGTCCGCCGCATCATTCACGTCCGCACCTGGCTCATCGCCTTCAACCAGTTCTACAGCCAGATTTCCGTGATCATTCCCTACGTCGTCGTCGCCCCGTTCTACTTCTTGAAGAAGGTCGACTTCGGCCGCTTCAACCAGTCGGCGGACGCATTCGGCAATGTCAACGGCGCGATGAACTTCTTCGTTGACCGCTATATCGGCCTTGCCGATTTCAGCGCGACGGTCGAGCGCCTCACCTCGTTCGAGGAGGCGTTCGACCGCGCCATCGCCGACGACAAGCGAACGCCGCGCCTGTCGACGACAGCTGTCGCCAGCGAGGGCATGTCGATGCCCGACGTCGATCTGGCGCTCCCCGACGGCCGCAAGATCGCGCATATCGGCGACCTCGCGCTGATCCCGCAGGAATCGTCGCTGTTCGTCGGCCCCTCCGGCGCGGGCAAGTCGACGCTGTTTCGCGCCATCGCGGGTTTGTGGCCGTTCGGCTCGGGCGAAATCAGGGAGCCCGAATTCGCCAAGCTGATGCTGCTGCCGCAACGGCCCTATATTCCGATCGGCCCGTTGCGCGAGGCGCTCGCCTATCCCGCGCCATCCTCGAATTATGCCGACGAACGGCTTCGCGACGTCTTGATCAAGGTTGGCCTTCCGGCGCTCGCGGACCGCCTCGACGACAGCGACAATTGGCAAATGCATTTGTCGGGCGGCGAGCAGCAGCGGCTCGGCGTCGCGCGGGCCATTCTCGCCGAGCCTGACTGGCTCTTCCTCGACGAATCGACGGCCTCGCTCGACGAGAAAAGCGAGGCCGACCTCTATCGCGCGATCGCCGAAACGCTGCCCCGCACGACGCTCGTCTCGATCGGCCACCGCTCGACGCTTGCCGCGTTCCACAAGCGCCGCATCGAGTTCGAACCCCACGAGGGCGGGCCGGCGACCGTCGAGAGCGCCGCCGCCGCGACGTGATCGCGACGAGGACTCAGAGCGACCGCGCCAGGCGCATCGTGCCGCGCGGCCCCTTGATCACCAGTTCGCCGTTGACCAGATCCCACTCCGGATTGCCGAGCAGGCCGGAAAGAAAGCCGAACTCGATCGCCATCACATCCTTCGGGCACTGCTTCTTGGTCAGCGCGAAGGGACCAACCATCAAATGCTGGTCCTTGACCGGATAGAGCGTCGCCGACCAGGAATTGCAGCCGGTGAACCCCGAGCCGCGCAGGTTGCCATCGATCTTCAGGCTCGCGTCGAGGCCTGGCTCGACGGGCTTGCCATTGAGCTCGCGCAGCGACCAGGTCTGGTCGAGCGGAAAATTCTTCTGTTGTGGCGGCAAGGGCTTCGGCGGACCCTGGTCTTCTTCGGTCTGCGGTCCGCTGCCGGCGAAGGCTGCCGTCGCGATACACAAGGCGATGGCCCCAGCGACCGGGCCCAATGTTGATTTCAGCATGCGTTCACCCTCGAGGTCTTTAAAGTTTCGCTCCCGTCGGCGGTTCCCCCAGAAGCGAGGGACGCCCCTCCAAGCAATCATCGCTGTGGCTAAAGAGATTGCATTTTTTGTGGCGGGACGCATCGCTTCCCCTTGAATTTCGGCCTTCCGGTTCAAAAATAATCGTTGCGGGTCCAGAAGATCTGCAGCGGCGAGCGCAGCCTTTGGATGGGGCGTTCGTCGGCATATCGCTTCGAAGGAGGATGTGACCATGTTGAATTACGATCTTTCACCGTTCTATCGATCGACCGTTGGTTTTGATCGGTTGCTCACCATGCTCGACAAGGCCGCGGGCGGCGAGCAGAGCGTCCCGACCTATCCGCCCTACAATATCGAGCGGACGAGCGAAAACGCCTATCGCATCACGCTTGCGGTCGCCGGATTCGGCGAGAACGAGTTGTCGATCGAGACGCGAGAAAATACGCTGACCGTTCGCGGGTCGAAGGAAGCCAGCGTCAAGAGCGACGGCAAGCGCGAGGTCATCTATCAGGGCATCGCGGCCCGCGCCTTCGAGCGCAGGTTCCAGCTTGCCGACCATGTCGTCGTGACCGGGGCGACCAGCGAAAACGGCCTCTTGCATATCGATCTGGTGCGCGAGGTGCCGGAAGCGCAGAAGCCGCGCTCGATTCCGATCCAGAACGGCAAGACGCTTCAGGCCGTCAAGACCGAGACCGCCAAGGCCGCGTAAGTCCGCCGCAGCATAAAGCCAACGAGACGGGCGCCCTCACGGGCGCCCTTTTCGCGTCTACTCGAACGACGCCGGCGAAACGACGCTGGCCGCCGCGCTCGCGTTTCCGTCCCATGGCGCCGAGAGATCATTCTCAACCTCCGTCGGCGTGAGTTCGATGTTTGGCTTGTTCGAGTTGGGCGTCGCGGGGGGTTCCATCGGCTTTGACGAGTCCGGCCTGACCGGCGGAATTGGGGGCGTCGTTGGCAGTTTATGGGCGGTCGCCGCCCCCTTCGGTTTTGTCTTCTGCTTGGACGGCGCGTCCGGCGGGGGACCGAACGGGCTGATGGCCTCTGGAATGTGGATGTTCGCCGTTCCGCCAGGAGCGGGTTTTGACGGCGCGCTCCCGTTCGGCGCGATCGGCGAGCGGCTCGAAGGTCGGGGCAGGCATCGGGGCCGCCGAACGCCCCCTCGCGCGCCGCAAGCTCAGGGCGCCCACGGCGGCGCCGGCGCGATGAAGCGCTGAAGGATGTCGCCATTCCTGGCGTCGATGACCAGGCGTTGGTGGTCCACCGGACCAGCGACATCGGCTAGATACACTGAAGGGCGCCGTTGCAGCGGCGCAATCAGCACATAGCCATGCGCGCGCAGCCTCTCCTCAACGACGGCGGGCGAAACAGACCGCCAAGGCAGGGGCCAGAGGCCCATTTCCGTTGGCCAAGCCGGCCGCCACTGGGTCATTGCGACCGGCCACGGCGGCAGCCATTGCGCCATGGCGGTGGGTACGGCGGTCAGCGCGATAAGGCCGCCAAGCGCCAAACCCGCCAAGCGACGGCTGAGGGCTTTGTTCAACCTTTTTGATCATGCGTTGTCGCTCCTGGTCCTCGTGAGCGGATTTGCGTCAACGATTGAGGCGGGGTTGCGGCGGCGCGATTAAGCTTTCGCGACTTCGGCGCCGACGCTGAGGAGCCGCTCGATCTCGCCCGGCTCCGTCTCGAACGACGTCACCAGCCGGACGAACCTTTCGCTCTTTCGCGGGCCCCTGCCGGGCGCGAGCGATCCAGAGCTCCATTCGTGGAACCGCGCGCCGGCCCGACGCCATGCTTCGACCAGCGCGTCAGGCGCGATCACGAACACCTCGTTCGCCTCGGTCGGCCAAGCAAGACGCACATCGGCCAGGGCGGAAAGGCCGCGGCTCAGCCGCATGGCGGAAGCATTGGCGCGCGCGGCCAACGTCAGCCAAAGGCCGCCGGCCAGATAAGCCTCCATCTGGGCGCCGAGAAAGCGCCCCTTGGAGAGGGTCTGTCCGCCCCGCTTGCGCTGGAAGGCGAAATTCTCAGCCCGCCCGGGATCGAAAAAGACGACCGCCTCGCAGGCCAGCGCCCCATTCTTGGTCGCGCCCAGGGTGAGGACGTCGACCCCGGCCCGCCACGTCATTTCCGCCGGCGTCGCTTTCGCCGACACCAGCGCGTTGGCGAAGCGGGCGCCGTCCATGTGGACGGAAATCCCCGCCCGATGCGCAATCGAAGCGAGTTCAAAGATCTCGCCGACGCCATAGACGGTCCCCGCCTCGCTCGCCTGGGATAGGGACAGCGCGCCCGGTTGGGACGACTTCACCAGTCCGCGCGGAAAACGCGCCAGCGTTTCCATGAGGGCCGCGGGCGTAATCTTGCCGCCCTCCCCTTCGATTCCGACCAGTTTGGCGCCGCCGGTGAACAATTCCGGAGCGCCGCATTCGTCGTCGTGGATATGCGCCTCCGCGTGGCAGAAGACCGCGTCCCACGGTTTGACCAGGGCGGACAGCGCGAGCGCATTGGCGCCGGTGCCGGTCGCCACCAGAAAGGCGGCGACCTTGGTCTCGAACACTTCGCACAGACGCGCTTCCGCCCGCGCGGTGTAATCGTCCGCGCCATAGGCCGGCGCATTGACGCGCGACGATGCGGCGATCGCCTCGAGAATCTCCGGCGCAACGCCGGCGCCGTTGTCGCTGGCGAAGTTCATGCTTCCTCCATCGCGGTTGAAGCGGACAATCTGCGACACGGCCGGCGACCCTGCAATTCCGTGCCTTCGACGTGGTACGGATTGCGAAAAAATTGCGCGCCGACCGCTTGTGTCTGGCGCTCATTTCTGTCATGGTCGCCAAATAGGACAGTTGTGCTGACCATTTTTTGTGCGGCCGAGGCTAAAGCTTCGGCGCCGGCGGTCGAGCGAGGCTAGACGTTGTCGCATTGGACGACGAAAACGGATCGAAAAAAATCCGCCGCGTAGCCCCCTCCAGGCTGCGCGGGACGCAGCGCCTTTGTCCACGACACGCATGAAAATTTGGAATGACAGTCGCCCGAGGTTCGCGACTGTGCCGGGAGCGGAGAGATGAACGCCAGGACCCAACCGACGCTCGACGAGACGCACGCCGGCCGAGGGAGGACCGTTCGCGGCGCGGATCCGCTGATGCCGCGCGCCGAAGGCCTCTACGACCCGGCCAAGGAGCACGATTCATGCGGCGTCGGCTTTGTAGCCGACATGAACAACCGCAGGTCGCACGACATCCTCGAAAAGGGCCTGCAGATCCTGGTCAATCTCGACCATCGCGGCGCGGTGGGCGCGGACCCGACGCTCGGCGACGGCTGCGGCGTCCTGACCCAGATCCCGCATGGATTCTTCGCGCCCGAGTGCGCCAAGCTCGGCTTTGAGCTTCCCGAGCCCGGCCATTACGCGATCGGCCAGTTCTTCATGCCGCGCGACGCTTCGGCGCGCGGGCAGGTGCGCCACATCGTCGAGGAGACGGTCGCCGCGGAGGGCCTCAGCGTCCTTGGCTGGCGCGACGTCCCGGTCGACAATTCTGGTCTCGGCGAACGCGTCAAGGCGGTCGAGCCGGTGATGCAGCAAATCTTCATCCGGCGCGCCCCCGGACTGGCGAGCGAAGACGATTTCGAGCGGCGCCTCTATGTCGTGCGCAAGGTGGTCTCCAATCGCGTCTTCGAAATCGGCACCGAGGAGATCGCCCAATATTATCCGGTCTCCGTGTCCGCCCGCACCATCGTCTACAAGGGCATGGTGCTGGTGCGCCAGCTCGCGCCTTATTACCGCGACCTTCTGGACCCGCGCTACGATACCGCGCTGGCGCTGGTGCATCAGCGTTTCGCGACCAACACCTTCCCGTCCTGGCGCCTCGCCCACCCGTATCGGATGGTCGCCCACAACGGCGAGATCAACACGCTGCGCGGCAACGTCAACTGGATGGCGGCGCGCCAGGCGAATGTCGATTCGCCGTTTTTCGGCGGCGACATTTCGAAGCTGTGGCCGATCTCCTACGAGGGACAGTCGGACACCGCCTGCTTCGACAACGCGCTCGAATTTCTGGTGCAGGGCGGCTATTCGCTGAGCCACGCGATGATGATGCTGATCCCGGAAGCCTGGGCCGGCAATCCGCTGATGGACGACGAGCGGCGGGCCTTCTACGAGTATCACGCCGCGCTGATGGAGCCGTGGGACGGCCCGGCGGCGGTCGCCTTCACCGACGGGCGCCAGATCGGCGCGACGCTCGACCGCAACGGCTTGAGGCCGGCGCGTTATTTCGTGACCGACGACGACCTCGTGGTCCTCGCCTCCGAAATGGGCGTGTTGCCCGTGCCGGAGGAGTCGATCGTCGCCAAATGGCGCCTGCAGCCGGGCAAGATGCTGCTCGTCGATCTCGAGCAGCACCGCATCGTCTCGGACGCCGAGATCAAGCAGAGCCTGTCGCGCGCGCGGCCCTATGACGCGTGGCTTCGCGAGGGCCAGATCGTGCTCGAGGACCTCAATCCGGTCGAGCCGCGCGCTTCGCGCACCGACGTTTCGCTGCTCGATCGGCAGCAGGCCTTCGGCTACACGCAGGAGGATCTCGCCATCCTGCTCGCGCCGATGGCGACCACCGGCCAGGAAGCGGTCGGCTCGATGGGCACCGACACGCCGATTTCGGCGCTCTCCTCGAAGTCGAAGCTGCTCTACACCTATTTCAAGCAGAACTTCGCCCAGGTGACCAACCCGCCGATCGATCCGATCCGCGAAGAACTGGTCATGAGCCTCGTCTCCTTCATCGGGCCGCGGCCGAACCTGTTCGACCTCGAAGGGGCGGCGCGGCGCAAGCGCCTCGAGGTGCGCCAGCCGATCCTCACCAACGAGGACCTCGAGAAGATCCGCTGCATCGGCTATTTCGAGGATTCGTTCGACACCAAGTCGCTCGACATCACCTATCCGGTCGAGAAGGGCGCAGCCGGCATGAGCGAGGCGCTGCGGCGCCTATGCGAGCGCGCGGAAGCGGCCGTGCACGGACGCTACAACATCATCATCCTCTCCGATCGCATGGTCGGCGCGGATCGCATTCCGATTCCGGCCCTCCTGGCGACGGCCGCCGTGCATCATCACCTGATCCGCAAGGGATTGCGCACTTCCGTCGGCCTCGTGGTCGAGACGGGCGAGGCGCGCGAAATCCATCATTTCGCGTGTCTTGCCGGCTATGGCGCGGAAGCCATCAACCCCTATCTCGCCTTCGAGACGCTGGCGGCGATGGCCAAGGACCTGCCCGAGCCGATCAGCGAGTATGAGTCGGTCAAGCGCTTCATCAAGTCGGTCGACAAGGGCCTGCTCAAGGTCATGTCGAAGATGGGCATCTCGACCTACCAGTCCTATTGCGGCGCGCAAATCTTCGATGCGGTCGGCCTTTCGCGCGCCTTCATCGACGAGTTCTTTTTCGGCACGGCGACCTCGATCGAGGGCGCGGGCCTCGACGAGGTGGCGCAGGAGACCGAGCGGCGCCACAAGGAGGCGTTCGGCGATTTGCCAGTGTTGAGCGCGGCGCTCGAAGTCGGCGGCGAATACGCGTATCGGGTGCGCGGCGAGACGCATAGCTGGACGCCGGAGACGGTCTCGCTGCTGCAACACGCGGTTCGCGGCAACGCGCGTGACCGCTACGATGCGTTCGCCAAGCTGCTCAACCAGCAGAGCGCGCGGCTTTTGACGATTCGCGGCCTCTTCCGCATCCGGAAGGCCGAGGAAGACGGACGCTCGCCCGTGCCGATCGAGGAGGTCGAATCGGCGGCCTCGATCGTCAGGCGCTTCTCGACCGGCGCCATGTCGTTCGGCTCGATCTCGCGCGAGGCGCACACCACGCTGGCCATCGCGATGAACCGCATCGGCGGCAAGTCGAACACCGGCGAGGGCGGCGAGGAGTCGGACCGCTACAAGCGGATGTCGAACGGCAACTCGATGCGCAGCGCCATCAAGCAGGTCGCCTCGGGGCGGTTCGGCGTGACCGCGGAATACCTCGTCAATTCCGACATGATGCAAATCAAGATGGCGCAGGGCGCAAAGCCCGGCGAAGGCGGACAATTGCCGGGCCACAAGGTCGACGCGGTGATCGCCAAGGTGCGCCATTCGACGCAGGGCGTGGGCCTCATCTCGCCGCCGCCCCATCACGACATCTATTCGATCGAGGACCTGAAGCAGCTCGTCTACGACCTCAAGAACGTCAATCCGGAGGCGCTCGTTTCGGTCAAGCTCGTGTCCGAGGTCGGCGTCGGCACGGTCGCGGCGGGGGTCGCCAAGTGCAAGGCGGACCATGTGACGATCTCCGGATTCGAGGGCGGCACCGGCGCTTCGCCGCTGACCTCGATCAAGCATGCCGGCTCGCCTTGGGAGATCGGCCTCGCCGAGACGCACCAGACGCTGGTGATGAACGGCCTGCGCTCGCGCATCGCCGTGCAGGTCGACGGGGGCGTGCGCACCGGCCGCGACGTGGTGATCGGCGCGCTGCTTGGCGCCGACGAGTTCGGCTTCGCCACCGCGCCGCTGATCGCCGCCGGCTGCATCATGATGCGCAAGTGCCATCTCAACACCTGCCCGGTCGGCGTCGCGACGCAGGACCCGGTGCTGCGCAAGCGGTTCGTCGGCAAGCCCGAGCATGTCATCAACTATTTCTTCTTCGTCGCCGAGGAAGTGCGCGGGTTGATGGCGGAGCTCGGCTATCGTTCGTTCGACGAGATGATCGGCCAGCGGCAGATGCTCGACCGGGCGAGCCTCAATGAGCACGCGAAGGCCGAGGGCCTCGATTTTTCGCAGCTGTTCTTCAAGCCCACGCCGTGGCCCGAGGACACGATCCACCACAGCGTTGCGCAGGACCACCACCTTGAGCAGGTGCTCGACCGGCGCCTGATCGCCGAGACGACCGATGCGGTCGAGCGCGGCAGGCATGTCCGGCTCGACCTTTCGATCCGCAACTCGGACCGCTCGGCCGGAGCGATGCTGTCGGGCGTGATCGCCAGGCGATACGGCCACGCGGGCCTGCGCGACGAAGCGATTCACGTCAAGTTCAAGGGCACGGCCGGCCAGAGCTTTGGCGCGTTCCTCGCCAAGGGCGTGACGCTCGAACTGGAGGGCGAGGCCAACGACTATGTCGGCAAGGGCCTCTCGGGCGGGCGGATCGTCGTCTATCCGCCGCAGGAGGCGACGAAGATCACTCCCGAGGCCTCGATCATCGTCGGCAACACCGTGCTGTACGGCGCGATCGCCGGCGAGTGCTATTTCCGCGGCGTGGCCGGCGAGCGCTTCGGGGTCCGCAATTCCGGCGCGGTCGCCGTCGTCGAGGGGACGGGCGACCACGGCTGCGAATACATGACCGGCGGCATCATCGTCGTCATCGGCGAGACAGGGCGCAATTTTGCCGCCGGCATGTCCGGCGGCATCGCCTATGTTCTCGACGAGGCCGGGACGTTCGCCCAGCGTTGCAATCTCTCGATGGTCGAGCTCGAGCCGGTCGCGGCGGAGGAAGAGGTGATGCAGCGCCATCTTCATTCCGGCGGCGATCTCGAGCTGCACGGCCGGGTCGACGTGATGCGCGACATGAGCCGGTTCGACGGCGAGCGGCTGCATCAGCTGATCGCCAATCACGCCCGCTACACCGGCTCGGGCCGCGCGCGGCGCATCCTCGAGAACTGGGACGTCTATCTGCCGAAGTTCCGCAAGGTGATGCCGGTCGAATACCGGCGCGCGCTGGCTGAGCTTGCCGCCCACAGCGGACAGCCGATGCTGGCGGCGGGCGAGTGAGAGACGGGTCGCAGGCGCCGGTTGCGCCCGCGACAATCACCCGAGCGATCGGAACGAGCGGAACTGTTTGGGGTTAAAAGGCGGGGCGGATGGGTAAGGTGACGGGGTTCATGGAAATCGACCGTGCGGACCGGCGCTATGCGCCCGCCTCCGATCGAATCCGCCACTATCGCGAGTTCATGCTGCCCCTGAGCGAAGAGGGGACGCGCAACCAGGCCGCGCGCTGCATGAATTGCGGCATCCCCTATTGTCACACCGGCTGCCCGGTCAACAACCAGATCCCCGACTGGAACGACCTCGTCTATCGCGGCGACTGGCGCGAGGCGGCGCGCAATCTGCTCTCGACCAACAACTTCCCCGAATTCACCGGCCGCGTTTGCCCCGCGCCGTGCGAAGCGTCCTGCACGCTCAACATCCAGGACACGCCGGTGACGATCAAGACGATCGAATGCGCGATCATCGACCGCGCCTTCGAAGAGGGCTGGGTTGTCCCCGAGCCGCCGGAGCGCAAAACCGGCAAGACGGTCGCCGTCATCGGATCGGGACCGGCGGGCCTCGCCTGCGCCCAGCAGCTTGCGCGCGTCGGCCACGAAGTGCACCTCTACGAGAAGAACGCCAAGGCGGGCGGGCTGCTCCGCTACGGCATCCCCGACTTCAAGATGGAGAAGCGCCACGTCGACCGGCGCATCGAGCAGATGACCGCCGAGGGCGTGGTGTTCCACTACAACGTCCACGTCGGCAAGAGCGTGAGCGCAGCCGAGATCGTCGACCGTCACGACGCGGTCGCGCTCGCCGGCGGCGCCGAGGCGTCGCGCGATCTGCCGGTGCCCGGCCGCGACCTCTCCGGCGTCCATTTCGCGATGGACTTCCTGCCGCAGCAGAACCGGCGCGTGTCCGGCGAACCGACGATCGTCAACGAGCCGATCCTGGCCAGCGGGCAAGCACGTCGTGGTGATCGGCGGCGGCGACACCGGCTCCGACTGCATCGGCACCTCGATCCGTCAGGGGGCGCTGAAGGTCACCCAGCTTGAGATCATGCCGATGCCGCCCAAGGTTGAGGACAAGATGATCACCTGGCCGAACTGGCCGCTGAAGCTCCGCACCTCCTCGAGCCACGAGGAGGGCGCCGAGCGCGACTTCGCCGTGACCACGGCTGCGTTCGAGGGCGAGAACGGCTGCGTCACCGGCCTCAGATGCGCGCGAGTCGACGACAAGCTGAAGCCGATCGAGGGCAGCGAATTCACCCTGAAGGCCGACCTCGTCCTCCTGGCGATGGGCTTCGTCTCGCCGGTCAAGGACGGCATGCTGGCCGAGCTCGGCGTCGCGCTCGACGGGCGCGGCAATGTCGCCGCCGACGTCACCCGCTACGCCTCGTCGCGCGACAAGGTGTTCGCCTGCGGCGACATGCGGCGCGGCCAGTCGCTGGTGGTCTGGGCGATCCGCGAGGGGCGCCAATGCGCAGCGGCGATCGACGAAGCGTTGATGGGCGCGACGGTGCTGCCGAGGTAGGACCTACTGGGCGTTGGAGCGGGTTGCTTTTCGCCAGGAACGTCATCGCGAGCCCGAGCGTGAGCGAGGGCGTGGCGATCCAGGAGTGAAGGGCTGCGTCCTACGATGCCTGGATCGCCACGCGGCTTCGCCGCTCGCGATGACGATCCCAGGACCTAACTCGGATGTTCGGCCTCACGGCGCTTAACGTCCGGCCAGCACCCCGGCGACGATGTCTCGCGCGTGGAGCAGGACGGACCTGTGCTCCTCCGCCGAGACCTCGACGAAGCCTAGTCCTCGGAGCAGGAAAATTCCCTCAACGGCAAGCAGGGCGTGACGAACGCCATGGGCGGCGCCGGAATCAGACAGGAGCGGATCCAGCAGCGCGCGATAATACCGTCGTGCTGGTTCCATCATATCGGGGGCATGCACCAACGCGGTTACGAGAAAAGCCGCCTTGCGCGTCGCGGCGTCGTCCTCATCGAGCGCTTCGTCGATGTGGGCCAGAACCAATTCGAAAGGCTCAACCGGCCTTCCGCCAAGCCGCTGGCGCACCGCCTGTTGAAAGCGCGTTACTTCCCGCTCTAGCGCCGCGCGGACCAATCCATCCTTGGTCGCGAAGCTGTAGACGAGACCGCCCTTGCTGATCCCCGCACGCTCGGCGACGGCATCGAGCGTGAAATTTCGGCCTGCGGATTCGAGGATCACACGCTCGGCGGCATCCAGAATCCGATCCCGATCAATCTCTTTTTTCCGCGTCAAACCTAGCCCCTTGCTTTTCCGACTGATCAGTCGCATAACTATTTTCGACTGATCAGTCTGATTGCCACGCCGGTGTGCGCCGTGGAAGCTGGTCTTTCAATTTGCCGCGAGGACTGGCATGAATTCCGACGGACACCCCACCCCTACGCTGCCGCTGATTGTCGTTCTAGGTGTCATCACCGCCTTCGATGCGATGGCGATCGACCTGTATCTGCCGGGCTTCCGCGACATCGGACGTTCTCTCGGAGCAAACCCCGGCACGATGCAAACATCTCTTTCCGTGTTCGTCGGCGGAGCCGCTATCGGACAAGTTTTCTACGGACCCCTGACCGATCGGTTCGGCCGACGCGGGCCGCTCGCATTTGGAATTTTGTTGTTTGTTCTGGCGTCGGTCCTCGCGGCTGTTTCGCGGAACATGGCGATGTTCATGGTCGCAAGAGGGCTTCAGGGCCTTGGCGCGGCAGCCGGGCTGGTCATTCCACGGGCGATTATCACTGATCGCTATCAAGGGCGCGAGATAGCGAAACTGTTTTCGGCGTTGTTACAGGTCATGATGATCGCGCCGATCGTTGCGCCGCCCATTGGCGGGCTTTTGGTCGCCGCGATGGGGTGGCCGGCGATTTTCTGGTTCCTAGCGCTCTTTGGCGCTGCGTCGCTCGCGGCTCTGCTCAAGATCGTGCCAGAGACGCTGGAATCCTCACGCCGCGCGACTGCGGGCCTCCGCCTCGCCATGCTCGACTATGCGGGCCTTTTCGGACGCGGGACGCTCGCGTGGCTGACCCTTTCAAGCGCTTTCGCCATGGCTGGGCTGTTTGCCTATATCGGCTCATCGTCGTTTGTGTTCGTCGATCATTTCGACCTACCGCCGGCAATTTACAGTCTGGTGCTCGCCGGCATTGCCGTCGGGATGGTAATTGGCGGCCAGATCAACGTGCGCCTGCTGAGCCGCTGGACGGAACGCCAGATTCTGGTTTCTGGACTTCTGCTGCACACCGCCTGCTGCGTCGCGCTCCTCATCGCCACCCTTGCCATGGGGGCCGGAGTTTACGTGGCCGGCGCCTTAATTTTCCTTGCCATGGCGAGCCTCATGCTCGTGGTCGGCAATGGCATCGCGCTCGTGATGAAAATCGCTCCTGCCAGCCATGCCGGGGCAGTCTCCTCGTTGCTGGGTGTCCTGCAATACGCCTTCGCCGGTGTCAGCGGCGCGGCCTTGGCGCTCGCGTATGACGCCACCCTTACCCCCTTCATTACGGCAATGCTTTTGTGTGCCGTCGGCGCGCTTATCGCCTTTGTCGTCGCAACGAGACTGACCGCAGAAACGGCCACGCCGTTCGATGGCAGGACAGTGGACTACCCCTAGCCCTTGCAAATCAGAACGAGGCTCCAGCGATCCGGGCAAACAACAGCCAACGCGATAAGAGCCGCCTGCGGCATCCAGAAAATCGAAAATTTCTTGACAAACAGACGGAACTTCTGTTCACTGTCCGTTCACAGGATCAACGGGTGGAGGGAAAGGGGAGCAGGCGGCGCTGCCGGTCTTGCATTCTTGCATTCGTAATAACCCCTTGAAATCGCTCAAAACGGCGATGGGCGCCTCTTGGCAAAAGTTGGCATGGATTTGGGTTTGGCGCCACGTTTGCTTGGCTGCGGCGCCATAACTGCTTGGCGTTCGCCCGTCGAACAGCTGGCGCCTCTGACGCCGACAGCGCCTTGCGAAGCCGATCCGAACGCGTCCGGCTTATCGGAGCGACGGCGCTTTTTGGTCAGGCGGGGATGCGGTCGTCGTTCGGCGAGGGCTCCCGCAGCACGTAGCCGCGGCCCCAGACGGTCTCGATATAGTTGCGGCCGTTGGAGGCGGTGGCCAGTTTCTTGCGCAGTTTGCAGATGAAGACGTCGATGATCTTGAGTTCCGGTTCGTCCATGCCGCCATAGAGATGGTTGAGGAACATTTCCTTGGTGAGCGTCGTGCCCTTTCGCAGCGAGAGGAGCTCGAGCATCTGATATTCCTTGCCGGTCAGATGCACCCGCGCGCTGTCGACCTCGACCGTCTTCTGGTCGAGATTGACGACCAGATCGCCGGTGGTGATGACCGATTGGGCGTGGCCTTTCGAGCGGCGCACGATGGCGTGGATGCGGGCGACGAGTTCGTCCTTGTGGAACGGCTTGGTCAGATAGTCGTCGGCGCCGTGGCCGAGGCCCCTGACCTTGTCCTCGATGCCGGCCATGCCGGAGAGGATCAGGATCGGGGTCTTGATCTTGGTCACCCTGAGCGAACGAAGCACCTCGTAGCCGGACATGTCGGGCAGATTGAGGTCGAGGAGGATGATGTCGTAGTCGTAGAGCTTGCCGAGATCGATGCCTTCCTCGCCGAGGTCGGTGACATAGACGTTGAAGTTCTCCGACTTCAGCATCAATTCGACGCTTTGCGCGGTCGCCGTATCGTCTTCGATCAAAAGTACCCGCATTTTAGGCTCCCCGCCTCGCCCGTCGTCTCGTCGTGACCGCGGTGATGTACATCGCTTCCATGCCCAATCGTCGCCGGCGCGCAGTTCGAACCCGGACTGATTCGAGCAGAGACTGACGGTCAATGGTTAACAAATCATGATTCCCACATGCAAGCCCCATTCGGAGCCCTGCCCCGATAATGATAACAATCTGATAAAAAAGGGTATTTCTGGTTCAATAAAGTTGATGCGTCACATTAACGAATCATTCTAACAGATTCATGAGACTCAGGGTTCGGGGTTCACGGAACGGCAAAGTCCAGCTGTTGAATTGCGGAGAAATCCGCGCCGGCAAGACTCGCCCTTTAGCCCAAGATTGTTAGCGAAGCGGGTAAATGAACCGCTAACGCGACGCCGGCGCTCCGGCGCGTCAATCGCCGCCCGCGAGCCTTCCTGCGTTAACAGGAGCCGCATCGGCGACGTGACGTAAGAAAGGAGAAACCTTCCTGAGGCATCGTCTGGCGGTCTCGTGGTTGTTCACCGAGGACGGCGTCGTCCTCTTGCGTTGTGAGTTTCTTAGGAGTGCGCTCAACATGAAGTCGCGGGACACGCTTATTCGTCTGAAGCGCTTTCAACTCGAAGAAAAGCGCCGCCGCGTCAGGCAGATCGAGTTGATGCTGGCCGAATTCACCCGGATGACCGGCGACCTTGATCGCGAAATCGCCAACGAGGAGAAACGCGCGGGCATCGCCGATCCCGCCCATTTCGCGTATCCGACCTATGCGCGGGCGGCCTCGGTCCGGCGCGACAATCTGAAGAGTTCGATCGCCGAGCTTCTGGGCCAGATCGACGACGCCAAAGCCGCGCAGGACGAAGCGGAAGCCGAACTCGCCAAGTTCGAGACGCTCGAGATTCGGGACAAGTCGAGCGACCGCCTGATCGAGATCGCCGCACGCGCCTGAGGCGCCCTCATAAACGCCATCGCCGCAGTCGCGTTGCGACCCGACGGCCGATGCTCTAAGGCTGTCTCGACGCCGCCGCATGCCTTTCGTGACTTCGCTGGGGGAGGACGCTCAGCCGGATCGGCGGCCGTCATATCGGGCGTTGACGGTCGTGAGGAAGTTTCATGCTGATAGGAACGCCGGCGGAGACGGACCCGGCTGAAACGCGCGTCGCGGCGAGCCCGGAAACAGTCAAGAAATATGCCGCCCTCGGGGCGGACGTCGCAGTCGAGCGCGGCGCGGGCGCGGAAGCGGGATTTGTCGACGCCGACTATGAAATCGGCGGGCGCGCGCCTCGTCTCGGCTGAAGAGGCGCTGAACGCAGATGTTGTGCTGAAAGTGCGCCGGCCGAACGCCCAGGAACTCGGGCGCATGAAGGCCGGCGCGCTCGTCATCGCCATCATGGATCCCTACGGCCAGCAGGAGGCGGTCGGCGCCATGGCGCATGCCGGCGTCACGGCCTTCGCGATGGAGCTTTTGCCGCGCATCACCCGCGCCCAAGTGATGGACGTCTTGTCGAGTCAGGCCAACCTCGCCGGCTATCGCGCCGTGATCGACGGCACGGCGGAATACGGCCGCGCGCTGCCGATGATGATGACGCCCGCCGGCACAGTGCCGGCGGCAAGGCTGTTCGTCATGGGCGTCGGCGTCGCCGGTCTTCAGGCGATCGCCACCGGCAGGCGGCTCGGAGCGGTCGTCACCGCAACCGACGTGCGCCCTGCGACCAAGGAGCAGGTCGAATCGCTCGGCGCGAAGTTCATCGCCGTCGAGGACGAGGAATTCAAGCAGGCCGAAACGGCGGGCGGGTATGCGAAAGAAATGTCCGACGCCTACAAGCAGAAGCAGGCGGCGCTCATCGCCTCGCACATCGCCAAGCAGGATATTGTCATCGCCACCGCGCTAATCCCCGGCCGTCCGGCCCCCAAGCTGATCAGCGCCGACATGGTCAAATCGATGCGCGCCGGCTCGGTCATCGTCGATATTGCCGTCGAACGGGGAGGCAATTGCGAGCTCTCGCGGGCGGGCGAATTGGTCAAGACCGAGAACGGCGTCAAGATCGTCGGCTACTCCAATGTCACGCGCCTCGCCGCCACCGCCTCCTCGCTCTACGCCCGCAATCTCTATGCCTTCGTCGAACCGCTGATCGACAAGGCGAGCAAGGCCCTCGCGGTCAACTGGGACGACGAGATCGTGAAGGCGACCTGCCTCACCCGGGAGGGCGCGATCGTCCATCCCGGCTTTCAACCCAAATAGGCCTGACCCGCCGCCCGCCCCTTAAGCCTCGGAGAGCCGGATGGACAACCTCGACGCCGCAATTGAAAAACTTCGCGCCGCCGCAGAGGCCGCCCGGCAGGCTGCCCAGGCCGCGCAAGCCTACAGCGATCAGCTTGCCGCGGCCGGCCACGCCGCCTCGGGCGGGGCGATCGATCCATTCGTGTTCAGGCTTGCGATCTTCGCGCTCGCCGTATTCGTCGGCTATTATGTCGTATGGTCGGTGACGCCGGCGCTGCATACGCCGCTCATGTCCGAGACCAACGCGATCTCCTCGGTGATCGTCGTCGGCGCGCTGCTCTCGGTCGGCGTCGCTGCGGTCGACAGCGGCTCGACCTTCGCGCGCTTCGTCGGTTTCATCGCGCTGATCCTTGCTTCGGTGAATATTTTCGGCGGGTTTCTCGTCACTGAGCGGATGCTCTCGATGTACAAGAAAAAGGGCTGACGGCCGTGAACGCCAACCTCGCCGCCCTGCTCTATCTCGTCGCCGGCGTTCTGTTCATTCTGGCGCTGCGCGGCCTCTCCTCGCCCGCCACGTCGCGACAAGGCAACCGCTTCGGCATGATCGGCATGGCGGTCGCCGTGCTGACGACGCTTGCGCTCTCGCCGCCTTCCGGCTTCGTCTCGTGGCTCTTGATCATCGTCGCCGTCGCGATCGGCGGCGGGATCGGCGTCTGGCGCGCCCGCACCGTGCAGATGACAGCGATGCCGCAGCTGGTGGCGATGTTCCATTCGCTGGTCGGCCTGGCGGCGGTGCTGGTCGCGGCCGGCGCGCTCTATGCGCCGGAAGCCTTCGGCATCGCCGAGGGCGACGCCATTCATTCGTCCAGCATCATCGAGATGTCGCTCGGCCTCGCGATCGGCGCGGTGACCTTCACCGGTTCGATCATCGCCTTTCTCAAGCTTGACGGGCGGATGTCCGGCGCGCCGATCCTCCTGCCGCAGCGCCATGTGATCAACGGCGGCCTTGGCGTCGCGCTCGTGCTCCTGATCGCGCTCTTCTACGCGACGCAATCGGCCGCCTTCTTCTGGCTGATCGCGCTGGTGGCGCTGGCGCTTGGCGTCCTGCTGATCATCCCGATCGGCGGCGCCGACATGCCGGTCGTCATCTCGATGCTGAACTCCTATTCCGGCTGGGCGGCGGCGGGCATCGGCTTCACGCTCGGCAATCTCGCGCTCATCATCACCGGCGCGCTCGTCGGCTCCTCCGGCGCGATCCTGTCCTACATCATGTGCAAGGGCATGAACCGGTCCTTCATCTCGGTGATTCTCGGCGGCTTCGGCGGCGAGACCGGGGGCCCGGCGGGCGCGAAGGAGACGCGGCCGGTCAAGCAGGGCTCGGCGGAAGACGCCGCCTTCATGATGAAGAACGCCTCGAAAGTGATCATCGTCCCCGGCTATGGCATGGCGGTGGCGCAGGCGCAGCACTCGCTTCGCGAAATGGCGGATCTGCTGAAGAAGGAAGGCGTCGAGGTCAAATACGCGATCCATCCTGTCGCGGGCCGCATGCCCGGCCACATGAACGTGCTGCTCGCCGAAGCCAATGTTCCCTACGACGAGGTATTCGAGCTCGAAGACATCAACAACGAGTTCGCCCAGGCCGACGTCGCCTATGTGATCGGCGCCAACGACGTCACCAACCCCGCCGCCAAGACCGACCCGAAGTCGCCGATCTTCGGCATGCCGATCCTCGACGTGGAGAAGGCGAAGACAGTGCTGTTCGTCAAGCGCGGCATGGGCTCGGGCTACGCCGGCGTCGAGAACGAGCTCTTCTTCCGCGACAACACGCTGATGCTGTTCGGCGACGCCAAGAAGATGACCGACCAGATCGTCAAGGCGCTGGGGCACTGAGGGCCCGGCGATCGCGCGGGCAGGTTCGCCAGTCCAGCCAGTCGAGAGCTGAGCCGCCCGTCGGGCGGCGCGAAGCGCGTGTCTCTCCAACTTTGAACCTTGATCCCCCAAACCGTTCGTGACGCCGCTGGGCCGCCATCGCCGGCCCTGTCGCCGGTATCCCCCCATTTTGACGTTCAAGAGTTGCTGCCGAGCTCCGACTGAGCTATTGCACGCGCCTTTTGCCCTCCAACAGGTCTCGCTCGCCATGTTCGCCGCGCCGCAACCCATCCCGGCCGCGTCCCGCCGCGGCTGGCTCGCGGGCGAGGTTGGCGCGACTCTCGCGCTCGGCTGGCCGATCGTTCTCGCCAATGTCGCAATCTACGCGATGACCGCGACCGACTTCATCATGCTGGGTCGGCTCTCTCCTCGCGCGCTCGCGGCGGGAGCGCTCGGCTTCAATCTGTATCAGCCGGAGATGGTCCTTGGCATCGGGATCGTCGCGGCGCTGGCGCCCATCGCGGCTGCGAAAATCGGCGCCCGCGAAAGCGGCGAAGGCCTGAGACGCGCCACGCACCAGTCGCTTCTGTCCGCCCTCATCCTTTCCGCCGTCGCGTGGATCTTTCTGTCGCAGACGGAGCGAATCCTTGTTGCGTTCGGCGAGCCGATAGACCTTGCGCGCGACGCGGGAACCTACATGCGCGGCTATCAGTGGAGCCTGGCGCCGAATCTGCTGTTTTTCACCGCTCGCGCGATCTTTTCCGCCCACCAGCGACCGCGTCCAACGCTGATCGCTGGGCTGATTGGCGTCGCGTTCAACGCCGTCGCCAACTATGCGCTGATCTTCGGAAATCTTGGCATGCCGCGCGCTCGGCATTTTCGGATCGGGCCTGGCGACCACGCTGTCGCAGACGCTGATGTTCCTCATCCTGCTCGCGGCCTCGCTGATCGACCCGCGGATGCGGCGGCTTCGCCTGTTCGCGTTGCCATGGCGGCCGGCGCGACGCGAGTTTTTCGCCCTATGGCGGCTCGGCCTGCCGATGGGCGCGATGATCGTCGCCGAGGTCGGGGTCTTCTCCGCGCGCGACGATGGTGATGGGTCTTATCGGCCAGGCCGCCCTCGAAGCCCATACGGTCGCTTTGCAGATCGCGTCGATCGCCTTCATGATTCCGCTTGGGCTCGGCCAGGCGGGGATGGTGAGGGTCGGCCTGGCCTTTGGCGCACGCGACCGTCAGGCGATTTCGCGGGCCGGGTGGTCCGCGTTCGGCCTGACCCTCGTCTACGCCGCAATCTCGGCGACGACGATGATCGCTAGTCGCCACGACTGCTAATCGCCCCGTTCATGGACGTCGATGCGCCGGCAAACGCCAGCGCAGTGGAGGTCGCCGATTGCGCTGCTTAGGGTCGCGGCGATCTTCCAGATTTCCGACGCAAGCCAGGCGGCGCTCGCCAACATGCTGCGCGGCTTGCACGATTCGCGCTGGCCTTTCGTCATCGCGCTTCTGGGCTATTGGGCGATTGGCGCGCCGGTCGGCATGGCGCTTGGCTTCCTGACTCCGCTCGGCGCGGTCGGAGTTTGGATCGGCCTTGCGACCGGTCTTGCGGTCGTGGCCGTGCTCCTCATGACGCGCTGGCTCGGCAAGGAGCGGCGCGGGTTTCTCGTTTGACGGGCGATTGCCCGCCGAACGAGAATGCCGGCCGAAATTTTGGGGAGGAGCGCGATGCCCGAGCACGCCGAAGCGTTTGTTTTCGACGTCGATACGGGAATCGACGACGCGCTTGCGCTGCTCTACGCCTGCGCCGACCGAGAGCGCAGATCCTTGGCGTCTCGACTGTCGTCGGCAATGTCGGCCTCGCGGCGGCGACCCGAAACACGCGGGCGGTCCTCAACCTTGCTGGCCGCGCCGACATTCCCGTCTGGCCGGGCGCGCCGACCGCCTTGTCGATCACGGTCAGGGACGCGAGCGAGGTTCACGGCAAAACCGGCCTCGGCCACGCGATGCTGCCCGAGCCCGAGGAGCAGGCCGCGGCGCTTCACGCCGTGGATTCTATCGTCGCTGCTGCCCGCGCGCATGCGGGACGCCTCATCCTGTGTCGCGACAGGTCCTTTGACCAATATTGCGCTCGCGGTGATGCGCGAGCCGGAGTTGCCGCGCCTGGTCAAGCGCTTCGTCCTCATGGGCGGCGCGTATGCTGAACCGGGCAATGTGACGCCCACCGCCGAGTTCAACATCTGGCATGATCCGGAGGCGGCGCGCATCGTCTTTCGATCGTTCGGCGGCGTCGGCGCGGCGCCGGCGGTCGCCGTCGGCCTCGACGTCACCCGCAAGACGATCATTGATGAACACGATATCGCGACGCTCGCCTCGCGCATCGCCGGCAAACCCCATGGCGCCGCACTGACGCGTTTCCTCGAAGACGCCTCACGCTTCTATTTCGAGCGCATGGAAACAATGATCGGCAAGCGCATCTTCACCATGCACGATCCGCTGGCGGTCGCGGTCGCGCTGGACCCGACGCTCGTTGAAACGCGCCGCGCGGCGGTTGACGTCGAAACGTCAGGCCGGCTCACCACCGGGGCGACAATCGCCGATTGGCGCGGCCAGTGGGGCCGGCTCGCCAACGCCGACGTCGCCGTCTCGGTCGATGCGGAGCGCTTCCGCCGCCTGTTTTTCGAGGCGATGGTTCGCCTCGCGGAAGCGCCGGGAAGCGGGTAGCGGCGCCGGCCTGCTCCCTCTCCCTGAGGGGTTCGGGTGAGACCCAATAGCCGACGGTTTGCCGTTTGCGGCGTATCGGGTTGTGAAACCCCATGTTGAGCGGCGTTTCTCGCGCGCGATTGCTCCGAAGCTCTACGAACGCCGAGTCGGCGAGCGCGGCTCACACGCTATCCCCGGCGCGCGGGCAAGCCCGTCTCGTCGAGAAACGAAAACTCCCATCCGCCTTGCCCACGGTCCCACGGGAAAACAGAGCAGAAGAAGCGGACATTTGATGGGCTACCAAAACCGGACAAGTTAATTCACTCTCGACAGGAAATTTCAAACTGAGACACTCCGCCGGCGGTTCGTATGTGGCATTGGCGCTTTCCAAGAATGCCGCTCATGGCGTAAATTTTTCAGGCTGCGCGGCGCCGTCGAAGCCGAAGCGGCGTCCGGTGTCTGGTGCCAAGTCGCGAGCCGCCACGGCGGTCGTCGGCCACC
>CAWIUD010000010.1:0-40481 GCA_963839185.1 uncultured Alphaproteobacteria bacterium | reverse complement strand
GTCTGCTTCGGACGTCCCAATGTCAAACAGTCATGGCGCCAACCGGAAACGAATGCTGCGCCAATGCAAAGTTATGACAAGGGGTGTCGCATTGCCATTTTGAGCGATTTCAAGGGGCAGCAGCGCCTTCTCGAGCCGACTAGCGGACTTTGCGCGCCCGGCAATTCCAGGCCCATATCTCAACGGCACTCGATGTAGACACTGAGGGCCTGGCCGCGTCCGCTAGATCGGCAGGTTTCATGGCCTGAGTTGCCTCGCCGATTTGAAATTTGACACTATTGTCTTGAAGGAAGTTTGCCGCGACGGAAGCCTTAATCGCGAAATTTACATTCTGCGGAACGCTCCCGCTATTTTTCAATTCAGCAATATCGTTCAATTTGTACGAAACGATGCCGACTACATTTCCATTTTCGTCCAGAAGCGGTCCCCCCGAATTACCATGCTGAATAGGCGCGGATATTTGAACATATCGACTGTCGTCGCCTATGCCGGCCAGAGCGGTCACATTGCCAGTTGTGAAATTGCCAGAGGTCGCCAACACCTCGCTGAGCGGATACCCAAACGCTTCGACACTTTCCCCGATTCACTGCGAAGCGCAAAGTGGCAACGTGTAGGGGGCTAACGTCAACTTTCAGAAGAGCTAAGTCGTTAATTGGATCTTTGGCGACAACGTGGGCAATTAGGTAATTTCCTTGACCCATCCCAACGTGAATTTCCGAGCAATCTCGAACGACATGAGCGTTGGTCATAATACGTCCGTCACTTGTTACAAAGAATCCCGTACCTGACTTCCCTGTCTGAGGCGGTTCTTGCTGAGGCGACGCCGGCGCCGGAGCTGGCGGTGGCGCAGGAACTGGACTCGATGCGATGTTTGGCGCACTCACGGTAAACGGATATATGAAGGGAGCTCCAGTTGTTGACGACCATAAAGAACCTGAAATCAACGTAGCAATTCGCTCGAAATGCATCCCCGCCGCGGTATGGCTCCAATACAGCGTAAAGCCAACGCCGCCTCGTCCAATCTGATGGTAGCGAACGTAGGCATCGGTAATTCCATCCGAGTAGGAAAGCGCAAAAAACTCATCCCGATATAATTTTGAGTAATATAACTTCTCGCCTCTTCGCGCTAAGTTATCCAGTAGTGAAATAAAAGAACTGCGTACGTTAAACTGCGGAAAAAAATCATAAGTCAACACTAAACCATACGCTGTATTGGTAAAGGAAAATCCTGTTGAAGTTAACTCTTTCGTTACAGGTAGGCCGATAGGCACCCATATTTGGTTGTTAGCTGCGGGATTTGGGTGCCTAATGAACTCAAAGCCCCATCGGTTCAAAAACTCCCCGCCCGCTGAAGTCAGACGATCCATCTGTCCGTTGTTCAATATACCAAGTGGCACATATCCGCTGTCGACCTCAAATTGACATATCGCATTGAATAGACGAACACTGAAATCTGCGTTTGGTACGGCAGGCCAATATCCAGCCGCTGTTAAAAGGATCTGCGCCCTTACCCGCTGATCGAGAGTAAGCTGTGCAAACGCGCCTTGTGCTTGAGCATAGCCTGGCGGTGTCGGCTGAGCCCTTGATTCAGTTGAGAATAAGAGCACAAATATCGCGACGTAGATGAATAGGCGAAGAAACAGAGAGGGTCCCTGACACAGACAGACCCGATTGGGTGAATCGGAACCCACTCGATACGCCATGCGGCAACGCCCCACCGACGCTGGGACCCCATCGTCATCTTTGACGAAGATCCCGTTATTTCAGAAACAACGTCGCCGCCGCAGAGACGATACCTCACCTATTCACTGCGGTAACGCGTCAAGAAGTCCAACCCTGTCGGAAACTGAAAATCCCGACACGGGTGTACCGGGTGAGAATAAACAGTAAACCACAGGAGCGTCTGGTTTGCAAGGATTTGTCGATTTTTAGAAGCACTGCTGCGTGCTGTTAAAAGCTTTTGCGCCAAGGATTCACCCCTCCAGCGGCTCCACCGCCGCAATCTCGATGCCGAAGCCGGAAAGCCCGACATAGGTGCGGGGGTTGTCGGTCCTGAGCCGAATTGACGTGACGCCGAGATCGCGCAGGATTTGCGCCCCCAGTCCGATCTCGCGCCACAGCGTCGCCCGCGCCCCGTCCGAGCTTGTCTCGGCGCCGCCGAGGTTGGCCGGCACGCCCGCCGCGCCGTCGCGCAGATAGACGAGCGCGCCGCGCCCCTCCGCCTTGAAGCGTTTCAGAACCTTCGGGATCGCGCCGCCGCCGAAAATGTCGGTGAGGATATCGGCCCGGTGCAGGCGCGCCGGCACGTCGCGTCCGTCGCCGATCGCCCCATGCACGAAAGCGAAATGCAGCACCGGATCGAACGGCGTGCGGTAGGCGTAGCCCTGAAGTTCGCCGATCGGCGTCGCGATGGGGAAGCAGGCCACCCGCTCGACCAGCTTTTCGCGCGCCTGCCGGTAGGCGATGAGGTCGGCGACCGAAATGCGCTTGATCTTGTGCTTGTCGGCGAAGGCCGCGATCTGCGGTCCGACCATCACCGTGCCGTCGTCGTTGGCGAGTTCGCAGATGACGGCGACCGGCGGCAGGCCGGCGAGCTTGCAAAGGTCGACCGCGGCCTCGGTGTGGCCCGAGCGCATCAGCACCCCGCCGTCCTTGGCGACGAGCGGAAAGACGTGGCCGGGGCGCACGAAATCGCTTGCGCCCATGTTGCGGTTGGCCAGCGCCCGCACGGTGTTGCAGCGCTGCTCGGCCGATATGCCGGTTGTCAGCCCGTGGCGAACGTCGACCGAGACGGTGAACGCGGTGCCGAGCGGCGCGTCGTTGATCGCCACCATCGGACTGAGGTTCAGCCGCCGCGCGTCGTCGCCGGTCAGCGGCGCGCAGACGATGCCGCAGCAATTGCGGATGATGAAGGCCATCTTCTCCGGCGTGCACAGCGAAGCGGCGACGACGAGGTCGCCCTCGTTCTCGCGATCGTCGTCGTCGGTGACGGCGACGATTTCGCCGCGCGCGAGAGCCTCGATGGCGGCGGTGACGGGGTGATGCATGTCCTGTCCTTTGAAAGCGCGCGGCGGGGCGATGAGAAAATCGTTCGGCGTGACCTCGCCCAGCGTCTCGGCGACGATCCGCTCGGCGGTGTCCCGCGACAGCCAGGCGCCGCGCTCGCGGCAGATCAGCGTCACCGCGCCGGGCGAAACGCCGATACGCCGGGCGAAACTCGCCCGCGTCACGCCGTTCTGCCTGAGCCAGTCGTCGAGTTTCACGCCCCAAAATAGGAGCCGCCGATGTTTTCTACAACTCAACCGGCAGCGGTCTAACGTTGACTGAGGATCAACAGCGGGATCAACCAAGACCCAGCGTTTAGCGCCAATCAATCCACCCGCACCAGCATCTTGCCAAAATTCTCCCCGTGCAGCAGGTCGATCAGCGCCTGCGGCGCGCTGGCGAGGCCGTCGCGGATCGTCTCGCGCCAGATCAGGCGTCTGGCGGCGGCGTGGCCGGCAAGCTCGGCGATCGCCTGCGGCCACAGTTTCATGTGGTCGGCGACGATGAAGCCCTCCATCTTGATGCGCCGGACGAGAAAGATGCGCATGTCCGGCAGCGCGGTCGGCGCGCCCTCATAAGAGGCGATGAGACCGCAGATGGCGAGGCGGGCGAAATCGTTGAGCCGCCGCAGCGCCTGCTGGAAGGGCTCGCCGCCGACATTCTCGAACACCCCGTCGACGCCATCCGGCAACGCGGCTTTCAGTTCGGCGGCGAAATTCGGCGACTTATGGTCGACGCAGGCTGCGTATCCCAGCTCCTTGACGGCGTAGGCGCATTTCTCCGGCCCGCCGGCGACGCCGACCGCCCGCGCCCCGGCGATTCGCGCGATCTGGCCGACAACCGAGCCGACCGCGCCGGTCGCGGCCGAGACCAGGACCGTCTCGCCCGCCTTGGGCTCGATGATCTTGTTGACGCCATACCATGCGGTGACGCCGGGCATGCCGAGAGGACCGAGATAGGCCTGAATGGGGACGGCCTTGGCGTCGATCACTCTGGATGTCGCTGCCGTCGCTCAGCGAATAGCGCTGCCAGCCTCCCATGCCGACGACCGCGTCGCCCGGCTTGAAGCGCGGATTGCTGGAGGCTTCGACGAGTCCGACCGTGCCGCCGCCCATCACCGCGCCTAGCTCCTGCGGCTTGGCGTAGGATTTCGCGTCGCTGAGGCGCCCGCGCATATAGGGGTCGAGCGACAGAAATGTGTGCCGCACGAGCACTTGCCCCGGACCCGGCGCCGGAACGGGCGCCTCGACCATGCGGAAACACCCCGGCTCGAGCTTGGCCGTCGGGCGATGGTCGAGCAGGACTTGGGCGTTCGTCGTCATGGGCGTCTCCTCCAATGCGTTGGGCGCAGGCTAGACCCTATCGCGTTCGGTTGGAATCGCCATGTTAGCGTGGGGCTCACTCACAGACGCCAAGCGGGTATGTCGCGCCCGAGCGTGCGTTTCTGCAAATTTCACGATTCAGAATATCTTGTGCGAGCCCTCGCCCGCCGTTCCGGAGCCTTCGACACGGGCCATGATGCTCGCCGGGTTCGCGGGCCTCGGCTTCCTGGGATATCGCCGCCGCGCGATGCTTTCCGCCTGATCTTGAACTGCGTCAATGCGCGTATAGCGCGGGGATCTTCTTTCTGAGAGGAATTGCTCGGACGCACGCCAAGATTGGAGGCGCAACGGCCGGGTCACGCCGACTCCGCTCCGTCGACCTCGGAACCCAGCGTCAGATCTTTGACGACCGGGGGTTCGTGCGGCTTTGCTGAAAATCAGACTTTTTCTTGCTGACTGGACCCTTACATGCTATAATTCGGAAATCAAGCCGTCCAGGCTCGAGGTCGTGTTCAGGAGCGAAAGCGCGATGAATTCAAGTCGATTCGCACCCGTCATTGCGAGCGCAGCGAAGCAATCCAGAGAACGAAGGGCGCTTTACGATCCCTGGATTGCTTCGTCGCTTCGCTCCTCGCAATGACGGCGGTGGCTTGCGGCTAAGCGGTAGGAATTGTTCAAAACGGCAATGGAGCGCCTCTTGCAAAAAGTTGGCATGGATTTGGGGTTGGCGCCGTCGCCGCTTGGGATTGGCGCCTGCATTCCTTCCTGCACGCATGTGGCCGCCGGTCAGCCTGCCGGTTTGACGCGGCGCGGGCGAGCGCGTGGCGGATGAGGCGATCGATGAGGTCGCGATAGCCGACGCCGCTCGCCTCCATCGCCTTCGGATACATGCTGATATTGGTGAAGCCCGGCATGGTGTTCACCTCGTTGACCAGTAGCTTTCCCGTCCTCGCGCAGGAAGAAGTCGACGCGCGCCAGGCCTTCGCAGCCGAGCGCACGGAAGGCCTCCAGCGCAAGCTTGCGCAGTTTGTCGCCGACCTCGGGCGGCAGGTCGGCCGGAACCTTGATCTTGGCCCCCTGGTCATCGAGATATTTGGCTTCGTAGCTATAGAAGCTGTGGCGGTTGCTCGGCACGATTTCGCCGGGCGACGAGACTGTGAGCGAACCGTCCGCGTCCTCCAGCACCGCGCACTCGATCTCGCGGCCGCGCACATATTCCTCGACCAGAATCTTGCGGTCGTGGCGGAACGCCTCGGCGACGGCTTTCGCGAATTCCTCGCTTGTTCCGGCCCTGCTGATCCCGACCGACGACCCGAGCCGGGCGGGCTTGACGAACACCGGGACGCCCGAGCTCGGCCGCGACCGCCTGGAACGCCGGCGAATCGCCGAGGCCGAAGGTCAAGAACCGCGCCACCGGCAGGCCGGCGTCGCGCATCAGACGTTTGGCGACGTCCTTGTCCATGGCGACCGCCGAGCCCAATACGCCCGATCCGACGTAGGGCACGCCGGCAAGTTCGGCTGCGCCCTGCACGGTTCCGTCCTCGCCGAACGGCCCATGGAGGACCGGAAACACGACATCGACGACCAGCGAGGCGCCTGGCGCGGCGCCGTCATTTTCGGCCATGACGACGAGCCGCCCCGCACCGCCTGGAACGAGAGCGACGCGGGGTCCGGCCTCGGGAACCGCCGCGGGAAATGCGCCACCCTCGAACGGGGCATAGGCGCCAGAATTCCGGATCGGCTGATGCCGATCGGTGCGATCTCATATCGCCGCGGGATCGAGCGCCCGGAACACATTGCCCGCCGAGATGACGGAAACGTCGTGCTCCGCCGACCGGCCGCCGAACAGCAAAGCGATGCGCAGTCTCTCGACCATGGCCAGGCTCCCAAATCGGCAATCGATCCGTGGGCCGGACATCGCCGAAAGGACCGGGATTGGTCAACCTGCGTCCGCGGCGAAACGATACAACCCTCTCGTCGAGTTCGGCCTAAGACCCGTTGCGCAGCAGATCCTCCGGCGTGTCCACGTCGAAGGCGACGCCTGTGTCCTTCGTTTCGATCTCGACGATCGCCTCGTCGCTCAGAGCGGCGACGAGCCGGCGGGCGCCTTCGTCGCCCGTGAGGCGCATGGCGGCCTCGAACAGGACGCGGCCGAGCAGAACTGGGTTGCCTCCTTCGCCCGCCTTGGAGCGGCGCGGCGGCGTGCGCCTCGGGGCGTGCGAGAAAGCCGTCGATCAGGGCGTCGACCATTCGTGCGTCGACCCGCGGCATGTCGCCGAGCATGACAATGGCTCCGGCGACGTCAGGCGGCAACGCGGCAAGGCCCACGCCGAGCGAAGACGCGATCCCGGCGGCGAAGTCCGGATTGAAGGCGATGGTCACGGGAAGGCCGGCAAGCGCGGTTTCGATGGCGCGTCGCGCGTGCCCCACGACTGCAACGACCGGGCTCGCCTTCGAGGCGAGCGCGGACTCCGCGACCATCCGCACGATCGGCTTCCCTTCGAGCTTGGCGATGAGCTTGGTCTCATTGAGGCCGCCCGCGGCGCGAAAGCGCGATGCGCCGCCGGCGGCGAGAACGACGGCGGCGACCTCATTCAACGCCCGCGCCGCGGTTGCGGGCGGGAGGCGATCTCCATCAGGAGGCCGCCAACGCCCATCGCGCGAATGTCGGCGTCGGTGATCGGCACGCCGGCGAGCACGCGCTGCAAGCACCCAATCGAAGCCGTTCTCCTTCGGCGAGCGCGCGCAGCCCGGCGCGCCGATGATCGGCGTCGCCCCAGCGCCGCCGAGCAGCAGCAGGTTGCCGGGATCGACCGGCATGCCGAACCGTTCGATGCGCCCGCCGATCGCCTCGATCGCGGCAGGAATGACGTCGCGCCGGTCGGTGATCGCCGACGCGCCGAACACGATCAGCGCGTCGCCCCGATCGGCGAGCCGTCGCGAGCGTCGCCGCCAGCGGTCGACTTCGTGCGCGACGCGCTCGTCCGCGACGATCCGCGCGCCCGCGGCCGCCAAGCGCGCCTCGAGCAGACGCAAGGTCTTGGCGACGACGCTCGGCTTCAGGCCCGGCAGCAGCGTCGAGACGACGCCGACCCTCATCGGGCGAAACGGCGCGACAGCCACGGCCGGCGCCGTCCGAGCGCCCCGAGCGCCGCCTCAAGCGCGCGTCCGGGCGTCGCGAACGGAATGATCTTGACCGTCGCCACCATGTCGCCGCCGGCGACGGCGCGATGCGGCGACAAGCGTCGCGACGGTGATCGCCTCGTCGACGCGTTCACGCCGTCGATCGCGGCCGACGTCGATGATCACGAGCCCGGCGACCTCGCGCGAACATGTTGACGCGGCCGGTGAACGGCGGCGAGCAACGGACATGTGCGCCGGCGAGGCGCTCGGCGAGCCGATGCGCCGCTTCGTCCTCGCCAACGTCGCCCGGCTCGAGGCGCGCCGCGACGACGCTGTCGACGCCCGCCGTGGCGCAGCGCGCGGCGGCGCTCGCTGGTGACGGTGTCGCCCTTCTTCAGCGCGGCGTCGCCAGCCCGCACGGCGTGAGCGAGAACGGCCCCCTCCGCCTCCTCGATCGGCACTGCGCCGAATTTCATGCCGCCGCGCTTTCCGACCGCAGCGGCTTCTTGCGCAGCGAGGCGACAATCTCGCCGATGATCGAGACCGCGATCTCGGCCGGACTGACCGCGCCGATGTCGAGGCCGATCGGCGCGTGAATGCGGGCGAGCGCCGCCTCGCCGAAGCCCTTCGCCCGCATGCGCTCAAGCCGCTTGGCGTGGGTCTTCCGCGAACCGAGCGCGCCGATATAGAAGCATTCGGCGTTGAGCGCGATGGTCAGCGCGCGGGTCGTCGATCTTCGGGTCGTGGGTCAGCAGGCAGATCGCGGTGTAGCGGTCGAGCGGCGCTTCCAAGAGCGCTTCGTCGGGCCATTCGGCGATGACCGGCGTATCCGGGAAGCGCTCGGGCGTCGCAAAGGCGGTGCGCGGATCGATGATGGATACGTCGAGGCCGGCTATGCGCGCGATCGGGGCGAGCGCTTGCGAGATATGCACCGCGCCGACCAGTCACGAGCCGCGGCGCGGGCGCCTGAACGGTGAGGAAATATTCCTCGTCCTGGCCGATCGACGGCGCCGCTTTTGCCCATCCGCAGCGCCGCTTCCAGCTCCGCGGCGAGCGGATCGGCGCCGACCGCCTCGGCGGCGACAAACCGCTGATCGCCGTCGGAAAGGCGGGTGACGATCGCGCCGGCGCGCCGCGCGCGCCGCGCCGCGTTCATCGCCTTCAGCACATCGAGACGCATCAGACGACCTTCTCGACATAGACCTTGATGCGGCCGCCGCACGAGAGGCCGACGCGCCATGCCGTCTCGTCGGCGACGCCGAATTCCAGCATCCGCGGCGCGCCATTGGCGATCACGTCCGAGGCCTCCTCGACGACCGCGCCTTCGACGCAGCCGCCGGACACGGAGCCGAGAAAATTGCCTTCATCGTCGATCACGAGATGGGACCCGACCGGCCTCGGCGCCGAGCCCCAGGTTTCGACCACCGTCGCAATCGCGACCCCACGACCGGCTTCCCGCCAGGCTTCGGCGGCGGCGAGAGCGTCTTCATCTCGTATCAACATCGAAGGTCCTCTCCTTGCAAGGCCGCCTTACGGCGCAACGAACCCGACCTTGGCGTGCGTGCCGTCGCAATAGGGCTTGCGCCCGGAATGACCGCAGCGGCAGAGCGCGGTCCTCTCAACACGATCGAGGGTATGGCCGGTGCCGGCGATGATCTCGACCGCGCCCGCGATGCCGAGCGGCCCGTTCGGGTAGGGCGTGATCTCCAGGGCGCCGTCGCGACGGGCGAGCGCGGCGCTCGTCGTCGTCGGCGGTTCGCCCGTGGCCACGAACGCTGCGGCGACATGCGAGCCGTCGCAGTAAGGCTTGTTCTTGGACGCGCCGCAGCGACAGAGCGTGGCGCGCGTGCCGATCGGCTGGCCCGCCAGCACGATTTCCGCGTTGATGGCGAGCGGCCCGTTCTCGCGCAGCGCGATGGTGTTGACCTTGGGGTTGGCCTCGTTGGGGCCGCCGTCGTGACGGGTGACATGGATCGCTCCCGATGGGCAGTTCATGGCGGCGCGCAACAAAGCCTCGCCGGTCGCTGCGTTCGCGTCGATCCACGGCCCTTCGACATTGGCCCTGAAGACCGTCGGTTCTGAGAGAACGCACCGGCGGGAGTGAATGCAAAGGCTGCCGTTGAAGCTGATCGTCGCCGCCGCGCCATCCGCGATCTCGATGCCGCCCTCACTCATCGCCGCCTCCGATTCCGTTCGCGCCATTGGCCTCACGGAAAATGGCCCCGTTCGGCCCGCTCCGCAAGACTCCCGCGGCAAGTCAGGCGATCGTCCGCAGCCAGGTCTTCGGATCGCCCGAGACGCTCCGTGGCCCGGACAGCGCCTTGCACAGCTCGACCATGCTGTCGAGGTTGTGAATCGGCCGGAACGCATCGACGTAGGGCAGCATGGCGCGTATGCCGCGCGCCTTGGCGGCGAAATCGTCGAAGCGAAGCAACGGGTTGACCCAAATCACCCGTGCGCTCGACTTGGCGAGCCGCTCCATTTCGCGCGCGAGCTGGTCGACGTCGTCTCGTTCGAGCCCGTCGGTGAACAGGAGCGTGATCGCGCCCTGGCCCAGCACGCGCCGCGACCAATCCCGGTTGAACCTCGCCAACGTCTCGCCGATCCGCGTGCCGCCGGACCAGTCGACCGCCGCGGTCGAACATTGCGCAAGCGCTTCGTCCGGGTCGCGGGCGCGCATGGCGCGCGTGACATTGGTGAGACGCGTGCCGAACAGAAACGTCGAGACGCGTCGCGTTTCGCCCAGCGCATGCAGGAAATGCAGGAAGAGACGCGTGTACTCGCTCATCGAGCCGGAAATATCGCACAGGGCGACAATCGGCGGCGCGCGTTGGATGGGCGCGCGAAATTCGAGATCGATCGTCCCGCCGGGCTGCAGCGAACGCCGGAAGCTGCGGCGCGCGTCGATCCGAACACGCCGGGCGCCGGAGGCGAAACGGCGCGTCCGGCGCCGGTCATCGGGCAAGACGAGCTTGTTGATCGCCTTGCGCGCGGCCTCGATTTCCGCGGCGCTCATTTGCGCGAAGTCCTTCGATCGGAGGATTTCCGTCGCCGACATCGTCAGACGGGCGTCGAGATCGAGCGACGGCGTCGCCTTGGCGTCCTCCTGCGGCGACTTGAACAGGGCGTCGGCGACCCGGGTCGCCCCGGCTTCGACCGGTTTCGGCTGGCGATGGCCGGGCGCCCGGGGCGACAGCATCGCGATCAGCTTCTCGAGGAGACCCTTTCGGGTCCAGAAAATGCGAAAGGCCTGATCGAAAAGCAGAGAGTGTTCGTGCTTCTTGACGAAGACCGCGTGAAGCGTCGTGTAGAAGTCCTCGCGGTCGCCGATGCCCGCCGCCTCCACCGCGGCGAGCGCGTCGAGAACGGCGCCCGGTCCGAGCGGCACCCCGGCTTCCCGCAGGGCGCGGGCGAAATGGACGATGTTCTGCGCCAGCGCGCCGCTGCCGGCGGGCTTTGCGTTTGAAAGCGCCGTCATGCTGGGCGACCTGGCATCACGGCAGCCCGAGGGCGAGATTCATCGGGCGCCCGTCATCGCGGTATGGCCGGCGCTGTCGAGCCAGGCGTCGCAGACCGCCCCCGGCGGCGCCGGCAACGTGCACGAGAGCTTGAACGTGTAGGTCATCGACCGCCCGCCTTCTCCGTCCGCGGCGAGAACGCCAATTCCCGCTGCGGCGGTCCGCTTCTAGCCAAGTTCCTGGCGACGCAGTTCGGCCCGGGTCTCTTCGATCAGCGTCTGCGCCTTGGCGCCCTCGATCTTGGCGATGTCGTCCTGATATTTCAGGAGCACGCCGAGCGTATCGGACACTTGCGCCGGGTCAAGGGCGACCGCGTCGAGTTCGACCAGCGCAGAGGCCCAGTCGAGGGTCTCGGCGACGCCTGGCGCCTTGAACAGGTCCTGCCGGCGCAGGCGCTGAACGAAGGCCACGAGTTCGGCGGTCAGCCGTTCGGGCGCGCGCGGCGCCTTGGCGCGCACGATCGCCATTTCTCGCGCGAGGTCCGGATAGCCCACCCAGTGGTAGAGGCAGCGGCGCTTGAGCGCGTCGTGAATTTCGCGGGTGCGGTTGGAGGTGATGACGACGATCGGCGGCTCTGGCGCCTTCAGGACGCCGATTTCGGGAATCGTCACCTGAAAGTCGGACAAAATTTCCAGGAGGTACGCTTCGAACGCTTCGTCGGCCCGATCGATCTCGTCGATCAGCAGCACCGGCGCGCCATTGACGTCGGGCTTCAACGCCTGCAGCAACGGGCGCTCGATGAGGTAGCGCTCGGAAAAGATGTCGTGCTCGATGCGGTCCTTGTCGTGCTCGCCGGCGGCCTCGGACAGGCGAATCGCCATCATCTGCGCCGGGTAGTTCCACTCATAGACCGCGGTCGCGACATCGAGGCCTTCGTAGCACTGCAGGCGGATCAGCTTGCGGTCGAGCGAAGCGGCCAGGACTTTGGCGACCTCGGTCTTGCCGACGCCCGCCTCGCCTTCGAGAAACAAAGGCCGGCCCAGTCTCAGACTTAGGAACAGGACCGTCGCCAGCGACCGGTCGGCGACGTACGAGGCCGTGCCGAGCAACGCCAAGGTTTCGTCGATGGAGGCCGGAAGGGCCTGCGGACGCCGGGACAACAAAGAACTCCGCGTTCGGAATGCGCAGCCGCACCCTGCGAAAGGTCCGGCGGCCGGGTCAACCCGGCCGCCTTCGGAAATGCTCGAGGCCGGGCCTCTGTGGCGCGATCAGCCCGCCGCCGCGACCGCGCGCCGCGCCATCACGCCGATCAGATGGGCGCGGTAGTCGGCGTCGGCGTGGAGGTCGGAATTGAGGCCGCTCGCGGAGACCGAAACGCCGTTGAGCGCCGCGGCCGAGAAGTTCGCGTTAAGCGCCGCCTCGAGCGCGTCGGCACGGAACACGCCGTTCGCCCCGGCGCCGGTCACCGCGACCCGAACCCCGCCCGTCATTTTGGCGACGAAAACGCCGACCAGCGCGAAGCGCGAGGCCGGGTTCGGGAATTTCATATAGGCGGCCTTTTGCGGGATCGGGAAGCTGACCTGGGTGATGAGTTCGCCGGTCTCGAGCGCAGTCTCGAATAGCCCCTTGAAGAAGTCCTGCGCCGCAATGCGGCGTGTGTTGGTGATGACCGTCGCTCCAAGCGCCAGCGCCGCGGCGGGATAGTCCGCGGCCGGATCGTTGTTGGCGATGGATCCGCCGATCGTTCCCATGTTGCGGACATGCGGATCGCCGATGCCGCCGGCAAGCTTGGCGAGCGCGGGGATCGCCGCCTGAACGACGGAATTCCGGGCGACGTCGGCGTGGCAGGTCATCGCTCCGACCAGGAGATTGTCTCCGCTGCGGGAGACGCCGGCCAGTTCCGGAACGTCGCGCAGGTCGATCAGCGCCGCGGGCGAGGCGAGCCGCTGCTTCATGGTCGGAAGCAGGGTCTGCCCGCCGGCGAGCGCCTTGCTGTCCGGATTGGCGAGATCGGCGACGGCGCCGGAAAGCGCGTTCGGGCGATGATATTCAAAGGCATACATTTAGATTTCTCCGAGCGATGGGTTGGCGAGGCGGCGAGCGCCGCCTCCGATTTGATTCATTCCGCCGCGCGCTTCGTCACGGCCTTCTGGGCGGCTCGCCAGACGACTTGCGAGGTCGCCGGCATCGCCACGTCTTCATGCCCGAGCGCATCGGTGATGGCGTTGATCACCGCAGGCGGAGAGGCGATCGCGCCCGCTTCGCCGCAACCCTTGATGCCGAGCGGGTTCGACGGACAGAGCGTTTCTATGGAATCGACCTTGAACGAAGGCAGGTTGTCGGCGCGCGGCATGGTGTAGTCCATGTAACTCGCCGTCAGCAGTTGCCCGTCGCTGTTGTAGTGCGCGCCCTCGAGCAGCGCCTGTCCGACGCCCTGGGCGATGCCGCCGTGCACCTGGCCAGCGACGACCATCGGGTTGATCTGCTTGCCGAAGTCGTCGACCGCGGTCCAGCGGTCGATCGTTACGACGCCGGTCTCCGGATCGATCTCAAGTTCGCAGATGTGGACGCCGGCCGGGAAGGTGAAGTTCGCGGGGTCCCAGAATGCGCTCTCCTTCAGGCCGGGCTCGAGTTCCTGGCCGTCGAACTTGTGCGCCACATAAGCGCTCAACGCGACCGAGCCGAAGTCGATCGACTTGTCGGTGCCCTTGACCGTGAACTTCCCGTCCTTGAACTCGATGTCGTGCTCGGAAGCTTCCAGCACATGGCCGGCGACCTTCTTCGCCTTGGCCTCGACCTTATCGAGCGCTTTGGACAGCGCCGCCATGCCGACCGCACCGGACCGCGAGCCGTAAGTGCCCATGCCGAACTGCACCTTGTCGGTATCGCCATGGACGACGGTGACACTCTCGATCGGAACGCCGAGGCGCGAGCAGACCAATTGCGCGAAGGTCGTCTCGTGGCTTTGGCCGTGACTGTGCGAGCCGGTCAGCACCTCGACCGAACCCGTCGGATTGACCCGCACTTCCGCCGATTCCCAGCCTCCCACGCCTCCCCCCATTGAGGCGATCGCCCTCGACGGCCCAAGGCCGCAGGCCTCAATATAGGCCGAAAAGCCGATTCCGCGCAGCTTGCCCTTCGCGGCCGACGCTGCTTTGCGTGCGCCAATGCCTTTGTAGTCTGCGAGGGCCATCGCCTTGTCGAGCGCAGCGCCATAATCGCCCACGTCATAGGCCATGATGACCGGCGTCTGGTGCGGGAACGAGGTGACGAAGTTCTTGCGCCGGAACTCGGCGGGATCGGCGCCCCTTCCCGCGCCGCGACTTCGACCAGACGTTCGACGACAAAAGTCGCCTCGGGGCGACCCGCCCCGCGATAGGCGTCGACCGGCGCGGTATTGGTGTAGACCGCGTCGACCTCGCAGTAGATGCTCGGGATGGCGTACTGACCGGAAAGCAGCGCCGCGTAAAGGTAAGTCGGCACCAACGAGGCGAATGTCGACAGATACGCGCCGAGGTTGGCGATGGTGTGAACCCGCATTCCGGTGATCTTGCCGCTGGCGTCGACCGCCAATTCCGCGTGCGTGACATGATCGCGGCCGTGCGCGTCTGACAGAAAGGCCTCGGTGCGGTCCGAGGTCCATTTGACCGGCCGGTCGATCTTCTTCGCCGCCCAGGCGCAGACGGTCTCCTCGGCGTAGATGAAGATCTTCGAACCGAAGCCGCCGCCGACATCCGGCGCGATGACGCGCAGCTTGTTTTCGGGCGCGAGACCAATGAACGCCGCGAGCACCAGCCGCGCGACATGCGGGTTCTGGCTCGTCGTGTAGAGCGTGATCGTATCGGTCCCGGAGTTGTAGTCGCCGACCGCCGCGCGCGGCTCCATCGGGTTCGGGATCAGGCGATTATTGACGAAATCGATCTTGGTCACGTGCTTTGCCGCCGCAAACGCCGCGTCCGTCGAAGCTTTGTCTCCGAGATGCCAATTGTAGACGCTGTTGTTCGGCGCGACGTCATGAACCGCAGGCTGACCAGGATTCGAAGCCGTCTTGATGTCAACCACCGCCGGCAGCTCGGTGTAGTCAACCTCGATCCTTTCCCCGGCTTCGCGCGCCTGCGCGTAAGTCTCGGCGATGACGACCGCGACATGGTCGCCCACATAGCGCACCTTGCCCTGGGCGAGCGCGGGATGGGCGCCCGCTTTCATTGGCGAGCCGTCTTTCGAAAAGATCATGACGCCGCAGATGAGGCCGCCAACCTTGCCGGCCGCGATGTCGTCGCCGGTGAAGATCGCAACGACGCCCGGCGATTCCAGCGCCGCGGACGTATCGATCTTGTTGATTGTCGCATGCGCGTGCGGCGAGCGCAGAAAATAGGCATGGGCCTGGCCCGGACGATTGACGTCGTCGACGTAGTGGCCCTTGCCGGTGATGAAGCGAATGTCTTCCGTGCGTTTGACGGAGGCGCCAATGCCGGTCGCGCTCATGAATCTCTCCCTGAAACCTGTTTTGAAATCGTCTATTCGGCGGCTCGTGCGGTTGTGGACGCCGCCATCTCGCGCGCGCCCTGGGCGACGGCCTTGACGATGTTGTGGTAGCCGGTGCACCGGCAGATATTGCCCTCAAGCCCGTGCCGGATGGCCGCCTCATCGAGACCTGGGCCTTCGCGATTCACGAGATCGACAGACGCCATGATCATCCCCGGCGTGCAGAAACCGCACTGCAGGCCGTGATTGTCCTGGAAGGCCTGCTGCATGGGATGGAGCTTGCCGTTCGCGGCGAGGCCCTCGATCGTCGTCACCCGGGCGCCATTGCAGCTCACGGCGAGCGTCGTGCAGGACTTGATGGCGCGGCCGTCGACATGGACGACGCAAGCGCCGCATTGCGAGGTGTCGCAGCCGACGTGGGTGCCGGTGAGACGCAGGGTCTCGCGGAGGAACTGCACCAGCAGGGTTCGCGAATCGACCTCTGCGGAGGCCGGCTTGCCGTTCACCGTTAGCGAGACCCGAACCATCCCTTTACCCGTGTCAGCCATGTGTTCCTCCCTTGAGCCTGTTGCGCGGTTGCGACCTCAGGCGGGCTTCGCCCGGCGCCGACCGCGTCGTTCGTGGATTTGTGGGTTGCGCCCGCCGACGGCGGGGCGGCGATGGTGACCGTGGGCGCCTGAGCCGGCGCGGCGGATGCCGCCTCGACGGCCGGCGCCGAGCCGCCCGCGGCGGCGGCGAAATTGGCGAAAAACTTGTCGGCCATGTTTTTTGCGACGCCGTCGATCAGGCGTGCGCCAAGCTGGGCGATCTTGCCCCCGACATGCGCCTCCACGTCGTAATGCAGGAGAGTGCCGCCCTCGGCATCGGCGAGCTTCACCGTCGCCCCGCCCTTGGCGAAACCTGCAACGCCGCCCTCGCCCTCGCCCGAAATCCGGTAGCTGACGTTCGGCACGAGGTCGGAGAGCACGACTTTGCCTTTGAACGTCGCGGTGACCGGACCGATCTTGGATTTCACAACGGCGGAAAAACCATTGTCGCCCGTCCTTTCCAGCGATTCGCAGCCGGGGATGCAGGCCTTGAGCGCAGCCGGGTCGTTTAGTAAAGCCCACACTTTCGGCCGGTCGGCCGGAAGCGTCACCTCCCCGGTCATTTTCATCGCCATCCAGCTCTTCCTTCCCTAGCGGAGCGGGCCGATCCGCCATTTTCTCGCGTCCGCCGGCAGGCGCGTAGCCGGCGTCGGAGCTTCGGTCAGCTTTTCTCGTATGGCGCGACAAAGATCAAGTCGCCGCCGCGCCCCGCTCGACGAATGACTCATCTTACACTTGCCGCCGGGCCTGTCGTTACCTTTCACACAGAGACCATTGCCGCCATAGCCAGCGATATATCTCAATGCATACGGCGACAGGCGCCTCCACGCGCCGCGCTCACTCAGAAGCGGCCGGCGTCAATCGGATGAAACGCCCCGGTTGCCGTCGGCGCGCGCGACCGCTAGGTTGCATAAAGAGGAGGCGCCGTTGAGCGCCCATGCGATGCGACGGGAACGGCCGAAGGTCCATGGCACGTTTCCTGCGACTCGAGGGGGAAACATAGGGGCAGGTTGGCGCATGGATAATTTCCTGCAGCAGCTGATCAATGGGCTCACGCTGGGGTCCATCTACGGACTTATCGCCATCGGATACACGATGGTTTTCGGCATCATCGGTATGGTCAATTTCGCGCACGGCGACGTGTTCATGCTGTCGGCCTTCATCGCCTTGATCATATTCATGATTTTGACCCAGATTCTCGGTCTGGGCTCATTGCCCGTCGCATTCATCATCGTCCTGGTCGGCGCCATGGCGCTGACGGCGTTGTGGAACTGGGCGATCGAACGGCTCGCCTACCGGCCGCTGCGCGGATCCTTCCGCTTGGCGCCGCTCATCTCGGCGATCGGAATGTCGATCTTCCTGTCAAATTTTGTCCAGGTTGTTCAAGGCCCGCGCAATAAGCCGGCGCCGCAGCTGCCTAATCATGTGTTCAACCTGACCGGCGGGACCTACGACGTCACCCTGTCGGTGCGTCAAATCCTGATCATGGTGGTCACGATCGTCCTGCTCGCGGCCTTCTGGTATCTCGTCCAGTACACGTCGCTCGGCCGGGCGCAACGCGCCTGCGAGCAGGATCGGAAGATGGCGGCCCTGCTCGGAATCGACGTCGATGCGACGATTTCCATCACCTTCATCATCGGCGCCGCCCTCGCCGCGGTCGCCGGCGTCATGTTCGTCATCTACTACGGGGTGGTGAATTTCGCCGACGGGTTCGTGCCCGGCGTGAAGGCGTTCACAGCTGCCGTGCTTGGCGGGATAGGCTCGCTCCCGGGCGCGGTGCTGGGCGGCCTGTTGATCGGTCTGATCGAAGTGTTCTGGTCGTCCTATTTTACGACGGATTATAAGGACGTCGCGGCGTTCATGATTCTCGCCATCACCCTGATATTTCTGCCCTCCGGCATTCTCGGCCGGCCCGAAGTCGAGAAGGTTTGAGCATGAGCGCGCCTACTCAGACCACGGAGCTTGTCGACAGCGTCGCAAGCTCCGGACAGCTTATTCCGGCGCTCCGCACGGCCGCCGCCGCGGCGCTCGTCGCCTTCGGTCTGGCGTTCCCGATCATTAGCTACCATGCGGAATCGAACATCAATAACGAGCTCGTGCTGATCGGCCGTTGGCCGCTCACCTTCATCCTGACCGCGATCATCTTCGTCTTCGTTTTCCTCCGTCAGATGGCGCGCGCGGATTGGCGTGTCTGGTTCGATCGGGTCGGCTCGGCTGCGGCTGGCGGGATGGGCGGCGTGCTCGTGCAGGCGGCTCGCGAGGGTGAAGGCGTCGCGCCGCCGTCGCCGCTTCGGACCGCGGTGTCGCGTTATTTCGCGCCTTTCGCGCTCGGCGCCGTCATCCTGTTCCCGCTGATTGCGCTGGGTCTGCTCGGACCCGCGGCCTCGCTGAAGTGGATCAATAATTACGGCGTCCAGATCATGATCTACGTGATGCTGGGCTGGGGGTTGAACATTGTCGTCGGTCTGGCCGGCCTGCTTGATCTTGGTTATGTCGCTTTCTACGCAGTCGGCGCCTACTCCTACGCGCTGCTTTCGACGACCTTCGGCCTCTCGTTCTGGATCTGCCTGCCGCTCGCGGGCGTGCTCGCTGCGATGTGGGGCATCATCCTCGGCTTCCCGGTCCTTCGGCTGCGCGGCGATTACCTGGCGATCGTGACGCTCGCCTTTGGCGAGATCATCCGCATGGTTCTCATCAACTGGGTCGACCTGACCAACGGCTACGCCGGCATAAGCAGCATACCGCACGTTTCTTTCTTCGGCATTCCCTTCAACGATGAAGACAACGGATTCGCGGCGATTTTCCATCTGCCGTTCACGCCGATCTATCGCACGATCTTCCTCTTCTATCTGATCCTCGCATTGGCGCTTTTGACCAACTTCGTCACGTTGCGGCTGCGCAGGCTGCCGATCGGGCGGGCCTGGGAGGCGTTGCGCGAAGACGAGATCGCCTGTCGGTCGCTCGGTATCAATACCACCAATACCAAACTGACGGCGTTCGCGTTGGGCGCGATGTTCGGCGGCTTCGCCGGCTCGTTCTTCGCCGTGCGCCAAGGGTTTGTGAGCCCCGAGAGCTTCACCTTCATCGAATCGGCGACGATCCTCGCCATCGTCGTATTGGGCGGAATGGGGTCCCAGCTTGGCGTCGCCATCGCCGCGGCGGTGATGATTGGCGTGCCCGAACTGATGCGCGAACTCGACTGGATGAAGGCCGTGTTCGGCGAAGGTTTCGATCCGAACTCAATACCGGATGCTGCTGTTCGGCGCGGCGATGGTCATCATGATGATCTGGAAGCCGCGCGGCCTGGTGTCGACACGTTCGCCGTCGGTATTTCTCAAGGAGCGAAAAGCCGTGTCTGGCGATCTCGTCAAGGAAGGGCACGGCTGATGAACTGGCTGACCAGCCCGCTGCTCGCAGTCGAAAACCTGACCATGCGATTCGGCGGCCTTGTCGCCGTGAATGCCTTCAGTTTTTCCGTCGGACGCGGCGACATCACCGCGCTGATCGGCCCGAACGGCGCCGGCAAGACGACCGTCTTCAACTGCGTCACCGGCTTCTACAAGCCGACCGAGGGGCGGCTCGCGCTCGCCCGCGACGGCATCGCCACGCCCGACGACGTTTTAGCCGCGACGCGCGCGAGCGGCCGACATGCGACGACCGCGAACGGCGAGCTGTTTCTCCTCGAACGCATGCCCGATCACGAGATCGCCCGCAAGGCGCGCGTCGCCCGCACGTTCCAGAACATACGGTTGTTCCAAGGCATGACGGTGCTGGAGAACCTGCTGGTCGCCCATCACAATCAGCTGATGCTCGCAAGCGGCTTCACCGTTCTTGGGCTCATTGGCGCGCCCGGCTATCGCCGCAAAGAGGCCGAGGTCATCGAACGCGCGAAATATTGGCTCGACAAGATAGCGCTGATGGACAGGGCCGACGATCCCGCGGGAGAATTGCCTTATGGCGCCCAGCGGCGACTCGAAATAGCGCGCGCAATGTGCACGGACCCTGTGCTCCTCTGTCTCGACGAACCGGCGGCGGGGCTCAATCCGCGCGAATCGGCGGATTTGAACGCCCTGCTTCGATCGATACGCGCCGATCACAACACCTCGGTGCTGCTGATCGAGCACGACATGTCGGTGGTGATGCAGATCTCCGATCACGTCGTGGTGCTGGATTACGGCGTCAAGATCGCGGACGGCACGCCGGCGGAGGTGCGCGCCGACCCGAAGGTGATCGCAGCCTATCTCGGCGTCGCAGACGAGGAGGAAGTCGAGTCGATCGAGAAGGAATTGGAGCAATGATCGCGGCGGCGGCCGTGGCGTCCTCGCCGCTCCTCCAACTGCGCGGGGTCGAGACCTTCTACGGCAAGATCCAGGCGCTCAAGGGCGTCGACATCGATGTCAACAAAGGGGAGATCGTCACGCTGATCGGCGCGAACGGGGCCGGCAAGTCGACCACCATGATGACCATATTCGGCGCCCCGCGCGCGCGCCGTGGAAAGATCACCTTCGACAGCCAGGACATCACCAATCTGCCGACGCACATGATCGCCCGCTTGTCGATCGCCCAGTCTCCCGAAGGGCGGCGCATCTTCCCGCGCATGACAGTGTTCGAGAATTTGCAGATGGGGGCGTCTATCAACAACTTCGCCCATTTCGACGAAGACCTCCAGCGCGTGTTCACGCTCTTCCCACGCCTCAAAGAGCGAGCGCCGCAGCGCGGAGGGACGCTCTCCGGCGGCGAGCAGCAAATGCTGGCGATCGGGCGAGCCCTCATGAGCCGGCCGCGGCTATTGCTTCTCGACGAACCCTCGCTCGGTCTTGCGCCGCTGGTGGTCAAGCAGATCTTCGAGGTGATTGCCGAACTCAACGCCAGCGAGGGACTGACGGTCTTTCTCGTCGAGCAAAACGCCTTTCATGCGCTGAAGCTTGCCCATCGAGGCTACGTCATGGTCAACGGCTCGATCACGATGCAGGGCGGCGGCAAAGAGCTTCTGGCCCGCCCGGAAGTGCGCGCCGCCTATCTCGAAGGAGGCCATTGATGGCGGGCGTTCTATGGGCGGACACGCCCTATGGCTTCCTCATCTTTGCACTCCTTACGCTTGTTCTCGGCGGAGCCGGCGCCTTTGCGACCGGGCGCGCGATGGCTCAGACTTGGCGTCCGATGCTGATGCTGGCGTTCTACATGGTGTTTCTGACCGCTGGCGTCCGCTTTCTCCATTACGCTCTCTATGCAGAGCCGCTGCTGTCGCCGACCTATTTCATCGTCGCCTACATCTGGACGATGATCATTGGCGCGCTCGGCTACCGGTCGATGCGCGCGAGACAAATGGCGACGCAATATTCCTGGGCTTATGAACGGGCCGGATTGAACTGGCGCACGAAGCGTCAGGGCTGAGATTCCGGCCGGCGCGGCAGGTCCGGATTAGCGTTTTTTAAGGTGACTCTTGGGCGAAAAAGATAAAGTATCCGCGGCCAAGGTGGAATTGCGTTCTACCACAGGCGTCAGGGAGGGCCGGGCGCCTGCAATCCCAAAGGAGTAGATGAATGATGAAACATTGGTTGTCGGGCGTCGCGCTGGTCGCCGCCTTGGCGTTTTCAGGCGCGGCAAGCGCCCAGATCAAAATGGGCGTCGCCGGCCCGATCACCGGGCCGAACGCCGCCTTTGGCGCGCAGCTCGTGAACGGCACCCAGCAGGCGGTCGAGGACATCAACAAGGCCGGCGGCATCCTTGGCCAACAGATCACCCTTGAGCAGGGCGACGACGTTTCCGATCCGAAGCAAGGAGTTTCGGTCGCCAATAAGTTCGTCGGCGATGGGGTCAAGTTCGTCGTCGGCCACTTCAACTCCGGCGTGACGATCCCGGCTTCCGACGTCTATCAGGAAAATGGCGTCCTCTTCATTACGCCGTCGGCGACGAATCCGAAGGTCACCGACCGGATGCTGTGGGACGCGTTCCGCACCTGCGGCCGCGACGACCAGCAGGGCATGCTGTGGGCCGAGCTCGCGCGCGACAAGCTGAAGGGCAAGAAGATCGCCGTGGTGCATGACAAGACCACCTACGGCAAGGGCCTCGCTGACGCCGCTCTCGACAACATGCACAAGTTCGGCATCAAGGAAGTGCTTTACGAAGGCGTCAACACCGGTGAGAAGGATTATTCCGCGATCGTCTCCAAGATCAAGGAATCCGGCGCCGACTATCTGATGTGGGGCGGCCTGCATACCGAAGGCGGCCTGATCATCCGCCAGATGCGCGATCAGGGCATCAACACGGTCATGATCTCCGGCGACGGCATCACCGACAATGAGTTCTCGCAGATCGGCGGTCCCGGCGTCGAAGGCACGCTGATGTCGTTTGGTCCCGACCCCCGCAACAACCCGAGCGCCAAGGACGTTGTCGCCGAATTCAAGGCGAAGAACTTCGATCCGGAAGCCTACACGCTCTATTCCTACGCCGCGGTCCAGATCATGAAGCAAGCCGCTGAGAAGGCGAAGTCGCTCGATCCGAAGAAGGTCGCGGAAGTCATGCATTCGGGCATGACCTTCCATACTGTCATCGGCGACATCGCCTACGACAAGAAGGGCGACCGGACGAGCGTCGACTACGTCTGGTACGTCTGGAAGAAGGGTGACGACGGCAAGATCACCTATAAGCAGCTCTAATCCTCCATGCGAGGCCGCCGGGGCGCGCGACGCGCCCACGGGGCTTTGTCCCGGAAGCCCGCCGGCGACGGCGGGCTTTTCTTTGCCGATCAAGGCGTCGGCTGGGCCGATGCGATGCAAGCCGTCAATCGGAACAGCGGCGCTAGAACAAAGATGCGCTCAGATAGAATCGGCGCAGAAGACGCCCATCTTTTGACAAGCCGATCCCAAGCGATCCATTGCGCCGAGCCCAAACAGACGCGGCGCCAACCCCAAATCCATGCCAACTTTTCGCAAGGGGCGCCCCTTGCGGTATTGAGCGATCCCAAGGACGCTGCGCGACTGGGTGCACCGCTTCAATGCCTTGGGGCCAGACGGTCTCATCGACAGCTGGACGAGCGGTCCGACGCCACGTCTGTCGGCGGAGCAGTTGACCGAGTTCGCCAAGATCGTCGAAGGCGGACCGGATCGCGAGAAAGATGGCGTCGTGCGCTGGCGTCGGGTGGACCTCAAGGGCGTCATCGCCGAGAAATTCGGGGTCGACTTTCACGAACGCTATGTCGGGACACTTCTGAAGAAGCTGGGCTTTTCCCACATCAGCGCACGGCCGCGCCATCCCGCCCAGGACGAGCGGATTGTCGAAGCATATAAAAAAACTTCTCGCGCGCGCTGAGCGCCCATCTCGACGGCCTGCCGGAAGCGACGCCCATTGAGAATCTGGTTCCAGGACGAGGCGCGCATCGGCCAGAAGAACGGCCTCGTGCGCCAGTGGGCCAAGCGCGGAACGCGGCCAAGACAGCCCGCCGACCAGCGCTACGACAACGCCTATCTGTTCGGCGCGATTTGCCCGGCGCGCGGGGTCGGCGCGGCGTTGGCGCTCCCTTACGCCGACACCGAGGCGATGCAGCTTCATCTCATTGAAATCTCTCGCCATGTCGCGGCAGGCGCTCACGCCGTGCTGCTGCTCGACCGGGCGGGATGGCACACCACCTCCAAACTCGACGTGCCCAAGAACATCACGCCGATCTTCCTGCCCTCACGCGCTCCAGAACTGAACCCGGTCGAGAACGTCTGGCAGTATCTCCGCGCCAACTGGCTCTCCAACCGCGTCTTCGAGACCTACGACGCCATCATCGACATAGTCGCGCCCGGACTGCCGGATGACCGCTCGCGGGAAAATTCGCTATTCGACACGATATTGTAGTTATTTCTCCTTTTCGTGAAACGGTGCTCGTGCGCGCTGAACGCCTTTCCTAATTATAGAATAAGCTGGTTGGCTCTTATAGCGTTGTCTGTTGGTATGGTCCGTTTCCGATGGCGCCCCTAATCCAGGTTGGGGGAGTGAGTTGATCTCCCCAGGCTTCGAGGGCGCGTCGCCATCCGAGGTAGCTTGGCAGGTTCTTGGTGGCGACGCCGTTGAAGCGGTTGAGCCATTGCTTGAGGCGGCTGTGGTAGGCGTTGACGTTATTGATGTGCAGGTGCGGCGCCTCGGCGGTCGGCTTTCCCGGCGAAGGCATGGGCCGTGAAAGGGAATTTTGGCCTTGCGCGCGAAGGCGGCCAACGGCTTGCCGCCATCGCCGACGAGATGATTTCCCGGCGTTACGACGCCCGTCAGCACGGCGGCGATCGAGGCGCCGTCGTCGTGCGGCAGAACGGCGTCGAAGGTCGCCCCCTTCCGGTCGCGGGCGACGAGAACGGGAATATTGTCCTGATAAGGGCCGGGATGCCTGGCCGTTCCGCCTCGCTTGCGGGCCTTGCGCGGCAGGTCGGACCAGCGGCCCTTGAAGGATTCGAGGATAAAGGTCTCATCCGCCCCGACAATTCCGCTCAACGTTCGAGGCTTGTCGTCGGCGGGCGCGCGGAGAAACCGATGCCGCCAGCGGAAGGCGGTGGTCGGATGGACGCCGCACAGTTTCGCGGTCTTGGCCAGGCTCATGCCCTCGATCATCGCCTGGGCGTGATCGAGCCAACGCTCCTTCTTGCGCAGATGCGCCATCGGCGTTTTGGTCAGCGCGTTGAACGTGCGCCCGCAACTCTTGCACCGAAACCGCAACAGCCCCTCCGAGCGGCCCCAGCCGACGATCTCTCGGCCGGCGCAATGCGGGCAACCCTGACGCTCGACCCGCTCGACGCCGGCCTCCCCAGCGCGTCCTCTGTCCGCTTGCCCGTCGCCTTCCTTGAAGACCCCGCGTCGGCCGCGGCCCTCTCCAGCGCCGCCAACCCCTCAGCACGTTGCGCCTCGCTCATCCCGGAAATCGCCGACAGCCAGACCGAAAAATCCTCAGACTTCATCGAATCGCTCCTCGATCCCACTCAATCTAACCCAAACCAATAGATAACGCCATAAGAGCCAGCTGGTTCGATCGGCAAGAAGATGTCATTTTTTCCGAATCGGGCGTCGGGCGGCCGAGGGATCAACCTCAAAGCAAATTGCTTTATGCTCTCAGCGTCTCGTTATTCGGATCGTACGGACTGTCGCCAATGACGGTCGCGCGACGCGTCTCGCCGAGAATGCGCACCTCGACCTCGCCGCCGATGTGCGAGAATTCGGGCTTCACCATCGCGAGCGCCAGCGACTTGCCGGTCCGCCAGCCATATCCGCCGGACGTCGTCCGGCCGATCGCGACGCCCCCCTTCGATACCGGTTCGGAGCCGCGCGCGTCCGCGTCGCTCACGCCAAGGACTTCGAGCGTGACGAGCTTGTTCTCGAAGCCCTTGCCGGTCCAGGTGATCAGCGCGTCGCGTCCCAGGAACGGCCCCTTGTCGAGGTCGACAAACCGATCGAGGCCCAATTCGAGCGCGGCATATTCGATCGACAATTCTCGTCCGATGAGCTTGTAGGACTTTTCCAGCCTGAGCGAATCCATCGCCCGGATCCCGAACGGCTTGATGCCGAACGGCGCGCCGGCATCCATCAGCGCGTCGAAAATATAGTTCTGCATCTCGATGGGATGGTGCAATTCGTAGCCGAGCTCGCCGACAAAATTGACTCGCAGGGCCAGCGCGCCTGCCGCACGGATGGACAAATTCCGCGCGGTCAGCCACGGGAACGCTTGGTTCGACACATCGGCGTCCGCGACCTTCGCCAGCACGTCGCGAGAGCGCGGGCCGGCGAGCACGAGAACGCCGCGCTGGGTGGTCAGCTTGTCGAGCCGCACCCTGCCGTCCGCCGGCAGAAGCCTCCCCAGCGTGTCGAAGTCGTGCGCCTCCAGCGCCCCGGCCGAGATGAGATAGAAGCGCTCGGGCCCGAGCCGGGTCAGCGTGAATTCCGCCCGCACGCCCCCGCGCTTGGTGAGGAGATAAGTCAGCGTGACGCGGCCAGCCGCCTTCGGCACACGGTTGGTCAGGATGGAATTCAGCCAGGCTTCGGCGGCGGGGCCGGAGACCTCGAATTTGGCGAACGCCGACATGTCCTGGAGGCCGACGTTCTCGCAAACGTTTCGGCATTCGGCGCCGACGAATTGAAAATAGTTCGAGCGGCGGAAGCTCCACTTCTCACGCGGGCGCTCGGCCTTCGCAGCTGGCGGATGGTTCTCGTTGAGCAGCACATCGGGCTTGGCGAGGTCAGCTTCGTCGAGACCGTAGCCCGCGGGCGCGAACCAGTTCGGCCGCTCCCAGCCGTAGACCGACCCGAAAACCGCGCCGAGGTCCTTCATGCGCGAATAGCAGGGCGTCTGCCGCAAGGGGCGCGCGGCGGCCCGCTCCTCGTCGGGGTAGTGCACGGTGAACACCCTGGCGTAGGCCTCCTCGTTCTTCTCGACGAGATACCCGGTCTGCGCATAAGGACCGAAACGGCGCGGATCGACGCCCGAGCATATCGATCGTCGGCTCCCCCTCGACGATCCACTCGGCAAGCTGCCACCCGGCCCCGCCGGCGGCGGTGACGCCGAACGAATGTCCCTCGTTCAGCCAGAAGTTCTTGAGGCCCGGCGCCGGGCCGACGATGGGCGAGCCGTCGGGCGTATAGGCGATCGCGCCGTTATAGACCTTCTTGACGCCGGCCTCGCCGAAAGCGGGGACGCGCGCGATCGCCGTCTCGATATGCGGCGCGAAGCGATCGAGGTCTTCCGGAAACAGCTCATATTCGCTGTCGGCGGACGGCCCTTCGATGTAGCAGGCCGGCGCTCCGGCCTCGTAGGGCCCGAGCAGGAGGCCCCCCGCCTCCTCGCGCATGTACCAGGACGAATCGGACTCGCGCAGACCCCCATCTCCGGCAGGCCCTTGGCCTTTCGCGCCTGGATATCCGGATGCGCTTCGGTGACGATATATTGATGCTGGACCGGGATCACCGGCACATTGATCCCGACCATGCGGCCGGTCTGTCGCGCAAAGTTTCCCGAAGCTGAAACGACGTGCTCGCAGGTGATCTCGCCCTTGTCGGTGACGATCTTCCACTCGCCGCCAGGAAGCGGATCGATCGCCGTGACCGCGGTGTGCCGGTTGATCTCGCCGCCGCGTTCGCGCGCCGCCCGCGCCAGCGCCTGCGTCAGATCGGCGGGCTGGATATAGCCGTCCTCCAGATGCTGGATCGCGCCGATGATCCCCTCGACATTGCAAAGGGGCCAGATGGACTTGACTTGCGCCGGCGTCAGAAACTTCACGGCGACGCCGATCGTCGCCGCGACTCCAGCGTAATAGTAATATTCGTCGAGGCGGTCGCGGGTGCGCGCAAGGCGGATGTTGGACACCTGGCGAAAGCCGACGTCGAGGCCGGTCTCTTTCTCCAGCGTCTGGTAGAGCGCGACCGAATATTTGTGGATCTGCCCGACCGAGTAACTGAGGTTGAACAGCGGCAGGAGCCCCGCCGCGTGCCAGGTCGAACCCGAGGTCAGCTCCTTGCGCTCGACGAGGATGCTGTCGGTCCAGCCCTTCTTGCAGAGATGATAGAGCGTCGAGACGCCGACCACGCCCCCGCCGATCACCACGGCACGCGCATGCGTTCTCATCGCGTATCCTCAGCTCGCATTTGGTTCTCCCTCCGCGCAGGAGCAGGCTTTTGAATTGTCGTCGCGAGGAGCGAAGCGACGTGGCGATCCAGAGCAACAGCAACTGCCCTACGATCCCCTGGATTGCTTCGCTTCGCTCGCAATGACGATTTTCGTCGATTTGTACGCAGGCCGCTCAATAATTCATGTCCGGCATGGACGCTTTGCGCTTGTCGATGAAGTCGCGGATCGCTTCGTCCTTCGCGGGATCGAGCGGCGGCGGCTCATATTCGGCGAGCATCGATTTCCATAGGGCGTTGGCGCGCGTCGCGGCGTCCTTCGAGCCTTCTTCGCGCCATTGCTCGACCGAATTGTTGTCGGCGACATTCGAACGATAGAACGCGGTCTCGAAATTGGCCTGGGTGTGGGCGCAGCCAAGAAAATGCCCTCCCGGCTCGACTTGGTGGAACGCCTCCAGCGCCTGGCCGTTGTCGCTGAAGTCGACCCCCTTGGCGAGCACATGCATCGCGCCGAGCTGATCGAAGTCGAGCACGAACTTCTCGTAGGAGGCAGCGAGGCCGCCTTCGAGCCAGCCCGCCGCATGCAGGACGAAGTTGGCGCCGGCAAGCACGGTCGGCAGCAGCGTCTGCGCGCTCTCATAGGCCGCCTGCGCATCGGGGATTTTCGAAGCGCAGAGCGATCCCCCGGTGCGGAAAGGCATGTTCATCCGCCGCGCGAGCTGCCCCGCGCCGAAAATCGCCAGCGCCGCCTCAGGCGTGCCGAAGGTCGGAGCGCCCGATTGCATCGAGAGCGTCGAGACGAAGGTTCCGAACACCACCGGCGCGCCGGGGCGGGTGAGCTGGCAGAAGGCGGTCCCCGCCATCACCTCGGCGAGCACCTGGGTCAGCGTGCCGGCCACCGTCACCGGGCTCATCGCGCCGGAAAGGATGAATGGCGTGATGATGCACGCCTGGTTGTTGCGCGCATAGGCCTCCGCCGCGCCGAGCATGGTCGAATCCCAGACCAGCGGCGAATTGGCGTTGATGAGGCTGGTCAGCACGGTGTTCCGCTGGACGAAGTCCTCGCCGAACAAGAGTTCGCAGATGCGCACGCTGTCCTCGGCGCGCTCCGGTTTGGTGACCGAGCCCATGAACGGCTTGTCCGAATATTTGAGATGCGCATAGACCATCTCGAAATGCCGCTTGTTGACCGGCAGATCGACCGGCTCGCACACGGTGCCGCCGGAATGGTGGATGTAGGGGCTCAGATACGAGAGCTTGACGAAATTCTGAAAGTCTTCGAGCGTCCCGTATCGTCGGCCCTTGTCGAGGTCATGGACGAATGGCGAGCCATAGTTCGGCGCGAACACCATCGCGTCGCCGCCGATCAGCACGTCCCGCTCCGGATTGCGGGCATGCTGCACATATTGCGCGGGCGTAGTCGCGCAGAGCTGGCGCGCCAATCCGCGGGGAAATCGCACCCGCTCGCCCTTGATGTCGCAACCCGCGTTACGAAAGAGATCGAGCGCGCGCGGAAAGTCGCGGAACTCGATGCCGATCTCTTGCAGCAACGTGTCCGCATTCCGCTCGATCGTCGCAAGACCTTCTTCGCTGATCAATTCGGTCAGCGGAATGGCGCGGGTGATGTATGGGATCGAAGCGGCGGTACGCTGGGCGCGCGCGGCGCGGCGCGCCTCGCGGCCGCGTCGCGGCTCCCGGGCGGCGGTCGATGCTGATTCCGACATGGCCGCTCGCCCTCCCGGCGCAAACTGGACTCATCCCTTGGCCGAGCGACATTGCGATACCCCGGCGGCGAATTGAACCCGAAAATTTGCGCCCTCGCATCACGCACGCACCGCGCCTCAACAATGCGAGGCCGCGCTTCACCGCTGCCTCGTCTCCCAATCCGGCGCGACATAGAAGGGCGCGTTGGAGGACGGCAAGGGGTCCTGGCCGCGGATCATGTCGGCGGCCTTTTCGCCGATCATGATCGTCGGCGCATTGAGGTTGCCATTGGTGATCGACGGCATGATCGAGGAATTGACGACGCGCAACCCCTCGACGCCGATCACCCGGGTCTCGGGATCGACCACCGCGAGCGGATCATCGGCCGATCCCATCTTGCAGGCGCCCGAGGGGTGATAGGCGCTCTCAACGCGTTCGCGCACGAAAGCGTCGATTGCTTCATCGGTGACGCAAGCCTCGCCCGGCTGGATCTCGCGGCCCCGGTAAGGGTCGAAAGCGGCTTGGGCGAAAATCTCGCGCGTCAGGCGGAGACAGGCCCGCATCTCGGCCCAGTCGTCGGGATGGCTCATATAGTTGAACTGGATCAGCGGCGGGTCGGCCGGTTCCGGCCGACTTGAGGCGCACCCAGCCGCGGCTCTTCGAGCGCATCGGTCCGACATGCGCCTGAAACCCATGCTCATTCGCCAGCGACGATCCATCGTAGGCGACCGCCATCGGCAGGAAATGGAACTGGATATCCGGATAGCGCACGCCGGGACGCGAGCGGATGAAGCCGCCCGCCTCGAAATGGTTGGAGGCGCCGAGCCCGCGTCCAAGCAGGAGCCATTGCAGGCCCACCAGCCCGCGCGCCATCAGGCCGCTCTGGCCATAAAGCGTGATCGGCTGCTTCGAAGCGACCTGAAAAGTGAATTCGAGATGGTCTTGCAGGTTCTCGCCGACGCCCGGCCGGTCGGCGACCACCTCGATTCCGAACGAACGCAGTTCCGCAGCCGGACCCACTCCCGAAAGCTTCAGCAATTGGGGCGAATTGATCGCCCCGCCGCTCAAGATCACTTCGCGCCGGGCGCGGACGAAAAGCTCCCGTCCCGCACGCCGATAGTGGACGCCGGAGGCGCGGCGGCCCTCGAAGGCGATCCGGGTCGCCAGCGCGCGGCTGACGATGATGAGGTTCGGCCGTTTCATCGCCGGCCGCAGATAAGCGTTGGCGGTAGACGAGCGCACGCCGTTGCTCACGGTCATGTCGAGGGGCCCGAATCCCTCCTGCCGTTCGCCGTTGAGATCGGCGCTGACCGCATAGCCCGCCTGGCGGCCCGCCGCGATGAACGCGTCGTAGAGCGGATTACGCCTGGGTCCGCGGGACGTCGCCAGACGGCCGTCGCCGCCCCGCCAGGCGTCGGCCCCGCCGCGAAAGTTCTCGGCGCGGCGGAAATAGGGCAACACGTGCCGGTAGCCCCAACCCTTGGCGCCCTCCTCCTCCCAGCGCTCAAAGTCGAGCGGATGCCCGCGCACATAGACGAGGCCGTTGATCGATGACGAGCCGCCGAGAACCTTGCCGCGCGGGCATTGCAGGCGGCGCCCGCCGAGATGGGGTTCGGGCTCGGTGCGATAGCCCCAATTGTAAGTCTTGGAGTTCATGGGGATCGACAGCGCCGCCGGCATCTGGATAAAGGGCGAACGATCCGAACCGCCGTATTCGAGCACAAGGACGGTGCTTCGCCCGTCCTCGGTCAGCCGGTCGGCGAGCACGCAGCCCGCCGAACCCGCGCCGACGATGACGTAATCATAAGCCGCTTCGCTCACCGCCGCTCCCGCCATTCGCTCTCTCGACGACGCGAGCATGTGCGCTGCCGAACAACGAGGCGGCAAGCGCGATGTTGCGGAAGAGCGATCCGTGGTTGCCGCGGGTGGTGAAAGTCTGGCGCTTGGCGCTCGTGCCGTCCGTACGCCTATCCCGCCTACTTAGGCGCTCGCTTGGCCAGAATGCGTTGAAGGGTGCGGCGGTGCATGTTGAGCTGACGCGCCGTCTCCGACACATTGCGCTCGCACGATTTGTAGATGCGCTGAATGTGCTCCCAGCGGACCCGGTCAGCCGACATCGGCGGGTTCTGTCCTGGAGGGTTGTCCGGACGGCCGGCGGTCAGTGCGGCGACGACATCGTCGGCGTTCGCGGGCTTGGCGAGGTAATCGAAGGCGCCGAGCTTGACCGCCGTCACGGCGGTTGCGATTGCGCCGTAGCCCGTGAGGATGACGCCGCGCGCATCTGGTCGCTTGGCCTTCAGCGCCCGCATCACGTCAAGCCCGCTCCCGTCGCCTAACCTTAAATCGATGACCGCAAATGCGGGCGGCGTCGTCTCGATTGCCGCGAGCGCTTCCGCGACGCTTCCCGCCGTCCGCGCAATGAACCCGCGTGAGGACAGCGCACGAGCCAAGCGCTCGCGAAGAACCTTGTCATCGTCGACGACGAGCAACGATTGGTCTAGGCCCTCCCCCTGATTTTCTCTGCGGGCGAGCGTCTGGCGGGGTGCGTCCTTCTCCATTACGTCTACCCGGGCTTGGCTACGCTCCGGTATTTACAACTGACCCGTCCCCGCGTCGACCTTGCTCATAGGCTTGGCGGGACCACTGGATCGTGACGACAGCGCCTGTGGCGGGGGGCTTGGCGTTGGCGAATTGCAACGCGCCTTGGGATTGCTCGATGAGAGCGGTGGCGATGAACAGCCCGAGGCCAAGCCCGCCGCCAGCCTCGTTGTGCCGGCGCGCGGCTTGCCGCTGGGATAGATACGGTTCGCCAATCCTCGACAGGATATTCGGCGGAAAGCCCGGCCCGTCGTCGGCGATGACGATCGTCACCGTCGATTTGCTCCAGGTCGAGTGAATCTTTACCGCCTTGTCGGCGAAGCTGACCGCGTTCTCGATCAGATTGCCGAGACCGAATAAAACGCCTGGATTGCGCGAGCAAGCAGGCGCGGGATCGGGTCCCTCACCTTCGACGGCGATCGAGACGCCGAGCAGGCGGTGAGGCGCCGCGGCGATCTCCGCCAGTTCCGCTGGACTGGAGATTTCCAATCCTTGTTTCGAAAACTCGGACGTGGCCGAAAGCTTGCCGAGGATCGAGCGACACCGATCCACCGATTGCTCCAGCAAACGAAGATCGTCGCCAAAGCTCTGGCTCGGCGCCGGCTGGGCGGCCAATTCGCGTACGACCAGCGCGACCGTCGCGAGCGGCGTGCCAAGGTCGTGGGCCGCGGCCGCAGCCAAACCATCGAGCTGCGAAAGATGCTGCACGCGGGCCAGCGCCAGTTCGGTCGCCGACAAGGCGCTCGCGGTCAGGCGCGCCTCGTCAGCGACGCGATAGGCATATAGGGTCACGAAGGCCGCGCCGACGATAAGCGCGCTCCAGAGTCCGGCGATGTAGATTGGCGGCAGCTGAAGATCCTGCCCGCCGATCCAAGGGAGCGGCAAGCTCCACCGCGTCAGCAGGGTCGCGCACGTCAAGGCGAGGCCAAGCAGCCCAAGCGCCTGACGCAACGCAAGCGAGGTCGCCGCAATGGTGACCGGCGCGAGAAAGAGGATCGCGAACGGATTGGCTATGCCGCCGGTGAGGAACAGCAGACCGGCGAGCTGCAGGATATCGTAGGCGATCAGGATCGTCGCGCCGCGCTCGCTGAGCCGCTTGACGACCGGAAACTGCCAGCGCAGCAGGATATTGAGCGCGGCGGAGGCCGCAATGAGAGCCAGGCATGCGACAACTGGAAATTGAAGGCCAAAGCCAAAGTAACCGACGATTATCGCCAGGGCTTGCCCGCCTACGGCGAGCCACCGCAGACCAATAAGCGTGTTGAGCCGCAGGCGGCGCGCCTGCAGAACAAGTCCTTCCTCCTCGGGCGCGAACACGGCGATCCTCGGCGCGGCGGCGCGCTCGCCTCAATCAATCTTTTCGTCGGGGTACACGCCCCATAGCTTCACCTGTTCGATATAGCCCTTGTATCCGTCTCCGTCGACCAGACACCAGGCGCCGTCGCAATTTCGGACGTTCACGATCACGCCCGATTGAAGCGTCGCGGCCAGATCGGCGGATTGCGAGGCGCGCGCGTAGATGTTCGAGCTCTCGCCCTTTTTGTTCGGCGTCACCAGCGCCGTGCGCCGCCCGGAGAGCAGCGAATGGAGGACCCATCCCTCGACGCCTTCTGAATCGCGGACCCTCCGCCAGATTTCGAACTCGGCGGTAATTTCGACCGGAAGGCCAGCCCGCTCATAGACCCATTTTGTCGCGTGCTCTTTCGATGGACCCTCGCGCAGATTGACGCGGTCCGTCTTCAGGCTCGCAAAGCGCGGCAGGGGAAGCTTGGTGACCGTTCCGACCGGATCGGCCGCCGCTGGAGCCGTGGCGAACGCCAGAGCCGTCAATAGCGCGAGGACGATCAGGCGCACGGCGCGGAGCGCTTTCAGCAGATGCCCGTAGCGTCTCATCACGACATCCTTCAGCGGCCGACCGGCCGTCCTTGTCTTTGCCCGCTCTTCTGCTTAGAGAGGCCGGCAAGCTGGCGGCCAGGGACCTACCGGCGCCGCCAGGCGCAAACAGTTGCGACGTGGGTCTTAACGAGGCGTAAACTGTTTGCAACCGCGGACGCGGATGGTTGAAATCGGGGCGGCGTCGACACGGGCCGCGCGGGCGAAAAGGGCGGCGCTCATGACCAAGAAAAAACCCCTCGTGGTGGTCACGCGGCGGCTGCCCGAACAGGTCGAAACCCGCATGCGCGAGCTGTTTGACGCTCGCCTCAACCTTGACGACAAACCGATGCCTCAAGCGGAGATCGTCGAGGCGATGCGGGAGGCCGACGTCCTCGTGCCGACCATCACCGACCAGATCAATTCGGCGATGATCGCGCAAGCCGGCGAGCAGATGAAGCTCATCGCCAATTTCGGCAACGGCGTGGACCACATCGACGTCACCAGCGCGCTGCGGCGCAGCATCACCGTCACCAACACCCCCGGCGTCCTGACCGAAGACACCGCCGACATGACGATGGCCCTCATTCTGTCGACCGCGCGGCGGCTGGTGGAAGGCTCGCGCATCATTCCCGAGGGGCGGTGGGACGGCTGGGCGCCGACCTGGATGCTGGGGCGGCGAATCACCGGCAAGCGTCTTGGCATCGTCGGCATGGGGCGCATCGGCCAGGCGCTCGCCCGGCGGGCGCGAGCGTTCGGCATGTCGATCCACTATCACAATCGCCGCCGGGTCGCGGCGGGAATCGAGGAATTGCTCGAGGCCACCTACTGGGATTCGCTCGACCAGATGCTGGCGCGGATGGACTTCGTTTCGATCAATTGCCCGCATACGCCGGGCACCTTCCATCTTCTGTCGGCGCGCCGACTCAAATATCTTCGCCCCGACGCCATTCTCATCAATACGGCGCGCGGCGAAGTGGTCGATGAGAACGCGTTGATCCGGATGCTCGAAGCCAATGAAATCGCCAACGCCGGGCTCGACGTGTTCGAGCATGCGCCGGCGGTCAACGAAAAGCTGATCGCCCTCGCCAAGACCGGCAAGGTGACGCTGCTGCCCCATATGGGTTCGGCGACCCACGAGGGGCGCGCCGACATGGGCGAGAAAGTCATCATCAACATCCGCACCTTCGTCGACGGCCACCGCCCGCCCGACCGCGTGCTGCCGAGCATGCTTTGAGGCTCGACTCCAAAATCGCAAAACCGAATTGAAATCTACCCAAGCCGGCGAAAGGTTGCCGCAGGGAAATTCACGTCGGTCGAGAGAGGCGATGGTGGCTCTGCAGCCATTTTGTTGGTCAGCTGTCGCTCAAGGTTCGCCGTCCTCGAAAGGCGCCTCTTTGCCAGCGGGCACGCCTTCTTCGGCCATCGCCAGAATCATAGCGACGCCGATATAGGTTCCGGCGACCCCGGTCAGATCGACGACCTGCTGTTCGCCGAGAATTTCTTTGGCGCGATCGAACAGCTCGTCTGATAGCGAATGTTTGGTCGTCAAGTCGGTAACGAAGTCGTAGACGACCTCTTCGTCGGGGCTCATGCCGGCGGGTCGCTTGCCGGCTTTCAGGTCAGCGATGATCGAATTGGCGAGACCCGCTTTCTTCGCCAGTGGAGCGTGAGCGAACCATTCCACTTGCGATCGCCATTGCCGACCGATGATGAGGATGGCCATCTCGTTGAGCTTGGTCGGCACGGACGTGTGCCAGCGCAGATAGTCAAGCAGGTCATACATACGCTGGGCGTATATTGGACTGCGCAGCATCGGATTGTAGGGACCGCCGAGCCCTACGCTCGAGATCTTAACGATCTTTTCGCCGAGCGGGCGCTGCTGGTCGTTGAGCTGTTCCAGCTCAGCTGGGGAAACCTCGGCTCCTTGCCTCTGGCCTGCGAACTCGCCGTATCAGCGGCGACCCAAGCGAAGGGCAAGGCGGCAATGAGACATCCCGCAGCGATCAACATCTGACGCATAGATCTCCTCCTTCTGTTGATTATTATTCTGTCAGACTCCAGATAGCCGAGCCGCGCAGCGAGCGTTTCAATCTTCCAGCACCATTCGCAGGATTTCGGTGACAGAGATTTCGAGGTCCAGTCCAGTCCATTCTAGCCGGAAGAAATGAACATTATAGATATGTTTATTTCGCTTACGAGTTACAGAAAAAGGCGCCTAAACCCTTGAAGCGGCCTCCTCGCCAGCAGAATCGCGCACGCCTCGCCGGACCCTGACATCCGGCCTCACCCAGCCGCGAAACTCTTCGGCGCCGGGCTGATGACCTTGGCGGCGTTGGCCTCGATCTGCATGACCGCGAGGCCCCGCTCGTTGGTTCCGTCGGCGCGGAAACGGAACACCCCGTCGGCGCCGCTGAAGCCCGAGACATTGGTCAGCGTCGCCTGACTGTACTTGTCCGGCCCCGGGTTGCGGGCGAGCGCCGCGGCCAGGGTCACCGCGTCATAGGCAAGCGTCGCGAGCCGGACGGGCTCGCTGTTGAACTTCGCCCGGTATTTCTGCGCGAATGCATTGAAGCCGGCATTGTCGGGCGCGGAGAACCACGCGCCTTGCATTTGCGGCAACCTCGAGGACGCGCGCGTCGTTCCAGACGCCGGTTCCCAGATATTGCGTCTTCACGGCGTTCGAGGCCAGCGCGCTCGCCACCGCGGGCATGGCGTCCGCCTGCTCGGGAATGAACAGCGCGTCGACCTGGCCGCCGGCAGCCGCGATCTGCTGGGCGGCGTCCTGCGCCTGTCCGGGCGAATAGCGGGCGCTCACGACGAGCTGCGCGTTGAGGTTCTGGGCGTCGTCCTGAAACCGGGAGACCGCGATATTGCCGTAGTCGCTTTGCGGGGCCATCACCGCGAAGGACCGTTTGCCGGTCGAATAGGCGTATTGAATGATCCGGTCGACATAGCCCTCGATGAGAAACGACAGCAGGTAGACCCCTGGCGCCGCCACGCTGGCGTCGGTTGAAAAAGCGATGATCGGCCGCCCCGCCGATCTTGCCGCCTGCGCGGCCGCCCGCACGTCGCTGGCGAAGACCGGCCCGAGAATGAGCTCCGCCCCCGCCCCGAGTTCCGCCTGCGCGGCCTGGGCGGCCCCGTCGGCGCTCGAACGGTCGTCCTGAACCATCAGGGTGATGTAGGGAGCGCCGAAATCGTCAATCGCCAATTGAGCGGCGTTGCGCATCGAGACGCCGACTGTGCTCGGCGCGCCGTTTTGCGTCAGCGGCAGGATCAAGCCGACGCGAACCGGCCCGGAGCCGAGCGTCTCGCCGGTCAGCGGTCCGCCGCTCGGCGGCGGCGAAACAGCCGGGCCGCCGAAATTCCCGCCCGGCAGATCGACGCCCATCGAATTGCAGCCGGCAAGCGTCAGGGCCAATCCGCCGCAAAGGGCGGTTCGCCGCGTCACGGGAGGCGGTCGCTCGGGCCGCGAAGCCGAATTCTTCACAATGAGCTCCTGTCTCGCGCGAGTCTCGACGACGGAAGCGCGCGCGTGAAGACGGTTTGTGCGCTCATCGGCGCGCGGCAGCGGCGATTCGCCAGCCGTCCACGGAAATTGTGGCATTTTCGCCTGCGCTTGGCTATGTGGTCGGCGAGGCGGCTGGCCGGGCGGACGCGCGCCCAGACGGCGGCAAGAGAAGCGCAAATGACTGCGACAAAGTCCCGGTCTCCCGATTCCGCGCGGACCGCCGCAGCCGAGCGCACGTTCCTCGTTCACAGCGTCGCCGTCCCCGCGCCGCCGCTGACCGCGGGTCTTTACGTCGTGGCGACGCCGATTGGCAACCTCGCCGACGTGACGTTGCGGGCGCTCGCGATTCTCGCCGCCGCCGACGTGATCCTGGCCGAGGACACCCGCGTGTCGCGGACCCTGCTCGCGCGTTACGGCATCGAGACCCCGCTTTCGCCGTACCACGAGCACAACGCCGCCGAAGTTCGCCCGCGCGCGCTTCGCCGGATCGCCAACGGCGAGGCGCTGGCGCTGATTTCCGACGCGGGCACGCCGCTGATCTCCGATCCCGGCTATAAGCTGGTCGCCGAGGCGGTCTCGCTCGGGCTCGCCGTCACCGCCGCGCCGGGCGCTTCCGCCGCGCTCGCCGCTCTTTGCGTCGCCGGCCTGCCGACCGACCGATTCTTTTTCGAAGGATTCCTCCCGCCGAGGTCTTCCGCCCGCCGGGAGCGGATCAACGCGCTCGCCGCGACGCCCGGCACGCTCGTCTTCTACCAGTTCGGCCTCGCGGCTTGCGGAAACGCTCGCCGATCTTGCGGTCGAGCTTGGACCCCGGCCGGCGGCGGTGGCGCGCGAATTGACCAAACTCCACGAGGAGGTCCGGCGGGGGACGCTCGACGCGCTCGCCGCCCAATATGCGGCCGAGCCCGCGCCGAAAGGCGAGATCGTCATCGTTGTCGCGGCTGCCGTGGCGCGGCCGGCGATTGCGGAGGACGTTCTCGACCGGGAGATCAGCGACGCGCTGCAGACCCTGTCGATCAAGGACGCGGCGGCCTCGGTTGCGGCGAGACATGGGCTTCCGCGCCGGCAGGTCTACGCGCGCGCGCTCGCCCTGTACGGCGCCGACCGGTGAGCCCCCGCAGGCCGCTCGACCTCACGGAACGCCGGCGCGGCGCGCATCTTTTCGGCCTCAAGGCGGAATTGATCGCGGCGCTGTTGCTGCGCCTGAAAGGCTACAGGATTCTTGCGCGCCGGTTCGTTGTCTCCGGCGGGGAAATCGATCTCATCGCCCGAAAAGGCGGCTCCATCGCCTTCGTCGAGGTCAAGGCGCGGGACGATCTGGAGCAGGCTCTCCTGTCGATCAGCGCGACCAAACAGCGGCGCATCAGCCGCGCTGCGCGCGTCTGGCTGGCGCGCAATCCGTGGGCCGCTGGGCTCACCTTTCGCGGCGACGCTGTGTTCATCGCGCCCCGGCGCCTTCCCCGCCACGCGCCGTCCGCGTATAGCCTCAAGATCGACTGACCTTCCCGCCTGGATCGCCAATGTCTTTGACCGTCGCTGTGCAGATGGATCCGATCGAGCGCATCCGCATCGCCGGCGACTTCGACCTTCGCGCTTCTGCTCGAGGCCCAGGCGCGGGGCCATCGTCTCCTGCATTACACGCCCGATCGTCTGCGGCTCAACGGCAAGCGTCTCGAAGCGATGGCGGAGCCTCTGTCGGTCAAGGACGTCGAGGGCGGCCACGCGCATCTTGGCGAAGCGAAGCTCGTCGATCTCTCGACGGTCGACGTGGTGCTGTTGCGGCAAGACCCGCCTTTCGACCTCGCCTATGTGACGACGACCCACCTCCTCGAGCGCATCCAGCCCAAAACGCTGGTCGTCAACGATCCGCGCGGGGTGCGCGACGCGCCGGAGAAGCTGTTCGTGATGGATTTTCCCGAGCTGATGCCGCCAACCCTGATCGCCCGCGATCGGGCGGCGATCGAGGCATTTCGCGCCGAACACGGCGAAGTGGTGATGAAGCCGCTGTTCGGTTTCGGCGGGGCGGCGGTGTTCAAGGTCGGCGTCAAGGACCCGAACTTCGGTTCGCTGTTCGATCTCTTCACGGCCACCCTGCGCGAGCCGTGGGTTATCCAGAAGTTCCTGCCGGCGGTCGCCAACGGAGATAAGCGATTCCTTCTGGTCGACGGGGAGCCGAAAGGCGCGGTCAATCGGGTGCCGGCCAGCGACGATATCCGCTCCAACATGGTGCGCGGCGGGGCGGCGAAGGAAACCGACCTCACCGTCCGCGAACGCGAGATTTGTCGGGCGATCGGCCCGGAACTCAGGCGCCGGGGTCTTCTGTTTGTCGGCATCGACGTAATCGACGGATATTTGACGGAAATTAACGTGACTTCGCCGACCGGCATCCGGGCGGTGAAGCGGCTGGGCGGACCCGATGTCGCCGTCGCGATCTGGGACGGGATCGAGGCCAAGCTCAGCCGCAGATAGCATTTCTCCCGGCCGGCGGGACTTGCGGCAGCGGGACCGAGGGGGAATATACCGTCGATGTCAATTTCCAACGCCACCACGGCAGAACGTCGCGCCCGCACCGCCCGCCCGCGCCGTCCCTCGTCAAGGGCGTCGACCGCGCCAAGCTTCTCGATGAGCTGACGGCCCTGCATGAGCGAAGTTCCGGCGACCCCGCCGAATTCCGGCAAGCCGCGATCGCGGCCCTGCAAGCGGCGATGACCGCGGGGCGCGACCAGGCGCGCAAGGCCCTAGCGGCGGGCGGTACGGGCTGGGCGTGCGCCGAGACGCTTAGCGCGCAAATCGATGAACTGCTGCAAATCGTCCTTGAGATGTCCGCGCGCTGGCTCGCTCCGGCTCAAACCGGCCAGTCGCCGCCGACCATTGTCGCTGTCGGCGATACGGACGGGGCAGGCTGGCGCCCTTTTCCGACATCGATCTCCTGTTCCTGTTGCCCGAGAAGCCGACGCCCGCAGTCGAGCGGGTCATCGAGGCGCTGCTCTATGTGCTGTGGGACCTCAAACTGAAGGTCGGTCACGCCACGCGCACGGTCGCGGAGTGCCTGAAGCAAGCGCGCGCCGACATGACGATCCGCACCACGCTTGTGGAGGCGCGCCTGATCACCGGCGACAGGGCGCTGTTCGAGACGCTGCAAGACCGTTTCGACAAGGAGATCGTCGCCAAGACCGCGGCCGAATTCGTC
>CAWIUD010000009.1:0-104551 GCA_963839185.1 uncultured Alphaproteobacteria bacterium | reverse complement strand
ATGGCCGCGCGCATGGGGTTCGACGCTCTCTATATGACCGGCTACGGAACCGTCGCGTCCCATCTCGGCCTGCCCGACGCGGGGCTCGCGAGCTACGCCGACATGGTCGGTCGGGTCGAACTGATGGCCCGCATGACGGAGGTTCCGCTGATCGCCGACGGCGACACCGGCTACGGCGGTCTCCTCAATGTTCGCCATGCCGTTCGCGGCTATGAGCGCGCCGGCGCCGCGGCGATCCAGCTCGAGGATCAGGAGTTTCCCAAGAAATGCGGCCATACCCCGACCGGCGGGTGATCGCCGCCGACGACATGGCGCGCAAGATCGCGGTCGCCGTCGAAGCGCGGACGAACCGGACTTCCTCATCATTGCCCGCACCGACGCCGAACCTCGCTCGGCCTCACGGAGGCGATCCGCCGCGCGAGGCTTTACGCGGAAACCGGAGCGGACATGCTGTTCGTCGAATCGCCGGAGACCGAAGCGGAGATGGAGGCGATCGGCGGCGAACTCGGGGATAAGCCGCTGATCGCCAATATGGTGGAAGGCGGACGCACGCCGATGCTGACCGCCGGGCGGCTCGCCGAGATCGGCTATGCGCTCGCCATCTTCCCCGTCGCCGGCCTCCTCACCGCCGCCGCGGCGCTGGAGACGGTCTATCGGCACATTTTCAAGACCGGCTCATCGCAGGGCTCGGGCGCTCCGGTCTACAGCTTCGCGGAGATGAACCGGCTGATGGGCTTTGAGGACGTGTGGGCGTTCGACAAGGCCCACGCCGAGATTTGAGCGCGGCCGAATTGAGGGCGCGATCCCAAGCCGGCGTGGCGCCAACCCCAAATCCATGCCAACTTTTCGGGACAGGCCGCCCATTGCCATTTTGAGGTTTTTCCACGACTTCAACGCATAGCAGCCGCGGGCATGACGGGGCATGGGGACGGTTTGTCCAGTTTACAAATAACCGAAAATTGATATCATGGCTTCCGATAAATAGCAATGAAAAGCTCAATTTCGGTTTGGAGCGACAGTTTGTTCGGCGCAAAACGCAGTCGCCTGCGGCCGTGTCCTTTCGCGGAGATGAACTGGGTGATGGGGTTCGAGGAAGTGTGGCGGTTCAACCAGGCACACACTTGAGGGTGTAGAGCGGACGGACGCCGACGACCGGGCGCATGATGGCGTTTGACGCCATCATCTTTTGATGGCATGATACGCCATCATGAAGGCGGAGCTTCTGATCCGGGAACGTATTGTCTATCCGGACGGCGCACTGGTCGAGATGGTCGTCTGGCGCATACCCGAGCCGAACCCGCCATCGCGACACCGCTTCAAATACAGTTTGGTCTATATCGTCTCCGGAAGCCGCGCGCTTGGTTACGACAACGAACGGGGCAAGGGGGACCATCGGCACTTCGCCGGTCGCGAAGAGTCCTTCGTCTTTTCGTCGATTGAGGAATTGCTGGCGCGGTTCACGGGGGAAGTTGAAGCGATGAGGAAACCTGAATGAAGAAGCAGATCATCGTCGGCGGAACCTTCAAGGATGCGGCCGCTCGCGTCGCTGACGCTTGGCGTCGCGCCGAGCGCGGCGAACCGGTCGAGGCTGAGGACAACGTCACCTTCCTCTCCTGGTCGGCGCTTGCTTCGCGTATGACTGACAAGCGCTACGAATTGCTGCGCCGCCTGCACAAAGCTCCCGCCGTCAGCATACGTGCGCTGGCGCGCGATCTCGGCCGGGACTTCAAGCGCGTGCATGAGGATGTCACGGCGCTGGAGGCGATCGGGCTGATCTCGCGCGAAGGCGGCCTGTTGCGCGCGGATTATGACGAGATCCGCGCCTCGATTTGCTGGACGCGCCGGCGGCGTGAAGGCGCACGCCCGCCTCAGCTGCGGCCAATCTACAGTGTCGAACCCCGGGGGTAGGCTGAATCTCATGCCGACGCGACGGTCTTTGCGCGACAGCGATTTCTACGCCTGGGAGTCTCGAGAAACTTGATAACGTCACTGCGGCCAAAACTCCGCATCCACGGCCTTATCCATCGGCCACGGACATGTTTCCGGCAAATCCTCGTCCACAAAGCCCGTTTCCTTGCGGGCCTGGGTTCGGGCGTCGAGCCAGACGCCATCCTGCCAATCCTTGCCGCGCATGACCGCCTTCAGGCTCGGCGTTTCTGCGATTGCGAGCGCGATTTGCTTGCGCTGGTCGTTGATCGTTGCCCACCAACTCTTCGTCCGATTTTCCGGCTGGCTGCTCCATTTCAGGAGATGCGCCATCAATGCCGCCATGCGATTGGCGAGTTCGCGCTTTTCGCTTCTGCCCACGTCTTCGATCTCATCGGCCACGTGTTCGATATCGAGTTCGGAGAACCGGCCGGCGCGCAAAAGACGGGCCTGCTCCTCCGACCAGAGGATCACGTCCCTCTCATAAACCGTGCGGGACGCCCGTAGGCTTCCGCTGCCCGCGCGAGCGGCGCCGACCTTCCCGTCGCTCATCGACAGCGCTCCTGTTCGCCGAGCGCGGGGTCCGCCCGCGCCCGGAACGCGCCCCAGCGGGCCGCTCTCCAGTGAGGACGGCATATGCGGTCGCCGACCGCGTCGCCAACGGCGCCACGAATTATGCCGCAGTGGCGCTCCCGCGGCAAACCATCTATCCGCCCCGCCCTCACGCCCGCGGGAGACGTCGCAACACGAAGCTGCAGCCTGCGCATCGGTCTGACCGAGCGGACGCTCGTACGAAGCAGCGGCATGGCAAAGACAATTGCCGGCTCCTTCAAGCGGCCCTCATTGACTTCAGCATGAAAGTGATGAAGTCGCCCTTTTCCGTCGCGGTGCATTGCCGGCCGAGGACGTTGTTGCAGTTTCGTCCGAACCATTTTTCCGCCTTCTCCTGATCGGCATAGCGCTTTGGATTTGCCGAGGCCGCCATAGGCTCGATGTCCTTGCCGGCGCGGGTCTGGCCGGTCTTTTTTGGGTCTGTCGTGTGACAGGTCGTGCAGGAGGGCGTGTCGGGCTTGCCGGTAGAGAAATTGGTCCTGAAAAGATGCTCGCCTCGCTCCGCGGAAAAGCCGGCGAACGCAGGATCGGACGCTTTCGCCTGGCTTGCATAGAAGTCCAGCAGCGGTTTTGGCGATTGGCCCATGGCGGCGGGCGCAAGCGCTGAGGCCGCCACAATGAGCCAAACGCCGTGATGACGCGTCGGCTTCATGGAAAAGCTCGCTCCGGGATATGGATGTTTTGCGGATCGAAGCGGCCGGTCGAAGCGTCGCTGTGACAGGCGTTGCAAGCGCCCTTCGCGCCGACCGCCCTGGACTTGAAGACCGTATCGGGGATCCGCCGATGCGTCCGGGTCCAATAGGGCGTCGCGGTCAGGCGAAGCGGATCGCCTGGCTTCGCCAGCGCAAGCTCGTGCGCTGCGCGCGTGTCCCATTTCTCCGCGGAATTCATCGTCAGATAAGCGCGTATGCGGCTCATGAGGTCGGGCTTGAGACTCGGCGTCCTCGCCGAAATGATCCGGCAGACCGTCCATGATGGCGATCCAGCGCGTGCTTGGGGCCAGGCTCGGCGGATAAGCCATATGGCAGCTCCCGCATTCTTTCCCATAAGTCGGTTCGAGAGGACCGACCGGCACGCCGAGCGCCGGGCGCGCCGACAGGGCGAGGACCAGGCGAGCGGCGCCAGCCAGCAGAAGCAGAGCAATGAGCCCGGCCAGGATCGGTCTTGCTGTCGCGGGCCTCACCGCGTCGGGGGTGGAAAAAGCGGCCTTCTCGCCGGTGATCATGGCGCGGATGAGATCGGCGCCGCCACGCATAGACTCGTAAGCGACGCCCAGGAGATGGCCGAAGATCATCGCGAGGAGACCATAGGCGAGGGCCTGATGGACTTTTTGCGTCGCCTTGCCCGCGCCGTAGGACATCGCGAACGCCAATGGGCCTTGCTTGTCGACGCCCCCCAGGGTGACGACGCCCGTCGCGACGATGAGCGCCAGGATCGCAAGGAGGGATAGCGCCATCACGCTGCCGAGCGGGTTGTGTCCCAGATAGCGGGGGCGGCGACCGGCTGCGAGTCCCGTCAGGTCGGCGCCGATCGCCGATGGCGCGAGGGGAAAGCTTGAAAATCGCGCATAGGTCGAACCCATGAAACCCCACAGGATGCGAAAGGCGAGCAGGCCCCCAATTGCGGCGCCCGCCGCGATGTGAACGTTCAGCCAGTTTCGTGGCCCGAAGAGGCCGGTGGCCAGGGCGATCGCGACCGCGGCGACCAAAAGCCAGTGGAACAGGCGAACGCCAGCGTCCCAAACTCTGGTCAAGTCAGGGCGCCCCAGGGATTGAAGCCAAAGGGCTCATTCCGCCTCACGGAATCGCTTATCGAGCAACGTCTTTATGGCAGGCGAGGCAGTTGGCGGCCGATTTGACCTGGCTATGCCTTGCACCCTCGAAGTTGAAATCCGCGTGCATCTGGTTCCACCATGGCGTGGCCGTAATCCTCAAGGGCGTGCTGGTCGGCACGAGCGCGCTCAGGTAGTGGCGCTCCAGAGGCGTAGCGTCCGGAGAATCAGCGGCGTGTGAGGTGAGGAAATCGCGGATCTTGTCCAAGTCGTTCTTAGGGATCGCGGCGTCCTCGCCGAAGTGATTGTCCATCCCGGACAGGATTGCCGCCCAGGAACGGCTGGGCAGCATCCGCGACGGAAAGACCATGTGGCAGTCGCCGCATTGCTGCAGCTCGGCCGGGGCGCCGGCGTCGCCCGGCTCCAGCGGACCGGGCGGCTCGGTGTCGCTTCGCGCGGCGCTCGAGACCATGTCGGCAACGGCAATGACAGCCAGAGTGACGGCGACAGCGCCGATCGCCCAACGCGCGACGCTCCTTCCAGGCGAAGGTTTCGAAAGCGCTTCCGCCGAGGCCATGACCTGCCGTCGCTCACCCCATGACCACGTCTGTCGTTATGTATCACGCAGTTGCGCGGGCGCCGCAAACCTGCTAGCAGCCCGAGCCTTCACACCCGTGGGAGAACGCCCGGTACGCCAGCCGGGACCAACGTTCGCACCACGAACCTGCAACCTGGCGCGGCCGCCGAAGGGATTTGAGCGACCTCCAACGCTATTAAACTGTCGTTGCGAGCGCAAGCGAAGCAATCCGGAGAACGCAGCACGGCCTGCGACCCTGGATCGCTTCGTCGCTGTGCTCCTCGCGATGACAATAAAAGCGTTGGGAATTCGCCCGAACTCTGGGGTCCGCGCCCTCGCTTGGAGCAGCCGCATGGCAAAGAAAATTGTCGGCTATATCAAACTGCAAGTGCCGGCCGGGGCGGCCAATCCGTCGCCGCCGATCGGCCCCGCGCTCGGCCAGCGCGGCCTCAACATCATGGAGTTCTGCAAGGCGTTCAATGCGCGCACCGCGCAATTGGAGAAGGGCGCGCCGATTCCGGTCGTCATCACCGCCTTCCAGGACCGCTCGTTCACCTTCGAGATGCGCCAGCCGCCGGTGACCTTCTTCCTCAAGAAGGCGGCGGGATTGAAGATCGGCAAGAAACCCGCTTCTGGCGCGAAGACGCCCGGCCGCGGCTTTGTCGGCAAGGTGACGAGGGAGCAGGTGCGCGAGATTGCGGAAAAGAAGATCGTCGATCTCAATTGCGATACGATCGAGGCGGCGATGAAGATGATCGAAGGCTCCGCCCGTTCGATGGGCTTGCAGGTGGAGGGCTAAGCGATGGCGCATCATGGCAAGAAAATTGTCGACGCGCGCAAGAGCGTCGAGCGGACCAAGCTCTACAAGCTCGACGACGCGGTGAAGCTGGTCAAAAGCAACGCCAAGGCCAAGTTCGACGAGACGGTGGAGCTGTCGCTCAACCTCGGCGTCGATCCCAAGCACGCCGACCAGATGGTGCGCGGCGTGGTCAATCTGCCGAACGGCACCGGGCGCACGCTGAGAGTCGCGGTGTTCGCCCGCGGCGCGAAAGCCGACGAAGCGCGCGCCGCCGGCGCCGACGTCGTCGGCGCGGAGGATCTGGTGGCCGCCGTTCAGGGCGGCGAGATCAATTTCGACCGCTGCATCGCCACTCCGGACATGATGCCGCTCGTCGGCCGGCTCGGCAAAGTGCTCGGTCCCCGCGGCCTGATGCCGAACCCGAAAGTCGGCACGGTGACCATGGACGTCAAGGCTGCCGTCGCGGCCTCGAAGGGCGGGGCGGTCGAGTTCCGCGCCGAGAAGGCCGGCATCGTCCAGGGCTCGGTCGGCAAGGCTTCGTTCGACGAGGCCAAGATCGCCGAGAACATCAAGGCCTTCGTCGATGCGGTGAACAAGGCCAAGCCCGCCGGCGCCAAGGGCCATTATCTCCTGCGCGCCGCAGTCGCCTCGACGATGGGGCCTGGCGTGCGGCTCGATCTGTCGACGCTGCAGACGGCAGGCCAGACGGGGGCGTAGCGCGAGTTCCTTCTCCCCTTTGCGGGAGAAGGCGGACGCACGGAAAGCACGGCCGGATGAGGGGTTCGCATCCTCGGCGCGCCGTCGCAGACCCCTCATCCGTCGGCCTTCGGCCGCCACCTTCTCCCGCAAGGGAGAAGGGATCGCCGCCGCGAGGGGGAATGTGAGGAGGCGCGGATGAGGATCTTCGCCGCCCCTCTTCCGATCGACGACGCTCTGCCCGATCTGCGCGCCGCGCTCGCTGAGCAAACGCGCGCCGTGCTCGTCGCGCCGCCCGGCGCGGGCAAGACGACGCGCGTCCCGCTCACCCTCCTCGATGAACCCTGGGCCACAGGCGGGCGCCTCATTCTGCTTGAGCCGCGCCGTCTCGCGGCCCGCGCGGCAGCGTCGCGCATGGCGGCGACGCTTGGCGAACAGGTCGGCGAGACGATCGGTCTCCGCGTCCGACTGCAAAGCCTGGTCTCGAAGCGCACCCGCGTCGAGGTGGTGACCGAGGGCGTGTTCACGCGGCAGATCCTCGACGATCCTTCGCTCGAAGGCGTCGCCGCGTGTGCTGTTCGACGAGTTCCACGAGCGCTCGCTCGACGCCGACCTTGGCCTCGCGCTCGCGCTCGACGCGCAAGCGGGCTTGCGGGAGGACCTGCGGCTCTTGGTCATGTCGGCGACGCTCGACGGCGCAAGAGTTCGCGCGCTTCTCGGCGAGGCGCTGCTGATCGAAAGCGAGGGCCGCGCCTTTCCGGTGGCGACCCGCTATGTCGGACGCCATTCGGGCCTGCGCATCGAAGACGACATCGTGCGGGTGACCCTTGGCGCGCTGACGGAGGACAGGGGCTCGATCCTGGTCTTCCTGCCGGGGCAGGGGGAAATCCGTCGCGTCGCGGAGATGCTTGCCGCGCGGGTCGGCGAGCGCGGCGTTGACGTTGCGCCGCTCTATGGCGCGCTGGACAGCCGCGCGCAGGACCTTGCGGTTCAGCCCGCGCCGGCAGGGCGGCGCAAGATCGTGCTCGCGACATCGATCGCCGAGACCTCGCTCACCATCGAAGGCGTGCGGGTCGTCATCGACAGCGGCCTCATGCGCGTGCCGCTATATGAACCCGACGTCGGTCTCACCCGTCTGGAGACCGTTCGGGTCAGCAGGGCCAATGCCGACCAGCGGCGCGGGCGGGCCGGGCGCGTCGAGCCTGGGGTGTGCTACCGGCTGTGGGAGGAGGCGGCGAACGGAGGACTTGAGCCTTACGCCGCGCCGGAAATCCTCTCCGCCGATCTTTCCGGGTTGCTGCTCGATTGCGCCGCCTGGGGCGTCGCCGACCCTTCGAGGCTCGCCTTCCTCGATGAGCCGCCGCGCGGCGCGCTCATGCAAGCGCGCGCACTCCTGACCGCCATCGGCGCCGTGGACGACGAGGGCCGCATCACCGACGAGGGGCGCGCGATCTCCCGCCTCGCGCTGCCGCCGCGGCTGGCGCGCATGGTCATTGAGGCCGCCCGTCAGGGCGATGCAATGACGGCGGCGGAGGCTGCGGTCGTCTTGACTGAGCGCGGGCTGGGCGGCGACGCAGTCGATCTCGCGAGCCGAATCGAAGCCTTCCGCCGCGATCGCTCGCAGCGGGGGGACGACGCGCGGCGGCTCGCGCGCGGGCTCGCACGACGGGCGGGCGATGTCCTCAGCCCGAACCCCTCCCCCGCAAGGGAAGAGGGGGGCGTCGGCGCGCTGCTCGCGTCGGCCTATCCCGACCGGATCGCAATGGCGCGCGGCCGGCGCGGCGAGTTCCTTATGGCCAATGGACGGGCCGCGGCGCTCGAGCCGCATGAGGGGCTGGCGGCCGAGCCCTTTCTCGCCATCGGCGAGATCGCCGGCCGGGCGGCCTCGGCTCGCATTCTCGTCGCCGCGCCGGTGTCGCTCGACGACATCGAAGCGATCGCCGGCGCCTCGATCGAGGCGGCGGACGAGCTGAGCTTCGACCCGGTCTCCGCATCGCTGCGGGCGCGCCGCCGCCGCCGGCTCGGGGCGCTTACGCTCGCCGAACAGACGCTTGCTGTCCCTGACGACGACGTTAGCGCGCTCGCCCTGGCGCGCGGCGTTCTTTCGCTCGGCCTTCCACGCCTGCCGTGGACCGAACGCTCTCAAGCAATGGCGCGACCGGGTGATGTTTTTGCGGCGCGCCGAGGGCGACTCCTGGCCGAACCTGTCGGACGACGCGCTGGCGAGCGATCCCGGCTGGCTCGCGCCGTTTCTCGCCGGCAAGACGCGACTCGCCGACATCAGCGCCGGCGACCTATTGGCGGCTCTGACCGCCGCTCTTCCCTGGGAGCTTAGGCGCCGTCTCGACGACGACGCGCCGACCCACTTCCGCGCCCCCACCGGAACTGCCGCGCCGATCGACTACGAAGCCGAAGGCGGCCCGGCGATGTCGATCAAGGTTCAGGAGCTGTTTGGGCTGAGCGAGCATCCCTCCCTGGCGGGCGGGCGCATCCCGCTTACGCTTCGCCTGCTCTCGCCGGCTCAGCGTCCGATCCAGATCACCCGCGATCTTCCGGGTTTCTGGCGCGGCTCCTGGGCCGCGGTACGCTCCGACCTTCGCGGCCGCTACCCCCGCCATTTCTGGCCCGAGGACCCCGCCAACGCCGCGCCGACCGCGCGGGCAAAGCCGAGGGGGACGTAATTGAGAGCGAGGAGCGCGTCCCGATCTAGCCGCGCAAGCGCGTGATCTTTTCTCGCGCGGATTCGCCCTGACCGCCCTGAGCGGGTGGCGGCTCCTTCGCGGAGGGGCAGGGGCCTCGGCCTCGTGGCGCCGGACTCCGCGTTCCTGACGCGCCGATTGCAGAGCCCCTTCCGCAAAAGCGCGAGTGGCCGATTCGGCCTCGAGCTGCTCCTTGAGCTTGCTGATCTTCTCCTCGAGCAGCTCGCGCTCGCCGAGGCTCGCCTTGATCTGCTCGGCGATCCTCGCTTCGAGCGCCTCGATCCGCTGTTCGGCGCGTTGAAAGGCGGCGTCCTTGTCCTCCAAGGCCTTGGCGAGTTCGGTTGATCGCAGGGCCAGGGACGCGCGCGCCGAGATCGACCTCCGAATGCGCCGCGCGCACCGAGGCCAGGTCCTTTTCGAGATCGGCGAGCGCCGTCTCCTTGGCCTTCGCGGCGAGCGAGGTTTCCAGCGCCCGCTGTTCGAACCCCCGAATAGCCGCGTCGCGTTCGCGCAATTCCGCCCGCGCCGCCGCCAGGAGCCGCTCCGCCCCTTCGGACCGCGCATACATCGCCGACACTTCTTCCCTTAGCGTCGAAGCGACGAGCCGGTGCTGCTCCGCGGCGTCGAGATGCGCGGCCCTGAGCTTCGCATGAGCGCCGGCTTCCTGGTTCAGCGCCGCCTCGAGCTCGTCCACGCGCTGAGCCGTCTCGCTGCGGCGGGTCTCCAACTCGCTCAATTGCCGGTTCAGCTTCGAACCGCTCGCCACGAGTTCCTCGATCCGATTCCTGAGCGACTGGCTCTCCTCCGTCAGCAGGTCGTGCTGGTCCTGCAGGTTCGCCCGATGCTGCTCCACCTCCTGAAGACGCTTCTCCTTGGCGGCGAATTCCGCGCGGAGCGCCGGCAACTGCTCGCTCACCGTATGCAGGCGCCGCCGGTTGTCCTCAAGCTCGCGCTCATTGCGCTCGAGCTTGGCGGTTCGGTCGGCGAGCGCAGCTCGCGCTTCAGACGAAGCGGCCTCGGCGGCGGCGATGGCTCGTTCGAGATCCTTGATCCGCCCCGAAAACTCGTCGTTCTTCGCTGCGAGCGCGCTGCGATCGAGGGTCAAGGTGGCGTGTTCGCCCCGCAGCCGGTCATGCGCGTCGGTCAGGGCCTCGAGCTTCCGCTCCGCCTCCAAATGCGCGAGCTTGGTGCGCTCGATTTCCACCAGGGTCTGATCGATGGGCGTCAGCGCATCGTAAAACTGCGCCCGTATCGTTTCAATGTTGCGAAACGAGAATTCCACCGCATCGAGCTGCGCCCGCAGGCTTTCGTTGCGCCGGCCGATCGAGTCGAACGTGCGCGCCACTTTCTGCGATTTGGGCATTGCCTCGCCGTTCTGGCCCTGACCCCCCGACGCGATCGCGCCCAGGCTCCCGATCGTGGCGGCCGGCTTGGCCAACTGCGTGTCGCCCCCCGAGCCGTAGCGGATGGAGTGCGGCGAGTCGTTTGCGGGCGGACTGCCGTTCCCGAACAGCTTTTCCCAAACTGAACTCATCCCTGCATCCCCCGACGCGGCAGAAACGAAATCGTAATCGACCCATTCACAACCGACCACGCGAATATATCTCCCTCATGACGGCAGGGTCAAACTGCGGCCGGGTTCTGGAAACAAATATTTTCCTGTGTCGGCCGCGGGCGAGGATTGCGGGCGCCGCTAGGGCAGCCTTGCCGAATAGCGATGATGGACGACCAAACGCTTGGGAAGTTGCGCCGCCCTAGGATCGCGCGGAGCGCGTCGCTCAACCGCCCACGTAGCGGCGCCAGTCGTGGGCCTCGCGAAAGCCCAAAACTTCCCGCGCCTTGCGGTTCGAGAGCGGGGCCTCGAACTCGCCCATTTCGCGGGTCACCGGAACATTGGGGCAAAGCCGCGCCAACGCCTTGCGGGTCGGTTCATTGAGCGTGATCGAGTCGTTGACCGCGTTGAACACCTGAAAGCCGAGGCCATCCTTTTCCAGGCACAACCGCACAATCTCGCCGAGGTCGCGGGCGTCAACATAACTCCACGCGTTGCGCTTGCGGAGCGGCGGATCGGCGGCGAAAGCGGCGAATTGCTTGTATTCGTGCGGTTCGATCACGTTGCCGATGCGTAGCGCGTAGATGTCGGCTCGATAGCGCATGGCGAAGGCGCGCGCGGTCTTTTCGTTGCACACCTTGGAGAGGCCGTAGGAGTCCATCGGATCGATGTCGTAGTCCTCCTCGAGCGGAAACGAATGGAAGTCCTTGTCGCCCTCCGCGAAGCAAACGCCATAGGTCGTCTCGCTCGAGGCGATGACCACTTTGCGTACCCCCAGTTTCATCGCCGCCTCGATCACGTTGTAGGTGCTGATCACGTTCTTCGAGAAGGTCGTGTTGTCGGGCTCGATCAGCACGCGGGGAACGGCGGCAAAATGCACAACCGCGTCCGGCGGTTCGGGCGGATGGCCGAGATTGAAGCCGTCGAAGGCGGGATGGGTGGTTAGCGCGTTGAACGCCTGGCCGCTGTCGGCGAGATCGGCGATCAGGGTCGGCACGCCCTTCAAATCGAGCGGCTTCAGATCGATATTGAGCACCGAATAGCCGTGGGCGACGAGATGCGGGACGGCGTGGCGGCCGGCTTTGCCGGAGCCGCCGGTGAAAACAATGCGTTTGCCGGACATGGATTCATTCCCCGCAAAAAAATGAGTAGGCGTAGGTTACATAGCGCGAAGCGCCGGATGTCGTCGATAAGGGCAAGCGCCAGGCCCCGAACTGCTCCTCAAGCTCTTGGATGAGCGGAACGGTAGGCGGCGAGGAGGCGGGCGCTGTCCACGCCGGTATAGACCTGCGTCGTCGACAGCGAGGCGTGGCCGAGCAGGTCCTGGATTGTGCGCAAATCGCCGCCGCGCGCCAGAAGGTGGGTGGCGAACGAATGGCGCAGCGCGTGCGGGGTCGCGCTGTCCGCGAGTCCGAGCGCGCCGCGCATTCGCGCCATCGCCAGTTGCACGATGCGCGGCGACAAGGGGCCGCCTTTCGCCCCGACGAACAGCGGCCCGTCGGGTTTAAGCCGATAGGGGCAGAGCGCCAGATAGCACTCGATCGCCCTGCGCAGCGGAACGATGACCGGCGCCGAACGCGACTTCCGCCCCTTGCCGACGACGGTGACCGTCTCCGCCCCGCCGACCGGCGCCTCTGCGCGACGGATCGAAAGGGCCTCGGAAATGCGCAGGCCCGCGCCATAACAGAGCGCCAGGACCGCGGCGTCGCGCGCCAGCACCCAAGGCTCGCGCGCTTCGCCCTCGCGAGGCGCGGTCGTCGCCATCGCCCGGGCGTCCGATTCGCTCAAGGGGCGAGGCAGGCGTCGCCCGGCCTTGGGCGCGCGAATTGCGCCCAGCGCCGAAGCCGTCCCGCCGCCTTCGCGGCCGATATGGCGTGCGAGCGACCGCAAGGCCGAGAGCGCGCGCTGCAGCGATCGTGCGTCGATTCCTTCCGCCCGCCGATGGGCGAGAAACGCGCGCAAATCCGCCGGCGCGCAGCCGGTAAAATCAGCGACCGAAGGCGGCGCGCCCATGCGCTCCGCGAAGAAGACAAGAAACTGCCTCGCGTCGCGGCCGTAAGCTTCGATCGTGCGGGCGGACAACTGTCTCTCGCCGAGAAGGCGCATCAGCCAGGCGCTGAGCGCCGCGCCGAGGTCGGGCGCCGCAGGGAGGGCCGCCTGCTGGATGAGATCGGCGGAATTCCGCATCAGGGCACGATGCGCTTCACGTGTTTAAGAGATGGTTGCGGAGAGAAACGCTGGGTCATTTGGCCGCCCCTTTGCGCCCGGCCTGCGGGCGCTGCCCGTGCATCAGAATGTCGGTGAGCGGCCAGGCGCTCAGCGGCTCGGCCGCTTGCCTCTCGCCGACTCACATCATTTTATGCGAAAATTTGGTCCACGCGCGCGTTGGGCGGTCTTTTGTAAACGGCCGCATCCACGAATATTGTGGATTCGCCGCGAAGAATTGCGCGGCGTCGAATGGCGTTCCGCAAGCGCGGCCCCATCGGGCGAAGAACGCCTTTTCTTCGACAAGCGCGGCGGAGGCGACTTTTCCGTCCAGCGATCCCCAAGGATGGAACGGCGCCTGTCCGCCGCCGAACCGGCCGTCATCCACGTCGAAATGTCCGCAAATCGTTCGCCCGCTAGGCTTCTCCTCGCGCGTATAAACGTCGTAGTGGTCGGAAATGACCGCCTGCGCCGTCTTTTCGTCTAGTCGCCCTTTGAACTCGGCGAGAACGCGTTCGAACCGCACTCGGCGGCTGCCGCTGAGCAAAATGTTGTCATACCCTGACCCTCCGGTGTCCTGCACCCGCACGATGGTCGAAAGCGGAATGTTACAGCTGGCGTAGACTCCAGACTGAAGCGGTTTCTGCAACTCCTCATGCTGGGCAGTCAGCTCATAAGCGGCGATCCGACCGCCGCGTCCTTCGGCAAGTAGCCAGGAATTGGCGTAACCGCCGTTGTTTCCGTCGCGGAAAATATCCACCCATTGTTCGATCGTGTTGGCGCGCTGGCCGGCGCGCCGGGCGCGAAAGAAATACGGCAGCCCGTCCGGCAAGAATCCAGTGCTGTTGATCGAGGTTGACGTAGCAATGAGTCCGGCCGCGTTCTGTCCAAAGTCCATGCTGCTCGCCAGATAACCTGGCGCGGTTTGCATCAGAATTTCGTAGCCTTCCGCCTCGGGCGGCCTGAGGCTCAGGATCACGTTGTACGAGTCACCGTTAGCGAAGCGTTGCCATGTTGTATGCGCCGCGATCACTCCGCCGCCGGCGGTCCAATCGCCGGTTGCAACGAAAGCGCTACAGTGATGACGAGCGCCGCGGTGCGGGAAAAACAACGGCGGAGCGGCCGCGGCTACGCCGGGCGCCCGGATCTGCGATGGCGGCGGCACGGCTGGCTTGAGGCCCTGCTGCACCGCGGGAAGCCATTGGCAAATCATCTCGGGATAACCGTTCCAACCGAGCAGGTCGGCCATCGAGATTTCGCGTTGCCCGGCTTTCCGGCTCGCGTTGGCCCCATCCGCGATGCCCCGGAGCTCGTCGATTGCATTGCTGCCGGACCGGTCGGTGAGCTTGCCGTCGCAATCGCTCGCAAGCATGTCATGCCACATTGCGCGCGCGTTCGCCGCCCACCAGGAGAAGGGAGTCGCGGTGTCCATCCACAGCAAGGATTCGATGGCGTCAATCGCCGCCCGGATCTCGTCGGCAAGCAGTGAGCCGTGCTGACGGCCCCGCTCGTAGGGCGATCCCTCGATGTGCAAGTAGATCCAGCCATTGTGATCGCGCCTGAATCCGGCGCCGCACGTCGTCGAAGTCGGGGTCGAGTCGCCCTGCATCTCCTCCTCCCAATTCTTGTGTCGCCGATCATGCGTTAGCGTGACGAAGTTAGCGCCGGACTATTCGACCACGCCGGCCTTCCTAAGGCCATCCACGACCGCCTCGAAATCCGCCGCATTTTTGTAGGGCAACACTTTGCGCCGGTGCTCGAGCGAATAGTCGGGGTTGACGCGCAGCGCCTCGCGCCACTGCTCGCGCCATCGCCTGTGCGCTTCACGACCCGTCCATTGTGCACGGCGATTGTGGGGTCGATGAGGTCGCTGCGCAGCGCCCTCAGCCGCGCCAGCGTGCGGTCCTCGTCCGCGCCGGCGAGTTCGGCTGAAGCCGACCACGTCGGCGGCCAGAATCGCTACCAGTTTTCTTGTTTCGCCCACTGGCGTGCGCCCCCGGCGCCATGAGTAACATTAAGACGCTCGGCATCACCAGTTCCCGGCGAGGAAATCGGGCTTGCGAGGATGCGTTTTCGCGCCGGCGCCGCTGGCTTTCGTTATCGATGCTTCAAGGCTTCCCCTCATCCCAGCAAATCCTCAAGATGCGGGATCAGCGGGCGCGTCGGCCGGCGGCATCGGATAGTTCCGCATATCCCTCGGACGCACCCATTTGAGCGCCTGGCCGTCGAGCGGTTGCACGAAGCCCTCCCATTTGCGGCAGACGTAGAGCGGCATCAACAGGTGGAAGTCGTCGTAGGGGTGACTTGCGAAAGTGAGCGGCGCGAGACAGGCCGCCTTGACCGCGATGCCCAGCTCCTCCTTCAGTTCGCGGATCAGCGCCTCCTCCGGCTGCTCGCTGGCGTCGATCTTGCCGCCGGGAAACTCCCACAGGCCCTCCATCGACTTTCCCTTCGGCCTCTGGGCGAGAAGCACGCGGCCGTCGACGTCGATCAGCGCCGCCGCCACGACCAGCACGAGCTTCACGAGCGATAGTCGCCGTTGATCGCGACATAGTCCTTGGTGAGGTCGCAGGTCCAGACCGTCGCGCGCCCGCGCCCGATGCCGAGGTCGGCGGTAATCTCGATCGCCTCACGCTTCATGTAGGCGGAGGCCGCGGCCTCGTCGTAGGCGGGATCGCGCTCTCCGTGATGGGCGACGCGGATCTTGCCGAACCAGATGTCCAGCTTGTCGCGCTCGGCCTTCTCGCCAGCCTTGCCGACCGCCATGACGACTCGGCCCCAATTGGCGTCTTCGCCCCCGCAGGCCGTCTTCACAAGCGGCGAATTGGCGATCGAGAGCGCAACCCGCTTGGCGGCCTTGCGGGTCGCCGCGCCATAGACCTTGACCGTTATGAACTTGCGGGCGCCTTCGCCGTCCCGCACGACTTGTTGGGCGAGATTGCGCAGGAGCTTGTCGAGCGCGCGACGGAAGGGCGCGGCGAGCGGGTCGCCGGCGTCCTCGATGGTCGGGGCGCCCGGGCGGCCCCGGTCGCGAAGATCATCAGCGTGTCCGAGGTCGATGTGTCGCTGTCGACCGTGATGGCGTTGAACGAGCGCTCGACCGATTTGGACAGCATCGCCTGCAGCGCGCCGGATGCGATCGGGGCGTCGGTGAAGACGTAGGCGAGCATGGTCGCCATGTCGGGCGCGATCATACCCGCGCCCTTCGCGATGCCGTTCAGGATGACTTCCGCACCGCCAAGATCGACGCGGGCGGTGGCGATCTTTGGATAGGTGTCGGTCGTCATGATCGCCTTGGCGGCGTGAAGCAACCCGTCCGCCCGCGCTTCCGCGACGAGCGTGTCGAGAACCCGGGCGATACGCGCGCCGTCGAGCGGCTCGCCGATGACCCCGGTCGAAGCCATGAAGATCTCGCTTTGGCTCGCGCCGATCGCGTTGGCCGCCGCTTCAGCGACATGGGCGACCGCCTTCGCGCCGACGCCGCCGGTGAAGGCGTTGGCGTTGCCCGAATTGACGATGAGGGCGCGCGCTCGTTCCCCTTTCAGATGCGCGCGGCACCAGTCGACCGGCGCCGAAGGGCACTTCGAGCGGGTGAACACGCCGGCGACCGCCGCCGGATCATCGAACAGCGCCATCATCACGTCCGTGCGCCCGGAATAGCGGACGCCTGCCGCAATCGTCGCGAAGCGGACGCCGGCGATAGGCGGAAGGACTGGATAGTGCTTGGGCGCAAGCGGGGACAGCGGGGCGGGAGCGGCCATGGATCATCCCGGAAGAAAACGAAAGGCGGGCCTCCCCGCCCCGCGGCGCGCGAGGCCCCGCTTAGGGCGTCTTCGGCTTCTCGGCGGCGGGAGCCTGCTTGCTCGGATCGGCCGCCGGCGCCTCTTTGCTCGGATCAGCGGCCTGCGCTTCGGGCAACGGCTTGCCATCGGCGTCGAAGAGCTCGATCTTGGCGGCGCTGTGCAGCTGAGCGACGGTCTCGCTTTCCGCCTTTTGGGCGACATATCGGGCGGCCTGATCCTTAATCTGCTCGAAGGGCGGGAAGGTCTTGCTCCGCACGCCTTCGACCTTGATGATGTGCCAGCCGAATTGGGTTTTGATCGGATCGGAAATCTCGCCTTCCTTCAACTTGAAAGCTGCTTCCGAGAATTCCGGCACCATGCGGTCCTTGGTGAACCAGCCGAGGTCGCCGCCGTCGGCTGACGGGTCCTTGGACAGTTCGGTCGCGACCTTGGCGAAATCCTCGCCCCCCTTGACCCTGGCCAACGCCTTCTTGGCATCGTCCTCGGTCGGGAGCAGGATGTGGCGGGCATGGATCTCCTGCTGCGGCGGTTCGGCCTTGGCGGCCTCATCGTAGGCCTTGCGCTCCGCGTCCTCGGTCGTCGCCGACTTGGCCACGGAGGCAAGCAGCTGTTCCATCGCGAGCTTGTCGCGGTAGTAGGCGAGCTTGCGGGCGAACTCGGGGGAGCCCGTCAGACTTGTCGTCGTCGGCCTTTTTGGCTGCGAGCTTGAGATCGATGAGATAGTCGAGCACGTATTTCTGCCGCGCCTCGCCTTCGAGCTTTTGCGGCAGGCCTGGGCCGATATCCGCCATCGCGTCGGCGACGTCTTCGTCGGTGATCGGCGCGCCGTCGACCTTGGCCAGCACCTTCGGATCGGCAAGCGCAGGAACGGCGAGGGCGAAGGCCGCGCCGAGCCCGAGCGCGAAGGCCGCGCTGGCCGGACGCAAGCGCGCGGAGACATTTGTGATCATGAGGGCTCCTTTGGGGCGAGCGGGTGGCCGGTCGCCGCTGAGTTCGTTTCAGCCGGAGGCGGCTATAGAGGGAATCAGGCGATATTGCGAGGGGGCGCGACGACTGCCCTAAATAACATCCTCCCCCTCGTTTGTCGGCGATGCCCGCGGCGGCGCAATCTCTCAACGCGCTTGGATAGGGGCGCGGGCGTCGAGCCCGTCTGGCGCCCCGCCGTTCAGCAGAAATAAGCCAACAAAGCCGTATTCAACCCAACATTAAAAAAATCACCACTATAACCGCTCCGATAATAATACTTAACGCAATGCCTTTTGTTAAGTATCCTTTTCGACTGAGGAGGTTCATAGTTTGCGACTGGAGGCTCTTCTACCTCGCTATCTTTAATTTCATCCACGTTAAACGTACCAGTAGAATCGCGTCCGAAAGTCATGTTGACGATCTTTCTTTCTTTTTCGTCGTCTTTCAATTTCGGCGTACGGTCGATAACGATTTTATTCTTCCTTATCTCTTCCTTCAGGCTTGCAATAATTTGATCGGATTTCTCCACTTCGGTCCTGTATGCATCTATCCGCGTCTCATAAGCGGATGCCTGTTTCGTCATTTCATCCTTTACCGTATCCAGCTTCCTCTGTTGATCATAATTGCGCGTGTCTGCGACCGCCAACTTGGATTTTTGCGAAGCGACGTCGTTTGAGAGTCTCGTATTTTCTGTTCGTAGGCGTTCAGAATCCTTCCGCGCAGCAGCTAGTTCTTCGGCAAGGCGCTTCGCGTTCTCCGTCGCCAAGCGCAATTCCGCTTGGGCTGATGGCGAGGAGTCAGATGTCGTCGTGACATTCGCGTCGCGAGTACGCTTCAATTCTTGACCGAGTTGATCCAAGTTCGCGGTAAGCCGAGCGACTTCCGCCTGTCGCTCTTCCGCCTTGGCTATCGCTTTGTCCAGCGCACTCGACAGAGACGCTATTTCATTCAGAAGATTATTCTCTCCAGCGACCGCAGGCCGGTCCACAAACACGACCGGGTCCGGCATTGGACCATCCGCCATCGACCTGCGTTCTGCTTCGAGCCACGCCTCGAAAGCTGGCAGCGCCTCCATCAAGCGAGAATCAAGGCTCGCTCGCTCCGAATTGAGCCGCGCTGAGGCCGCAACTCTCGCTTCGCTCAGCCGCTTGTTAAAGGTGTCGCGGTGCCGAGCCTCTGCGTCGCGCCATATTTTTTTCGCCAGAGGTTCTTCCGGGAAGCGCTGGGCGAAGTCGTAAAGCGTTTGATCGTCCCCTGACGCCATGGCTCTTGCCGCAGCCATGACCCTCGCGCGGCCAAGCTTCCGCGAGATCTGCTCGACTACCGCCAGCCATTCACCATCGCTGAGAGGTCGGTCCCGGTTTGATAGATCAATCGTGGGAATGGCGTTGAAGGGAGCCGATAAGTTGCATGGCGTGACGACAAACACTGGGACATAAGTACCCAGTTCGTGCGCGACCTCAGCCTCGTAGTCGACCCAATCCGACTCGAGAGCTTCCGGACTCCAGCACACCAGGACGACTTTCGCGTCCCTCAACTTGGCTCGGATAATTTGCCGAAATTTGGCGCCGGTCGGGGGGCTTTGATCAATAAAGACTTCAACCCCCAATTCGCTGAGCCGCGCTGCGATTGGTTCGACCAGCTCGCGATTCTCTCGCGCGTATGAGACGAAAACATCGACCATCCCAACGCTCACCTGCAATCATTCAATGTACGCTGGAAGTCCATTTGCTCGCAAGCCCAAGTCTCAGTAATCGCTCTTCTTCGTAACTGTAACAGGCGCCAAGGCAATCGCCAATCGCTTGCCGCGATTTGGGGGAAAAAGTGGCGCTCACCGCACCTCGCGGCGGCAAGGTTTCGGCGATCCGCCCGCGTGCTGTCGGCTTCAACTTCCCTCGGCTTCGTTCCCTCACCGCTGCCATCGTTTGGGCAGTGCGCACGCTTCCATGCCCGCGCTCGTGGCCTTGGGTTAGACAATTCTTCTTGACAAGCGCCGCTAACGCCTTACATGCCATCGCATCCCAATGTTGCTCTGGGTCCCAGCGCCGTTTTGAGCGCGTGGGACTTTTTGCGTTTGAGGGATTTTCGGCATGGGCCGGCCTCCACCGGACGCCGATATGTTTCAATTGGGCGGGTTCTCGGCGCTTCGTTGAACTGCCCCCAGATGGAGCATTGAGCGCATGGCTCGTATTGCAGGCGTCAACATTCCCACCAACAAGCGCGTGGTCATCGCGCTTCAGTACATCCACGGCATCGGGCCGAAGAAGGCCCAGGAAATCGTCGACAAGGTGCACATTCCCCCCGAACGGCGGGTTTCGCAGTTGACCGACCCGGAAGTGCTGCAGATTCGCGAGACCATTGACCGCGACTACCTCGTGGAAGGCGATCTTCGCCGCGAAGTCGCGATCAACATCAAGCGCCTGATGGATCTCGGCGCCTATCGGGGGCTGCGCCATCGCAAACAATTGCCGGTCCGCGGCCAGCGCACTCACACCAATGCCCGCACCCGCAAGGGCAAGGCCAAGCCGATCGCGGGCAAGAAAAAGTGATCGCCGTTTCGTCTCAACGCATTTGAGGAATGGACGCGCTTGCCGAAGCGCGATTGAAGGACCAACTCATGGCAAAAGAAGCAAACCGCGTCCGCCGCCGCGAACGCAAGAATATCGTCTCCGGCGTCGCCCACGTGAACTCTACGTTCAACAACACGATGATCACCATCACCGACGCGCAAGGCAACACGATTTCGTGGTCCTCCGCGGGGACCATGGGATTCAAGGGCTCGCGAAAGTCGACGCCCTTCGCCGCGCAGATCGCCGCCGAGGATGCGGTACGCAAGGCCTCCGAGCACGGCATGCGCACGCTCGAAGTCGAGGTGTCGGGTCCCGGTTCGGGCCGCGAGTCGGCGCTTCGCGCCATTCAGGCCGCCGGTTTCAACGTCACCTCGATCCGCGACGTGACGCCGATCCCACACAACGGCTGCCGTCCGCGCAAGCGCCGCCGCGTTTGAGCTCTAAGCGCTGTCATAAAGCCGCGTGAGTTGAGATCGCAAACGTCAGCAGCGGTCAAGCCCTTAAGTCCGCGCATCCGTCGAAACAGAAGGCCACGCCCGTGATTCAAAAGAACTGGCAGGAACTTATCAAGCCAAAGAAGCTCGAAATCGCGCTCAGCGAAGATTCTCGCCGCGTGGCGACGGTCGTTGCGGAGCCGCTCGAGCGCGGCTTCGGTCAAACCCTTGGCAACTCGCTGCGCCGCGTGCTGTTGTCCTCGCTGCAAGGCGCCGCGATCACGTCGATTCATATCGACGGCGTGCTGCACGAGTTTTCGTCGATTCCCGGCGTGCGCGAGGACGTCGTCGACATCGTCCTCAATATTAAGGACATCGCCGTCAAGATGCACGGCGAGGGCGTCAAACGCCTCGTCCTCAAGCGTCGCGGCCCCGGCGCCGTCACCGCCGGCGACATCCAGACCACCGGCGACATCCAGATTCTCAATCCGAGCCTGGTCGATATGCACGCTGGACGAGGGCGCGGATCTGCGCATCGAATTCACTGTCACCACCGGCAAAGGCTATGTCCCGGCCGATCGCAACCGCGCCGAGGATTCGCCGATCGGCCTCCTGCCGATCGACAGCATGTTCTCGCCGGTGAAGAAAGTGTCCTACCGAGTGGAGGCCACGCGCGAGGGCCAGGACCTCGACAAGGACAAGCTGACCATGACGATCGAGACCAACGGCGCCATGTCGCCCGAGGACGCGCTCGCCTATGGCGCCCGCATCCTGCAGGACCAGCTCGCGGTCTTCGTCAACTTCGAGGAGCCGCGTCGCGAGGAAGCCCATCACGCGATTCCCGAGCTCGCCTTCAATCCGGCGCTGCTCAAGAAGGTCGACGAACTCGAACTCTCCGTCCGCTCGGCCAACTGCCTCAAGAACGACAACATCACCTATATCGGCGACCTCATCCAGAAGACCGAGGGCGAGATGTTGCGCACGCCGAACTTCGGGCGCAAGTCGCTGAACGAGATCAAGGAAGTCCTGGCGCAGATGGGCCTGCACCTCGGGATGGAAGTGTCCGGCTGGCCGCCGGAAAACATCGAGGACCTCGCCAAGCGATTCGAGGAGCACTACTGATCCCTTCTCCCTCCGGGAGAAGGCGGCGGGCGAAGCCCGCCGGATGAGGGCCCCGCCCAGCACCCTGGGCGAGGCAGAAAAACGAGCGGCCGTTCCTTGGCACGGCGGCCGCAGACCCGAAAAGGAGCAAGCCCGATGTATCACGGACGCGCCAAGCGGCGCTTCAACCGCACATCCGAACATCGTGAGGCGATGTTCGCCAATATGGCGCAAGCGCTCATCAAGCACGAGCAGATCACGACGACCCTGCCGAAGGCCAAAGACCTTCGTCCCGTGGTCGAGAAACTGGTGACGCTCGGTAAGCGCGGCGACCTGCATGCCCGCCGGATCGCCATTTCGCGCCTGCGCGACGCCGTCCTGGTGAAGAAGCTCATCGAGGTCATCGGCCCGCGCTACAAGGATCGCAATGGCGGCTATACCCGCGTCATGAAGGCGGGCTTCCGCCCCGGCGACAACGCCGCCATGGCGGTAATCGAATTCGTCGATCGCGACGTCGAGGCGAAGGGCAAGGATTCAGGCCCGGCGCCGGACAAGGCCGAGAGCTGACCGGCTGCGTTCGGCGCGGCCATTTCTGATTGATGCGGGCGCCGCGTCGACGCGGCTTGACAGGGCGGGGCGGGTTTCACATGTCTGACGGCATGTCGGAGGCAGCACCCCCTACGGTCGCCGCGCCCAGCGCCAAGCCGGTCAGCGACGACCGCGTTCAGGGCGAGACCAAATATTTCCGCGATCTCGCCGCCGCTTACACGGACGCCATTCGTTCGAGCGACTTCAAGGCGAATATCGCTCTGCTGTTCCTTCCGCTGTTGATGGTTCCGATACTCGAGGCGCACGAAAAGAGCCTCGCCCACATTCCCGCTTGGGCTCATTCTTGCGCCGTTTCTGACCGCCTATTTTTTTCTCGTCCTGGCCATTTTCCCGCGCTATCTCCGGTCGGAAAAGAGTACTTTCCATATGTCGCGAGACGCGAGCCCCGAGCATTTCACCTACGCTCACGACGCCCTGGTTACTCTGGAAGAAGTCCGGCATCGGGTCGCGCTGCTATCGCGCATTCTGTGGTGGAAAACGCTGTACATTCGGATCGCTTTGGGGGTGTGCCTCGCCGGCATCCCGGTGTTCGGCGTGACGCTCGCGATCTTCGGCTTTTAGACTCCACGATACCCGCCGCGCACGACAAGGGTTGGCTCGGTCCAATCGGCGAAGAAAGACGCGTTAACTCGACGAGCCACTCGCAAAGCAAAGCAGCCATGGCGCCGAGCCCAAACAGACGCGGCGCCGACCCCAAATCAATGCCAACCTTTCGCAAGAGGGCGCCCCTTGCGGTATTGAGCGATCTCAAGCGCTTGGTCGCTGCCGGATGGCCCTGGCGCGGACAATTTGCTTCTCCACTCCTCCCCGCGTCTTGAATTGTCGCCATTCCTGACGCGGCGGTGTTCTAAATTATAGAACAACTGGTTCGACTGGCAAGAAAATATCAAATTTTTCCGAAGCAATTTGAGGCCTGCGGATCAATCCCGGAACAAGGCGCTTATCGCGTTAGCTGTCGGGTCGCCTTTGCCCAGCGCAGAGTTTCTGTTTTCACGTCAAGCCCGGCCATGACGAAACCTTGGAATTCCACCAATCCACAATTGCCAACGGCTAACGCAATAAGCGCTCAGAGCAAATTTCGTTAGAACCGGATCGCGCCCATCCGGAACGCCTGCGCCACCGCCTCCCCGCGGCCCTCGGCGTCGAGCTTGTCCAGCAACGAGGCGATATGGAACTTCACTGTGTGGACAGAAATCGCGAGCCTCCGCGCGATCATCTTGTTCGACGCCCCCTCGGCGATAAGCGCCAGGACGTCCAGTTCGCGCGGCGTCAGCGCAAGTTCGGTCTCCGGCATCGGCTCCTCCGTTGCGACGAGCGCCGCGTCGGCGGCCTCGCCCGGCGCGGCGAGCCGAAGCCCGGGGATGTCGGCGAGGAGCGCCGCCAGCCGGTCGGCGAGCGCCGGCTCGCCGACCCTGATCGCAATGACGACCGGGGCGGCCCGCGTCTCCGTCATGGGCTTTCCGGCCTTTCGCCAATCGTCAGCACGACTTCCGTCGGCTCGCCGGCGCGGCGCAATGAGAGCCTGACGTTCGAACCCACGCTGTCCGGCCCCAGCGCCCTCAGGAGATGGTGGATGCCGCGGATCGGCTCGCCATTCCAGGCGACAATGACGTCGCCCTGCCGGACGCCCGCCGCCGCGCCGGGTCCCTTTGAATTGACGCTGGTCGCCATCGCGCCGATCCCGCCAGCGTCGAGTTTGACCGGCTGAAGGCCGAGACCGAGATAGCCGCGCGCTATCCGCCCCTTCGTCCGCAGGAGTTCAGCGACGCGGTCGATTGTCGCGATCGGGATGATCGAGCGTGCGACGCCGCGGACCGAAAACCGCCATCCCGAATGCGGCGCCCGATGCGTCGAGCGCAAGTCCGCCTTCGCTCGACCGGCGAAGCCCCGCGTCCAGTTCGATGCGCGCGTCGATGAGGCCGCCGCGCATGCTTCGCCATTGCGGGCCGGCGAAGGAAACGACGCCGAGCGAAGCGACCGGTTTTCCGTCGCGAGCGCCCACGACGACCGCCAGTGCGCCCGTTGGCGGGCTCGGGCCGCCGCGGCTGCCGCTGGCATATCGTGTCCGCTCGATGCTGAGGAGCGCGACGTCGGTCGAGGGATCGCGGCCGACGATCCGGGCGGCGCTCGAGGCGCCGTCATGGGCGACGATCGAGAGCGCGGCGTCGTCGGCGAGCGCGCTCTCCGCCGCCACGATGAGGCCCGGACGCCAGGAGAAGTCCGCTCGATCGCGCGCGCTCCGACTGCACGGAGACGAGGCTTGGCCCAGAGGTCCGGACGAGATCGGCGAGCCCGGCCGAAAAGGCCTCCAGCGGAGAAGAGGCGGGTTTTTCTGACATGAGATGCTCCTTTGCCGCCTTGAGATGTGACCTAAGGATCGATTGTTTCCCACCTCGCCAGTTGGCCAGGCCGCGCTCCGCGCTGGCGTTTGGCGCTGTCCTTTGCAGTTCGGCGAGCCCCGCCTATATCAGCGGCCCCGTGAATTTTCGTCGGAGGCGCGGTTTGATTCGCTTGGCGCTTGCCTTCATTTTGCGCTCGCTTGCGGCGCAGCCTTGGCGGACACGGCCCCAAGGTAGTTCCGGAGAGTCCGGGCCAAGTCCGCCTATCGTTCGCCCCGGTAGTGAAGAAGGTTCGGCCGGCGGTCGTCAATGTCTACGCTTCGCGCGTCGAGACGATGCCGCGCAATCCGCTATTCGACGATCCGATCTTCCGCCGCTTCTTTGGGTCGGGCGGTGACGAGGACTTCGCGCGTCGCCAAGGCGCTCGGCTCCGGCGTCATCGTCGATTCCTCGGGCCTTGTCGTCACCAATTATCACGTGATCGAGGGCATGACCGAGGTGAAGGTCGCCCTTTCCGACAAACGCGAGTTCGAGGCCGAAATCGTGCTGCGCGATCCCCGCACCGATCTCGCGGTGCTGCGGCTGAAAGGGGGCAAGAATTTCCCGGTGCTTGAACTGGGCGATTCGGACGCGCTCGAAGTCGGGGATTTCGTCATCGCGATCGGCAATCCGTTCGGCGTCGGTCAGACCGTGACGCAGGGCATCGTGTCGGCGCTGGCGCGCACCGAAAGCGGCATCAGCGATTACGGCTTCTTCATCCAGACCGACGCGGCGATCAACCCTGGCAATTCCGGCGGCGCGCTGGTCGACCTCGACGGCAAGCTCGTCGGCATCAATTCGGCGATCTATTCGCGCACCGGCGGGAGCATCGGCATCGGCTTCGCCATTCCCGTCAACATGGTCAAGGGCGTCGTCGCCGCGGCGCTCCAGGGCGGCGCGACAGTCAGACGCCCGTGGCTCGGCGCTACGCTCCAGAGCCTGACCAAGGACATCGCCGACAATCTCGGGATCGATCGCCCGACGGGCGCGCTGGTGGTGACAGTCGCCGCCAAAGGCCCGGCGGTCGACGCAGGCCTCAAACGCGGCGACGTGATCACGGCGATCGACGGCCAGAGCGTAGACGACGCCGAGAGCGTCGGTTTCCGCCTCGGCGTCAAGCCGCTCGGCGGCGCCGCGAACGTGTCGATCCTGCGCGATGGGCGCTCGTCGACCCTGTCTCTCAAGCTCGCCGCGGCGCCGGAGATTCCGCCCCGCGACACGCTGACCATTCGCAGCCGCTCGCCATTCGAAGGCGCCGAAGTGATGAACATGTCGCCGGCGGTCGCCGAGGAGCTGTCGCTCGAGGGCGCTTCCGAGGGCGTGGTGGTCGCCTCGGTCGGAAACGGTTCGACCGCTGCGCAAGTCGGCGTGCAGAAAGGGGACATGATTGTCGCGGTGAACGGCCAGAAGATCGCGACCACTCGCGATCTCGACAAAATCTGCGCCGAGCGCTCCAGGCTGTGGGACCTGACGATCCAGCGCGGCGGCGAGACGATCCGGACTCGTCTGGGCGGCTGACCCACGGTCAAAAAAAGGGCAGGGCGCTCGATGCGAAGCGTCCTGCCGAGACGCGCGAGGGGTAGGGAGGGGACCGCTCGCGCCTTGCCTGGAGCCAAATCGGCTCGTTCCGGGTTACGCCGCCTTCCGTGCGGACGCGCGGACCTTCGCCCGCGCAAGACGGCGCCTGACCGAGGTCCAAAGGCCGCGCATCTCCTCGGCCGCCGCCCCGTATGGGTTCAGTTCCGTGACGCCCCAGCCGTGGCGCGCGGCTTCCTGGTAGTCGACCCGCGACAGGATGAGCGGGGAAATCAGTCCGCCCATCTCCTCGAGCGTCTCGACGCCGTCCTTGACGCGGGCGGTTTGCTGGGCAGGCGGACATTGATTGAGCAGGAACACGAAGTCGCCGCCGATCTCCTTGAGCGCCTCGCGGGTCCGGGCGCTGGCCCACAAGTCGAACATGCTCGGCCGCGAGGGAATGATGTTGAGATCCGCCACCTGCATCGCCGCCGCCGAGGCCGCCCCTTCGGCGCCTGGCGTGTCGATGATCGCGAGCGTGAAGCCTTTGCGACTCAGCGCCGGCGAGAACGGCCGGCAGGCGCGCCGCCCCCGAAGCGACGACTTCAATGTCGACGCCGCCGCGGGTCTTCGCCCAATTGGCAAGCGAACCCTGCGGATCCATGTCGATGACGCAAACCTTCTCTTTCATTTCGTGCGCGGCTACCGCGAGCGACGACGCAATCGTGCTCTTTCCCGAACCGCCCTTTTGAGTCACAAATGCAATGGTCCGCATGACTGCCGCCCTGGCCTTTCCGTTTCTCTCACAGCCCGGTTTTCGATCGCCATCAGGAGCCGGGTTAATGAATATTCAGAAGTGGAGCGGAAATTGGTTAACAAACCGTTTGGGAATGTGCGGGTCATTCAGGTCTTTGTCGCAATTTGGATAGCTCCGCCGCGGCGGACGCGGGCGTCCGGGCTTCAGTTTTCGTCCAGCGGGACGACGCCTTTCGGGGCGCCATCGGCGGACAAGGTGATCTTCTCGATTCGCATTTCCGCGTTCTTGAGCAATTCGTCACAGCGCTTCTTCAGCGCTTCGCCTCTCTCGTAGAGCGTAATCGACTCGTCCAGGGCCACCGCGCCCTTCTCGAGTCTGTCCACAATCCTCCTCGAGCTCCGCGAGCGCCTCCTCGAACGGCATTTGGGCGACGTCCGGCTTTACCTCGGTCACGACGGCTCCTCTTGTCTCCAAACCTGCGCGAGCACGAGAACGCGCGCTCGCCCGCGAGTATCGGCGTCGCACCGATCTTACCACGCCGCCGGCGCGGCTGTCCGCCGCTGAGCAAGGCCGAGACTTGCTATTCCGGCAACGCCGAGATGATGAACAGGGTCTTGAGCGTGTCGCTGGGCTCAGTTTTTTCGCCGAACGTATGCTCAAACACTTTGGCGATTTCGCCCGATCGATAGATCCGGCTCAACGCCCGATCGACCGCGAGCCGGAAGTCCTCGTCGCCGTGCTGCAGCGCCAGCGCATAGGGCTCAAGCGAAAGATAGTTGTTGGCGAGACGCAGTTTGCCCGGGGCGCTGCTTTTCGAGGCGAGAAAGACCAGGATCGCCCGATCGGCGAAATAGGCGGCGATCGTTCCTTGATCGAGCATCGCCAGCCCCTCCTCGTGGGTCTTGGCGGGCACGACTTCGGCGGCGATATTGGCGCTGGCGAGGGTGTCGCGCAGGCTTTGCTCGGTCGTCGTTCCGGCCAGCACGCCCACCTTCTTGCCGGCGAGCGCGCCGAAATCGTCAGGACCGTCGCCGCTCACCAGCAGGCTCGCGCCGTCCACGAACGTGGTGATGGAAAAGTCGACCTGTTCGCGGCGCGACAGCGTGGCGGAAGTCGGCTCGCACAGCAGGTCGGCCTTGCCGGTTTCGATCGCATCGAAGCGGTCGGTCGCGGTCACCAGGACATAGGCCGTCTTGAGATCGCCGATCCCGAGCTGAGTGGCCAGATTCGCTCGCGACCGACCGGCAGAGGTCGACCATGAAGCCCGCCGGGTCGCCGTTCGCGTCCTTGAACGAGAACGGTGGGGCGTCCTCGCGATAGGCGATGCGGATTGTCTTGTCCTGCCGCAGTTTGTCGATCGTTCCCGCCATCGCCGATCCGAGTCCGGTCGCAGCCGCGATCGCTGCAATCGACAGCGCGGCCAGAATTCGGTTGATCGAAGAAGCCATGCGTTCCTCTCCCAATTCCATGTTCGATGCAAAATCGCGCGCATCGTTACAGGGCGCGTCGTGACCCGCCAAGCGGCGATTGCGAATTCCTCGGTCGTCAAGCCGCAATCCCGTTGATACCAGAGGCCGCCCATATGGCAAAAGGCGCATAGCTCGCCGGACACAGTTTCGCAGCGATTTGCTGTCCAGCTTCCCCGCTTCCTGGGATATGCTTCGATCGTTGCGTCCAAAGGCGATGATGGAGGGCAGCGATGCTCGTCGGCGTTCCCAAAGAGATCAAGGACAATGAATTCCGGGTCGGCATGACGCCGGCTGCAGTCGCTGAGCTCGTCCATCACGGGCATGAGGTCATCGTCGAGAAATCGGCGGGCGTCGGCTCTGGCTCTCCCGACGAGGAATATATTCACGCCGGCGCCGGCATCGTCGACAAGGCGGCCGACATTTTCGCCAGGGCTGAAATGGTGGTGAAAGTGAAGGAGCCGCTCGCCGAGGAGCGCAAGCTGTTGCGGCGCGGGCAGATCTTGTTCACCTACCTGCATCTCGCGCCGGACCTGGAGCAGACCCGGGACCTCATCGCCTCCAGGGCGACCTGCATCGCCTACGAAACGGTGACCAGTCCGCATGGCGGCCTGCCGCTGCTGACGCCGATGTCGGAGGTCGCCGGCCGCCTCGCGCCCCAGGTCGGCGCGCACGCTCTCGAAAAGGCGCAAGGCGGGCGGGGCGTTCTGCTCGGCGGCGTACCTGGCGTCGCGGCGGCGAATGTGCTCGTCCTGGGCGGCGGCGTATCCGGAACCCATGCGGCGACGATCGCGGCCGGCATGGGCGCTTCCGTCACCGTGGTCGACCGCTCGCACGAGGCGCTCAGGCGGCTTTCGGCGCAGTTCGGATCGGCGCTGCGCACGGTCTATTCGACGCGCGCCTCGATCGCCGATCTGGTGCGGCACGCCGACCTCGTCATCGGCGCCGTGCTGCTGCCGGGCGCGGCCGCGCCGAAGCTGATCACTCGCGCGATGCTCTCAACGATGCGGCCGGGCGCGGTCATCGTCGACGTCGCCATCGATCAGGGAGGCTGCTGCGAAACTTCGAAGCCGACGACCCATTCGCACCCGACGTATGTCGTCGACGGCATCGTGCATTATTGCGTCGCCAACATGCCGGGCGCGGTGGCGCGCACCTCGACCTTCGCCCTCAACCACGCAACCCTGCCGTTCGCGCTCGCCCTCGCCGACAAGGGTTGGCGCGAGGCCTTGAAGGAAGACCCGCATCTGCGCGCCGGCCTCAACGTGCACGACGGCAAGGTGACCTGCGAACCCGTCGCATTGGCGCATGGGCTGCGCTACACGCCGGCGGAAAGCGTGCTCAAGTGATCATTCGCCGGCCGGCGGCCGATCGCCCTGGCCGTTGAGCGCGCCGGGCGCCCAGTTCACGCCCTCGCGCATCGCGTAGAAGATGTGCGCGCCGATGCGGTCGACCTTGCGCAGATAGCCGACCCAGAACGGCGATACATAATTGGCGTGATAGTTGACCGCGTCGCCGACCTTGGGATTGTAGTTCGCTCCCGAGACGACTTCCTGCGCGACCCTCGTCGCGACCGCCCACGGACCCGGCTCTTCGATTCGCAGCGACTTGCCTTCGCAGGCGAACGAGAACTGGCAGGCGAACGGCCGGTTCCGGTCCTGATAGACGACGCCGCAGACGGTCGTCGGATAGATGCCGCTCCGCACCCGGTTGAGCACCACCTGGGCCACGGCGGCCTGGCCGTCCTCCGGTTCGCTGCGCGACTCGAAATAGATCGCCTCCGCCAGGCAGCGCATCTGGCGGGCGCTGTCTTTGCGATCGACCAGCGCGGCGTAGTTGGGCTTGCCGCCGGCGTCGGACAGCTGCGGAAGCGTCGTCTGCCCGGCGGGGTCGGCCTCGACGACGACCAGCACGCCGTCGCTTGGGACCGGCGATGAAGAATTGAGCGCGAATTCGAGCGGCAAAGCCGGCGTCGCGCCGTCGTCGAGATTGAGGGCCACGAAGCCCGGCGCCGATTGGCCGCCGCTGGGCTGCGGGGGGCTCGTCGTGTGGCCGGGATCGAATTCGAGATCATGCGAACCGGCGTCGGCTTCGCTCGGGGCGGCTTTGAGCCGCCGCGCGTCGAACCCCGGGCGAAGGCCGACGAACGGATCGCCTTTGACGGCGCGATCGACCTCAGGGAACGGGCGCGCCGGCGCTTTCAGGACGCCGTTCGGTTCGATTTCCTCCGGCGCGGCGTCGGGATCGCCGGCACGACAAGGCGCGCCTCAACGATCGGCAGCGGAAGGCCGTCTTCGTCGACCGCTCTCGGGAGCCGCGGCGCCCGATCAATCGGGCCGCTCACGCCGGTCATCCGGTTGCGGTCGAAGGCGCTGCCCGCATAGGGCTCCTGCTCGGCTTCGGCGGTGATCGACAAGAGGACCGCGAAGGCCATGCACCAGGGCGCGGCGACCGATAGAGCCCAACCGATACGCGACCGACCCATACGCGTTTCCGAGCGCCAAAGGTTTCCCGTTCGCGTCCCCGCGGGGGTTCTTAACAAAACCCGCGCAATGCGAACCTTTTTCTTTATCCGCGCTTAAGGTTGCTGGCGCGTTACCGATGGGAAGCCCACCGCGTCCCGGATTGGGGCGCCGCCTCGGCGTCGAATGGCGCCGATGCCAAGCGGACGTGGCGCCAACCCCAAGCCCATGCCGAGTTTTCGGCAGTGCAGCCCCTGCGAGTTTTCAGCCAGGCCTTAGCGCTGGCGCGGACAAAAATGTAACGCCCCAGCGACTCGTTCTGGAAGCGGCGCAGGCGACGCGTATCGAGGGGCGTTCCAGCGCGCACGGGAGCGGCCGTTATATCCTTCAGGCCGCCGGGGCCGGAAAGATCGCAGGTGACGGCCCATCAATAAAAGCGACCGCGAATTTAGCGGCGGGGGATATTTATTTGCAAACAGCTATCGACGAATCAACAGGGCAGGCGTAAGCATCCCGCGCAAAGATACGGGAGAGTTCGAGCATGGCGGAGTTAGAATCCGGTCGAATTGGCCGCTCAAATCGTGGCCGCTTTCATATCGTACAATCCTGTTCCGAAAAGTGAACTGCCGCTTTTGATGATCAGATCGGGCTGCGAAAAGGTATGGCCGGCCTTGCGACCCTCCTCGACCAGGAGCCGCCACTTGAACATGATATCCTCAGTGATCGTGAGCACGCGCTGTTCGAACATCGGCCGCACCTTGTGGGCGAGCCAGCCGTTCAGCTCGTCGCGGCGGTTGGCGTCGGCGACAAGTTCGATGCCGAATCTGATTTCGGCGAGGCGTCGCCGAAGCTGACGTAGAGCAAGTCGAGCGGCTGCGACGCGACGAAGGCGAGGACTTTGCGTTCCGGCTTGGGGCGGCGCAGCTCCGACAGGACGTTGGTATCGAGGAGCCAACCCGTCACAAGGCAACCTCGCGCACCGGCATCGGCGCGCGCTTCGATTCGATGTCGATATCGCGATGCGGCGAAGCCTGCATCGCGGCAATCAGCGCTTGGCCGGTGAGATCGCCCTTCAGACGGCGGAACTCTTCGGCGGCGATAACGACCACTTCGTCGCGGCCGTGCACGGTCACGTGCTGCGGCCCCTCGCTGCGAACGCGCCGGACAGCTCGCTGAAGCGCGCCTTGGCGTCCAGCAAAGGCCGGCGGTCCGATCCGCAAGTCAGCGACCCGGCGGGGCTATTTGATCGGCTTGGGAGACTGTCTGGAGGACGGCAAACAAGACAAATCCCTGCGACGGCATTTTCAGGGCATCCTCGGCATGACGCCCGAGCAATATCGCCAGAAATGGAACCTGCCGTCGGACTATCCGATGGTCGCGCCCAACTACGCGGCGCAGCGATCGGCGCTGGCGAAGAAGATCGGACTGGGTCAGCTGCGTGGGAAAGCCGGCGCCCGTAAGAGCAAGGGCCGGTCGAAGACGTCCCAGGCTTAAAGCCAATTGACGGGGTGACGGAGGCGGCGGCCCGCACAGCGAAAACTGGACAAAACTGGGCGCGGCTGGCATCGTCCGGCGAAACCTGATCGCCCATGGAGCCCAATGATGTCGCTCGCCACAGCCGAGCCGCCTGTTCGCGCCGACGTTCCCAACGATCTGGCCGCCTTCTGGCTGCCGTTCACCCCCAATCGCGCATTCAAGAAGCGTCCGCGACTCATTTCGCGCTCGAAGGACATGCATTACTTCACGCCCGAGGGGCGCGAAATCCTCGACGCGACGGCGGGCCTGTGGTGCTGCAACGCGGGACACAACCGCCCGACGATCGTCGCCGCCATCCAGCGCCAGGCGGCCGAGCTCGACTTCACGCCGACCTTCCAGTTCGCCCATCCGCTGGCGTTCCAGCTCTCGGCGCGGATCGCCGAGCTCGCGCCCGGCGATCTCGACCACGTGTTCTTCTGCAACTCCGGCTCCGAGGCCGCCGATACGGCGCTCAAGATCGCCATCGCCTATCACAATGTGCGCGGGGCCGGATCGCGCCAGCGCCTGATCGGCCGCGAGCGCGGCTATCATGGCGTCGGCTTCGGCGGCATCTCGGTCGGCGGCATGGTCAACAACCGCAAGTTCTTCGGCTCATTGCTCGCCGGCGTCGACCATTTGCCAGCGACCTACAATCGCGAGCATCAGGCGTTCACCAAGGGCGAGCCGGAGTGGGGCGGCCATCTCGCCGACGCGCTGGAAGGGATCGTCGGCCTGCACGACGCTTCGACCATCGCCGCGGTGATCGTCGAGCCGATGGCCGGCTCGACCGGCGTGCTGCCGGCGCCCAAGGGCTATTTGAAGCGCCTGCGCGAGATTTGCGACAAGTACGGGATTCTGCTGATCTTTGACGAGGTGATCACCGGCTTCGGGCGCCTCGGCTTCCCGTTCGCCGCCGAGCGTTACGGGGTCATTCCCGACATGATCACTTTCGCCAAGGGCGTGACGTCGGGCACGGTGCCGATGGGCGGCGTGATCGCACGCAAGCACGTCTATGACGCGTTCATGCAGGGGCCTGAGCACGCGATCGAGCTTTTCCACGGCTATACTTATTCCGGCCATCCGCTGGCGTGCGCCGCGGCGCTGGCGACGCTCGACCTCTATCGCGACGAGCGGCTGTTCGATCGCAGCAAGGCGCTCGAGCCGAAGTGGTACGACGCGATGATGACCCTGAAGGGCCTGCCCAACGTCGTCGACATCCGCTGCGTCGGCCTGACCGGCGCGATCGATCTCGCGCCGATCGCCGGGAGTCCCGGCATGCGCGGCTACCGGGCGCTTGAACATTCGTTCTTCGAAGCCGGCGTCATGATCCGCCCGTCCGGCGACACGATCGAACTGACCCCGCCCTTGATCGTCAGCGAGAAGCAGATCGGCGAGATCATGGACAAGGTCGGGGCGTCGATCAAAGCGGCGGCGTGAGCGAGGGCGGGCCTCGGCCGACGCGAACCCTTCCGGAGCGGCGGTCCCCTGCGCCCTCTGGCGTGAAGGGCCGCATGGCGGGTCGCGCCCCGCGCGCCATAGGGGAAAAACGCCGGTGGTCCCGATCCAAAATTCCGGTGGGTCCCGATCCCTAAATTATGTGAAGTTGTCGACCTCCAAGTAGGATTTCAAAGACTGTGAGATTTCGCTCGGTGCAGTAGAAATGCAGACCGCCGTCAAGGGATTCCGCCCCCGCAGCTGCGCGGAATCCCAGCGACGTGTGCATTTCTCGGGAGTTGCTACGCAGGATACGTCTTCGCCTTTCAAATCCACAAGATACAAGTCAGCAAGGTTTTTTAAGTCCTTGTTGGTGAGCGATATCAAGTAAATCGTTTCAGATCCCCTTTCTGTTATAAGAAAAATATTATCGGCGCCGTGCTTGCCAAGTCGTTTGTTGAACAGTAAATCGAATTTACACTGCGGATCCTCGAACATGCGGCCGTTAGAACGGTAAATATTGACCGCACCATCGTCATATACGGCGAGTATATGCCGCCTTTCCCAACCCGACCCGACATCCGTGATCCCAACGGCGCCGGGCGCCTTTTTCACCTTGAGGGACCTGAAGCTTCAGCAACTGCGGATCCGCTCCACTCTCATTCGTCATGCAGCCTAGCCAGTAAAACTGGACCACCCCTTGGTATCCTTTATCATGCACGATATCATACTTTTCGACCCCGATTACGAAGTAGTCGCCGATGACTTGCGCGCCCGCAGGATGGTTATATCCGTCCTCGCTCTCGAAAGCCCGCAAAACCTGTAACGACGGTAATTTCGTCAAGATTGCGATCTTGCCAGTTGACAGTCCAGGTCGGCTATGCGGCACAAGCGTGTAGTGGCGATAGTTAGCCATTCCCTGAAAATGGCCAACGAGGCCAAAGTTCAAACGGTGGACGTTGTCGTAGTTTTCGCGCCATGGCACATCGCGAACACTCTTGTATACTCTCTGTACGTCGCTGATCACGCGGTAGTTCCAACTCCCGACGCGGTCGCCAGGGTAAAGCGAGTGGCCTAGACCCCATAAATACTCAACCGAGCTGCTCCTCATATACGCCACAATGTAGGGAAGGTCCGACGTCAAACTCGCCACGACGGGAAAATTATTTTTCCAATATCCGATTTGAAGCGTCGAATACCCTGACTGGTATACAACACCCATTGGACCGCTATGCTGGCCGTCGGGAGGAGACCAACCGTTTGAATTGTGCGTGGCAACTTCATAGGCTTGTCCATCTTTGCCAAGGCCGATGCAAAGAAGGCCGTAGGGACTGGAACCGGTCGCGATGGATTGAAACTGCCAGTATGTTCGAAGGTTGCCAATATTCCGAGCATAAGGCGGATGCCATTTCTTATCCTTCTCAAACCCGGCCAACCAAACTTGGAGGCCATCCTGTGCTTCTGCCGGACCAGGTCTAACACCCAGAACTTGTAAAGAGCCGTCGTTGCCGCGTCCGATGGCTATTTGTTGAAAAGTGACGCCAGGTCTTAAGTTGCCGTCGTTGTTCGGGGTCGTCGGCGATCTGACCCAGGCGCCGCCACCTGTCTGCTGCGTGACGAGGTAGGCGAAACGATCGTCCTTACCTATTCCGACCACTTGAAGGATTCCGTCGGAGCCCATTTCCATCGCGAACGAGGCATAGCTCCGGGTCGACAGTTGTGAGAAGTTCTCGTCCTTCCGTTTCCAGTCGGAGTTTTCCTGATACGCGGCGAGGAAGGCCCGTTGCTGCTTATCCAAGCGCAAGCCGACAACCTCGAGATGCCCTGTCGTCCCCAAGGCAGCTTGGAAGCTTGTGAACAGCCATCCGGGCGACACCCGACGGGAAGAGCCTTGCCAACGTCCATGACCATCTAGGTAGGCGATGAGGTAAATCTCATTCGGATGTTGACCGTCCGAAGAGTTGCTACACAGGCCGAGGAGCTGGAGCGCCTTGTCGGAGCCGGTCGCCATCACGATCTGCGAATATTGTCCTTTCGCAGACGACAAATCATTGTCGTACATAATCTTCCAGATGCCGGTCGGGTCGCATTGCCATGCGACCCGGTAAACCCGGCCATCTGTCCCTAAAGCCACGGCCTCGAGATTTCGAATCGACCCCCTTGCCGAGCGCGACCGCCTTATACGATGGTGGAAAGGGTGGATAGCCGGATAGGTTTTGGGTTGCGGCGCTGGCTATTGAGGTCATGATTTATTGTCCAGAAAATAAGACAGACACAACGTTGATCCTGTTTGACAGAAGGTCGATACTCGATTTACTAGAAACTTTTTCAATCGGCTCAAGAAATCCAGGGTCTAGCCTCGGAACCGACGCGACGCATATCGAAAACGCACCAGATAACATCAGCATGGAGGTCAAAATCAAGTTGACATAAGTGGGGGTCAAAATCGGGCGGATTTCTTAAAACGCTGGCGAAAGTTTCAAGCTGACGCCACGCTTCATGATGGCGAAGGCGACCTTGAGCGGGCGATCTCCGAGGCGCGGTTCGGGCCAGCCCGGAACTTCACGCCGGCCCAGTCGCCTCGACAAACAATCGCGCTGCTGCGACTTGCGGTCGACACGATCAAATTGACCCCGCCGCTCATCGTCAGCGAGAAAGACATCGGCGAGATCATGGACAAGGTCGGCGCCTCGATCAAAGCGGCGGCTTGCAGGGCTCGCCGGGAAATTTCCTAGCCGTCCGGAGGATGCGGTCTGAACTCGACTGGCATCTCCATTGATGTTGGTCTTCGCAGGGACCGTTCTCCGCTGAGAGCCCCTCGCGGCCGGCTAAAAGCATTCTTGCGGTTAAGTGTGAGCGGCGTCACAGCCGAGCGCGGGCGACTGCTGTAGTGGCCCATTGCGTTAGCGAGGCCTCTTCGGCAGGAGGACGCGATGGATCATTCGGTAGGGGATTTATCGCCAAATACAGCGGACTTGGTCGTTACCGCGATCTGCGGCTTCATCGTCGCGTTTCTCGCGTGGGATCGCTACAATACGCCGCAGACGAATCGCATCTCGACCACTCGGTCGCTCTTCCTGTTCACCGGCGCGGGATACGTCAGCGCCTCCCTCACGCTGTACTTTTTGCTCTCGGAAGTCGTGTTGAGGCCCGGCGTGGGGCTGTTTCTTGGCCTCGAAGGACCGAAGAAGATCCTCGCGCGATTATACTTCTCCGCCGGTGCTGGCTGCGGTGCTTCTGACCATCTTGCTGCCCAACACGCCGATCGTCAGCACAGCGGACCGGTGGCTGGTCGAGCGCTTCCGGATCTGGGGGCGCATCCCGCACGGCGTCCGCAACCTGGCTCAGGAGTTCGACCCCGCAGGCGTTGCACTTGGTTCCGGCGGACGTTGTCGCGTTGCAGGAGTGGATAGCGGCCGAGGGGGAGGTTCCGGACGACCTTGCGGACATTCGTAGCGCCGAGGCGCCCGAAACCGCGCGCGGCAGCCTCGCGCGCGTCTTGCACCTTTATGTCGAACTGCAAAAGCTCGAGAACGACTCCGCCTATCGAACCGCTTTCCGCTCGCAGCAAGACGCTTGGCTCGCGATCAAGGAAGACTTCCGCGTTTTCATCGCTGAATTGCAGGCGTTTTTCGTGCTGTTCGACAAACTGACGCCCCTGGAGGGAACCGTGGGCGAGGCGGCCCTCGCGAAGTCAAAGAAATGCTATCGCGACATCTGTCGCAAGATGCACCGCGACACGACCGAGTTCCTCGCGCAACTTCTTCTCATGGTCGAGGGCTCCGACCAGCGGATCGGCAATCGGCTGCAGGCGATTGGATTTGCGCCGCCGGCGCAGCCCGGCCCCCACATGCAGGTTGGGCCGTTCCTGTTCATGGGCGCCATGATGATCATCGGGATGCTCGGGGTCGTCGCCGTTTTGTCGCCGCAGCACGCGCATGTTCTTTCCCCTACTGTGAACGCCATCCTCATCGGGACTACGCGCACGATCGGAATTCTCGCGGCGATCATACCGAAGATGCATTGGAGCAAGTTCCGTCCAGACAGCCGCGGCAATCCGCCTTACGTGGCATGGCTCGGATGGGCGGGCGTCGCCGCAATCATCTCGCTGCTGATCGAACGCACAACGCTTTCAATTTACTACGCCGACCTCGGCGCGGGACTGGATTTCGCCACATATCCCATCAGGCCCATGGCGCCGATGGCTTTTGCGACGAGCCTCATCCTTTCGATTCTCTGCGATGTGGACCTAGGTTTGGGGGAGGGCTGGCGGCGCCGGCTTCTCAGAGGGCTTACTGAGCGGCGCCGCAAGCGCGGTCGGCATATTTATCTGTATCCATTTGCTCGACATCACTCCCTCGACGGCGGGGCATGGCTTGCCCTGGCTGCCGTTGCTGATCACCTTCGTGCTCGGGTTTGGAACTGGGCTTTTCGCCCCCTACCTTTATCGGCTCGCGCGAGACGAGGAGCCTCGGGACCAATTGGCGTCGATCCACGCGATTTCTGAAGGCGGTAAGCCAGCGTAATTTTCGCGAGGGGCCGGCTTCCGACCCACACCCCCCCTGTTCCGTCATCGAGCCGCGCAATCGTGCCCGCGCGATGATAAGGATGGCCGCTTATCGTCGTGCATGTCCTTCGTGGAGAGGCTCATGCCTCGCCTGTTCACAGGACTGGAATTGCCGGCAGCCTGTCGTCAGCCAGATTTCGCTCGCGCGTGGCGGGGTCGCCGGAGCGCGATGGCTTGAGCCGGACAATTATCACATCACGCTCCGCTTCGTCGGCGACGTCGACGCGGGGCTCGCGCGCGACATCGCCGAGACGCTCGCCGACATCCAACGGCCGAAGGCTGAAGTGCGCTTCGACGGCCTGAGCTGGTTCGGCGCCGAGAAGCCGCGCGCGATCATCGCCAAGGTCAAGGCCGACCCGCCGCTGATGGATCTGCAAGCCCATCAGGAACGCCAGTTGAGGCGCATCGGCGTTCCCCCCGAGACCCGGAAATATACGCCGCACGTGACGCTCGCCCGGCTGCGCGGGGTCGCGCCAGCGGCGGTCGCCGACTATCTTGCAACGCGCGGCGCGCTGGCGGTCGAGGCGTTCACGGCGGAGCGCTTCGTGCTCTATTCCGCCCGCGACGGGTCCGGCGGCGGACCCTATGTCGTCGAGGCCGCCTATCCGCTGGACTGAGGGCAAGCCGCATATGGAGTCGCCGGCCGTCCCCCAGCCTCATACTGAGCAGCGATGCGGAGCGGCACGCCTCGAAGGACCGATCCCACCCGCAGGAACGCCGTCGCCATCTGGACCATCCTTCGAGGGCCCCGCCTTCGCGGGCCCGCCTCAGGATGAGGTCTGCGAGGGCTCGGCATGAATCCCACCATTGACGCCGCGCGGCGCCGCGTCTCCTTGAACCCGCGCGACGCCGATTTCTTCAACGATCCCTATCCCGCCTACGCCGCGATTCGCGCGGAAACTCCCGCGTTCTTCTGGGAGGATTACGGCTTCTGGTGTTTCGCGAGCCATGCGGACGTCTCGGCGCTCCTCCGCGACCGCCGCTTCGGCCGGCAAATCCTGCACGTGATGAGCCCGCGCGGACCTGGGCTGGCCGGAGCGCCGCGCCTCACCTCGCGCCGTTCGACGCGCGTCGAGCGCCATTCGATCCTGGAACTCGAGCCGCCCGAGCACACGCGATTGCGCAATCTCGTCAATCGCGCGTTCGTGTCCCGCCAGGTCGAGAAGCTCGGACCGGCGATCGCCGCGCTCGCGCATGAGCTGATCGACGCGTTCGAGGATCGAGGCTCGGCCGAACTGATCGGCGAATTCGCCGACGCCGATTCCCGTCGCGGTCATCGCCGATCTTCTCGGCGTCCCGCGCGCAATGGCGGCGCCGGCTCGTCGATTGGTCGCATGAAATGGTCGCGATGTATCAGTTCGGCGTCAACCGCGCGCGTCGAGGAGCGCGCGGCGGCGGCGGCGCGCGAATTCGCCGGCTTCGTGCGCGCCTATGCGCGAAGGCGCCGCGCCGATCTCGGCGACGATCTCATCAGCGCGCTCCTCACCGCCGAAAGCGAAGGCGGCAGGCTCAGCGAAGACGAACTCGTCTCGACCGTTATGCTGCTGCTCAACGCCGGCCACGAGGCGACGGTGCACGCCATCGGCAATGGCGTGAAGGCGATGCTCGAACAGCGTCTCGACGCGGGCCGCGTGTTCGCCGACGAGCGCGCAGTCGCGTCGACGGTCGAGGAGCTGCTGCGGCTCGACCCGCCGCTGCACCTCTTCACCCGCTACGCATTGGAGGACGTCGAGCATCGCCGGCGTGACGCTTCAGCAAGGGCGAGAAGATCGGCCTCCTGCTCGGCGCCGCCAACCGCGATCCGCTTCGTTTTCCCCGATCCAGACGCGCTCGACTGCGAGCGCGGCTCCAACCCGCATGTCACGTTCGGCGCCGGCATCCATTTCTGCGTCGGCGCGCCGCTGGCGCGGCTCGAACTCATGACCGCGCTGCCGATCCTGTTTCGGCGCCTGCCTGGCTTGCGCCTTGCCGAGACGCCGCGCTATCGCGACGCGTTTCATTTTCATGGGCTCGAGTCGCTGCGGGTCGAATGGAGGTGAGACCGGCGCTTTCGGATGGCGCGGATAGCGGATAGAAGCCCGTCCGTGCTTTCAACGTCTCAATGCCGGAGCCGCCGCGCGCGCAGCGGCCTGGGTGGATCGCGGCCCGGACCCGGCATGTTGCAGAGATACCGTCGATATTTCGCGATTGCCGCGTTCCTGCTTCTGGCCACGCCGCTCGCCGTGGGGATCGTCCAGCCCGACGATCGGGCCTCGATTTCTGAAGGAGGGCCGGAACCTCGCGCCGGCGCCGAAGACCCCGGAGACCACTGCCGAATGGTTGGCGTTTTCCAAAGAGATCGATTCCTATCTGCAGGATCATTTCGGTCTGCGCCACGTCCTGATCCGGACGCATAAGGACCTGACCAAGCCTCTGCTTGGGCTGGGCAACGATTCGGTGCTGATCGGACGCGACGGACGGATGTTCTATCTCGGAGAAGATACGGTGCGTCAGAGCGCCGGGCTCGTTCTGCGCGACCGGCGAGTATCCGAGACCGCCGATCTGCTCGCCAAGATCAGCCATGCGCTGGCCGCGCGCGAAATCCGCTTTCTGGTCGCCATCCCGCCCAACGCCCCGTCGATCTTTCAGGACGACCTCCCGCACTGGGCGCAAGATCTCGGCAGGCCGACCGAATATGACCTGATCCTGGCCGATCTTGCCGAGCGGGGGGTCCGTGCGGTGGACTTGCGGCCGAGCCTGAAGAAAACCAGGTCGGACGGTTCGGTCTACTACATGTATGATACGCATTGGACGCCGCGCGGGGGGCTCGCGGCTTTTGACGCGATTGTCGAAGCTGATGGACGCCCGGACTGGCGCATCGATCCCACGTCGGCCCTCGGACCGCCGCAGCCGCACAGCGGCGATCTGGCGCGAATGCTCGGGGTCGAAGGCCTGACGGAGGCGGTGGAAAATTTGACGCTGACGCCGGGACAGGCAGACCCCAGTTTTCCCGGCGAATCTCGTCCGTACGTCCGGCCGCTCCGGGCCGACAGTGATGATCTTCGGCGACTCCTTTACCGGCGCCTATTTCCCCCCAATGCTCCTGCAGCACGCCGGTCGCGTCATTTGGCTCGAGCACGACCGCTGCGGCTTCGACTGGAAGGCCATCGATCGGTTCCGTCCGGACGAGGTCTGGTGGATGCCTAACGAACGCTTCCTCATTTGCAATCCGGGGGCCTCCCCGGTCGATTTCACTGGATAGATATGGCGCAGAAGGGGCAGGCTCTGGTTCGCGCTCGCAGCGTCCTCGTGATCGGGGGCGCCCGGTCGGGGAAAAGCGCCTATGCGCAAAGGCTTGCCGAAGCGCATGCGCTCGAAAGGCTTTATCTGGCGACCGCCGCGGCGGGGGACGCGGAAATGGCGGCCCGCATTGCACGCCACCAGGCCGATCGGGGCGCGGGCTGGACGGTCCTGGAGGAGCCGCTCGAACTCGCCAAAGCGCTCGCGCTCCAGGCCCGGCCGGGCCGGGTCGTTCTGGTCGACTGCCTCACCCTCTGGCTCAGCAACCTCTTGATGGCCGGGCGCGACCTCGTGTCCGAGATTGCTGGCCTGACAAGGACGATCGAGGGGCTTAAAGGTCCGGCCATCCTGGTGTCCAACGAAGTCGGAATGGGGATTGTGCCGGAGCACAAACTTGGCCGCGAGTTTCGCGACTGGCAAGGGCGGGCGAACCAGGAGGCGGCGCGGGCCTGCGACGCGGCCATCCTGGTCGCGGCCGGCCTCCCGGTCCAGTTGAAGCCGGCGCGGCCCCTCAGGCTGCGATTTAGAGCGGAATCCGTTCAGGTTGTGTCGAGGGTTGGGAGTTCGGCGGGATCATACCCGCAGGCCTCGAAATAGTTTTCGCATTCGGCCGGCTTGAAGAGACCGGCGCAGCCCTCCAGGATGGCGAGAAGGCCGGCGACGGTGCGCTCGGCCAATTTTCGCAGCGCGCTTTTCAGTTTGGAAATCGCCATCTCGATGGGGTTGAAGTCCGGGCTGTAGGGCGGCAGGTATCGGACCGTGCAGTTTTTCCTGGCCAGGATTTCCGCCACTCTCGGGCTTTTGTGAGCCTTGAGATTGTCGAGCACGACGATGTCGCCCTCCTCCAAAGTCGGCAGGAGATGGTGCTCGAGCCAGGCTTCGAACGTCTCGGCGTTCATGGCGTGGTCGTAGGCCTTGGGCGCGACGACGCCTCTCAGGCGCAGGCCGAAGACGAAGGTGATCGCTTTATAATGCCCATGCGGAACGCCGCAGCGCAGACGTTGGCCGCGCCGGCGTCGGCCGTAGCGGCGCGCCATGTTGGTCGTCGCCGCCGTCTCATCGACGAACACCAGTTTCAGCGGATCGAGGTCGAGTTGACCGTCGAACCATCGCCGTCGCCGCTCAAGGACGTCCGGGCGGTCCTGCTCGCTCGCGTGCGCGGACTTTTTTTAAACGTGATGTCGTGGCGGTCGAAAAAGCGCCAGATCATCGACGGCGACACCTTCTCGCCTCGCGCACGCTCCAGACGGTCGCAGATTTCGTTGAGCGTAAGGTCAGGCTCGCGCCGATGAAGGCCAAGCAGAAAATCCGCGTGCGCCTCGACGCGCTGTGAACGCGTGTCGCCGCCCATCGGCAGCGGCGCGTAGCTGCCGCGCTCGCGCAACGCCGCCACCCACCGGATCGCGCTGGCGAAGCTCACCCCGAACCGCCGCGCCGCCGCACGGCAGCTCATGCCTTCCTCGCGAACCGCCGAAACCACCCGCTTGCGCAAATCCACCGACAAAGGCCCCATCCCGCGCCGCCTCCGATTCGGCGCACCTCAAGAATCACATTTTCACCGCGTTGGGAACACCGGCCAATTCAACCCGGCCGGAAACCGCTTAAAGTCGCGATTCGCTGAAGAAAACCGCTGGCGACTCAGGGCGATGGTGGACTAGCATTCCCTCCGCAAGGGCCGGCAATCGGTCTGCGGGGGTCGCCGGGGCTCACTTCACCATATCGATCGCGGGATTTGGCGGGATGCTGCGTCTCTTTCAACGCCAGGCGCCGGAATCGGCGGCGCACTTCGATGTCGCGCACGACGGCGAAGTCTATCGTGTCGCGCTCAAGCGCGTGGCTGCCTCGCGTCGCTTCACGTTGAGGGTGCGCACCGCGACGCGCGACGTTTTGCTGACCATGCCGTCGCGCTCTTCGCTGAAGGCGGCGCGCGAGTTTGCCGAGCGGCATGCGGCGTGGATCGGCACGAGACTGGCGCGGCTTCCGCAACCGGTGGCCTTCGAACCGCGCGCGGTGACGCCGCTGCGCGGCGTCGACCATCGCATTGTGCATCGGCCGGGAGAACGCGGCGTCGTGTGGCTCGAGGTGAGCGAACGCGGCCCGCTCATCTGCGTCTCAGGCGACCGCCCGCACGTGCCTCGCCGAGTCGCCGACTTTCTCAAGCGCGAGGCGCGCAAGGATCTCGAAGCCGCGGTCGCGCGGCACTCGAAGCAACTCGGGGTCAAGCCGCGGCGCATCGTGTTGCGCGACACTGTCAGCCGCTGGGGTTCCTGCTCGTCGACCGGCGGGCTCAATTTTTCCTGGCGGTTGATTCTCGCGCCGTCATTCGTGCTCGACTATCTCGCCGCGCATGAGGTTGCGCATATCGTGCACATGAATCATTCGCCGCTGTTCTGGAAGCTCGCGCGGCGCCTGCATCCCGAGACCGACCGCGCCGAAGTGTGGCTTAAGGTCCACGGCGCGAACCTGCATCGTTTCGGAGCGTCGGCAGGCGGCGCGGAGTCAGATTGACGCGCAAGCAAGAGCGCTTCGCCCGCTTTACAGAAGCCTGTTGAGCGCCTCGAACAAGAGCTGTAAATCCTGCGGTCGCGACAGCCGGTGATCGCCGTCCTTGATCAGGGTCAGCGTCGCCTGGTCGCCAAGCTGCTGCATCAGCGACAGCGCATGGGCGTAGGGCACGTTCTCGTCCTGCATCCCCTGCAGCACGACAACAGGAGCGCCGATCCGAATCATGCCGCCGCCAAGCAGGAGATGCTTGCGGCCGTCTTCGATCAGGTCGCGGGTGAAGCAATCGGGTTCCGCGGAATAGGCGGATGGGCGCCGCCACGCGCCCTCCTCCATGATGGCGCGCTTGGCCTCTTGCGGCGCCATCTCCCAGATCAGCGCTTCGGTAAAGTCGACGGCCGGCGCGATGAGGATCAAGCCCGCCACTCGCGCCGCCTCGCCCGCTTCGCTCAGCGCCCGCGCGGCGAGCAACGCCATGTAGCCGCCCATCGACGAGCCCAGAAGAAGCTGCGGACCCTCGCTCTCAGCCCGCACGATCGCCAGCGTCTCTTCGAGCCAGCGGGAGATCGTGCCGTTCTCGATCCGCCCGTCGGAGCGGCCATGGCCGGAATAGTCGAAGCGCAGCAGGCCGAGACCGCGCCGCTCTGCCTCTGCGTCAAGGGCGGCGGCCTTGATCGAACCCATGTCGGAGCGAAATCCGCACAGCCAAATGAGCCCCGGCGCCCCGCTCCGCACTGGCGCGCGGCGGCGAAAGGCGATACGCCGTTGATTCGGGGATTCCCCCACGAGGAAAAACCGCGGCTGCTCGTCCGACAAATTTTGCTCGCTCCATGATGCGCCCCGTCGACAGCGCTCCACCGGACTCTGGCCTTGACGCGCGCGGCCGCGCCGGCTTGGCCGAGCGGGCGATCCAAGTCAACCCGCGACTCGCTGCGGCGAGCCTGACGTGAAGATCGAGGCCCTCTCTCCCTTCGGGCGCGGGACGAACGCGCCGCTCGCCGGCCGCACGATCCTGCAGATCGTTCCGCCGATCGACTCGGGCGGCGACGAACGGGCGACGCTGGCGGTGACCGCCGCCCTTGCCGAGGCCGGCGTGCGGGCGCTCGTCGCCACCGATCCCGGCGAACTCGCAAGCGAACTGCAGGCTGTGGGCGGCGTGCACCTGCCGTTTCCGGCGGCGACCAAGAATCCGCTCGCCATGACCTTCAACCTCCGCCGCCTCGCGCGAATTATCGCCTCCGAGCGGGTCGATCTCGTCCATGCGCGCTCGCGCTGGGCGGCCTGGACGGCGGTCAGGGCGTGCCGCACGGCGAAGCGCCCGCTGATCACTTCGTTCGGAGGCGAGTCCGGCCGCGCGCCGCCGCGGACAAGTTTCGAGACCGCCGCCGCCGAAGGCGATTTCATCATCGCGCCGTCGGAATATGTCGCGCGGCGCGCGGCGGCTGTCTTTCCCGAGGTCCGGATGCGGCTCAGAGTGGTGCGGCCCGGATTGGATCTCGGAAAGCATGCGCCAGAAAGCGTGAGCCGGGAGCGGGTCGCCAAGGTCCGGCAAGCCTGGGGGGCGGCCGCGCATGAAAAAATGGTGTTGAGCCCGGCGCGCCTCGCCCCTGGCCGGGGCCAGAGGACGCTCATCGAGGCGGCGGCGCTCATCAAGGCGCATGGCTTCGACGACGTTCACTTTGTGTTGGCGGGAGACGCCGCAAAGGCTGCGTTCGCACGCGAGCTGGACGCGCTCGCCGTCGCGCGGGGAGTCAAGGGAATGATGACCCGCGTCGGCGCTTCCGCCGACTTGCCGGCGGCGCTGGTCGCCGCGGCGGTCGTCGTCTTTCCCGCAGTTGACGCGCAGGGCGTGACACGCACGGCGATCGAGGCCGCCGCGATGGGCGCGCTCACCATTATTTCCGATGTCGGACCCGCGCGCGAGATCGTCGTCGCGACGCCCTACGCAGCTGCTGACGCCCGCTCGGGCTGGCTCTTTCCGCACGGTCAAGCCAGCGCGCTCGCCGAAACCATCGAGTCCGCGCTGGCGCTCGGCGCTTCGGGGCGAGACGCCGTCAGGCGGCGGTCGCGCGCGCGCATCGCGGAAGCGTTTTCGATCGAGCGCATGACGCATGACACGCTCAGCGTCTACGCCGAGGCGCTCGCCCGATGACGGAAGACGCCGCGGCCGGTCTCAGTCCGGCGCCGCTTCGGGCGTGCGCACGTGCTCAGGACGAATGCCCATCCCGAGCAACCTGGCCGGGATGCGGCGCAATGCTGGAAACACGCCAAAGAGCTTGAAGAACAGCGGCGGCTTCGGCCGCTCGTGGCTTGCCAGAACGCGGCTGATGACCCTCCGCTGGATGGCGAGCTGCAGCCATTGGGTAAACTGCACGGGCGGGGTGCGCCGCTGCTGGATGGCCTCGAGATCCTCGTCCGACGCGTTGCCGGCGCGGAGCGGGCCGGCGAGCCGGTTGGCGGCGGCGACCGCATCCTGCACCGCCATGTTGATGCCCACGCCGCCGATCGGCGACATCGCATGCGCCGCATCGCCAATGCAGATAAGCCCAGGCCGGCGCCATTTTCGCAGCCGATCGACCGTCACGCTGAGCAGCTTGACGTCGTCCCAGCTCTTCAATTCGCCGACGCGGTCGGACAGAAACGGCGACATTTCGACCACCCGTCCGCGGAACGCTTCGAGGCCGTCCGACTTCATGCGCTCAATCCCGCCCTTCGGAATGACGTAAGCGCATTGCCAGTAGTCGCCGCGATCGAGCATCACCATGATCCTGCCCGCTTCGATGTGCCCAAAGGTGTCCGCGCTGTCGCTCGCCTTGCGCGCGAGACGAAACCAGAGCACGTCCATCGGCGCGCCGTAGTCGTCGCTCTGGAGGCCGGCCTTCTCGCGCACGGTCGAATGACGCCCATCGCAGCCGACCGTGAGATCAGCGCGGATCGTGAGCGCGCCGCCCGGCGTCGTCGCGCGCACGCCGGCGATCCGCCCGTTCTCCTCGATCAAGTCCGTCGCCTCGGCCTGCATGCGCAGATCGAGCGTCGAATAGCGCTTGCCCTTCTCGGCGAGGAAGTTGAGGAAGTCCCATTGCGGCATCAGCGCGATGAATTTGCAATGGGTTGGCAGATGGCGGAAATCCGCGATCTGAATATGTTCGGCGCCGACCTGGCCGCTCAGCGTTTCCACCTTCTGATGCGGCAACTGCAAAAACTCGTCGATCAGGCCGAGTTCGTAGATCAATTCGAGGGTCGACGGATGAACCGTATCGCCGCGAAAATCGCGGAAGAAATCGGCGTGCTTCTCCAGCACCACGACACGGACGCCGGCGCGCGCCAGAAGGAATCCGAGCATCATCCCCGCGGGGCCGCCGCCGGCGATGCAGCACTGGGTCGTGATCGTCGAGTTGGCCATCCCTGCTCAGCTCCCGTCTGGCATAGCACGACCGCCTTCAGGATCGAAAATCGCCGAAGTCAGGGAACGCGTTCCGTCCAGGTCGGGTCGGCTTTGGCATAGGGCGTCGAGAGACGCCCGTCTCCGACGGGCTACGGCTCCTCGCGATGACGATTGCCTCCGGACGCGTCGTGTCTAACGCTTGATGAAAGCGCCGGTCTGCAGGTCGGTCAGCGCCTGACGAATCTCGGCCTGCGTGTTCATCACGATCGGCCCATGCCAGGCGATCGGCTCGCGCAACGGCCGGCCGGAAACGAGCAGAAAGCGCACGCCCTCGTCGCCCGCCTGGACGCTGATCTCATCGCCCGCGCCGAACACGACCAGCGAACGGTTGCCGACCGAGTCGCGCACCAGAACCTCCTCGCCGTCGACCTGAGCCTCGCGCAGAACGCCAAACGGCTCCGACGAATCCGCAAAGCTCGCCGAGCCTTCGAAAATGTAGGCGAAGGCCTGGCGGAAATCCTCGACCTTGAGGCGCTTCTTCTTGCCCGCAGGCACGAAGACGTCGAGATAGCGCGGGTCGGCCGCGACGCCGTCGACGGGACCCCGCTTCCCCCAGAATTCGCCGCAGACCACCCTAACGGTCGTGCCGTCGTCGTCGACGATTTCAGGAATGGCGGTCGCCGGCACGTCCTGGTAACGGGGCTTGGTCATCTTGAGATGCGCGGGGAGGTTGGCCCAGAGCTGGAACCCGTGCATACGGCCGAGGGCGTCGCCGGCCGGCATCTCCTGATGCAGGATGCCGCTGCCGGCGGTCATCCACTGCACGTCGCCAGAGCCAAGTTTGCCGCGATTGCCGAGGCTGTCGCCGTGGTCGACGCTTCCCGCCAGCACGTAGGTAATGGTCTCGATGCCGCGGTGGGATGCCACGGGAAGCCGGCCTTATAGTCGTCGGGCCGGTCGCCGCGGAAATCGTCCATCATGAGGAACGGATCGAAGTCCGAGGTGTCGCCAAAGCCGAAGGCGCGGCGCAGGCGAACGCCGGCGCCCTCCATGGTCGGACGGGATTGGGTGACGCGCTTGACAGGACGAATGGACATGAAGCCCTCCAGGTCGAAAATAAAGCAATGCGGGCCGCCGAAATATTGTTGTGATTCTCCACCTGAGAATGGCGAACCACCGAAGGTTCTTTATTCGGAAACCGCGTTGGCAAGCAGATAGGAACAAGAAACGGCTCACGCAAGTCTATCAGCGCCGCCGAAGGTTTGTATCAGTCCAGGTGACGGCTCGCCTGTTTCGGACGCCCGCCGACAATCGTCGATGCAACCGCTCCCGCCGTGACCGCGCGCTCGAGCGCCGCCTCAATGTCGGCGCCGCTGATCCGCGCGGCGAGAAAGGCGGCGACGAAGGCGTCGCCCGCGCCGGTGGTGTCGATCGCCTCGACTTTCGGCGCTGCGATCCGCCAGCGGCGGGCGCCCGCCGCCGCCTCGCAGCCGGCGGCGCCCCGCTTGACGACGACGAGCGGGTAGAGCGCGGCGAGGCGCGCGCACTGGGCCTTGGGATCGTCCGAGCGGGCGAGAATCGACGCTTCTTCGGCATTGGGGAACAGGATCGCCGCGCCCCGCGTCCACGCGACGAATTGCTCCGGCCCGACCTCGCGCAAAAACTCGGCCGAGGCCGGATCCACGCTGATCGGGATCGCGCCCGCCCGGCGCATCACGTCGAGCACGGCGTCACGGGGGGAGAGCGCGAAGAACGAATAGCCCGAGAGGTGGATATGCGATGCGCCGGCGATGAGCGCATCAGGGATGTCGGCGGCTGAAAGCGCCTCGTTGGCGCCTCGGTCGGTGAAGAAGCTGCGCTCGCCGCTCGCGTCAATGAGCGCGATGAGCCGGCCGGTCTGTCGCTCAGCGTCGCCGACGAGGTGAGACGTGACGCCCGCGCGCCTGAAGCGCGCCGTCTCGGCTTCGATGTCAGCCGCCCCGACGCGCGCGACAAAATTGACCGCGACGCCGAATGAAGCGAGCCACGCCGCCTGGTTGGCCGCCGACCCGCCCGGTTCGACGACGATCGACGCCCGCCGGTCAGACCCGCGCGCGAGCGGCCCCACGGGGCGCACGATGACGTCGGTCATGACGTCCCCGATGAGGAGAATGCGCGAAGGGCCTGAGCCCGCAGTCACAGCTTGACGCGGGAGGGAATCGACGAGAGGACAGGCCTAGCGATCAACGCCTTCCTCCGGCGTCAAGACGAGGTCGCCGTAGAGTTCAGTCAGCGGAAGCGAGAGACCAATTTCGGGCAGCGCGAGGGACGAACCTGCGATCAGGATTTCGTGCGTCCAGCCATCGCCGCTGCGTGCGTAGACCGTAGCGCCGATACGGTCCCGCTCCAGCATCACATAGCGCCTTACGGAAGGTGTGGCCTGGCACTCGCGCGCTTTTACGATTCTGTCTATGACTGCGGTCGCCGCGCTCAGGACTTCGAAAATAACAACCGGATCGGCAATCACGGTGTTCGCGTTTTCGCCTGCCGTGCAGGCGACAAAACCATCGGGGTAGCGAATACGGTCGTCGCCGGTGCGAATCTTGAGGTCGCTGCCATAGAACCGGCAAGGGCCGCCTCGCAGACGGCCGCCAACCGCAATCGCGAGATTGGCCTGTATGGCAGCGTGCGCCCGTGTGCCGCCGGTCATCGCGGCGGCCTGCAACCCATCGAACTCGTGGCGCAGGGGCTGCCGTTCCTCCCAGGCGAGGAATTCGGCCAATGTCATTGGTCCGCTGACGGCGAGGCTCATCGGAAGCGTGTTATATCATGGGCGTGGACCCCGCCCAGCGAAAGGTCAATGGCCTTCGGACGAGCGATATGTCGGTCATCGCATCGCTGATGAGGAGGACGGGCGACCGGGTCGACGAGGCGATGTCAGTGGGCGGCTGTGGAGAAGGCGTTTGGCATACGCCGATCAATTCGAGCAGCAATTCTGCGGCTCGCGGTCAACCCAGCAGCTTAATGAAATTGCGCTTGCGAGCGAATCGCTCCTTGAGCTTCGCGACGTAGACTTTCTGTTCGGCGGAACCGCGAAGGCGGTCCATGCGAGCGATGAGGCCGGCAGCCTCCTCATAAGAACGATTGCCGCCCCCATTCGCGAGTTCGTCAACTCGCACAGCGTAAACTTGCACAGCCTCATTCGGCCGGCTGACCTCGCTCTCTTGCGCTAGCCTCAGCCTGGCGGCGAGCGAAGCGCCGTGCTTGTTTGCCGTCGCCCAGGCCGCATCGAACAGCTTTTCATGCATCAGGACCGCGAGCAGCAGGTCGCCGGGATGTCCGAATGCGGTCCTGTCCGGCCGCGCCAGTCGGGTTTCGAGGATTTCAAGCGCCGCGTCGCGGGCGGCCTCGCCCACGGTCTTGCGCCAGCGCAAATAGAGATCGAAATCAGGCGCGCGTTCGAAGGCGCGCCTCAGATGCGCGTTCGCTTCGGACTTGCGGCCGGTTTTGGCGAGTAGGTCAGCGGCGAAAGCGGCCAGACGCATATCGCGTCGGTCATCCTCGAATAGAAATAGTCCATCCTCAGCGCGCGCGAGCGCCTCTTTCGCGCGCCCCTGCGCGAGGCAGAACTCCGCCAGCTGAAGATATTTCCAAGACGACGTCAGATCTTTGGTGCGCAGGGCGATCCGCGCGTCAACGTCACCGTCGCGATCGGCGAAGCGATCGAGAATGCGTTGAAGGCCATCATAGTCGCCTTCGGGCATCTGTCGGCCCCGGCCAGCGACGGTCGGCAGCCTCTCCCAGGCTTCAGTCGCCAGGCGGCGATATTCAGCGAGCCCGCTTTCGCCGAGTGCTCCCTCGTAAATCCACGCCGCGCCGGAAAAGATGCCGTAGTTGTCGCCTAACTCCCGCTCGAACAGGTCTCGCGCGAGAGCGAGCGGATCCGGCCGCGCGACGCCAGCAGCAGAGGCATGGATGTCGCGAGCCCGTTCGAGCCGAGCGCCGCATTCGCCGTCCGAATCGTCCATGGACTCCATCGCACGGTCGATGCGATCAAGCGCCCGCTCGGCGAGGGCCATGACAAGATGAGGGTGCGTCGGGACAAGGTCTTCGATCGCGTCGAGGGCGTCATCGACGCCGTCCGCCCAACCCCCGACAGCGCCGTATTCGAGATAGCCCCGCGTTCTGGTCGCCCCGTCGATCGCCTTGCTGATGCGAGCCATCAGCGTCTTCTCGTCGACGCCGCAGGCAGAGGAAGCCAAGTCCAACCGACGGAACAGCGAGGCGTCGCGCTCGGCGAGTTCGACGATCATTGCAACCAGCGAATCTTTTGTTCTCTGCGCAAGGTGGGCGCGGATGCGCGCGAGCGGGCTCACGCTGTCCGGCGGTCCGCCGCCCTCCCTTTCGTTCGCGGCGAGCGCCGTCGCCACCATGTGCTTGCAAAAGCCATGGTCCTCGAAAGCGGGGCAGGTACACTCCCCGCGTACGGTCTGTCCGCCGCCGAGAAGATTGACGCGATAATCATCCGTACCGGTGACTTGCGCCACCACCCGCTGGGGCTCGAGGGCGATAATCTCGACGCGTCCCTCGCGGTGATAGGCTTCACCGCGGACGAAGAATCTCTCCCCGCTCGCCGCCGAAGGGCCTCGATGTCGAAGCGGACGGTCGCGACAGTCACGGGCGCCTCATTGCTTCACTGCCGCCCACCCCCGTACGCAAGGCGGTGATTCGCTAACGCACGATGTTAGCATCGGCTGAATGACGGCAGATAAATTTCGCCGCCAAAACCCGCTCCTTTCCTTTTGCGCGCTACCCACTTGCCAATTCCACGATCGGGCAAGCTGTTGGTTGAAGCAGCGAGCCATGTCAGCCTAAACTAGAGCCGATCCCGGGGGAAAAAACATGCGGGCGCGGCGCTCTGCCAAGCAAAATCTTCGCAGGTTCAAACCCATCGCATTGGGAGGCGCTTTGCTCGTCGCGCCGCTCGCCCTGGCGTTGATGCTGCCGACGTCGAAAGCCGACGCCACGCCTCAGTTCGCCCGGCAGACCGGGAAGAGCTGCAACTTCTGCCACGCCGGCGTCCCGAGGCTCAACGACAAGGGTTTGGCTTTCAAAAACAGCGGCTTCCGCTTCCCGGAGGCCAAGCCGCCCGACAAGGACGGCGAGGGCGCGTCGCATCCTTAACTCTTGCCGGGCTCGCCTTCGCTGTTCACCCCCTCATGAGCTCCACCGCCGTCTGCGCGGCGAGCTTCGCGTTGTTGTTGATCAGCGCGATATTGGCTTCGAGGCTCTCTCCCCCGGTGAGCTCGAACACCCGTTTCAGCAGGAACGGCGTCGCCTCCTTCTGCCCGACGCCCTGCTCCTTCGCTTCCGCCACCGCCTCGGCGATGCGCTCCTCGATCACCCGCTCCTCCATCGCGAAGCTCTCCGGAATCGGATTGGCGATCAGGAGGCCGCCGGGACCGACTTCGCGCTGTAGCCGGATCATGCGGGCGAGATCGTGCAGGCCGTCGCAGCGATGCTCGAGCTTGAAACCCGAGGAGCGGGCGTAGAAGGCGGGAAACTCGTCGCAGCGATAGCCAACGATCGCCACCCCCTGCGTCTCCAGGAATTCGAGGGTCTTCTCGATGTCGAGGATCGACTTGGCGCCGGCGCAGACGACGGCGACGCGGGTGCGCGAAAGCTCGACCAGGTCGGCGGAAATGTCGAACGTCTCCTCGGCGCCGCGATGGACGCCGCCGATGCCGCCAGTGGCGAAGATCTCGATCCCCGCCAGCTCGGCCACGAACATGGTCGCCGCGACCGTTGTCCCCGCCGAGCCCTTGCGCGCCGCAACCGCCGCGAGATCGCGCCGCGAGGCCTTCACCACGCCGCCGGAAAGCTCGCCGAGGCGCTCGATCTCGCCTGCGGTCGAGTCCGACCTTGAAGCGCCCGTCAACGACGGCGATGGTTGCGGGAATTGCGCCCATGCCGCGCACCGCCTCTTCGACCGCGAGCGCCGTCTCGACGTTGCGCGGGTAGGGCATGCCGTGGGTGATGATCGTCGATTCCAGCGCGACGATCGGCCTCTTCCTCGCCCGCGCCTCGGCGATTTCGGCGGAAAAATTCAGGAGATCGGCGGCGCTCATCGCTTCAGCTCTGTTCGCAGCGGCCGCGGCCGGCCCACGTGAGTGTATGGCCAACCTTTGGCGCGGATCAATGGCGGACGGGTTAACGGGAGGTTAAAGGGCTTGGAACAGCGCCGGGCGGCGCGCGGAAAGTCCCTCCGAAGGCCGTGATTGGCGCGCCCTTGGCGTGGCGGTCCTCGGGCCTTCGCGCTACCCTTGGCCCGCTGCTGGGGGAGGCGCGACCGCATGCTATAGGGTCAGTCGAAGGGCAGGGACCGGAAAGGCGGAGGCGATGAACGAAAAGCCTGAGAAGCCGTCCGAGCCTGAGCCGGACCTTGCCGCCGCGATCCGCCAGGCGCGGCTCGAAAACGCCGAGCGGGCGGAGGCTGTCGCGGATTTGCGTGAAATCGAACTCGGCCGTCTGTCGCTTTTGGAAACCTCGCTGAAGCCGATCGTCGGACAGGCGCCCCCAGGCGTCGACCTGTTCGATCTGGTGATTTCGCCGGGCGACCATCCGCGCCTCTTCCTCGACATGGTCGCCTTCGTCGACATGGGGCACGACCGGCGCACCTATCGCTTCTACCAGGACACGCGCCACGGCCGGGTGCTGATCGCCGAGAGCGGCCGGATCGAGACGATCGCCTCCGCCGTCACCAATTATGTCGCCCGCCGGCTCGTCGAGCGCGAGCGGGCGCTCGCCTCGGGCTGGCGCGACGCCGGCGCCCAAGCCCAACCCGCCGACGGCAAGGGGCCGCGCGCGTGGCCGATCGCGACCGGACCCGCGCGCGATCCGTCCGCGAGGCCGATCGGCGAGAGTTCGGAGAGAAAGGCCTTCGAGCCGACGGTTGGGCGGGGTCGGCGCTTCGTCCGCGGGCTCGGCGAAGCGTTCGGCGCTTTCCTGATGCTGCTTGGCGCGATCGCGCTCGCTCTCCTTATTGGCGTTGGCGTCTATCTTGCCTGGACGTTGCGCTTGCGCGGCCTATGGGCGCATTGGGTCGGCGGGCCGCCGTTCTGACGAGAAACCTCGCGCAGAACCCGGGCGTGTCGCGCGCGGGCTTGATTCCCTGCCGCTCAGGCGTGACAATCGCGTTTCGACTGACCGCCTAAGCGCGCGAGAGGCTGAGGGATCGGATGACCAACGCCTTTTTCTCCGATCTTCTGGCTTCGATCGCCGACCGCGGGCGCTCTGTCCTCAAGATCAAGCCTTGGCCCAAGGATGCGGAAAGCCGCGCTGAGCCGCTCGCCGAAATGTGCCGGGCGCTCCTGACAATCCGCGGCGAAGCGTCAGGGGTGGCGATCGCCGGCGAAATTCTGCACCGCTACCGAACGCTCGACGGTTCCGATCAGGCGGCGCTTTTTCGCGCGTTTGCCGACGAATTCGGGGCCGATCGCGAACGGGTGCTGAGCGCCGTGGCGAAATTCGGGACCGGCGACGACGAGGTCGCGGCGAGCGAGGTTCACTACGCATCCGAGCCGCGCCGCCAGGAGTTGATCCGCCGGCTCAATCGCGCCCCGGGAGGGACCGCCGCGCTGGTGGAGATGCGCGCCGACCTGCTCGCGCTCGTGAACCAGAATCCGTCGCTTGCCGTCGTAGACCGCGATTTCCTGCATCTCTTCAATTCGTGGTTCAATCGCGGCTTTCTCGTCCTGCGCCGGATTGACTGGTCTTCGCCGGCGACGGTGCTCGAGAAAATCATCCGCTACGAGGCGGTGCACGAGATCGGCGACTGGGACGAATTGCGGCGGCGCATCGATCCGGCGGACCGCCGGTGCTACGCGTTTTTTCACCCCGCGCTGGTCGACGAGCCGCTCATCTTTGTCGAAGTCGCGCTGACCGCGGCGATCCCCGGCGCGATCGCGCCGCTCCTCGCCGACAAGCGCGCGGAGCTGTCGCAGGACAAGGCGCGCGTCGCCACGTTCTATTCGATCTCGAATTGCCAGCAGGGCCTCGCCGGGGTCAATTTCGGCAATTTCCTCATCAAGCAGGTCGTGGAGGAGATTCGCCGCGACTCGCCGCGCATCGAGACCTTCATCACCCTTTCGCCTGTTCCTGGATTTCGCGCCTGGCTTGAGGCTTCCGAGGACCCGGCGATCGCGACGCTGAAGGCTGCCGCGCTCGATTTGGCGGGCGAGGAGAATTGGCCGTCGGCGCGCGGCGTCGCCGCGCAGCTTCGCGCCGCCTTGGAGCCGCTCGCCGCCCATTATCTCCTCAAGGCGCGCCGTCCGGACGGACGGGTACTGAACTCGGTCGCCCGATTCCATCTCGGCAACGGCGCCCGGCTCGAACGCATCGACTGGGCGGGCGACCTGTCGCCGAAGGGCCTCGCCGCTTCCTACGGGATCATGGTCAATTATCTCTACGACCTCAATGAGATCGAGCGCAATCACGAGGCCTTCGTCAACCGCGGACAGATCGCCGCCTCGGCGGCGGTGAAGAAGCTTGCGCCCGGCAGCGTCTCGCGGCTGCGCTCGGCCCTTCCCGGAGCATCGATGTCGAACGCTTGAATTTTCTGCGAACGGAACGCCGTCGCAGTCTGGGAGGACGCCATGTACGCCGCAATTCGTCAGGTCAAAGCCAAGCCCGGCACGGCGGACGCACTCGCCGAACGGATCAAAGGCCTGGTCCCGATCATCAGCGAGGTTTCCGGCTTCATGGGCTATTATGTCGTCTATGCGCCGGACGACACGGTGACTGCGATCAGCATCTTCAACACCGTCGCTGAGGCGCAAGAATCCAATCGGCGGGCGCTCGCCTGGATCGACGACAACCTCGGCCCGCTGGTCGCCGGCGCCGCAACCGCGACCGCCGGACCGGTGATCGTGCATTCGCTAGCGTGAGCCCGGACAATGTCTCGACTGGATAATGTGCTGACCGTCGCGGAAATGAAAACGCTCGCACGCCGGCGCGTTCCAAAGCAGTTTTTTGACTACGCCGACTCGGGGTCCTGGACGGAATTGACCTATCGAGCGAATCATTCCGACTTTGCGAAAATATTGCTCCGGCAGCGCATCGCCAGGTCGCTCGAGGATCGAAGCCTGGCGACCACGATCGCCGGGCGCGAGGTCGCCATGCCGATCGCGCTCGCGCCGACCGGCCTGACCGGAATGCAATGCGCCGACGGCGAGATCAAGGCCGCGAGAGCCGCGGGAAAGGCCGGGGCGCCGTTCACGCTCTCGACGATGTCGATCTGCTCGATCGAGGATGTCGCGGCGAACACCGACCAGCCATTCTGGTTTCAGCTCTATGTGATGAAAGATCGTCAATTCATCGAGAGACTGATCGACCGCGCCAAAGCGGCAAAATGCCCGGTCCTCGTGCTGACGATGGACCTGCAGATTCTCGGACAGCGCCACAAGGACATTCGCAACGGCCTGTCGGCGCCGCCGAAAATCACCCCCCGGTTCATCTTCGAGATTGCCCGCAAGCCGGAGTGGGCGCTGGGGATGCTGGGAACCAACCGGCGGAGCTTCGGCAACATCGTCGGACATGTCGATAACAAGGGCGACCTCGCCAGCCTGTCGCAGTGGACGGCGAATCAATTCGATCTTTCGCTCAACTGGAAGGACGTGGCGTGGGTCAAGAGCAGATTCGGCGGACGGGTGATCGTCAAAGGCGTGCTCGATCCCGAGGATGCGAGACTGGCGCTGGCGCACGGAGCGGACGGAATCATCGTTTCGAACCACGGGGGACGCCAGCTCGACGGCGCCCGCTCATCGATCAGCGCGCTTCCCGCGATTGTCGACGCGGTCGGCGACAAGACTGAGGTCTTTGTCGACGGGGGAGTCTATTCGGGCCAGGATGTGTTCAAGGCGATAGCCCTCGGCGCCCGCTCCGTTTTCATCGGCAGGGCGTTTCTCTGGGGACTCGGCGCCGGCGGAGAAGCCGGCGTGACCCGCGTTCTCGATATTCTGCGCCGGGAGCTTGATATCACGATGGCGCTCTGCGGCGAACGCGACATTCGAGACGTCGGAATTCACAACCTCGACCTCGAGGGAGGTTGGACATTGGGAGCCGGCCAGGCCGCCATGGAAAGCCCGGCGACCGCCAAGGCCGGCGGCTTGGTCATCCCCGCGCCGGTATGACCAACCCCCGCTGAACGGCCGGTCGCGCGAGGCCGCGCTCCAGCCACGCGGGCGTGTGCTTCAACTCGTGAAACGCCACAAGGTCGCCTGCGTCGTAGAAGCCGACAAGATTGCGCACCCAGCCGAGCATGGAAATGTCGGCGATCGTGTAGTCGTCGCCCATGATCCAGGTCCGGTCCGCGAGCCGCCCTTCGAGGACGCCGAGCACGCGTTTGGCTTCGTCGCGATAGCGGTGAAGCGGACGCTTGTCCTCGAACTCGCGGCCGGCGAATTTGTGGAAGAAGCCGACCTGCCCAAACATCGGCCCCAAGGCGGCCATCTGGAAAAAGAGCCACTGCAGCGTCTCGTAGCGGAGGGCCGGGTCGGCGGGCAAAAGCTTGCCCGATTTCTCCGCGAGATAGACGAGGATCGCGCCGGATTCGAACAGCGGCAGAGGCTTTCCGCCCGGTCCCGCAGGGTCGATGATCGCCGGAATTTTGCCGTAAGGGTTGAGCGACAGGAATTCGGGCGTCTTCTGGTCGCCCGCGCCGAAATCGACGAGATGCGGCTCGTAAGGCACACCGATCTCCTCGAGCATGATCGAAACCTTCACCCCGTTCGGCGTGGGCAGCGAGTAAAGCTGCAGCCGGTCGGGATGCGCCGCGGGCCAGCGCTTCGTGATGGGAAAGGCGGAGAGATCGGTCATGCTCAATCCTTTTGAGGCGTCGCGGCTCGTGGCCGTCGACGTGTGGGGCCAAGTTACTTGCTGAGGAAATCGACGATCATCTGAGTCGTCGCGGCCGGGTTTTCCTCCATGATCCAATGGCCGGAACTGGGGATCAACCCGCCCTTGACGTCGCTGGCGACGAACTCAAGCTCGGTCGCTTCTCCTCGGGCCTGGAACAGTGCGATCCGAATGGGGGTCGCGCCGTCCTCCGCTTAGCATGGCTCGCCAGTCAATGAGGAGCCGGCGCGGATGGCGGGGACGTCTGAATTTCGGCTTTCGCCCCGATGCCGCCGCCTAATCATTGCGTGGGGACGGCCGCTGAGCGCAAGGAGCGTACATTCCCAGTCGCCGCGGCGACTGGGTAAAGTCGACCCGGAACGCCCCTTCCCGGTTCGTCTTATGAAATGGCGGTGCGCGCCAGATTGCGGACGTAGGCGAAACGCAACAGTTGCGCCAGCAACGGTCATTCCCTAGCGCAGGCCGATCCGCGCTAAGCCTCATCCTCCCCTTCACGAGGGGCTGGGCCAAAACTTATGGAGCTCCTCCCATAGCCTCCTGTTCGGAGCTTGCTTATTCTGACATTTTTTGAAGCGGTTGGATCTTTTCTGGCAGGCTCACCCAAGGTTGCGCGCTCGAGCACCAGAACTGCACCGTGGGATCAACCCAGCTCGTATCATCCAGCGTGCCAGCCATGACGAACGTCAAATTGGGTATGCTGTCCGCATCAGTGGTGACCCGAGAGCCGCAATTCGGACAAAACCGCCGGTGCATGGCGTTCCCGGTCTCGGAAATGTCTTCGAAGGTCCTGAGCGTTCCAGTGAGGCTAAGCGTTCCCCTAGGCACGCCGACGACGGTGCCGAACGCCGTTCCCGACTGCCTCTGGCAGTTCTTGCAATGACACACCGCGATAACGGCGGGATCCGCCGTCGCAGAATACCTGACCTTCCCGCATAGACACCCGCCAACAAATTCGCGCATGTTGTCCTCCCGCTTCTTTACGCTGGCGCCGAAGGCGGCTCTAACCCGCCCTCGGAGCGCCGCGAACCACTACCTCACGCCGCTTCGCCGAGCAGCGTCCTCGCCTCCTCGAGATCGGGCGTATCGAACCCTTCAACGAAGCGGCCATAGATTGAACCGAGCAGCACCGTGCGCCGCCTGCGCTGCTCCGGGCCGCATTGCAGCTGGCTTAAGGCCATTGCGGCCCGCAGTTCGAATAAGCGTGCTTCCTGCGAGCGAGCGACATCGATCGCTTTCTCAAAGCAAGCCTCGGCCTCGGCCGATCGAGCTCGCGAACTCGCCGCCAGCAGCCCCTGTAAGCGATGCAACTCCGCCTCGTACCAGCGCTGGCCGGTGCTTTCCATAGCGTGGATAGCCTCGGCGAGAACAGCGACGCCCTCGTCGACCTTGCCTGCTTGGATGAAGGCGGCGACTGCCCGCCCGAGGCGATTGGGGCCCCAAGCTTTCGAGCCGGTCGCGCGCCACTGGTCGAGTCCATCGCGCAGCTCAGCGAGGCCCGTCTCGTAGTCTCCCAGCAGCGTTGTCGCCCAGCCACGGGCCATCATCGCATTGGCGACCCCGACCGCGGAGCCGAAGCCTGAGGTCAACGAGGACCACTCGGCGGCGAGCGACATGATTCGCGCTGGTTCGCGCCGCAGAAAATACAAGTCCCCGCAAGTCCCGAAGACGTGGATCAGGGTCGGCGGGTGCGCCCGTTCGCGCGCTCGTGCGAGCCCCTTCTCAAGCTGCGCCAGCGAGCTGTCTGCCCTGCCGAGCGCCTGCAAAGCAAGCGCGTCGAAAACATAGCCGCAAGGCTCGGGATCGTGGCCTCCATAGAGAACAGCATGATCGCGGTGCGCCTCTTTGTCATAGAGCGCGAGGCCTGTCCGGACGTGCCTATGCGCCGCCTCGAAGTTGCCGATATAGAGTTCCATTGGCCACGCGCAGTGATGCGCCTGGAGCAGATAACCTCGATCGCTTTGAGTTTGCGCGATGCTCATCAGCTCCGACGTATAGCTTCGCGCCGCTTCATAATTTCCACCTGAGTACGCAACCATCCAAGCTCCAAAGACGGTCGCGAACAATTCTCTGTCCTTTCCGGTGTCGTGCGCGATTTGGCGCGCGCGACCATAGACCTCCTGTATCTCGGGCGCGGTCGACGTCCTTGTCGACATCAGCGCCGGCCCAAGCGCGAGCAGTATGGTCAGCTCCTCGTCGGCGTGCGCCGCGCGGTCGGACAGGACGTCCAGCATCGCCAAGCCGCGCCGCAAATGATCAATCGCCTCGATGTTGGCCGCGCGTCTCACTGACCGCTGGCCGGCCTTTCGCCAGTACGTTATGGCCGGCTCAACGAGGGCAGCCTCTGTGTAGTGGTAAGCGAGCAGTTCGGGCTGTTTCTCGACTGTCTCGGTAAACTGCTTCTCGAGCGCTTCGGCTACCCGGCGGTGCTGGACGCTTCGATTCGCTTTCAGCAGCGAGTGGTAGGCAGCGTCCTGAACCAGCGCGTGCTTGAATGTATAACGTGCTTGAGGCGGGTCGCCGCGCTGGAAGATCAGCTCGGATTCGGCAAGCCGCCGCAGCGCGCTACAGAGCTCGCCCTCGGAAATCGAGCTCACGGCTCGCAGAAGCTCGTATGAAAATTCTCGACCGATTACGGCCGCGGTCTGCGCTACCGCCTTTGCGCCGGAAAGCCGGTCGAGCCGCGCCATCAGCGCGTCTTGCAAACTTGATGGGATGGCAAGCGCGTAACCGCCCGCTTGCTCGCGCAAAAGTCCCCCTTCCAGCAGATCTTTGGTCAGTTCCTCGATGAACAACGGAACGCCATCGGTATGCTGAATGATGCGGTCGAGGATTTCCGGCGGCAAGTTTTTGCCGCCTGTCACGGTCCGGACGAGCGCGGCCGTTTCGCGTTGCGCCAACCGGTTCAACGACAGCAGCGTGACATGCGCTTGTCCCAGCCAAGGTAGCGAGAACTCCGGCCGGAACGCCACAATCATCAGCACCGGCAGGCGTGGGGCAAGCTCAGCCATGCGATCGAGGAGTTCGAGCGAAGTCGAATCCGCCCACTGCGCGTCTTCGAAGATCAGTAGCGCCGGTCGCCGCCGTGACAACATGGCGAGCTCTTCGAGCAGCGCTGCGAGCGTCATTTCGCGTCGCCGTTGCGGATCTTCAGGCGGCGCAGGATAGCGACCATCGGGCGCGAGGCCCAAAAGAGCGGCGAAGAGCCCGGCGTGTTCACCATTCACTTCGCCCGATTTTTCCAACAGCGCTGAAAGCTTGTCGAGCCGGGCCGCCACGTCATCCTCGCGCTCGAAACTGGCGGCGCGCTCAAGCCGGGCGATGAACGGATAGAGCGCACTGTCGCGATGCTGCAGCGAGCAGAAATGTCGCAGCCGCGTGTGCGGCTCGTCGCGCACGTGCTCCTCAAGAGCGGCGGTCAGGCGGGACTTGCCGATACCTGGCTCGCCCGACAGCAGCACGACCTGCCCCTCGCCGGCTTTCGCTCTCCTCCAGCGCCGCAAAAGCAACTCGTTTTCCTCTTCCCGCCCAACCAGTGCGGTCAAGCCGCTCGGGTGGAGCGCCTCGAAGCGGCTTTCGACAGAACTCTGGCGCAGCGCGGCCCAGGCGCGCACGGGCTTGGCGACCCCCTTGAGGTCCTTCAGCCCGAGATCCGTGAGCTCGTAGAGATCGCCGAGGAGCCTTCGCGTTCCATCGGCGATGATGACCCCATCCGGCTCCGCTATCCCTTGCAGGCGCGCGGCAAGGTTTGGCGTCTCGCCGACGACGCCTCGCTCCTGCGACTCGCCCAAGCCGACAAGATCGCCGACGACGACCAGACCCGTCGCAATCCCGACGCGAACATGCAGGGCCGAACCGGCCGCGGTGACAAGTTTCGGCGCCGCCTCGACGACAGCAAGTCCGGCTCGAATGGCGCGCTCGGGGTCGTCCTCGTGCGCTTCAGGATATCCAAAATAGGCGAGCACGCCGTCGCCCATATATTTCGCGACGAACCCGCCGTTGCGCTCGACCAGCCCGCTGCAGCAACGATGGTACGCGCCAATCACGCCGTGCAAGTCTTCTGGGTCTAGCTTCGCTGAAAGCGCGGTCGAACCGACGAGGTCGCAGAACATAACGGTCAGTTGGCGTCGCTCTGCCGTATCGGTTTCCGATAAGACCGGCGCGAGCCGCGGGGGCGGCGTCGGTTGCCCGGGCGAAGCGAGATTTGATATCGCTTTGAGAAGACGTTTGCGATGGCCAAGCGGCACGCGGAGTTTTTCGAGATCCGCGTCGGTCAATTCAGGCAAAACTTCCGGGTCGATTTCGCTTTCGCGAAAGACCGCCTCGTATTGGCCAAGGCCGAGGCTACGGAGCCAGTCTCCCACGTCCATGGGTAGAACCCCGAAATGAAAGGAGACTATCGCGCAGCCGACGCAGCCTGTCGAGGGCGCCAAACCGGATGGGCTTTGCCTTCGGGCTCGCTGCGCTTCATGGCGGTACGCCGGGGCCGTCGTGGGTCATCAGGGCAGGACCCTATGGACTGCTGGGATAAGCCGTAGCGATCGCTGCTTCTCGTTCGGACAGCTGCTCAGCAGGCGGAACGGAGCTTCGGCTATGGCCGGCGAAGCGGCTGCCGCGCTCGCAACGGATCGAGGGCCAAGGCGCGGACTCCGGTCCTTCCCGATGCAGCCCCTGTAAGCGCTCCCTCCGCCCAATTGAGGCGTTCCAAGGCCGCGATCCACAACGGGGCGCTTTATGTCGAGACCGGACTCGCGCGTCGCTTGGGCCTCGTCCGCTTTCCGCGGAAGCTGGTGGAGCCGGGGGCGCGGCCAGCCCTTTGGCGGGAAAGCCGGCGAAAGCTCGATCTCCAGCGTCACGGGTCGATCAGGAAGTCCCAATGTCTCAAAGCCTCTTTCGATTATAACAATCTAATATTGTGTTTATCCTGGCGGTCGCGAGACGTTACGTGAGGTCGGAAAAAGGCGTCCAAAGGACTGAAAGAATTGAGTTGCGTGAAGCGAACGCACTTCGGGGAGAGCCGCTTCGCGCCCGCCGGGCGCGCTCAGACCGCCAGCGCCTCCCGCTCCCCGATCGCCCCGCTTTCCGGCGCAAGGCCCCGGGCGCGGACGCTGACCCGCCATCGCTTGCCCTCGCGGTCGAGCCGTACGAGATGGTAGGCGGCGCGAAAGCGCGGGTCGCGCGCGGCGGCCGCCGCCGAGGGCGCGCCGATGACCGGAACTGTTCCATCCTCGGTGTGTGCGGCGCGGGACGGCAATGTGCGGACGAGCCTTCGGTGGGTGTGGCCATGCAGGATCGCCTCGGCGCCGCGATCGCGAACGATCGCCTCGAAATCGACCGCGTCGGAAAGGCCGCGCAGCCGCGGCGCGCCCTTCGACAACGGCGGATGGTGAATGAGGACGACGCGCGCCAGCCCTCTCGCGCCAGTCTCCGCGAGAACGTCGGCGAAGGCCCGGAGCTGGGTCCGGCCGAGCCTCCCCGTCGCCATCAGCGGGCCGGTCGGCACGCCCGAACTGAGGCCGATGATCGCGACCTCTCCCCGCACGCGGAGATAGGGGTAGATGGAGGCGCTGCGCGGCGTTGTCGCCCGTCGTCCACGGCGCGAACGTCGACTCGAGCAGCGGCATGGCGGCGCGTACATAGGCGTCGTGATTGCCGGGAACGAAACTGACCTCCGAAGGGTCGCCGAACGTCTCCAGCCATAACGCAGCCCGATGAAACTCGGAGGCCATCCCGATATTGACGAGATCGCCGGTGACGGCGACGTGGTCCGGCCGCTGCGCCCGCAGATCCGCGACCAGCCGCGCGAGCATGCCCATGTCGTTGAGCCGCGCGCGCCCTCGCTTCCAGTTGATGAAGCCCATGACCCGCTTGAGTCGCAGATCGGCCAGGCCCGGCATGGGCGCGGGGCTCAAATGCGGGTCGCTGATATGGGCGATCGTGAAACTCATCGCGTGCGCCTCATTAGGCGGGGCGTGATGCCGCCATCAACCGGGAGGCAATAGAGTTGCTTGCGCCGAAACACAACGCAAGGTTCAGTGATCAGGCCCGGAGGAGATCAATGAAGGCGGCGCCGTTTCGCGACAGGCTGGTGTCGCGCCTCGCTCACTTGAGCTTTCTGCTCGCCCGGCCCCTGACGCTTGGCGTGCGCGCGGCGGTGATTGACGGCGAGGACCGTGTTCTCCTTGTGCGACACACCTATATCTCCGGCTGGCACTTCCCGGGCGGGGGCGTTGAGGTCGGCGAGACCTGCGAGGAGGCCATGGCGCGCGAATTGAAGGAGGAAGCGAACGTGGCGCTCGAAGGGCGGCCGCTGTTGCATGGCGTCTTCTTCAACGCCCGCGCCTCGCGGCGCGACCACGTGGTCGTCTATGTCGCGCGCGCCTTTTCGGTCCTTGGGGAACGCGCCCCTGACCGGGAGATCGAGGAAGCGCGCTTCTTCCCGCGCTCGGCGCTGCCGCCAGAAACGAGTTTGGGCACGCGCGCAAGATTGGCCGAACTCTTCGATTCTGCGCCGCTATCCGACCGCTGGTGACGCCTGGGCCGCTCGGATGCCGCCCCAATAAAACCCCATTGCTTTGATTTTTCAGCCACAATAGCGGGTGCGAGCGAATGCCGTTAACGAGCCGGTAATCAGGGGAGGGTCTCATTCCGTCGCGTGGACTTTGGCGCGCGCCGCGGTTAGATTTAGAGCGAGATTCGGGGAGCTTGATGAATTCCATCATTGGCCGCATGGCCGCCATCAGCATAACCGCTGCCGCCTGCGCGCTGATCGCCGGTTGCGACAATTCCTATCTCGACCAGGGCCCCGGACGTTCCGAGCAGCCGATTTCCAGCGCCACGCTCGCCGAGATGACCAAGCTCGACACGACGCCGTCCTCGCCGACGCTCATCCGCGCCTACAAGAAGGAGGCGGAGCTCGAAATCTGGAAAATGAAGTCCAACGGCGAATACGCGCTCCTGAAGACCTACCCGATGTGCCGCTGGTCGGGTCAGCTTGGTCCGAAGAAGCGCGAGGGCGACATGCAGGTGCCCGAGGGCTTCTATCCAATTGCGCCGGGACAGATGAACCCGAACTCCCACTATTACCTTTCTTTCAATGTCGGTTACCCCAACGCGTACGACCGCGCCTATGGGCGCACCGGCGGCACGGTCATGGTGCACGGCGTCTGTTCATCCGCCGGCTGTTTCTCGATGACCGACGAGCAGATCGCTGACATCTATGCGATAGCCCGCGAACTCGTTCCGGCGGCGGGCAACGCGAAATCCAGTTGCAGTCCTATCCGTTCCATATGACCGCGGAAAACCTGGCGAAGTTCCGGCTCGACCCGAACATCGACTTCTGGAAAGAGCTCAAGAACGGCTCCGATCATTTCGAGGTGACCAAGGCGGAGCCGCCGGTTCTCGTCTGCGGCAAGCACTACGTGTTCGGAGCGGCGGCAAGCGGAGAAGTCTCTGCGGCCACGCCGTGTCCGGCGCTCAAGCGTGACGATGGGGTCGAGGCGGAGGTCGCCGACAAGGCGGCGAAAGACGACGCCAAGGTCGCCGAGCTCGTGGCGTCCGGCGTCAAGCCGATCCGGCTCGTCTATCAGGACGGCGGCCAAAATCCAGCGTTTGCCGGTTACAAGGATTCGAGCGATCCCGACGCGCTCGCAGCGGGTCCGGAAGAGATCGTCCTGGACCAGCCGGCCAAGGCTGTTCCAGCGGCCGTGAAGGTCGCTTCGGCCGATGCGGCGAAGCGGCGCGCCGCGGTTATGGCGTCAGCTGAGACCCCAGCGGCCCCGACCTCGTCGACCCCGACTCCGGTGGCCCAGCCTGAGGCCGCCGGTCGCGGTCGCCTCTGCGGCCTCCGCGCAAGCCGGAGGCGTTTTCGGAGGCCTGTCGGGCGGCGCGCAGAACGTGAAGAAATGGCTGCATCTCGGCGGAGACGAGAGATCCCCAAACAAACGCGACCGCTTATGTGCCGGACCAGCCGTCGCCTTCCGGCGCGCCTCTGCCCCCGCGCCGCGACGAGGCGGTCTCCGAAGGCGAAAAACCCGTGCGCCTAACGTCGTTGCGCGCGCCGCCGAAACCACCTGTGAAACCGAGCTCGGTCGAAGCCGCCCCCGCCGACCCGAAGTCCGCGGACCCTAAGTCGCCTGAAACGACTGGATCGACTGCGCCGGCCGCCTCCCAATAGCAACGCCTCAGGGCGCGGGGGCGTTACGCGGCCATTTTCCGATGCGGCCGGTCAGGAGCGCGAGGAGGCGGACCATCTCGTCCGAGTCGGCGAGCGCCCGTGTCGGCAGCACGATGGGCGCGTCGTCGCGCGGCCAGACGTAAATGAGGCCCCCCGCGTCCTCGGCTTCTTCGCAGTCGGCATAGCTTAGCCGCAGCGTGCGCCCGTCAACATCGAGCGATAGACCGTCGGCCCCGAACGCCGCGGTGAGCGCGCCCGCGGATTGAAACCGGGCGATTGCCGCCTTGCCCGCGAAACGGGCCCGCTGGATACGCCAATGTGTTGCAAGGCGATATATCATGTAGGCCGCGGCGGAGAGAATCAGCGTCGCTTCCCCCGCACGGCGGCTGATGAGGCCAGTGAGCGCGAGCGTGGAGGCGAAGAGCATCGCCAACACAAAAGCCGTCAGCGGCGCCAAGTGACGGGCGGTTAAGCCGCCTCGAAGCGCCATGCGCAGCCCAAAGCGAGCCGCGGCGGCGTCAGCTTCGGCGGGCGCAAGGGTGAAGGCATAGGGCCCGAAGGAATCTGCGCCAAGGTCCGGCGTCATTGCTCGCCAGGCGCCTTGGCGACGAGAGCGAGGGCATGCAGGCCGTCGGCGAATTCGGCCGTCAGCAGGTCATAGACCAGACGGTGTCGCTCAACTCGACTTCGTCGCTCGAATTTCGCCGATATGACGCGCACGCGGTAGTGGGTGCCTCCGCCGGCGCGAGCGCCCGCATGGCCAGCATGACGGTCGGAACTCGTCGATGACATCGAGGAGAATCGGATCGAGCGCTCCTGTCAAACGCGCGACAATTCTCTCTTGCATGATCATTGTCGCACTCCCATTCGGTGCGGGGCGAGACTACATAGTACATCATGGAGCGCTGGTAGAGCGCTTTTCAACACGTTTGGAGGCTGGGAACGCGCTTCGACTGGCTCCCCGCAAACTCGCGACAGGCTTGGGGCTTGCCCGGGGGCGTCGGCGGTCATAAAGGTCATGGAATGAATCTGAATTCGCGTCTGTTCGACCGCATCCGGGTGAAGCCGGCCGAGCGGCAGCCGGAGATAGCGCCAACCATCCCTTGCAGCCATCCCGGCTGCGTGGCCGAAGGGGTGTTCAGGGCGCCGAAAGGGCGCGAGCGCGAAGGGGAGTATTTCTGCTTCTGCCGGGATCATGTGCGGGAATACAACGCTTCATACGACTATTTTCGGGGCATGGACGACGCCTCGTTGGCCAAATTCCGCCAGGCCGACGCTGTCGGCCATCGCCCGACCTGGAAAATCGGGGCGCGGGCCGCGGCCGGCCGCCACGTGGACAAGTCGGTCTTCGCCGAGGCCCGGTCGGCGCCGCGGCGAGGCGCGCGAGGACGATCGTCCCGGGACGAAGCGCCGCCGCGGTACAACGCCTTGGCGATCAAGGCGCTGATGACGCTTGAACTCGACGGCAACGCCACTCAGGCGAAGATCAAGGCCCGCTACAAGGATTTGGTCAAGCGGCATCATCCGGACGCCAACGGCGGCGATCGTTCGTCGGAAGATAAATTGCGCGAGATCATTCAGGCCTATAATTATCTCCGGGCCAACAAGCTCGTGTGATCGCCGCCCGCGTCAAAACGGATGGCGTCCGAAGGCGATGAAGCGCCGCTCTGAAAGAGCGGTGGGCGCAATCGCGGCGAGCGGATCCGCTCGGGACAGGCTCGCGCCGTCGGCTTTTGCCCCGGACCGGAATTCGAGTATGGAAAAGTCGCTCTTTCCGCGTGCGGCAGAGCGTGGAGGACCTATGAATTCGATAACTACGCCGGTGGGAACTGAACCCGCGTCCGGTCTGCCCGACACGCGCATATCGGTGCGCCAGAACTTTGGCATCGACTCCGACATGGAGGCGCCGGCCTATTCGCAGGCCGACGAACATGTGCCGGATCTGGACCCCGATTATCTGTTCGATCGCGACACTACCCTCGCGATCCTGGCCGGATTTGCGTACAACCGCCGCGTGATGATTACCGGCTACCACGGTACTGGCAAGTCGACCCACATCGAACAGGTCGCGGCCCGCCTGAACTGGCCCTGCGTCCGCATCAACCTGGACAGCCACATCTCTCGAATCGATCTGGTCGGCAAGGACGCAATCGTGCTGCACGACGGCAAGCAGGTGACGGAATTCCGTGACGGAATGCTGCCTTGGGCGTTGCAGAACAATATCGCTCTATGCTTCGACGAATATGACGCGGGTCGCCCGGATGTGATGTTTGTCATTCAGCGCGTGCTCGAAGTGTCGGGCCGCCTGACCCTGCTCGATCAGCGGCGGGTCATTCGTCCGCATCCGGCGTTCCGCCTGTTCTCAACCGCCAACACGGTGGGACTCGGCGACACCTCGGGTCTCTATCATGGCACGCAGCAGATCAATCAGGGCCAGATGGACCGCTGGTCGATCGTCGCTACGCTGAACTATCTGCCGCACGACAAGGAAGTCGACATCGTGCTCGCCAAGTCGCCGTCGCACCGGGCGCGAAAGGATGGACGCGACATCGTCAACAAGATGGTCCGCGTGGCGGATCTCACTCGCAACGCCTTCATCAACGGCGACCTGTCGACCGTCATGAGCCCGCGCACGGTGATCACCTGGGCCGAGAACGCCGATATCTTCAAGGACGTCGGCTTCGCGTTCCGGCTGACCTTCCTCAACAAATGCGACGAACTCGAGCGCACGCTGGTGGCCGAGTTCTACCAGCGCTGCTTCGGACAGGAGTTGCCGGAGAGCGCGCTCAACGTCGCGCTGAGCTGAGAATAAAGGGAACGGACCCATGGCCCGGAACGCCGCGCGAGAAAAAGTTGGAACGCCGGTGACCAAAGAGGGCGATCTCTATTCCTGGGCTGTGCGGCAGGCCGAACTGTTGCGCGCCGGCAGGCTGTCGGAAATCGACCCCGCGGCAATCGCGGAGGAGATCGATGACGTGGGCGAGGAGCAATATCTTCGGCTCGAGAGCGCATTGCGCGTGCTAATGCTGCACCTTCTCAAGTGGGATCACCAGCCCGACCGGCGCAGCCGGTCTTGGACGCTAAGGGTCTTGGAGCAAAGACGCCGCGTGCAGCGCCAGCTCAAAAGGAACCCGGGGCTGAAATCACAGCTCGATGAGGCTTTGACGGCAGCTTACGAAGACGCGCGCCTCGAGGCGGCGAGCGAGACTGGGCTGCCAATGCGCGCCTTTCCGGAAAGCCGGTCGTATGAGTACGCGGAGATCATGGAGCGGCCGATCGTCTGGCCCGGCGATGAGACGTAGCGGGTCGGATGGCTGAATGCCGGCGACCGAGTCCATCCCTCCGTCGAATCCGCGAATTCGCGTTTTAGCGATCAGTGGAAGCCTACGTAGGGCGTCCGCCAACACGGCCGCGCTGGACGCGCTGGCGCGGCTCGCGCCCGAAGGCGTCCGCGTGCTGATCTATCGCGGCCTCGCCGGGCTTCCCGCGTTTAATCCGACGACGACGTCGAGGACAAGTCCAAGCCCGAGCCGGTCGAAACGCTGCGCCAACTTGTCGGCGCGAGCGACGCCATCGTGATCGCCGCGCCCGAATACGCGCATGGCGTGCCGGGGGCCCTGAAGAATGCGCTCGACTGGCTGGTGGCGAGCGAAACCTTCGCCGGCAAGCCCGTCGTGCTCATTAACGCCTCGGCCCGGGCTTTTCATGCGCAGGCGTCGTTGCGCGAAATTCTCGCCACCATGGCCGCGCGGCTCGTTCCCGAGGCGTTTGCGACGCTGTCGCTGGCGTGCAAACAGGTCACGGCCGAAAACGTGCTGGCCGACCCTGCCGCCAAGCGGCGGCTCAAGGAGTCGCTTGATGCGCTGCTCGCAACGCTGAGGGAATTATAGGCCGCGGGCGGGTGGTCGCGCCGCCTGGGCGCCATGTCACGCCGAAACATCACTCGATTTGCGTAGCGAGCAGGGCGCCTTAGAATGATGCGCGAACGCGCGACCCGCGCTCCCGCTTCGCCTCGGCAATCGACAAGGATTGGAGAAGGCCCGTGCGATTCCTGGCTGTCATCGGCGCCCTTGCGATCATCGTCGCGATTGGCGCTGCCGTGTTCTTCTTCGGCGGCTTTTTCAGCGTCGCGGAAAACGTGGACGATCCGGCCCTCGTCAGCTGGGCGTTGGCTCACGTTCGCGCGGCATCGGTCGCGCAGCACGCGACCGATCCGCCTCCGGCTTCTCTCGACGATCCCGCGACAGTGAAGGCCGGCGCGCGCGCTTACGCAACGATCGGCTGCGTCAATTGTCATGGGGGGCCGCCCAATGCCGATTGGGCCAAGTTTTCGGAAGGGCTGAAGCCGATCCCCGCCGATCTCAAGGCGATGGCGAAAGAGCGGACCGCGTCGGAACTGTTCTGGGCGATCAAGAACGGCATCAAGTTTACCGGCATGCCAAGCTTCGGCTTGGCCGGGTCGTCCGACGAGCAAATCTGGACGATCGTCGCATTCATCAAGGCGCTGCCGGCCATGTCGGACGCGGACTACAAGGCCTGGACCGCTTCGCCTTAAGGCGCGTCGGGCTGGCCTTCTGGGCGCTATCCTGTGATTGCGCGTCGGCCTGTTTGGCGCCACATGGGGCCGATGCAGCATGACGCGGTCCTGATCGTCGACTTCGGCTCCCAGGTCACGCAGCTGATCGCGCGGCGGGTGCGCGAGGGCGGCGTCTACTGCGAGATTCATCCGTTTTCGAACGCCGCGGAGGCGTTTCGCCGCGCTCGCGCCGAAGGCGGTCATCCTCTCCGGCGGTCCGGCTTCAGTCCCGGCGCAGGGCAGTCCGCGCGCGCCGAAGGCGATCTTCGACCGCGGCGTGCCGATCCTCGGCATCTGCTATGGCCAAAAGACCCTGTGCGAGCAGCTCGGCGGCGCGGTGGAAAGCGGGCATGCGGCCGAGTTCGGCCGGGCGGACATCGACCATCGTGCGCCCATGCGCCCTGTTCGAAGGCGTCTGGCGGACGGGCGGGCGCTATCCGGTCTGGATGAGCCACGGCGACCGCGTCACCCGGCTGCCCGCAGGGCTTTCGCGTCTATGCCGTCTCCGAAAACGCGCCCTTTGCGGTCGTCGCCGACGAGAGCGCGCCGCTACTACGACGACCATGTTCCATCCCGAAGTGGCGCATACGCCCGACGGCGCGCAGGCTGATCGCCAATTTCCTGCACACAGATCGCTGGCCTCAGGCGATTGGACGATGGCGGCGTTTCGCGACGAGGCAGATCGCCCGCATCCGCGCGCAGGTCGGGCAAAGCGCGCGTGATCTGCGGCCTCTCGGGCGGCGTCGATTCGGCGGTCGCGGCGGTCTTGATCCACGAGGCGATCGGCGATCAGCTCACCTGCGTCTTCGTCGATCACGGCCTGCTGCGCGCCGGCGAGGCGGAGGAGGTGGTGCGCCTCTTCCGCGGCCACTACAACATCCCGCTCGTCTCCGTCGACGCGTCGGAGACGTTCCTGACGGCGCTCGCAGGCGATCGACGAGCCGGAAGCCAAGCGCAAGACGATCGGCAGGCTGTTCATCGACGTATTCGAGGCGGAGGCGCGCCGGATCGCGGCGACGGGCGGGGCCGGTCGAGTTTCTCGCGCAAGGCACGCTCTATCCCGACGTGATCGAGAGCGTCTCGTTCACCGGCGGCCCGTCGGTGACCATCAAGAGCCACCACAACGTCGGCGGCCTGCCCGAGCGGATGCGGCTGAAGCTGGTCGAGCCGCTGCGCGAACTGTTCAAGGACGAGGTGCGCGCGCTCGGGCCGCGAGCTTGGGCTGCCGGCGGCCTTCGTCGGCCGTCATCCGTTTCCCGGGCCCGGGCCTCGCCATCCGCATGCCCGGCGACGTGACCCGCGAAAAGCTCGACATCCTGCGCAAGGCCGACGCGATCTATCTCGACGAGATCCGCAAGGCCGGCCTCTACGACGCGATCTGGCAGGCGTTCGCGGTGCTGTTGCCGGTGCGGACCGTCGGCGTGATGGGCGACGGGCGCACCTACGATTAGGTCGGTCGCGCTCCGCGCCGTCACCTCGGTCGACGGCATGACCGCCGACTTCTATCCCTTCGACATGAGCTTCCTCGGCCGCGCCGCGACCCGGATCATCAACGAGGTGCAAGGGCGTCAACCGGGTCGTGTACGACGTGACCTCAAGCCGCCGGGGACGATCGAGTGGGAATGACGGGGAGTAGAAAAGGCGGCTATCGGCGGTCTTGGAATGCTTAAGCGCAATGTGCGTGCTCGATAGCTACGGATAGCCACCGGCACATCGTCGTGAGCCGGGTAGCGACCCATACTGCTTCAATCCTCGATCCCGAAAGAGATGGAAGGAGTGCGTTATGACGAAAGTGCGCGTTGCAGGCTTTTCGATCTCGCTCGACGGTTTCGGAGCAGGGCCTGAGCAAAGTCTTGAAAATCCGCTCGGCAAGCGCGGGCAGGAACTGCACCAGTGGATGTTCGGCACGCGCATGTTCCGGGCAATGATCGGTCAAGGACGGCGGCTCGGACGGCGTCGATCGAGGCCTACGCACATCGTTCGATGGAGGGGTTCGGCGCGTTCATTCTCGGCCGCAACATGTTCGGGCCGATCCGCGGTCCCTGGCCGGACGAGAGCTGGAAGGGCTGGTGGGGCGACAATCCGCCCTATCACGCGCCGACCTTCGTGCTGACGCACCATCCGCGCGATCCGATTGAGATGGACGGCGGCACCACCTTCATCTTCGTGACTGACGGCATCGAGGCGGCGCTGGAGAAGGCGAAGCTCGCCGCCAAGGGCCGCGACGTGAAGATCGGCGGCGGCGTCGAGACGGTGCGTCAATATCTTCGCGCCGGGCTGATCGACGAGCTGCATTTCGCCTTGTCCCCGGTCGTGCTCGGGCAGGGCGAAGCGATGTTCGCCGGGATCGATCTGCCGGCGCTCGGCTACCGCGTCACCGAACATCAGGCGACCGAGCATGCCACCCACATCGTTCTCAGCCGATTGTCCTGGCTCAGACACATATGAGAATGATTGCGTGAATGGCGGGGTTCTCCGAGGTTCGGGTTGTCGAGCTCGAATCGAGGAGAACCCCATGCAGGTTTTTGGCCTGCCCGGCCATCTTATCCGCAATGCCCGGTGCGCGTCGCGTCTTCTGGCGGCGCAGACCCCGAATATCGAAGCCGCCAGAAGACGCGACGCGGTGGCGCGCTGGCGCAACGCCATGACGCAGGGGCTGAGCAGCGAGCAGGCGGCCAGGGCGGTGGGCGTCCCTCGCTCCACCCTCTATCGCTGGCGAACGCGCCCCGATCCCTTGAGCCGGCGGCCGCGCCGGGTGCGCCAGCCCAAGCGTCCACAAGGTTTGGCCGAAGCCGTCGAGCGGCTGCGCCTCGATCATCCGATGTGGGGCAAGGAAAAGCTCGGCCCGATCCTGCGCAAACAGGGCTTCGCCACATCCAACGCCACCGTCGGGCGCATCCTCGGCGCGCTCATCCGGCGCGGAACGGTTCAGCCCGTTGCCGCCCTGATCCGCAAGCTCGCCGCCAGAACAGCGCCAAGAAAGCGCCCTCACGCCATCCGAAAACCCAAGGGCGTCATCTTCGAAAAGCCCGGCGACGTCGTCCAGATCGACACCCTCTCGATCTATCCGCTGCCCGGCGTCTCGATCAAGCATTTCAACGCCTACGATCCATTCGCCAAATGGACCGTCGCCAGGCCCTGTAAACGGGCCACCGCCAAAAACGCCGCCGATTTCCTCGCCGCCGTCCTCGAGCAAATGCCCGATCCCGTCAAAGCCATTCAAATCGACGGCGGCTCCGAGTTCATGGCCGAGTTCGAGCAGGCCTGCGCCGCCAAAAACCTCCCCCTCTATGTCCTGCCGCCCCGATCGCCAAAGCTCAACGGAGCCGTCGAGCGCTGCAACGGGGCATGGCGATATGAGTTCTATGCCTGCGCCGACCTGCCCATGCGCATCGACAAAATCGCCCAAATGGTCGAGGCCTTCCAACACCTCTACAACCACCACAGACCCCACGCCGCCCTTGCAGGAAAAACCCCAGCCGAGTACCTCGCTATCCGCCGAGCCAACGAAACTCCCCCGTCTCATATGTCCTGAGCCAGGACGCGCAGTTGACCGCCAAGGGCCGCGACGTGAAGATCGGTGGCGGCGTCGAGACGGTGCGTCAATATCTTCGCGCCGGGCTGATCGACGAACTGCATCTCCGCTTTGTCCCCCGGTCGTGCTCGGGCAGGGCGAAGCGATGTTCGCCGCCGGGATCGATCTGCCCAGCGCTCGGCTACCGCGTCACCGAACATCAGGCGAGCGACCACGCCATCCACATCGTTCTCAGCCGATAGGACACTCGAACCGTGCGGCTGTCCAACTCACATCGGGTGGGAGATAGTTTCGTGACGGTCTTTTTTTGGAGCTGCTGATATCGATCGGCCGACGGCTCGTCAGAGGAAAATCGACCAATCGATCTCGATAGTCGCCGGTGCTTGGGCCATCTCTCGGCATTGACATCCCCGCCCCGCGCGCTTACTGACCCGCTCGTTTTCGTCAGGTTCTAGCCTCGTCGATCAGCCGACTGTCCCCTCGAGGCCAGCGGTCCCCGTCCGGCAGCGCGCTGCGCCCCCGGGCGCGATTGGCGTTGGCCTCAGAGGACGGACGACCGAGAACGGAGGACGGAAGCGAGCGGAAGAGGAAGGCGGCGCCTATATCCGTCCTCTGTCGTCCGCCATCCGTCGTCTGAACAGGAGCGTTTCATGTTCGAGAGCCTGTCCGAAAAGCTCTCCGGCATATTGGACAAACTCACCGGCCGCGGCGTCCTCTCCGAGGAGGACGTCAACGCGGCGATGCGCGAGGTGCGCCGGGCGCTGCTCGAAGCCGACGTCGCGCTCGAGGTCGTGCGCTCGTTCGTCGACCGCGCCCGCACCAGGGCGGTCGGCGCCGCCGTCATCAAGTCGGTCCGGCCCGGCCAGATGGTGGTCAAGATCGTCCACGACGCCCTGATCGAGACGCTGGGAGGCGAATCGCAGGCAATCGACCTCAATGCGCCCGCCCCGGTCGCGATCATGCTGGTTGGCCTGCAAGGCGCGGGCAAGACGACGACCGCGGCCAAGATCGCCAAGCGCCTAACCGACCGAGACCGGCGCAAGGTGCTGATGGCTTCGCTCGACGTGAAGCGCCCGGCCGCGCAGGAGCAGCTTGCGGTGCTGGGACGCCAGGCCGGCGTCGACACGCTGCCGATCATTCCCGGCCAGGAGCCGGTCGCGATCGCAAAGCGCGCCGAGAGCGCCGCGCGGCTGCAGGGCTATGACGTCGTGCTGCTCGACACCGCGGGCCGCACCCATATCGACGAGCCGCTTATGGCGGAGATGGCGGAAATCCGCGACGCCGCGCGGCCGCACGAAATCCTGCTGGTCGCCGACGCGCTGACCGGGCAAGACGCGGTCAATCTGGCGAAGAGCTTCAACGAGCGAGTCGGCTTGACCGGCATCGTGCTGACCCGAATGGACGGCGACGGGCGCGGCGGCGCGGCGCTTTCCATGCGCTCGGTCACTGGCAAGCCGATCAAGCTGCTCGGCATCGGCGAAAAGATGGACGCGCTCGAGGACTTCCACCCCTCGCGCCTCGCCGACCGCATCCTCGGCATGGGCGATATCATCAGCCTGGTCGAGAAAGCGTCGCAGACGATCGATGCGGCCCAGGCGGCCAAGATGGCCGAGAAGATGCGCAAAGGCGTCTTCGACCTCAACGACCTCTCCGAGCAGCTGGCGCAAATCGAGAAGCTCGGCGGGATGGGCGGCATCATGGGCATGCTGCCCGGCGTCGCCAAGATGAAGGATCAGCTCGCGTCCGCAAATCTCGACGACAGTTTCGTCAAGCGCCAGCGGGCGATCATCTCCTCGATGACCCCGATCGAGCGGCGCAACCCCGATATTCTGAAAGCCTCGCGCAAGAAGCGCATTGCGGCCGGCGCCGGCGTGACGGTCGAGCTGGTCAACCGGCTCCTGAAACAGCACCGGCAGATGGCCGACATGATGAAGATGATGGGCGGCGCTGGCAAGCGCGGCATGATGGGCAAGCTCGGGCAGATGATGGGCATCGGCGGCGGCATGCCGATGCCGACCCCGGAGCAGATGGAGGCGCTGCAGAAGCAGATAGGCGGAGGCGCGCCGCCAAGCCTGCCGCCAGGCCAGCCCGGGATTCCCACCGCACCGCCGCCCGGCGCGTTCAACCTGCCGCCGCAGTTCCCGAGCCTCGGCGGCGGCTCGAAGCTTCCCGGCCTCGGCGGCGGGTTCAATCCGTTCGGGGGCAAGAAGAAGTGAGCCCCCTCAACCCGGCCGCGCGTTCCGCGCGTCCCCATTCTTCGCAAACCCTCCTTAACCATCCCGCACTCTGAAAGGAAAAGCAGAAATGTCCCTCAAAATCCGCCTGTCGCGCGCCGGCGCGAAAAAACGCCCGTTCTACCGTATTGTCGTCGCCGATGCGCGCATGCCGCGCGATGGACGCTTCGTCGAGAAGATCGGCACCTTCGATCCGCTGAAAGCCAAGGACGACGCGAAGCGGGTCGTGCTTGATGGCGAGAAGGCCAAGAGCTGGATCGCCAAGGGCGCGCAGCCGACGGACCGCGTGCTGCGCCTGCTCGACGGCCTCGGACTCGCCAAGCGCGAAGCTCGCGTCAATCCGGAGAAGGCCAAGCCGAAGAAAAAGGCCCAGGAGCGCGTGGCCGCCGCCGAAGCCGCCGCAGCCAAGGCGGCGGCTGCTCCCGCCGCCTGACGCTTGCGCTCGCCGGACCGGCTTATCCTCCTCGGCGCGTTCGGCGCGCCGCAAGGCGTGCGTGGCGAGGTCCGGGTCAAATCGCTGACCGGCGATCCGAAGGCGATCGGCGCCTACGGGCCGCTGACCGACAAGGGCGCGACGCGCGCCTTCGTGTTCGAATCGCTTCGGTCGCTGAAGGACGAGATGCTCGTCGCGCGGGTGACCGGGATCGGCACGCTCGAGGCGGCGAAGGCGCTGACCGGCGTGGAGATCTTCGCCCGTCGGGGCCAGCTGCCCGAGCCCAGCGTCGACGAATTCTACTACGACGATCTCATCGGCCTCGACGCGGTGAATGGCGCTGGCGAGCGTGTCGGCCGCGTCGCCGCGCTGAGCAATTTTGGCGCAGGCGACATCCTCGAGATCGCGCCTGAGGGAGGCGGCGAAACGCTGCTCCTTCCGTTCACCAAGGCGGTCGCGCCACTGATCGATTTCGACAGCGGGCGGATCGTCGTCGCGCCGCCGGAGGAATTCGAAGACTGACCGGCGCGATTGCGCGCGTGTTGGGGCGAGTCTACAGTCGCAACCTCTCGCGGCTTCTTGCGGCGCAACGATGAAACGGTGTATCGCCGTGGCGCTGCGGGGCATGCCAAGTTTGCGGCGCTCCGGCGAGGCGTTCGGTTGAGGAGATGGCTTGAATGACGACGGCTTCCGGAACGGTTTCGGACGAGACCGGGCACGATTCGGTCTCGAAGCGCGATTTCCTCTTCCTGGTCACCGGGTCGGTCGCCACGGTCGGAGTCGCTGCGACCCTATGGCCATTCATCGACCAGATGAATCCAGACGCCGCGACCATCGCAGCGGCAGGTCCGGTGGACATCGACATCGGCCAGCTGCAGCCCGGCCAGCGGATCGTCGTATTGTGGAGTGCGCGGCCAGTCTTCGTCGTCAACCGGCCGCAGCCGGCGCTCGATGAGTTGCGCAATCCCAAGCTGCTGGCCGAGCTTCGCGATCCCGACTCCGCCAACTTGCAGCAGCCGGCCTACGCCGCGAACTGGAGCCGCTCGATCAAGCCGGAGATTCTCGTTCTGGTCGGCGTCTGCACCCACCTCGGTTGCATCCCGCTCTACGAGCCGACGCCCGATGCGGCCAATCCCGCGCCGGATTGGCCGGGCGGTTTCTTCTGCCCGTGCCACGGCTCGAAATACGATCTGGCGGGCCGTGTGTTCCAGGGCGTTCCCGCCCCCTACAACCTGCCCGTGCCACCCTATCATTTCCCGAGCGATAAGACGTTGCGGGTCGGCGAAAACCCGCCGAACGCCAACTTCGATTTCAACTCCATTCTGCAGGTCTGATCGGGCGCGCGCTTCCCGGTCGACCCGCGACGCGCGCGGGCGCGAAGGGCGCACGGGCGCGAGGCAAGATGTTCGCCTGCACGATCCTGACGCTGTTTCCCGCCATGTTCCCCGGGCCGCTCGGCCTATCGCTGGCCGGCGAGGCGCTCGCGCGCCAGCTCTGGTCCTGCGAGGCGCGCGACATTCGCGACCACGGGCTCGGGCGCCATCGCGCGGTCGATGACACGCCGGCCGGCGGCGGCCCCGGCATGGTGATGCGCGCCGACGTCCTGGCGGCGAGCCTGGACGCCGCGCTTGCGCCCGGCGATCCGCGTCCGCGCCTGATCATGAGTCCGCGCGGGCGGCTTTTCACACAGGCGCAGGCGCGCGAATGGGCGTCAGGGCCGGGGCTTGTCCTCGTCTGTCCCCGATTCGAGGGCGTCGACGAGCGACTCATCGAGGCGCGCGGGCTCATTGAGGTCTCGATCGGCGACTATGTGCTGTCCGGCGGCGAGATCGCCGCGCTTGCCGTTCTCGACGCCTGCGTGCGGCTCCTTGCCGGCGTGATGGGCAAAGAGGAATCCGCGGTTTCCGAGAGCTTCGAGAACGGTCTGCTCGAATATCCTCAGTTCACCCGCCCGCGCGACTGGGAGGGCCGCGCCATTCCGGAGGTGCTCGTATCCGGCGACCACGCGAAAATCGCCGAGTGGCGCCGGCGCGAGGCGGAGCGGATTACGCGCGAGCGGCGCCCGGACTTGGCGCTCGGCCCGCGCAGGAGCTGATTTTGGGCAAGGCAGGCCGGCCGGCGGAAAGTTGATATCGTCACATTTTCCGTGCATGCAATGCGTCAACAACCAAGCGCGGCGTTTGCTGGAGGAACCTCGGCCCATGTCCATTTCGCTCTATCAGTCCAGCGTACCGGTCTTCGAGCGCTCGCTCGCGGCGTTTCTCGGCATCCTCGACAAGGCGGAGGCGCATGCGGCGGCGCGCAAGTTCGATCCGTCGAACTACCTTCCGATTCGCCTCGCCCCCGATATGTTCACCTTCAGCCGGCAGGTCCAGACGTTTTGCGATCATGCGAAAAACGGCTCCTTCCGCCTCGCCGGGATCCAGCCTCCGCGCATCGAAGACAAGGAAACGACGATCGCCGAGTTGCGCGAGCGCATTCAGACGACGCTCGGCCACCTGAAGACCCTCGACGCCGCGGCAGTCGATGCGGGTGAGGAGCGCGAGGTCATTATTCCGCTCGGTCCCAGCGTCAAGATGAAAATGCAAGGGACGAACTATCTCCTGCATTTTGTTCTCCCAAACTTCTATTTCCATCTGACGTCGGCTTACGACATCCTGCGTTCGACCGGACTTGAGATTGGCAAGCGCGATTTCCTTGGGGCCATCCCCGGCATCTCGCCCGCCTGAACCTTTCTTCGAACCTGAGGCGCCGGCGCAAAGGCCACCTCGGCATCACACTGCAATCGCATCGCGCGGCGTCGGCTCGATGTCTTTTCCTGAAGGAGCGCCCCCGTGCTGATCTCCTCGATCGATAATGTCAGGGGTCCGTTCGAGCGGGTTTCGACGCCGGGCGAAGCGGTCGACCGCCTCGCACGCCTCTACGATGACGCCGCGCAGGCGTTGCGCGGCGCGGTCGATCGCTTCCTGAAGGAAGGCGAGCCGCCTTCGTCCGCGACGCGCGCCCTGTTTCGCTATCCCGAGCTCAGGCTAACTTACGACCCCGAAGGCCTCCCGCCGTCCAGCGCGCGGGCTTTCGCCAAATTCAGCGAGGCGGGCGTCTATTCGACCACGGTCACGCAGCCGGGGGAGTTTCGCGCCTATTTGCTCGAGCAGCTCGAGCCGCTGGTCAGCGAATACGGGGCCACAATCGAGGTTGGCGTGGGCGGACAGGAGATTCCCTACCCTTACGTCATCGAAAGCGGCGACGAGCTGACCCGCGGCGGCGCCGACGCCGCCGAACTCGCGCGGTTCTTTCCCGTGCCCTCGCTCGCCACGATCGGCGACGAGACCGCGGACGGCGAATTCGCGCTTGGTCCGGAGCGTCCGCTAGCGCTGTTCGACGCTCCGCGGGTCGACTATTCGCTTCGCCGGCTCGTGCACTACACCGGCTCCGACTGGCGGGCGATGCAGCCCTGGGTGCTCTTGACCAACTATCACCGTTATGTCGACCAGTTCGTGCAATGGGGCCTCAAGCTTTTGCACGCGGGCGCCGGCGTCGAGAAGGTCGTTCTGCCGGGCAACGTGGTCATCGACGCCTCGGTTCCGCAGGCGGAAGCCGAGGCGCGGGTTTCCGCCGTCGCCTGGCATCGCTTTCAGATGCCGGCCTATCATTGCGTGCGCGGCGACGGGCGCGGCGTCAGTCTCGTCAACATCGGCGTCGGCCCCTCGAACGCCAAGAACATCACCGACCATATCGCGGTGCTGAGGCCGCATTGCTGGCTGATGGTCGGCCATTGCGCGGGCCTTCGGCAGTCGCAGAAGATCGGCGACTACGTGCTGGCGCACGCCTATCTGCGGCGCGACAACATTCTCGACGACGCAGTCCCGCCGATGATGCCGATTCCGGCGCTGGCCGAAGTGCAGGTCGCGCTACAGGAAGCGGTGGCGAAAGTCACCGGCGACCGGGGCGAAGCGCTGAAGCGCCGGTTGCGCACCGGCACCGTGGTCACCAACGACGACCGCAATTGGGAATTGCGCTGGACCAAGGAGCGCCGGCTCATCAACATCTCCCGCGCCATCGCGGTCGACATGGAATCGGCGACGGTCGCGACGCAAGGTTTCCGCATGCGGGTGCCATATGGCACGCTGCTCTGCGTCTCGGACAAGCCGCTGCACGGCGAGATCAAGCTGCCCGGCGCCGCCAACGCCTTCTACGAGCGGGCGATCGCCGAACATCTGCAAATCGGCATCGCCGCGATCGGCCTCCTGCAGAGCCAGGACGACACGCTGCATTCCCGCAAGCTGCGCAGTTTCGACGAACCGCCATTCCGGTGAATTGGCTGGCGTCGTCATCGCAAGCGGCAAAGCCGCGCGGCGATCCAGAGGCGACAGCCGCGCCCTACGAACCCTGGATCGCTTCGCGTTCGCTCGCGATGACGAGCAGCTTGCCTACGCCGCCTCGATCGCCATAGCGGTCGCTTCGCCCCCGCCGATGCACAGCGAAGCGACGCCGCGCTTCAATCCGCGCGCGCGCAGGGCGCCGATCAAGGTGACGAGGATGCGCGCGCCCGAGGCGCCGATCGGATGGCCGAGCGCGCAGGCGCCGCCGTTGACGTTCACTTTCTCATGCGGCAGCCCAAGATCGCGCATCGCCGCCATCGCGACGACCGCGAAGGCCTCGTTGATCTCGAAGAGATCAACTGACGAAGGGTCCCAGCCGGTCTTGTCGAACAGCTTGCGCAGCGCGCCGATCGGGGCGGTCGGAAAATCCTTGGGCGCGGCCGCGTGCGTCGAATGGGCGACGACCCGGGCCAGCGGCGTCGCGCCCCGCTTATTCGCTTCGCTTTCGCGCATCATGACCAGCGCCGCGGCGCCGTCCGAGATCGAGCTCGAATTGGCCGCAGTCACCGTGCCGCCCTCACGGAAGGCGGGCTTCAGCGTCGGGATTTTCTCCGGCCGCGCTTTCGGCGGCTGTTCGTCGGTCGAAACGATTGTCTCCGACTTGCCCGCTTTGACCGTGACGTTCGCGATCTCCCACGCAAACGCCCCGTCCTTGATCGCCCGGTTGGCGCGCTCCAGCGAGGCGAGGGCGTAGGAATCCTGCTCGCTTCTCGTGAACTGATAATCCTGCGCGCAGTCCTCGGCGAAAGTCCCCATCAGGCGGCCTTTGTCGTAGGCGTCCTCGAGGCCATCGAGGAACATATGGTCGAGCGTACGGCCGTGGCCCATGCGATAGCCAGTGCGCGCGCGGTCGAGCAGGTAGGGCGCGTTGCTCATGCTCTCCATGCCGCCGGCGACGACGACATCCGCCGAGCCCGCGCGCAAGAGGTCGCTCGCGACCATCGCCGCCTTCATCCCCGAGCCGCACATTTTGTTGATCGTCGTTGCGCCCGCTGCGAGCGGCAGTCCCGGCGCCGATCGCCGCCTGACGGGCCGGCGCCTGGCCCTGGCCAGCGGGCAGGACGCAGCCCATCAGAATCTCGTCGACGCTGTCGGACGGAACTCCCGCCCGCTCGACCGCCGCGGCGATCGCCGAAGCGCCCAACGCGGGCGCCGAGACATCCTTCAGATCGCCCAGGAAGCCGCCCATCGGGGTCCGCGCGGCGCCGACGATGACGATGGGATCTGCGCTCATACGCCTCGCTCCTTGGGGTCAATCCAGCCGACCAAATTCACAGGTCACTCTCTCAAGCGACGGAATGGTGCTCCGGCTTTATTCGCATATAGGGGGTGGGTTCGCTAAATAAAACGCGGACCGACTGCTGAAAACGTGCCAGTTTGGAATTCGGCTTTTGGACCCACACCTGGCGAGTAGTCACAAATTCATGCAATGAGGTTCTTTGTCGCCATTGCCGCCGCAACGCAACGTATAACGCTCACTGGGCGAGTAGCAGGACTCGACGCTCGTTGTCGATCGACCAAGTCTTAAACCTGCTCAAAAAGCTCTGCCCAAGCAACAGGGTTCCCGATACAGGAGCTACGCTTGCTGTGACATCTTCGAGGACACGATCGCCGACCCTCAACGACCGTATACGAAAAGTCTGCGAAGGAATGGTCGACCCGTCCGCGAGGCGATACGTTTTAGTCCCCAAAAAATCGTCGTGAGTTAGCGTGCCCGTCCGGAGCAGTGTCAGGACGACATCGGCAGGGATACTCACGTCTGACGCGCCGCTATCAAGAGTAAATTTGAGGGTCAGTTCGCCATTGATAACAACTGGAACCAGAAAAGTACCGCCTTCCCTGTCCAGTGCGATGGCTGAATTCCGCGCGCCCTGTGTTTGAGCTGCGGGCAGTACGGGCGAAATGTCCGCCTTTGGGCCGCACGCGGTAGGTCGCGGGGCTTGGGCGTCGGTAGACCATCTGACGCGGTCGTTTGTATAACGCCGAAACCCGTATGGTAGCGGAACGAAAGTGACCCGTCCTGCGGGAACCCTGTGTCGAGCCAGCCACTGGGTGATCTCACGCTTCGGCACGGTATCGGTTGCCGCCAGTGCGCCCCAGATACGGGCCTTTGGAAGCTCACCGGTGTCGGCGTCGCCTGTGCCCTCAATCGCCCAAGCCAATTTGTTCGCAACGTCTAAGATGAACATCGCGTAACCATCGAGGCAGTTGTGCGGCTGACAACCATCGGCGACTATGAAGCTGCCGTCGTATCTGTTAAAGGGACTGCGACAGCCGTTGACTCTCTAAATTGGGAAAAGTCGTTGGTCCCGACGGCTTTCAGAATCGGCTATCTAACCGCGAGATCAGCTAATATTTCATGTGGGTACTTTTTCTCTGTCAGCGGTGTAAAATCATATTTTGGCACAATCTGTATTTTCACAAGTTTGGCACTGCCAAACTTGTAGCTGTACGTGGCTATCAGTAAGTCACCAAGAGTATCAAGACCCTCGTAAATCGGAAATACTACGCCAGATACCGTGGCCGATATTTCTTTTTGCTGAAACCGCCCTTGAATTTTAGCGGAGGTTTCACGGTAAAATCCGATATATGAGTTTTCCCAGCAACAAGCGTTGCCGCCAGTTCCTGTAGCTACTGAGACTAGCTGAGGATCGATCATTGATGGAAATACCGCGGTTATCCTCACCATGTATCTGTGAGTAGTAATTTACCGTGCAGGAGTAGGGTGACACAAGTATCGGCGAGACTTCGCATTAGCGCCGCATTCAACTCCCAGTCCGGAGCGCGTAGCAAGCAACCCGGAGGACGTTTTCAATTCTGAAATTTCCTCGTCAGCAAGGCTCGTAGAGCTTTGAGCGAACGAAAATGTCCCGCAGATTGTCGCGAAAACAAGGGCAGTGATCAAATTCCAAAACAGCGCAACGTCGGCATCCCGCAAGCAGGCCGTTGCCCCAATTCAAGTCGGCCTCACGAAACTTGCGCTGGATCGAGCGTTCTGACAACCCGATACATAACCCGCTAGAGCGACTGAGCGATCCCGTCGCCAGCGCGAACTGCTCCTTCTGCACTAAAGGCGAACGCGATCGCCGAGCGAGGCATAAGCGGCGATCGCTGGATGATTACTTATCGCTGAACAACGTCAGCAGAACCTTCCCCTTGTCTCCGATCACGCAGACAAGCGTCTGCGGTTTTGTGGTTTTTGTCCGCTCGACATATGCGTCTCCGATCACGACGGTGCGTACCGGCACGTTCTCGATGGTCGTGTCGGCCTTGATGATTTTGGCGCTATCGAGATCGATCAGCACGTCCTTTACCTGAGGATACTTTTGCTTGAGGGCGATCAAGCCGCTCGCCTTGCACGCATCGGCTTCTGGAGACACAGTGTCCGCGAGAGCCGCGCCCGGGATAAGCGAGGCCAACACCGCCAGTTTGATCAAACGTCCTTGCATGCTGTTGCCTCCGCTCTGCGTTCCGAGCTTTCCTAACGACAGGCGGTTGCAGCTTGTTCCAGGCGCCCCGCGAGAGAGCAATATATATACAGTTTAATGCAGTAAAATAGGAAAGCGAAAAAGTGACGAAAAAAGGCGCCTAAATGCTTGAAAAGATTCACTCGCAGACAAAACCGCAGGGGCGCCCGGCCCGACAGGGCCGATGACCCTCTCCATCGAAGAAGTCGAGCGCTACGCGCGCCAGATCGTGCTCAGGGGCGTCGGCGGACCCGGGCAGAATAAGCTCAAGGCCGCCCGCGCGCTGGTGGTCGGCGCCGGCGGCCTGGGTTCGCCTGTCCTGCAATATCTAGCCGGCGCCGGGATCGGGACGCTCGGCATCGTCGACGACGACGCCGTCGCGCTCTCGAACCTGCACCGCCAGATCATCCATGGAACGGACGACGTCGGGCGGCCGAAGACGGATAGCGCCGCTGCGGCGATCAAGCGGCTCAACCCCCATGTCGCCGTCGAGCCGGTCGCGGCGAGGCTCGACTCGGCGAACGCCCGAAGGCTGGTCGCACGGTTCGACGTCGTGCTCGACGGTTCAGACAATTTCGCGACCCGCTATGCGCTGTCGGACGCCTGCTTCTACGAGCGCCGGCCGCTCGTCTCGGCCGCGCTCGGCGAATTCGACGGCACGCTGACCACGCTGAAGCCATATGAAACGGCCCCGGACGGACGGCCCAATCCAACCTATCGCTGCCTGTTTCCCGATCCGCCGGAGCCCGGAACGATCCCGACCTGCGCCGAGGCCGGCGTGCTGGGGGCGCTCGGCGGCGTGCTCGGCTCGTTGATGGCGCTCGAGGCGATCCGCGAGATCGTCGGCGGCTTTGGCGCCGGCGACGAGGGCCTTGTGGGGCGGCTCCTGATGATCGACGCGCGCGCCATGCGCTTCGAGACGCTGCGCTACGGCTGGGACGAGACCAACCCGCTCAACGGATTGAAAGCCTCGCGGGAGGCCGTCGCGTCCCGCGAGAGGTGACGGCGCAAAGCCGCGGCGACGCGCGCCGGCGTCAGGCGGCGCGGGTCGTTCGACCGCAATCAGACGTCGTCGTAGCCGCCGCCGTCATCAGACGAAGAGCCGTCGAAGCCCGAATTGTCCTGGTTGTCGTAGCTCGCGTCCTGGACGCCGGGATCGAATTGCGCGGCGTCCGAGCCGCCATGGTCCGGCTTGTCGTCGTAGAAGTTGTTGATTTCGGTGACTTCCGCCGGATTGCCGCCAAGCCCGGCGCCGCCAAACCCGGCGCCGCCAATTCCTGATCCGCCGAACAGGCCGCCGCCATGGCCGCCGAACAGGCCGCCCAGGAGATTGCCGAGGGCAACGCCGCCCGCGACGCCCGCCGCGGTTGAAGCGGCGTTCTGCAGGAAGCCGCCGCTCCGCGGCTGCGCAGGAGCGCCCCACGGGCCCGGCTGCTGCGGATAGCCCTGTGGAGGCGGCGGAGGATAGCCTTGCGGCGGCGGAGGCGGAGCGTAGCCCTGCGGCGGAGGAGGCGCAGGCGCGCGTTGATAAGCGGATTGGTCGTATCCCGGTCGCTGCGGGGCGGCCGGCGCGCCTCCGCCGAAGATCGTCTTGCCGAGATTGCCGAGAAAACTGCCATGTTCTTCGGGTTGCTCGGCGTCCTGGCGTTGGGCGGCCTCGAGTTCCGCGACTCGGCGCGCCGCGGCCTCCAGGGTCTGCTGCTGAACGAGTACAGTTTGCGCCAGGACGTAGGGCGCAAACGGCGCGGCGCGGACCGCGCCGTTGATGAAAGCTTCCGCCTCCGCGTCGCGCGGCGTCGAGGCGGTCGCGTTGACGCGCTCGAAAAGCCCGGCGAGCATCTGGCGTTCTTCGGGGGTCATGTCGCTCTCCCTGCGGCCCGATCGGCCGCGCCGGGCATATGGACACTGGTTGCGGCCAATCCAAGACGGCCCGCGGGGTTTTTCTCTCCGCCTCGCACTGCTCCCCGAACGCCAGCGCGCGGCAGATGGCGACTTTACTCAGGTTGGCCGATCGTTTAGGCCATCGCCGCAATAAGCCCCGGCTTCAGCTTGTTGCTGACGCCGGGGCTTCGCTGCTTTGGGAAGAGCGCAGGAGAGCGATCGGCGATGGCCAATGTCGTGGTTGTCGGCGCCCAGTGGGGCGACGAGGGAAAGGGCAAGATCGTCGATTGGCTCTCGGTCGGCGCCGACATCGTCGTGCGCTTCCAGGGCGGCCATAACGCCGGGCACACGCTGGTGGTCGACGGCAAGGTCTATAAGCTCGCGCTTCTGCCATCCGGAATTGTGCGCCCCGGCAAACTGTCGATCATTGGCAACGGCGTCGTCCTCGATCCCTATCACCTGGTCGAGGAGATCGGTAAGCTGCGCAGCCAAGGCGTCGAGGTGACCCCGGCCAACCTGAAGATCGCCGAGAATGTCCCGCTCATCCTGTCGCTGCATCGCGAACTCGACGCCCACCGCGAGTCCGGCGCGGCGCCGGCGCCCAGAATCGGAACCACGAAGCGCGGCATCGGCCCGGCTTATGAGGACAAGATCGGGCGGCGCGCGATCCGGCTGATGGACCTTGCTGAGCCGGATTCGCTCGACGACAAGATCGACCGGCTGCTCGCCCACCATGACCCGCTCTGTCGCGGTATGGGACTGCCGGCCCCGAGCGCGGACGCCATTCGCTCGGAGCTGATCGCGGTCGCGCCAAAGGTGCTGCCCTATATGGCCCCGACTTTCGAAATTCTGGACAGCGAACGGCGCGCGGGCAAGCGCATCCTGTTCGAGGGCGCGCAAGGCGCGATGCTCGACGTCGACCACGGCACGTATCCCTTCGTGACGTCGTCGAACACCGTCGCCGCCAATGCGGCGACAGGCTCCGGCCTTGGGCCGCGCGCGATCGGCTATGTGCTCGGCATCGCCAAGGCCTATACGACGCGTGTCGGAGGCGGCCCGTTTCCCACGGAACTCGACAACGAAATCGGTCGCCGGATTGGCCAGCGAGGGGCCGAATTCGGCACCAACACCGGACGCGCGCGCCGATGCGGCTGGTTCGACGCGGTGCTCGCGCGGCAGGCGGTGCGCACTTGCGGCATCGACGGTCTCGCGCTGACCAAACTTGACATTCTCGACGGGTTCGAGACAATCATGGTGGCGACCCGCTACCGCCTGGACGGCGCGGAGATCGACTATCTGCCAGCCTCCCAATCGGCGCAATCGCGCATCGAGCCCGTTTACGAATCGATTGATGGCTGGAATGGCGCGACGAGCAAGGCGCGATCATGGGCCGACTTGCCGGCGCAAGCCATAAAATACGTGCGTCGAATCGAAGAGCTGGTCGGCGCGCCAATCGCATTGCTATCGACCAGTCCCGAGCGCGACGATACGATTCTTGTGCATGATCCGTTTCAGGACTAAGGGACTGTTCCCGATCCCCGGCAGAGCGGTCGAGCGGACCCTTTATGGCTGATTATCATTCGCTGCTCACGCGAGCCGTCGCGAATTTGCCGAGCGCGAGCAAGCCCGCGCGTCAAAAGATTTATGATCTCGCGCGCGAGGCTCTGCTGAACTCAGCTGAGGACCTTGCGCCCGCCATTGCCGGAAAGCGACATCGACCGGGAAGAGAGCGCGCTCGACGAGGCGATCGCCAAGATCGAGGCGAGCTTCACACCCCAGGAGGACGAGGCCCCCCTCCCGGCTGCGGCTCCTCCTGCGGCGCCGCGGGCGGCCAGCTGGCCAAGCTCGATTGCGCCGCCTTCGCCGAAGCGGGCGCCGCCAACCGCCAGCCTTCCATCCGCGGCGTCTCAAAAGCCCCCGACACCCGCAGTTTCGGACGGGCCGCCGCCCCGACCCCCGGCCAGCGCGTCCCCCCAACCCGGCGCCCCGCAGCGGCCCACTTCAACCGGCGCGCCCGGCGCGCTGGCCCCGCCGCTCAGCGCGTCACCGACTAGCGCCGCGCCGCAACGACCCGTTGCGCCACCGGCGCCGCCGCCGCGCCGTCCGCCTCCGCCGAGTCCTTCGCCGCAATCCGCAGTCGCTCCGGCGAACAATCCCGGCGTCGGCGCGCCTGCGGTGGCCGTCGCGCCTTCTCCGTCTCGGCCCGGGCCCGGCGCAATGGCGGCAAAGCCCACGCCACCGTCCATCGGAATCAAAGCCGATTCTCGCATCCTGCCAGGCGGCGCGAAGGCGGATGGCGCGCGCTCGACTGCGCTTGACCTCACAAAGGCCGTGCGGCCGACCAAAGCCGACGACGCAGACGCCTCTGGCGCTCCGCCGGTGATCGCCACCCGTGCTGACGAAGCCGTGCAATCCGCCACGGCGCCGGAGGTGCCTGGCGAAGTCGACCGGCCCGGGGGGACGACCAAACCGGATCCGGAAAGCCAGCGGCCTACCGCGCCCGGGGGCGAGCCCGGCAAGCCCAAGTCCTGGCTGTGGGTCGCCGCGGCGGTCGTGCTGGGGATCGTCGTTTCGGTCGCAGTCGCGGCGATCGTGATGCGCCAGAAGCCGCAGGATCTCGCGATCAAACCGGCCGTCGAAACGCCCGAGCCGGCGCCGCCGCAATCTCAGGCAAAGATCGCCGAGCGCGTGCAATCGGCGCCCGCGAGCGCGCCGTCAGAGCCGTCAAGCCCAACGCAAGCCGACCATTCTGCCGCGCCGGGGGGCGCGCCGGCGAGTCCGGCGGGCGAGGCGCAGAATCCCGCCGCGATGCAGCCGACGGCGCCGTCAGCTGCCCGAGCCGCCATGCTGGTCGCGTCGGCCGACAATCCGCAGAAGCCGGTGGTCAGCTTGGGCTCGACCGTGTGGTCGACGATTCCGCCCGCGCCGGGGCAGCCCGCGACGATTGGGGTGAAAGCGGAGGCCGATATCCCCGACCTCAAGATGCATGCAACAATGACCTTGAGGAAGAACACCGATCCGACGCTGCAGGCGACCCACACGATCGATCTGAAATTCTCCTTCGCGGAAGGCGCCCCGATCACCGGGTTCAAGGACGTCGGTCTGCCGCAGATGCGTAAGGAGGATTCGACCGCCGCCGAGGCGTTGACCAGTGTCAAGGTCAAGATCAGCGACGTCTATTTTCTCATCGCGCTGGCCAAGGGCGATCAGGACAGCGCCCGGAATCTCGATCTCATGCAGACCCGCGCCTGGTTCGATTTCCCGCTGTTGCTCAACGACGACCGCATAGCCAAGATCGTGTTCCAGAAATCGCCGGAGGGCGAGGCGATGCTGGCCAAGGCGTTCGAGGCGTGGAAGTGACGCGAGCTTCGGGCCTTACCCTCGAACGCTGAACACTCGGGTGGGCGCGAAATAGCCGCGTTCGATCACGCCGAAGGCGACCGGCTTTCCGAGGCACTGGGCGTAGGCTCGTCCCTCCACTGGAGCGGCGCCGCGGAGAAGCAGTTTCTGGCCCCGACGGAGGATTGCGGCGCCCGCGCGGTCGATGGGCAACAGCGGCATTTCGGCGAGGCCAGCTTCCAGCGGCTGGAGCGCCCGGCTCATGAGTTCTCCGTCGTCGGGGAGACGATCGAGCGGAACGCTTTGGTCGGCAGTAAACGGGCCGACGCGGGTTCGGCGCAGTTCCGTCACGTGTCCAAAGCAGCCGAGCGCACGCCCAAGATCGCGGGCGATCGCGCGCACATAGGCGCCCTTCCCGCATTCGGCCGCGAGGATTGCCGAGTCCGCTTCCGCTGATACCAGATCCAGCCGGTAGACGCGCACCGTCCGGGACTGGATTTCGAACCTCGCGCCTTCGCGCGCGAGGTCGTAGGCGCGTGCGCCTTCGATCTTGATTGCTGAGAAAGTCGGCGGCGTCTGATCGATCAAGCCGACGAATTGCGGCAGAAGCGCCTCGATCTCCGCTAGGCTTGGGCGTTCCTCCGAGCGCGCCACGATCTCGCCTTCGGCGTCGTCCGTCGTCGTTTCCTCGCCCCAACGCACGCGGAAACTGTAGGCTTTTGTGCCGTCCTGCACGATCGGCACGGTCTTGGTCGCTTCGCCGAAGGCGACTGGCAGCACGCCGGAGGCGAGAGGATCGAGCGTGCCCGCGTGGCCCGCCTTCTTGGCGTTGAACAGGAACTTGAGCCGCCCAACCGCCTGGGTGGAAGAAACGCCGACCGGCTTGTCGAGATTGATCCAGCCATCGATCTCGACGCGTGTCGAGCGCTTCTGTTGGGTCCTGCTCCGCCCGCGCCGGCTCCGCGTCGCCAGGGGGAGCGACATTGCGGTCGTCGCCGGTCATGACTCGCCCTCCTTGAAATCCTGTCGCCCGAGATCGCGCGCGACTTCTGGCGATTTAAGCAGCGCATCGATGCGCGCCTGCGCGTCGAAGCGCGGAGTCGAACGAAAAGCGCAACTCAGGCGCGAACCTGAGATTGATCTTGTGCGCGACCAGCGCGCGCAGTTCCTTCTTGTGCCGGTTCAGCGCCTCGATCGTCGCGGCCGAGTCCTCGCCGCCGAGCGGCATAACCGACACGGTGGCGAGTTTGAGGTCCGGCGACATGCGCACGGCCGGGATCGTCACCGGATGGCGTTCAAGTATGGGGTCGAGGATGTCGCCGCGCGCCAGAATCTCCGCGATCGCGTGACGGATCAGTTCGCCGACCCGCTCGAGGCGATGCGTTTGCAACTTTCGGGGAGAGCGGGACATCGGACCTTCCTCGGGCCAGCGCAAATAGGACGAAGCTGAGGGCAATTCAACGCCAGGCTGCGCGCCGATCGGCGAGGCGCGGGGTTCGTTTCAGATCGATGCCAGCCGCGCCGAGAAGCCCGGCAGCGCAACGCTGGTCAGCGTCTCGTCCGGACCGCGTTCGACAATCGAACGCCAACCCGCGCTCGGGCCGTTGTGGACGAAGGTCCGTCGCTGTGCGGCGTCGAGATAAGTCAAAACTAATAATCATCAGGTCCACCACCGTGAAGGAGCGGCGGTCGAAACCCTCGGCTGCCCGCGTAATATTGGCCCTCATGTCCGTCGTCCCGTCCGCCCGGGTCACAGCGTGCGGCGAATTTCCTCGACGCTGTAGCACTCGATCACGTCGCCGGCCCGCATGTCCTGATAGTTCTCGAAGGCCATGCCGCATTCCTGGCCGGCCTGCACCTGGGCCACTTCGTCCTTGAAGCGCTTGAGCGTCGAGAGCTTGCCCTCGTGAACGACGACATTGTCGCGGATGAGGCGCACATGCGCGCCGCGCTGCACGACGCCATCGGTGACCCGGCAGCCCGGCGACATTGCCAATCTTCGAGATGTGGAACACCTCGAGGATCTGCGCATTGCCGAGCATGGTCTCGCGCAGGGTCGGCGCAAGCATGCCCGAGAGCGCCGCTTTCACATCGTCCACGAGATTGTAGATGATGTTGTAGTAGCGGATTTCGACGCCGTCCTGCTCGGCGAGATCGCGCGCCTCCTTGTGGGCGCGGACGTTGAAGCCGAGGATGACCGCCTTCGAGGCCTCGGCCAAGGCCACGTCGGATTCGGTCACGCCGCCGACGCCGCCATGGATGACGCGCGCCACGACTTCGTCGTTGCCGAGCTTCTCGAGCGCCGCGGTGATCGCCTCGACCGACCCCTGCACGTCGCCCTTGACGACGATGCGGCAGTTCCTTGCGTCCCGGCCGCCTTGAGGTTGCTCATCATGTCGGAGAGCGAGGTGCGCACGCGCCGGCCCGCGCGCCGCCAGCTTCTCGCGCCGCTGACGTTCGCGATATTCCGTGATTTCGCGCGCCCGCGCCTCCGTCTCGACGATCGCGACGCGGTCGCCCGCTTCGGGAGCGCCGGAGAAGCCGAGCACCTCGACCGGCGTCGAGGGCCCGCGGATTCGACCGTCTCGCCCTTGTCGTCGATCAGCGCCCGGACGCGGCCCCATTGCGACCCGGCGACGACAATCGCGCCGACGCGGCAGCGTGCCGCGCTGCACCAGGACGGTCGCCACGGGACCGCGGCCGCGGTCGAGCCTCGCTTCGATGACCGTGCCTTCGGCGCTGCGATCGGGATCGGCGACGAGGTCGAGCAGTTCGGCCTGCAGCGCGATCGCCTCGAGCAGCTTGTCGAGATTGATGTTCTTGGTCGCGGAGACTTCGACGGCGAGCGTCTCGCCGCCGAACGCCTCGACCTGCACGTCGTATTGCAGCAGTTCCTGCATCACGCGCTGCGGATTGGCTTCGGGCTTGTCGATCTTGTTGATCGCCACGATGATCGGCGCCTTCGCCGCCTTGGCGTGGCGGATCGCCTCGATCGTCTGCGGCATCACGCCGTCGTCGGCGGCCACGACGAGGACCACGATGTCGGTGACCTTGGCGCCGCGCGCGCGCATTGCGGTGAAAGCGGCGTGGCCGGGCGTGTCGATGAAGGTGATCTTCTGCGCCGCCGGGCGCGATGACCTGGTAGGCGCCGATATGCTGGGTGATGCCGCCGGCCTCGCCCGCCACGACGTTGGCGTGGCGGATCGCGTCGAGCAGCGAAGTCTTGCCGTGATCGACGTGGCCCATGATGGTGACGATCGGCGGCCGCGGAACGGACGCGCCCTCGTCATCGGGTCGGTCGAACAGGCCCTCCTCGACGTCGGACTCGGCGACGCGCTTGACCGTATGGCCCATTTCCTCGGCGATCAGTTGGGCCGTGTCGGCGTCAAGGACGTCGGTCAGCGTCACCATTTTGCCCTGACGCATCAGGAGCTTGATGACGTCGACCGCGCGCTCGGACATGCGGCTGGCGAGTTCCTGGATCGTGATCGCCTCGGGCAGCACGATTTCGCGCGCAATCTTCTCTTTCGTCCTGAGCGCCGTGGCCTTTCAGCCTCTGCGTGCGGCGGCGAAACGCCGCGACCGAACGCGTGCGCTCCTCTTCGCCCGCAGTCGCGCTGGCGACGGTCAGGCGTCCGCGGTTGCGCTGCTCGCCGGTGCGCGCCGGCCGCGGCGTCGGCACGATGATCTTCTGCCCCGGCAAGCTAAGCGCGGGACGCCGGCTCAGCCGTGCGCGCCTCCTCTTCCTCGCCGCCGGCGGCCGGGCGGCTTTGGCGACCGTGGCGGGCGAAGCGACGACCGCGGCCGGTTGGGGCGGCGCGCGCGGGATCGACGGCGAAAGGGACGGTTCGCCGCCGGCCAGCCGCCGTCGCGCCTCTTCCTCCGACTGGCGCTTGAAATTGGCTTCCTGGGCGCGGCGCAGTTCTTCGTCGCGCTTGCGCGTTTCCGCGGCTTCGCGTTCGAGCCGTTCGCGCGCCTCGCGCTCACGGCGGGCTTCGGCTTCCGCCTCCTGGCGGCGCCGATCTTCCTCTTCGCGAGCGCGCGCGTCGAGCGAGCGCGCGATTGCGCGCGCTCGCGCTGCTCCTCGGTCAAGGTCTGCAGCACGACGCCGGTCTTCGGCGGCGGCGGCGCGGCGGGTTTGCCGGCGGCGGCGGAACCGGTTTCGGCCGCGCCGGCGACAATGGCGCCGGCGCGGCAGCGGCGCGCCGCGCGGAGACGGGCGCGGCGGGCGCGCCTACGCGCGAGGCGCCTCGCCCGGCGCCAAAACGCGACGCTTCACTTTCTCGACGACGACCGCCTTGCTGCGCCCGTGCGAGAAACTCTGACGCACCGTTCCCGCTCGACCGGACGCTTGAGATGCAATGTCGCCTTCGGCGGCGAGGCGCCCAGGCTTTTATCGCCGCTATTGTTCGTCTCACTCATGCGTTCTTCCATAACCGCCTGGCTTCTCAGCCAATTCTCCGCCCGCCAAGCGTCCGGCGCTCTCGGCGGCGCGCAGCCGCTGTGGTCGATTGTCGCGTCCTCTTCGCCCGGCCCGATATCGGCTCAGACGCGCCGACCTTGGCGAGAAACGCCGAACTCGCCGCGCCCCGGCTGAGCGCTGCATGTATCACATTTGCCCTCCCCAATGCCAAATCCAATTGACGCGACGGGAAGAGATTTATTCGCGCGCAACCGCTTCCGCGTCCGCCGAGCGCCGCGACCGCAGGCCGGTCGAGCTTGCCGCCCCGTCCGGCGCGCCGTCGCTCGGCGTGGATCAGCCCCGCGACAGGCCGCCGCGCGATCGCCGCCTCGACCTTCGCGGCGCCCGTGACGACCAGCCCCGCCTTGTTGACCAGCGAAAGAAACCGCAGCGCGTCCTGCTCCAGCAGCCGATCGACCTCGTCCGCGACTTCGGCCCGGCGCCGCGGCCTTTGCGAAACCCGCGCGCAAACGCCTGTTTCTGCGCCGCCTGGCGCACCATCCGAAGCTCGAGCCGCGTCCAGACGCCGCGGCCGGGCAGCTTGCGCAGGATATCGGGCGTGACCGACGCCCTCCCCGGCACAGCGCGAAGCGCAGCATCGCCTCCGGCGCGTCCCTTCGAGGCCGGTCACGATGCAGGTCCGCTCCGAACCGCTGTCTTCGCTCTTCTCCCTCGTCCGCAATCGCGCTGCTCCGAGACGCTACTCGCTCGGCGCCTTCGCCTCGCGCTCCGTCGCCTCGACGGGGGCCGGCGCCTCGATCCAGCCCGCGCGGACGCGGGCGGCCATGATGATCGCATCCGCTTCCTCGCGCGAAATGTCGAACTCGCTGAGATAGCCGATGATTTCTTCTCGCCGCCTTCCACGCGCTCGGTCCAGCCGACGAGATCGTCGCTGGCGCAGCCCGCGAGATCCTCGACGGTCCGCACTTCGTTCTGGCCGAGCTTGACCAGCATCGGCGTCGTCAGGCCGTCGATCTCCTTGAGATCGTCGGAAACGCCGAGCGCCTTGCGGGTTCGTCGTGCTCGGCCTCGATGCGGCCAGATGGCCTTGCGCGCGCGCCTGGATCTCGCCGGCGGTTTCGGCGTCGAAGCCCTCGATCGAGGCGAGTTCGCGCGGGTCGACATAAGCGATTTCCTCCACTGTGCGGAACCCTTCCGAGGCCAGCAACTGCGCCACCGTCTCGTCGACGTCCAGCGCCTCCATGAAGCTCTGCGTGCGTTCGGCGAATTCCTTCTGCCGGCGCTCCGATTCCTCGGCCTCGGTCAGGATGTCGATGTCCCAGCCGGTGAGCTGCGAGGCGAGGCGCACGTTCTGGCCGCGCCGGCCGATGGCCAGCGAAAGCTGATCGTCGGGCACCACGACCTCGATGCGGGTGGAATCCTCGTCGAGCACGACCTTCATCACCTCCGCCGGCTGCAGCGCGTTGACGATGAAGGTCGCGGCGTCCGGCGACCAGGGGATGATGTCGATCTTCTCGCCCTGCAATTCGTTGACGACCGCCTGCACGCGCGAGCCGCGCATGCCGACGCAGGCGCCGACCGGATCGATCGAGGAATCGTTGGAGACGACGGCGATCTTGGCGCGCGAGCCGGGATCGCGCGCGACCGCCTTCACCTCGACGATGCCGTCGTAGATCTCCGGCACTTCCTGCGCGAACAGCTTGGCGGTGAATTGCGGATGCGTGCGCGAGAGGAAGATCTGCGGCCCGCGCGCCTCGCGGCGCACGTCGTAGACATAGGCGCGGATGCGGTCGCCGGGGCGGAACATTTCGCGCGGGATCAGTTCGTCGCGCCGCACGACCGCCTCGCCGGCGCCCGCGCCGCCGAGGTCGACGACGACGTTGCCATATTCGACGCGCTTGACCTGGCCGTTGATGATCTCGCCGATGCGGTCCTTGTAGACCTCGTACTGCTTGTCGCGCTCGGCTTCGCGGATCTTCTGCACCAGCACCTGCTTCGAGGCCTGGGCGGGAATGCGGCCGTAATCGAACGGCGGCAGCGATTCGGCGATCCAGTCGCCGATCTGCGCCGACGGGTTCTTCTTCTGCGCTTCGGCGAGCGTGATCTGCGTCGCCTCGTTCTCGATCTGTCGACCACCAGCAGCAGGCGCGAGAAGCGGATTTCGCCGGTCTTCGGATTGATCTCGGCGCGAACTTCGGTCTCCTGGCCGTAGCGCGAACGCGCAGCCTTCTGCATCGCGTCCTCCATCGAGGCGAGCACGATCGTACGGTCGATCGATTTCTCGCGCGCGACCGCGTCGACGATCTGCAAAAGTTCCAGTCTGTTGGCGCTGACGGCCATCATTGTCTCCTTCTTCAGCCCCGGACGCCCGAGACGCGGCGCCGCGGGCCGCGGCGTTGGACGGTTTGAGCTCGATCTCGGGCTTTGCGGCCCGGTTTTGTCGCCGTCGGGCGCGTCCGCCGGCGGGCGTTTCGCCGCGCCTCGCCGCCTTGACGGCGGCCTTTTCGCGCCGCAGCGTCGCGCGAATAAGGTCGTCCGTCAGCACGAGCCGCGCCTCGGCCATGTCGCGGACCGGCAGCTCGACGCGCGTCTCCTCGTCTTCGTCGGCGGCGATCCGCAGCCGCGCCGTGACCACGTCCGTCCTCCCGCGACCGCCCTCGATGAGACCGCGAAAGCGCTTGCGGCCGTCGACCGGCGACCGCCATTTCGACGCGCGCTTCGTGGCCGACCGCGCGGACGAAAATCGGATTCCGCGCACCAGCGGCCGGTCGATGCCCGGCGAGGAAACCTCCAGCCGGTAGGCCTGCGTCACCGGGTCCTCGAGGTCGAGCACCGGCGACAGCGCGTCGCTCGCGCCCTCGCAATCGTCGATCGTCATCGTCCCGTCGGGGCGCTCGGCCATGATCTGCACGGTCGCGCCTGCGGCGGCGGAAACCTTGACCCGCACGAGGCGCAGTCCGACATCGCGCAACACCGGCTCCGCGACGCGCCCGATGCGTTGGGCGCGCCCGGTTTCAGCGATCAGGCGCGGCTCGTCCAGCCCCTCCGGGCGTCGACGGCCGGCATTTCGAGGCGTTTGGTCCATGGACTCCGACGGCAATAAAAAAGAGCGGGTCCCGGCCGGGCCCACTCTCAAAACCTCTTCTTACCCGGGGATAGAAGCTATGAGAAATCTACTGGCGCTGGCCATATAGGCGACGCCTCGGCCCGAATGCAAGAAAAAAGGCGCGAGCGGAAATCCCGCGCCGCGCCGGCGCGGCCCGCCTCAGCCGTCGGCAGTTTGTAGTCCTTGAACGTCTCGCGCAGCTTGAGCTTGTTGATCTTGCCGGTGGCGGTGTGGGGAATTTCCTTGACGATCTGCATGTCGTCGGGCATCCACCACTTGGCGATCCGCGGCTTCAGGAACTCGAGCACGTCCTCGCGCTTCGGCAGATTGCCCTCCTTGGCCACGACGACCAGGAGCGGGCGCTCGTCCCATTTGGGATGGGCGACGCCGATGACGGCAGCCTCGGCGACGTCGGGATGGCCGACCGCAAAATTTTCGATGTCGATCGTCGAAATCCATTCGCCGCCCGACTTGATGACGTCCTTGGCGCGATCGGTGATCTGCATGTAGCCGTTGGGATCGATGGTGGCGACGTCGCCGGTGTCGAAGAAGCCCCGGTCATCGAGGATTTGCCGCCCTCGCCCCGAAAATAACTGTCGACGACGGCGAACCCCGGCACTTTCAATCGGCCGAAGCGCTTGCCGTCCCATGGCAGTTCCTTGTTCTCGTCGTCGACGATCTTCATCTCGACGCCGAACGGCGCCCAGCCCTGCTTGGTTTGAAGCGCCAGCTTGTCGTCGTGCGACAGCGAGTCTGGCTCGGCTTGATCGATCCCATCGAGCCGAGCGGGCTCATTTCGGTCATGCCCCAGGCGTGGCGAACTTCGACGCCGTAATCGTCCTCGAAGGCGCGAATCATCGTCCGGCGGGCAAGCCGAGCCGCCGATGACGACGAGCTTGAGGGTCGAGAGCTTTTTGCCCTCCTTGCGCATATAATGCGAGCAGCCAGCCAGACGGTCGGCACCGCGGCGGTCATCGTCACTTTTTCGGTTTCGAGAAGTTCGTGGATCGAGGCCCCGTCGAGTCTCGCGCCCGGCATGACCAGCTTCGCGCCGCGCATGGGGCACGCGAGCGCAAGGCCCCATGAATTGGCGTGGAACATCGGCACGACCGGCAGCACCGTATCGTAAGCGGTCAGCGTCAGGGTTTCGGGGCCGCTCGCCATCAGCGAATGCAGCATGTTCGAGCGATGCGAATAGAGCACGCCCTTCGGATTGCCGGTGGTGCCGGAGGTGTAGCAGAGCCCGGCGGCGGTCCGCTCGTCGAACTCCTTCCAGCGGAAATCCCAGTCGACCTCGCCGATCCAATCCTCGTAGGCGACCGCGTTCTTGAGCGTGGTCGCGGGCATATGGGCGGCGTCGGTCAGAATGACGTAGCGCTCGACGGTCGGGAGTTGGCCGCGACCGCCTCCAGGAGCGGAACGAAGGTGAGATCGGCGAACACGACCCGGTCCTCGGCGTGATTGATGATCCAGACGATCTGCTCGGGAAAGAGGCGCGGATTGACCGTGTGGTAGATGGCGCCGATTCCGGTGATGCCGTACCAGGCCTCCAGATGACGGAAGCCGTTCCAGGCGAGGGTGGCGACCCGATCTCCCAGTTTGACGCCATCGCGGTCGAGGCGCTTGGCGACTCTAAGCGCGCGGTCGCGGATTTCGCGATAATTGGTCCGGTGCATCGGACCTTCGACCATCCGAGAGACGACCTCGCGGTCCGGGAACTGGATGGCGGCGAAATCGATGATCTTGTGGATCAGGAGCGGCCATTCCTGCATCCGTCCCAGCATCGCTTTCCTCCCGACAAAATCCGCGCCGGCGCTTGATCGCAGCGCCCGGATTGTTCATGGGAAGCACCTTGGCGCACCAAGCTCGGCAATGCAATCGCGCGAAGTGGAATTGCCCGCTTTCCCTTGGGTCCTGCAGCGTTTCCCGCCCATCGCGGGGAAAGGAATCCGATGCCTGATCGGCAAAGCCCGGAACGCTCCGTTCGGGTGTGGTTTCGGCTGATTCGCCTCGAGGCGCGGATGCAGGCGGCGGTCGGCGAACGGCTGCGCGCGATCGGCGTCTCGATCCCGCAATGCGACGTGCTGACCACGCTGACCGAGCAGGAGGGCGTGAGCCAGCAGGAACTGGCGAAACGGCTCTATGTGACCAAGGGCAATATATCGAGCCTCCTCGACCGGCTGGAGAAAGCGGGGCTGGTCGAACGCCGCTCGACCGCCTCCGACCGGCGCCAATATGCGATCTATCTGACCGAGACCGGCCGCCGCACGGCCGAGAAGGCGATCGCCGTCCAGCACCGCTGGATCGCCTCGACGCTCGGCCGCATGACCGAAGCCGACCTCGAGGCGCTGGAGACGCAGCTCGTCGCGCTGCGCGACATTGTGCGCGATGGGGAAGCCCGTGCGCCGGCGCGGGCGTTGAAGAGTTGAGGGCGGCGTTTCGCCGGACCGCGCTGTTCACGCGCGGACGCCCACACGCGTTCATCGCATCGGGTGTCGTCTAAAGTTCACGACCCAGTTGTTGGCGAAGTCCGATTCGGAGCGCGCATGGCGGTCGATCAGCAGGAACTGGACGGATTGCAGGCGGCTTACCGTGCGGCGGTGGACGAGTGGGTGGCGGCGATCCGCGAGGAGGAGGCGCTCGCTTCGGGCGACCATTCGGTCGCCGAGCTCGACCAGTGGGAGGCCGCAGATTTCCGCGAGGACAAGAAGCGCAGGGCCGTGATCGACAAGAAGAGACTTTACGAAGACGCGCTGCGCCGCGATCTCTTCGGCTTTTGATCCTCTGAGCTCTGCGGATCGCCGCTTCATATTGACAAGGGTCGCTTCCTCCTGAAACGTTTGCCGCGACGTCAAAACCGGAGACAGGCCTTTGACCGCCAAAGCGGATGCGGCGCCGGGAGTCGCGCCGCCCGCGCTCGGAGCGAAAGGAGTCTTTGCCGCGGTGCTCGGGAACGGTTTCGAATTCTTCGACTTCACAGTCTACGCCACCTATCTGGGGATGATCGGCCAGGCGTTTTTTCCGTCCGACAATGTCTTTGTCAGCGACCTCGCGTCGGCCGCCACGTTCGGCGTCGGTTTCATCGCCCGGCCGCTCGGCGGCGCGCTGATCGGGGCCTACGGCGACCGCGCCGGGCGCAAGCCTGCGATGACGTTTTCCATCGGGCTGATGGCGATCGGCAGCGCGATGATCGCGGTAACGCCCGGCTACGCGACGATCGGCGTGTGGGCGCCGATCCTGCTGATTGTCGCGCGCCTGCTCCAGGGTTTCGCGGTCGGCGGCGAAATCGGGCCGGCGACGATGTTCCTGCTCGAGGCCGCGCCGCCAAACCAGCGCATGTTCTTCGCGAGCTGGCAGCTCGCGAGCCAGAACCTGGGCAGCCTGGCGAGCGGAATCATCGGCTTCGTGCTCGCGCTCTCGCTTTCCAAATCGAGCCTGAACGATTGGGGGTGGCGCGTCCCGTTCGCGATCGGAGTGCTGATCGCCCCGGTCGGGGTCTACATCAGAAGCCAGCTTGTCGAGACCCTCGACAATTCGCTGCGCCAGCACTCCCGGAACGCCGGCGCGATCCTCTCGACCGTCATTCGATCCAATTGGCAAGGCCTCCTGCTCGGTCTCGCGCTCATCAGCGGCGGGACGATCACCCAATATTTTCTCATCAACATGACGCCCTATGCGATCCGGACGCTTCACTTGCCGGAATCGAGCGCGATGCTCGGCACGCTCACGCTCGGCGTCACCGGCGGCCTCGGGGCGCTGGCAGGGGGGCTCTTGGCCGATCGCTGGGGCATCCGCGCGGTCGTGATTGCGCCGCGTATCGTGCTGATGATCGTGCTGTTTCCGGTGATGAAGTTCCTTATCGCCAATCCGGGCGGAGCGACGCTGGTCCTGGCGATCACGATCCTGAGCCTGTTGCACGCCGCCAGCGTCGCCGTCGTGGTGGCGCTGACCCCTTTGATCTTTCCGCCCGCCGTCCGAGCGACCGGCCTCGCGATAACCTATTCGCTCGGCGTGGCGATATTCGGCGGCACGGCGACCTCCATCGTCACCTGGCTGGTTGGCGTCACCGGCGATCCATTGGCTTCGACCTATTATGTGATGGCGGCGAATGTCGTTTTGCTGCTGGCGGCCCTCGCGATTCGTAACGCCGACTACGAAACGGACGCCTGGCCGCCGCCGGTGGAAAGCGAAGTCTGAGAGCGCTGTGGCGGATGGCGCGCGCTTCATGCGCGAGCCCGCGTCAACGGCGGCTGCGCCATTGTGGAGGAAATCCCGCCGTCTGAAAGCAAGAATTCAACCGATCTTGACAGGGCGTCGGAGTTCACGCCAAGTCGGTAGCGGCGGACTTGGGGGAGCCGGCGCAGCACTGGCGTGGGCGGGCAAGCCCGTTCGCGGCAGCCTTCGTGGAGCGTCCGACCGTCGGATGAACAAAAACCCGGCCGATGCCTCTCAACCTTATCGCAGCCTGATCGCCGGATACACCGACGCGATCCGCGCGAGCGATTTCAAAGCCAATATCGCGATCCTGTTCGTCGCCTTCATGATGGGCCCGGTCCTCGGCAACTACACGCGATTTCCGAGCTATCTGCCCATACCCTTCGTCATGCTGCCGTTTCTGATCGTCTACCTCTGCTTGTTCGCGGTCCTCATCCCTCGCTATCCCCGCCGCGGATCCAAGAATTTCCTGGTCTCGCGCACTGCGACAGCTGGCGATTTCGTCAACGTCGCCGAGACGGAAGACGAACTCGAGCAGTTGAAGCTGCGCTGCGCGGTCCTGTCCGAACTGCTGTGGTGGAAGACCCTGTACATCAGAATTAGTTTTGCTGTTTCCATGGTGAGTATCATTCTGACTGTATTCTTGCTCATTTACATCTGGTATACTTGAGCGGGGCGATAGCGATGATCGATTGGAGTCGGGCAAAGCTTCGACGGACCGCTGGCGGCCCGGCGCGCTTCGTCCTTTGTCGCAGGGCCGCTGATGGCCAAGGACCGTGACGCTCAGCTGCGCAATCTGATCGCCGGCTATGGCGATTCCATTCGCCTCAGCGACATCAAGGCGAATATCGCGGTCCTCTTTGTCGCGATCATGATGGGCACGGTTTTAAGCTTTCGCAATCACTACCCGCGGTACCTGAGCGCGCCGGTGCTTCTGGCGCCATTCATAGTCATATTTTTCAATCTCCTCGCATCCGTTTATCCGCGGTTTCCCCGCGCCGGACGGAAGCGCTTCCCGATCTGGCGCAACTCGAAACCGGAGGACTTCGAGTTCATCAGCGACCCGGCGCCTGAAGTCCGATGACCTGCCGACCCGATGCGCGCTCCTGTCGAGGATCCTCTACTGGAAGACGATTACCCTTCAGGCCGCGTACCTTACCGCCATGGCGACGATCGTCGTTGCGGCGGCGCTGTTGTTCGTGGCGTGGGGTCAAGGATGAGAGGAGCACGGCGTGGCGCTGCGGCATGAAACGCCGGTCGCTGCCGCCAAAGGGCATCGCGCGCGCAAGCTCGATTTAGTTCGACGGACCGATGCGCGTCCAGGCCATGCGCTTGCACAAAAGGCCGGCGATTATGCAGCCCTTGGTTGTCATGCGCCGGTCTGTGACACTGATTCTGACCGTGTAGGTCAGGTTGCGCTGCGGTCCAAAGGCTTCGCCGGTCCATTCCTCTAGGCCGAACCGGATTGACGTTGAGGACGAGCCGGTCGCCGGTCTTCTTGTGAGGCGTGCCGGGTCTGATCCAGGTGTTGATCGCGCAGGCGGCCGCCCCGCAGGGCTCAATTGGATTCGCGCCTTGCCGTCGCCGCGCGCCCAGCCGCCGAAAAACAACGGCGCGGTCGCAGCCGCCGCGCTTCCGGCCGAGACCAGCAGAGTGACAATCCCGATCAGCGATGGGAGATTCTCCGGTTACATGCGCCCGCAGCTTTAACGCAATGCATCCCTCCGCGCACAATCGGCTGGGGCAGGCTGCGGATCCCGTTCCACGCGATAGAGACCGACGTCAATGACGCCTTCGAGGAAACCAGCCGCGCAATAGCTCAGATAATAATCCCACATTCGGCGAAACCGATCGTCAAATCCCTGGGCGGCGATTTCGGGCCATCCGTTGTGGAACCGCCGATGCTACTCCGCCAGCGTTCGGGCGTAGGAAGCGCCAAAAGTCTCTGCTGCTGACGAGCCGCAGCCCGCGCGCTTGAACTCGCGGAAAAGCGCGCCCCGCGAAGGCAAGCAGCCGCCTGGGAATATATAGCGTTGAATGAAATCGACCGTCCGCCGGTAATCCTCGAACTGATCATCCGCGATGGTGATCACCTGCAGAACCGCCGTTCCGCCGGGTTTGAAGGCAGCGTGCAATTTTCCCGAAATAGACCGGCCACCATACCTCGCCGACCGCCTCGACCATTTCAATCGACGCCACCCGATCGAAACGGTCTTCGACGTCGCGGTAGTCCTGCAGGCGCAGATCGACTTTTCCAGCGCAGCCCCGAGAAACGACGACGTCGCGGGCGAACTCGAACGGTGATGGGGAAATT